>JAGALQ010000006.1 GCA_017625095.1 Clostridia bacterium | reverse complement strand
TTGATTTTCGCTTGATTTCTCAAGATGATGTCGATTTCGTTGTCAATCTCATTAACAACAGACCAAGAAAATGTCTTGGTTGGCATTCACCTGCCGAAATTTTCTTCGGATATGGTGTTGCACTTACTTGACAATTCACCGGCTTCCTTTTTCGCTGGCTTCGAGCTCGCGCATTTTGTTTTAGCTTCGCACTTTTTTCTCCCCCGGTAGAACCGGGGGTTTTGTCTTTGCTAAAGAGACAATGAAAAAGAGACTGTCACAAATGACAGTCTCTAAATCAACTGGTTTTACATCAGACAGCACGTGTAACCTTACCGGAACGAAGGCAACGAGTGCAAGCGTATACCCTTTTGGGTGAACCGTTTACAACAGCCTTAACGCGCTTGATGTTGGGCTTCCAAGTTCTGTTTGAACGTCTGTGTGAGTGCGATACCTTGATACCAAATGCAACGTCCTTACCGCAGAATTCACATTTTGCCATTTGCGGCACCTCCTTAAGTAAAGTCTTTAACCAAACGAACATAAGTTATATTAACAGATTACAAACCAAAAAGCAAGTGTTTTTTTGTATTTTTTTAATTATTATAGGATTATTCTATTGTATATTTTGCCAACTCTTCGCGAAGCCAGGCACAGGCAGCTGCTGCACCGTCATCATCGGCAGAAAATCTTTTCTCTGTCATCTGCTCTTTGTCAGCGTTATCATAAGACTGCCAGCCGATATAATAAAGAGCTGAAACCTCCTTATCCCCTTCTTCGGGTACGATAACAGTAAGCCTGTAGCGGAACTGATCGTCAAAGACACCGCTGTTTTCTTTGAGAGCAACGGAGCCGAAATAAGTGTTCGGCTTGCCCCATATCGGAACGGCACCGAGAAGATATTCAAACGTAAGTTCAGGTATCATAGCTAACTCCTTAATATGCGGCGATTTTACTGATCAGCGCCTCGCCTCTTGATGCTTCAACAATAATCTTAAAAGCGTCACAGCAAACGTGTTCTTCAATAATTCGCTTAAAACCGATTGTGGAATAATTCGAGTAAACTCTCTCCCAACGACCGTTCTTTCGGCTCATAATTCGGAAAGACGCAACACGCTGACCCTTTGCAATATCCTCTTCAAGCTCAAAGAAACGGATTTCTTTTTCACCATCAAGCTCAACAAGGTATTCACACTGAGTTGAGCTGAGAGACGTACGGGTTATTTTTGCGCCGTTGCAGAGATTATCGCCGAAGCTTGAACGGATTTTATCGCCAAGCTCTTTGAGTCTTGCTGTATCGCGCGGATCAAACCTGCCATTGGGCATAGGCGGAATGTTAAGATTGAACGACGTATTGCCGCCGACCGAATTGATATATGTTTTAAAAAGCCTTTCAAGAGAATGCGGTTCTTCTTCCGGATGATAAAACCAACCCGGACGGATTGACATATCAATCTCCGACGGACAGAAAACAAGACCGCCTGAATACATAATGTTATCGAGCGAACCGATATCCTTATCGCTGTTGTAAGCGTTTTTCAGTTCACCTTCAAGAAGTGCGCCCTCGGTCTGCTTTTCGCAGAATCCGCAAAGCTCATAAGGCACAACCGCCCATTCTGCAGCACGGGAGCTGCCCGACTCATTACCGCACCAACGGATATCGGGACCGTCATCCTTGAACATAGTCGCATTCGGCTGATATCTGCGCACAAGCTCAAAGTACGATTCAAAATCGTAAACCTGCTTTTTGCCGTCAGGACCTTCACCACAGGCACCGTCAAACCACACGTGAAAAACCTCACCGTAGTTTGTAAGCAGCTCGGTAAGCTGTGCACGGTAAAAATCGTTGTATTTGTCCGTACCGTAGTACTTGCTGTTTCTGTCCCACGGAGAGAGATAAAAGCCGAACTCTATTCCGCCTTTGCGGCAAGCTTCGGCAAGCTCACGCACAACGTCACCCTTGCCGTTTTTGTAGGGGCTGTTTTTTATGCTGTGCTCGGTTGTTTCCGTCTGCCAGAGGCAAAATCCGTCGTGATGCTTGGCGGTGATAACTGCACCTTTCATACCTGCTGATTTGATCGCCTCAACCCAGCTGTCACAATCAAGTTCTGTGGGGTTGAAAATTGCAGGGTCTTCTTCACCCGTACCCCATTCAAGACCTGTATAGGTGTTGGGGCTGAAGTGGATGAAGGCATAGAAGGGTGTTTCCTTCATATGTCTGAGCTGACGCTCACTCGGCACCACTTTGCCTGCTTTTTCTATAAACTTCAGAAACTCACTCATTTTACTGCAGCTTCTTTTCTGGGCTTCTTCTCTGCAACAATGTCTGTATAAAGGTTGTTGACATTGTTCTTACCGGTGTGGTGATAGGGCCATATAAGAAGAACAACGTAGACCACTGCACCGCCGATGGTGTTGCAGATAATATCTTCCATAGTGTCCATAATTGCCCAACGGATCTGATATGTTTCAGCAGTCCAGCCTTCACCCATAACAGTTGCAACATGGGGAATTATGTGCGGATTTGCAAGGAACTCGTTTCCGCCGGGAGCATTTGCTGCTGCATTTGCTGCTTCACGGCACCAGTGCTGAGCGTCGGAGCCGAAGAACTGATCAAGAACAAACTCGACAATCTCCCATGCATTACCGCAGATAAACGAGAAGCCGAATGCTGCAATAACAACAAAGGGAACGTGACTTCTCACCTTATCACGGTGCTGCATTGCAACAAGAGCCTCATAGCCGAAGAGAGCACCTGCTGCGCCGCCGAACAAGTGGAATATAAGATCGTAGAAACGGAAGCTGTAGTAAAGGTTGAGATATGCTCCGCAAAAAGAAGCCATGAAGAATCCGAAGACAGTGAAGTCCTGGATGTATGAAGGAAGATATCTCATAAAGTTCTTTTTGCTCATCATCTGGCAGATTTCCCACGCAAACATACCGACAATGTTAGCTGCCATCTGCTTGACCATAAGCGGATTGCCGCCGCGTGATGTAATGCCGACCAATGAATCAATAATACCGAAGATCATTGCACCGCGGATAATCCACCACCAGACAAGTTCCCATTTTTTGGGTATTGTAGTAATTCGTTTAATATAATCTTTCATGTTATTACCTCTCAATTTTATAATCTCTCAATAAGAGCCGCAATTGCGTTCTCGTCGTTGGAGCATACTGTTATATCCGCTGCGTTACGCACACAGTCAATCGCATTGCTGACCGCTACTCCAACATCTGCACACCCGAGCATAGTCACATCGTTTTCATAATCGCCTACGCAGATAAGTTTATCAGATGCCGTGTGCTGTTTGAGCCACATAACCGCATTGTGCTTGCCGCCTTCAAGCGGATAATATTCCATACCGCCCGGCCAGCTTCGTTCGCAGTTATATCTGTCCTTTGCAAACGGAACAAAGAATGCTCTGGTTTCCTCGGTGAGTTCTTCACCGGGTAAAGACATCCATGTCATTTTATAGATTCTATTGTCACTGTTTATTTCAATTTCATCAAGCTTTGAAAGCTCACCCCTTTTGATGGGGACAAAGCCGCGTGTTGTGTTGACAAGAAGCATTGTAAGCTGAGGACAGCTGTCAAAAACATATTCCGCTTCATCAAAACAAGCTTTATCCATTTCAGCACAGCGAATTATTTTTTCACTGCCGTACTCTGATATAACGCAGCCGTTGAGCGAGATAACGTGTGTATTCGGAACAAAAACATCCCTGTATACGTTAACGAAATCCCAGTATCTGCCCGTTGCAACAGTAAAAAGACCGCCGCCTTGCTGAAAGCGTTTTATTGCCTCGGCATTCTCACGGCTGAGCACCTTATCCGTTGTGAGCAGAGTGCCGTCCATATCTGTGCAGATAAGACAGCCGTCATACCTTTTGCTTTTCATTACCTCTCCTTTCTTCAATAGCCATATATGGTTACAGTTTATCAAAATATGTCAGAAAACGCAATAGAAAAATGCATTCTTGAATAAATTGTTATAAAAAAACAGAGTGCCTTAAGCACTCTGTCATAAATTTCATACCTATTAAAGCAACCACTTTATTTGCTCTTTTTCTTTTCAGGAAGGTTGGTGAGAATTATCGCTGCAAACATAACCGCACAGCCGATATATTCACGCATTTCAAGATTATCACCGAGAATCACCCAACCTGCCAGAACGGCAAACACCGATTCAAGACACATCAGAAGCGAAGCAATCGCAGGATTAGTGTGCTTCTGACCGACAATCTGAAGTGTATATGCAACACCGCTGCTCATTACACCCGAGTAAAGAATAGGCACGATAGCGGTGTTGATGTTTGCAATGCGCGGTGTTTCAAAGATAAACATACATATTACCGACAGCACACCTACCACCAGAAACTGCGTTGCGGAAAGGATAACGCCGTCAGTTTTATCGGCAACGCTGTCTATATAAAGGATATGTATTGCAAAGAAAACCGCACAGCCGAGAGTCAGTATTTCGCCCGGACCTATTGTCATAGCCGAATCGACACACAGCAGATATGCACCCACACAGCCCATTATAACGGCAAACCAGACGATAAGCCGCTGCTTTTGCCTGAGGAACAGACCGAATATCGGAACGAGCAACATATAAAGCGCTGTTATGAATCCGATTTTACCCGATGCGCCTTCGGGAATATAGTTGAACGCAAACTGCTGAAGATTGCTTGCACAAAAGAGGATCAGACCGCAGATAATACCGCTTTTAGCCTGGGTGAAAATCCGCTTTTTGTCCCAAACTTCTGCGCGACCGGACTTTTTCATACCGAGCTGCATAAACAGTATAACGGGTATCAGCACCGCTGCACCCATAAGCATACGTATGCCGTTATATGTAAAAGCCTCAACGTGCTCCATACCGACATCCTGTGCAACAAAAGACGTGCCCCAGATGACAGCGGCAAGCAGCAACGCAAAATTGCCGCCCATAGCTTTTTTCTTGTTTGTTACCATACGGTATTACCTCTTAATATTTCATTGCCGCGCTTGAATTTTCGCGTGACATATCTGCAAGGAAAACTGTTTTGTGGCCGGCAACCGAATCGAAAATCGAAGTACAGGAAACCGAAGGCTCTCCTCCGCGGATATAATTGACAAAATCCTCTGCAAGAGCAAGATCTCCGCCACCGTGACCGCAGGTGTTTGCAAACGCTGCGAGGTTAACAACCTCTTCGTCAAACTCCTTATCGGGATCGGGATTTATTTTAAGAATATGTATATCGTTATTTTCAAATTCTCCGTAAATTTCGCCCTTTGTACCGACGATTTCAATTCTTCTCATCGGTCTTGCCGCACCTGCAATCATATTGTGAGTGCCCGTTGCACCACTTTCAAAATTAACCATAACGCTCTGATGGTCGACAACGTCGTTACCACTCTTATATATGCACTTGCCGTAAGGACTGTCACCCTTGAGCAGATTGATTTTATCCTCAATTGTTGCGTTTTCAAGGTCCTCGAGTGCTGACCAGACATAAAACTCCCATCTGTCGGGATGGTCGATATAAATGCGTTTTGCGGAATAAATGCAGCTGTCAACGTGAGGACAGTCGACAAGGCATTTTGTACCTGCACCCTCGGGAGCCATTTCGGGCTTGAACTGAAAGATCGAGCCGCAGCTTGAAACCGTTTTCGGCTTGTCGCCGCTCATCATCCACATCATAATATCAAGATCGTGGCAGCATTTTGCAAGCAGCATTGAGGTTTTACACTCCTCTTTTCTGCCCCATTTACCTCTGACATAAGATGTTGAAGCGTGGTGATAGCTGACGTGCTCAAACATATTTATGCTGATAACATCACCGATTTCACCTGCAAGCACACGTTTCTTGATTGCAAGATAAAACGGTGTGTAGCGCAACACGTGACAAATCATAACCTTGTTACCGTACTTTTCAACCGTGCCGACAAGCTTTTCAAGTTCCTCCATATTGACGGCAAAAGGCTTCTCAAGAAGCATATCGTAGCCTGCCTCAAGCAGAGGGATTGCGGTTTCAACGTGCTGATGATCCATCGTGCCGTTGATTACAGCATCTGCAAACTTCGGCACCAAAGCCAGCTCCTGCGCATTTGAGAAACAGTTTTCCGCAGGGAATCCGAACATCTTCCTTGCTTTTTCGCAACGGTAAGGATTCGGGTCGGCAATTCCGACGATTTTAAGCTTATCGGGACATTTGAGAGCAAGCTCTGCATAAGTGAATGAGCGGTGACCGCCGCCGACGATGATTGCTGTTATGGGATTTGCGCACATAAAAATAACCTCGGATCATTTAAACATATACCAGTAATGATAGCACATCGAAAAAAATAGTCAAGCGATATACAACAAAAAAACAGCCGAGATCTTGCGACCTCAGCTGTATGACTTTGCGGTTGATCAGAATATTGTGATAATGATCTTTGCAGCAAGAGCAATTACAAAGAAACCGACGCCGAGAATCTTTGTAAGCTTGACAAGCTTTGCTTCCATTGTGCGACCTTTGTTCTTACCGAAGAATGTCTCTGCACCGCCTGCAATAGTGCCGGAAAGGCCCTGAGAGTTACCCTCCTGAAGGAGAACAAGTGCTGTAACAGCGATTGAGAGAACAATAAGAACAGCGCCAAATACGATTTCATACCATACCATAATAATCACCTTAACGTCTGCCTTGGCAGAACGATTTACCCTTTCTTTTCAGATAGATATAACATCTTCCGTTTTTATACTTGAGTATTCTAACATATACTTTCTGATTTTGCAACACTTTTTTTAAAAAAGTGTGAAATATACGGAAAATATTTCAAAGCATATATTGTGTGGTAACGCTTAAAATACTGTAGACGGACAAAGCAACGGTTTTAAAAGCGTTTGCACGCGGCTTTCCCGTCGGCTGTTAACGGCGGGGAAGCCTGCTTTAACAGTTACATATAATATACAATTATATAAGTGTTATCTGCTCGCCGCTGTCCTCTGCACTGAGCAGCGCACCTGTTGACGGAAGATTCTTTGTGCGATAGCGATATGGCTTTGCAAACTCGCCCTCAACATAAGGTCTGACCGTCATAAGACGCTGACCTTTCTTGAGTGTGAATACAGCCACGCCCTGCGTATCCTTAGTTGTCTTTGAGGCTATTGCTGCAGTATTGAAGAGCAGATGTCTGCCTGCACTTGAAATAAGCACAAGCTCAACATCCTGCTGAAGATAAACGGCACTTACAAGCGGTGACTTATCGCAGTAAGCTTTGATAAGCTTCTTACGGTTGGTCTTGGTTGCGTATGCGGACATATCGACCTTTGCAACCTTACCGTTTTCAAAGAAGAAGAGCATATAACCGTTATATTCCTTGAGCAACGCCATATAGGCGACGGTTTCCTCAGGCTCCATATCGAGCTTTGAGGGCACGTAATCGCCGAGCACACTTGCCTTTGTAAACTCAAAATCATCAGCTTTTGCTTTATATACCTGATGTTTGTTTGTAAAGAAGAGCAGTTCAACGTCATTAGTTGTGTCATAGGTTGCAATAATCTCATCGTTTTCCTTGACCTTCTGCTCTCCGCTCATGCGAAGTGAAAGCGGTGTAATCTTCTTGAAATAGCCTTCACGGGAGATAAAGATATGAACGGGCTCGTTCGATACTGGCTCTTCTGTCTCCTCTTCGGCAATTTCCGTCTGATAGATAATCTCGCTTCTTCTGGGCTTACCGAACTTTTTGACTACATTCTGAAGCTCAGCAATAATTATCTTCTTTACACGCTGACCTTTTGCGAGGATTTCCTCAAGGTCTTTGATTGTTTCAACAAGACCTTCAATATCCTTTGTATGCTTGATGATATATTCGCGGTTGAGATGACGCAGCTTGATTTCAGCAACGTACTCAGCCTGAATCTCATCGATACCGAAGCCTATCATAAGGTTTGTGACAACCTCTTTTTCCTCATCAGTGTTACGGATAATGCTGATAGCCTTGTCGATATCAAGAAGAATCTTCTGAAGACCCTGCAACAGATGCAGCTTGTCGCGGCACTTCTGCAGATCATAGAAGGTTCTGCGGCGAACACACTCGGTACGGAACGCAATCCATTCGGTCAGAAGGTCCTTTACACCGAGCACCTGAGGCATACCTGCGATAAGAACGTTGAAGTTACAGGAGAAGGTATCCTCCATAGGTGTCTGCTTATAGAGCTTGAGCATAAGCTTATCCGGGTCAACGCCGCGCTTGAGGTCGATTGTGATTTTCAGACCGTTCTTATCCGTTTCATCACGCACATCACTTATCTCTTTAAGTGAGCCAGCTTTGAACTTTTCAATCATCTTATCGATTATTGCTTCCGCTGTTGTTGTAGGCGGAATTTCAAAAACATCGATACAGTTGTTTGATTTATCGTAATTATATTTTGCTCTGACTTTGATACTTCCTCTGCCGTTGTTGATGACGCTATCCATCTCTTCACGGTTGTAGATAATTTGACCGCCGCCGATAAAATCGGGAGCCTTTATTGTTTCTGAAACATCAAAATCGGGGTCTTTGATAAGCTCTACCGTGGTGTTGCAGATTTCTTCAAGGTTGAACGAGCAGATTGAGCTTGCCATACCGACAGCAATACCGGTGTTTGCGTTGACAAGCACACTCGGGAAAGAAACGGGAAGAAGAGTGGGCTCTTTCATAGAGTTATCGTAGTTATCAACAAAATCAACGGTATCCTTATCAATATCGCCGAAAAGCTCGGAGCAGATTGACTCAAGCTTTGCCTCGGTATAACGTGAAGCAGCCCACATCATATCGCGCGAGTAAGCCTTACCGAAGTTACCCTTTGAATCAACAAGCGGATGAAGAAGCGCTTCATATCCGCGGGAAAGACGCACCATCGTATCGTAAATAGCGGCATCACCGTGGGGGTTGAGCTGCATTGTACGACCGACAATGTTAGCTGACTTGACTCTTGAGCCGTTAAGAAGACCCATCTTATACATTGTATAGAGAAGCTTGCGGTGAGCAGGCTTGAGACCGTCAATTTCAGGAATTGCACGGGACATAATAACGCTCATCGCATAGGGCATATAGTTGATTTCAAGCGTATCGGTAATGCGCTGGTTTACAACCTCACCCGCGCCGAGGATATGTGCATTCGGATTCACTTCAGCCTTAGGCTGTTTTTCGGGCTTTTTTCTTGCCAATTAAACACACTCCCCTTTCTCAGCTTACGTCAGCCATATCAATATAAAGGTGGCCGTTTTCCGCTATATACTGCTTTCTGCCTGCAAGGTTATCACCGAGCAGCAGATCAAATTTATCTGCCATTGCCTCTGCAAAATCAGGCTCGATTCTGATAAGGCGGCGTGTTGCGGGATTCATGGTTGTGAGCCACATCATATCCGCATCGTTTTCACCAAGACCCTTTGAGCGCTGAATGGTAAACTTCTTACCCTCAAGCTCAGCGAGCACATCTGCCTTTTCCTTTTCGGTATAGGCAAACCAGGTCTGGTCTTTGTAAGTGATTTCATAAAGCGGAGATTCCGCAATAAAGACATAGCCCTTCTCAATAAGAGTCGGCATAAGCCTGTAAATCATAGTTAAGATAAGTGTTCTTATCTGGAATCCGTCAACATCGGCATCTGTACAGATAATAACCTTATTCCAGCGAAGGTTATCAAGATTGAAGGTGGACAAATCCTTGGCAGCCTTACCCTTGACTTCAATACCGCAGCCGAGGACTTTTATAAGGTCGGTTATGATATCGCTCTTGAAAATTCTGTCATACTCACACTTGAGACAGTTGAGGATTTTACCTCTGACGGGAATAATAGCCTGAAACTCGGAGTCTCTCGACTGCTTACAGGCACCCAATGCAGAGTCACCCTCAACGATAAACAGCTCGCGCAGATTGACGTCTCTGCTTCTGCAGTCGACAAATTTCTGCACTCTGTTTGCCATATCGTTGCTCGTCTGCAGATTTTTTTTGATTGTCTGACGTGTGCTCTCCGCTTTGACACGGCTTCTCATATTGATGAGCACCTGATCGCAGATTTTTTCCGCATCAAGCTTATTTTCAATAAAGTATATTTCAAGCTGTTTACGCAGGAAGTCTGTCATAGCCTCCTGAATAAACTTGTTTGTGATTGATTTCTTTGTCTGGTTTTCGTAAGAGGTCTGTGTTGAAAAAGACGAAACAACGAGAATCAGACAATCCTCAATATCCTGAAAACTGATTTTCGGATCGGTCTTTGTGTATTTGTTGTTCTGCTTGAGATAAGCATCAATCTGTGAAACAAGGGCGCTTCTTGCAGCCTTATCGGGTGCGCCGCCGTGTTCAAGCCAGCTTGAGTTGTGATAGTACTCTTTGAGCTGAGTTTTGTTTGAGAAACGGACAGCAACGTTTATCTTGAGCTTATAGTCCTTCTGATCCTCTCTGTCACGGCCTACACGCTCAGCAGTCCACAGCTGAGTCTGGCTGATTGCAGTGTCGCCGCCAAGCTCATCAACATAGTCCTTAATACCGTTTTCGTAGAGATATTCGAACGTTTCAAACGAGTTTGCGTTACCCTTCTGGTTTTTAAGGATAAAACGTACACCGGGGTTGACGATTGACTGACGCTTGAGAGTTGACTGAAAATAATCAAGCGGCACGGCAATATCGGTGAAAACATCGAGATCGGGCTTCCATTTGATTCTCGTGCCGGTGTCACGCTTTGCGTACTCTTCCTTGAGCATCTTGCCCGAGGGCTTACCCTTTTTGAACTTCAGCTCATAACGGAAGCCGCCCGTCTTGATTTCAGCCTCCATATATTCGGATGCATACTGGGTTGAACAAAGACCGAGACCGTTCAGACCGAGCGAATACTCGTAACTGCCGCCGTCATTGGTGTCGTACTTACCGCCTGCATAAAGCTCGCAGAAAACAAGCTCCCAATTG
Source organism: Clostridia bacterium (assembly GCA_017625095.1). GTDB lineage: Bacteria > Bacillota > Clostridia > Oscillospirales > Acutalibacteraceae > UBA8612. The sequence goes on along the minus strand of JAGALQ010000006.1, from coordinate 32,899 downwards.
AATTTCTTTTCTTTCGGGTTGTAATCGACAGGGATACCTCTGCCGAAATCCTGCACCTCAACAGAGCCATCCGTAAAACGGGTGACAATAATCTTGTCGCCGTGACCCTCACGCGCTTCGTCTATTGAGTTTGAGATAATTTCAAAAATGGAGTGCTCACAGCCCTCCAGTCCGTCCGAGCCGAATATAACGCCGGGGCGCTTACGCACACGGTCCGCACCTTTGAGCGAGGTTATGCTTTCTACTCCGTATTCCGCTTTTTTAGGCATTTGTTTCCCTCTCTTTATACCGCAGTTTGCCGACACTACCAAAGGCGTGCCGGCAAATTACAGATCTTATTCTTCAGTTTCTGCTTTGATTTCGGGTGCGTTTTCAGGCTCGGATACAGTATCCTCTTCCTTGCCAAAAGAGCCTGTCATAATAGCCTTGAAGGTTTCACCGTTCATCTTCTCGTGCTCAATAAGGTACTGAGCAACGGCATGGAGCTTATCAATATCGGTTGTGAGAATATCCTCACAGCGCTTGTAAGCACCTGTGATGATAGAATTCATTTCTTCATCAATTGAACTTGCAACCTTCTCCGAATAGTTACGGGTCTGACCGTAATCTCTGCCGAGGAATATCTCGTTATTACCCGAAGTGAACGCAATCGGACCGAGTTCATCACTCATACCGTATTTTGTTATCATACCGCGGACAATCTCGGTTGCACGCTGAATGTCGTTTGATGCACCGGTTGAAATATCGCCGAGGATAATCGCCTCAGCAACACGTCCGCCGAGAAGTGTCACAAGGTTGTCGAGCATATCGTTCTTTGTGGTATAGCTCTTATCCTCTGTCGGGATAGACATTGTGTAGCCGCCTGCCATACCTCTGGGAATAATCGAGATCTCGTGAACGGGATCCTGTGATTCGAGGTTGAACGTTGCAACGGCATGACCTGCCTCGTGATATGCTGTAAGCTTCTTTTCTTTATCGGTCATCTTATGTGATTTTTTCTCAGTGCCGACAACTACCTTGACCGTAGCTTCTTCGATTTCGCTCATTGTAATTGCCTTCTTGTCTTTTCTTGCAGCAAGCAGAGCTGCCTCATTAAGAAGGTTTTCAAGGTCAGCACCGGTAAAGCCTGCAGTAGAGCGGGCAATAACCGCAAGATCAACATCGGGCGCGAGGGGCTTGCCCTTTGCGTGAACCTTAAGAACAGCTTCTCTGCCCTTGAGGTCGGGGTAGTTGACTGTAACCTGACGGTCAAATCTGCCGGGACGCAGGAGCGCAGGGTCAAGTATATCGGGTCGGTTTGTTGCAGCGATAATAATAACGCCTTCGTTTGCACCGAAACCGTCCATCTCAACAAGCAGCTGGTTGAGCGTCTGCTCACGTTCATCATGACCGCCGCCCATACCGGCACCCCTGTGACGGCCGACAGCATCAATCTCATCGATAAAGATGATTGCGGGTGAATTCTTCTTCGCCTGATCAAAAAGGTCACGTACACGTGAGGCACCGACACCAACGTACATCTCAACGAAATCGGAACCCGAAATTGAGAAGAACGGTACGTCAGCCTCGCCTGCTACAGCTCTTGCAAGAAGAGTTTTACCTGTACCGGGAGGGCCTACGAGAAGAACGCCCTTGGGAATTCTCGCACCAAGCTCATTGAACTTGGCGGGATTCTTGAGGAACTCAACAATCTCTGCAAGCTCTTCTTTTTCTTCATCTGCACCTGCAACGTCTTCAAACTTTGCCTTACGTTTTTCATCCTTGGCGTTTTTGATGCGTGCTTTGCCGAAGCTGAGAGTCTTGTTGTTTTCGTTATTGAAGCTCTGACCCATACGGCGGACAAAGAAGAACATTATTCCGCCAAGCACAAGCATAAGCATAAGTGTCGGCAGCACGTTCATTATCCACGAATTTTCGCCGCCACGCTCATAGTCGTACTTTATAGGGTTTCCTGCGTTTGCAGGATCTTTGTTGTACTCACTGACGAGTGGATGAATATCGTTGATAAAAATCTGAACATTGGGAACGGTGTACCTCTGCGGAACCGTGTTACCCTTTTCATCCTTCTCAACATATATGAGTGCACCGGAGCTGAGGTTAAGGCTGTATTCAGTTACCTTACCCTGCTCAAATTTTGATACTATCTCGTAGTACTGAACCCGCTCGCCCTGTGTTGATGAGGTGATCAGGTAAAAGCCTGCGCCGATAACGAGCGCAAACGCAAGCAGATAAATCAGCAGCGTGCGTATCTTTCTTTTCTTGTTTCCGTCCATTTTTTAACTCCTTCTGTATATTCGATAAAGTGATGTATCTTTTAAATATCGTTACACCGATTAATGTTGGCGATAATCACTCAATTTATGCTTTCAGACTTTCTCCGAAGTCAGCACCAGCATACGGCAGGTATCTTTATCAACAGCTGCTCTTTGAGCAACACCGACACCGTGCACCCACAAAATGCCTTCATCGTCACGAAGCACAGGTATACTGCGACGAAGCTCAGGCTGAACGTGCATTTCGTTAAAAATCTTACGAAGCTGTTTTGTGACACCTCTGCCTCTCAGGCAAACCCTGTCGCCCTCGCGGATAGATGTTAAAAACAACTTTCCCTTTATTTTATCATAATTTACAGAATTATCCAATAGGTGTTTGTTAATTTTTTCAATATTTATTGTGTCATTTTTATCACAAACCGCAATATTTACGTCATATCCGGACAATTTATTGTTTCCGATCTCAACCTCAACACTCCATTCGCCGCACGGATCGGCAACCTTTTGAAGCAGACCTCCCCTTACGCGAAGCGAAACACCGCCGCAAATCTGTACATCACCCGATGATAAAAACAGCTTGCACACTGCATCAATATGATGATGCTGAGGCTTTTCGCCTGTAAGTGAAACAACTATGTCAGCAACCGCTCTGCGTCTGAGCGAAGGGTGAAGCACAGCGAGCTGTTCAACAAGGAATCCGTCCGGCACACGTGCACGCTCAACAGCAGCACTGCTCAACATCGCAAGCAATTCTTCATCCTCACGCAGAGAATCAACACAGCGTGAGAAGGCGGAATCAAACGCACCGTTGAGATTTTTTAGTTCAGGCACGATTTTGTGTCGGATACGGTTGCGTGTATATTCATCGGAAAGATTTGTGCTGTCCGTAACAAAACGAATACCGTTTTCTTCACAGTATGCTTCTATCTCAGCGCGTGAACAATCAATCAGAGGGCGGATTATATTATCCCTGACGGGCGGAATTGAAGTAAGCCCTTTAAGCGACGCTCCTCTCGCGAGATTAAAAAGGAAAGTTTCTTCACAGTCGGAAAGCGTATGTGCCGTTGCAACCTTTGCATCAGGTGCAACGCGGTCAAAAAAAGCATATCTTTCCTGCCTGCCGCATTCCTCAACGCCTATTCCGAGTTTTCGGGCGAGCTCAGGAATGTCAGCCCTGCCGACAAACAGTTCAACACCCATTTCACGGCAGACCTCTACGCAGAAATTCTCATCACGCAAAGCTTCATCGCCGCGGATCCCGTGGTTGAAATGAGCCGCTCTAAGCGTGAGCCGGTATTCATTTTTCAGTTCATATAAAACATTAAGGAGCGCCATCGAGTCAGCTCCGCCCGAGAGGGCTACCAGAACAGTATCCCCCGGTGAAAGCATATGATGACGCTCTGATGTCTGCTTAACTTTAAGGTTCATTACGAGTTTTCTCCGCATTTGAGAAGAGAGTGAACGCACCGTTCCAATGAAGCGGCACGGTTTCGAGAGGACCGTGTCTGTTCTTTGCAACTATAAGCTCAGCCTCGTTTTTCTTGGCAAGATCTTCTTCTGTAAGAGGTCCGTCCTTTTCGTTGATATAGTAAAACGGACGGTATAGCATAAGAACGATATCGGCATCCTGCTCAATTGAACCTGAATCACGAAGGTCAGAAAGCATAGGCCTATGGGACTTACCTCTGCCCTCTGTAACTCTGGCAAGCTGCGAACAAGCCACAACCGGTATATTAAGGTCTTTTGCCATAAGCTTGAGGTTTCGTGTGATATCGGAAACCTCCTGCACACGCTGACCCTCAAAATTCTTATCTGATTTGAGAAGACCGAGATAGTCAACAACGACAGCGTCAACATCACGCATGCGGCGGATGCGAGCCTTCATTTCAGGCACGGTTATTGTTGAAGTATCATCAAAATAGAGGTTGCAGTTTGCAAGCGAGCCGACAGCAACACCGATACGCTGCCAGTCGTTATCGTCAAATTCGCCCGAACGCATTTTTTTGACGTCAACTCTTGCCTCGGTTGCGAGAACACGCTCCGCAAGCTGAGCCTTTGTCATTTCGAGTGAAAACATTATAACCTTTTTGCCGCCGACAACAGCGATATTACGCGCCAGGTTGAGAGCAAAGCTGGTTTTACCCATACCGGGACGTGCGCCGACAATTATAAGGTCAGACTTATTCAGACCCGAAATATATTTATCAAGCATAGAAAAGCCTGTGGGTACACCCTTGTGCTTTTCACGCTCTACTGGGTTGGATATAATCTTGAGCTTTTCGAGAACTTCGTTATTGATTACATCGTCAATTCGTGAGGGAGCATCAGTGCTTTTGCCCTGACGGATGTTGTATATCTTCTGTTCAGCAGAATCGAGAAGAAGATCAGCGGAATTATCCTCATTCATTGAACTGTCAATAATGTCGCGTGCTGTTGTGATAAGGGTACGCTTATAGTGCTTTTCACGCACGATTTTTGCGTAAGTATCGACATTTTGCACAGAAGGCACAGCCTGAGCAAGCTGATAGAGATAGGTCTTGCCTGCTGCATCGTCGTATACACCCTCCTGCTTGAGGTGTTCAAGCACAACAAGCGGATCAATAGGCTGAGCATTTGCATCAAGCAGCACCATTATTGCATAAATGGATCTGTGCTGAGGCATATAGAAATGCTCTGCCCTGAGTATTGTCTGAACGGTAGGCATACAGCGTGGGTCTTTGAGAACAGAACCGAGCACTGCCTGTTCCGCCTCAAGGCTGTATGGCATATTCATACCGTCATAGTTGGTCTGAGTGCTGATATCCACACTGCACCCTCCTTTCGTTTGAAAATTTGATTATTCGCAGACCTGAACGTAGAAAGAAGCCTTTACGCCGTGGTTGAGCTTTGCTCCGACGGAATAAGTGCCGAAAGCCTTGATATCGTCAACGTCAAGTCTCTTCTTGTCAATCTTTACGCCGAGATCTTTCTCGAGCTGTGCTGCGATTTCTTTAGCTGTAACAGAGCCGAAGAGTTTGCCGTTCTGACCTGCCTTGGCGGTGAGCTTGATTGTCTTGCCCTCCATCTTTGCAGCGTCAGCCTTTGCAGCTGCTGTTTCTGTTTCGATACGGTATTTCTCCGCCTGCTCTTTATTCTTAAGTTCGGACATTGCCTGTGCGTTAGCTTCCGATGCAAGGTTTCTGGGGAAGAGGAAGTTTCTTGCGTAACCGTCTGATACGCTTACAAGCTCACCCTTCTTGCCGAGACCTTTGACATCCTGCTTAAGAACAACCTTCATTGTCCGTACACATCCTTTCTTCTTGAATTACAATTCAGTTTTTATTTTCGATTTCTGTTATAAGGTCAACTCTGCGTGCGTGTCTGCCGCCCTCAAACTCGGTATCGAGGAAGGTATCAACCATCATACAGGCAAGACCTGAACCGATAACTCTGCCGCCCATTGCGAGAATGTTGGCGTCGTTATGAAGTCTTGTGAAGTGCGCGCTGAAGCAATCCGAACAGCAAGCGCAGCGGATGCCCTTGACCTTGTTTGCGGCAATTGATATACCTACGCCTGTACCGCAGCAGAGGATACCTCTCTCACATTCACCGCCTGTGATTGCAAGTGCAACCTTTTCGGCAATAATGGGATAGTCGATTGCTTCGCCTGTAAATGTACCGAAATCGCGGTACTCAACACCTTTTTCGTCAAGATGCTTTTTTATCGCTTCCTTAAGTTCGTAGCCGCCGTGGTCAGCTCCCAATGCTATCATTTTTCAGCACTCCTTTTCTTTTTCAATTCACGTTCTGCCTGCGGCACACGCAGGTAAACGGGAGTCAGCTTATCTGCCGAAACGCGCTGTAAGCCTGCATATTCTGCCGCAAGAGCAACGCCCGATGCACGCTGATACCTGCACGAAGCAGGGGCAAGGCGCACATTATCGCAGATGCTATTCAGATAATTATAGCACAGTTCTGCGCCATCTCCAAGTAAAATTACATCTTTTTTGAAATTTTTTATCATTTCGGGCAGTTCGGCAACCATAACCGCCTTGTCTTCGCACAGTCTTTCGACCTTTTCACCGCAATCAAACATTGCCATATACACCTGAGAGCAGCGTGCATCCATAACACAGAGTGCTATGCAGTCAATTCCGCTGAGCATATAAGCCATTGCTTCAAGTGTTGACACACCGCAGCACGGCTTACCACCGAAGGCAATACCCTTGGCAGCTGCAATACCGATACGTATACCGGTAAATGATCCCGGGCCCTGTGCGACAGCAACAATGTCAATATCTTCAAGCGAAACCCCGGCAGTCGCCATACAGTTTTGAACCATAGGCATAAGCGTCTGCGAATGAGTCAGCCCTGCGTTGATAAAATTCTCGCTGACTATTCTGCCGTTATCGCAAACAGCTGCGCTTGCACTGACAGCCGAGCTTTCAATCGCCAATATTTTCAAACCGCTCATCCCCTTCAAAAGTAAAAATTCTGTCTGTTTCTTTTTCACCTTTTTCAATTGTAACGTAAAGCGTGTTGTCGGGCAGTACGTTTTCGATATTCTCGCTCCATTCAACCGCAAGCACGGCATCATCCTCGAGATACTCGAAAAAGCCTGTTGTGCACAGATCGTCCCAACCGTCGATACGGTACATATCAAAATGGCAGAGCTTTGGCGAACCGTCATAGACATTCACAATTGCAAAAGTCGGACTGCTGACGTGACAGTCAAGCCCCATACCCTCTGCGATACCTCTTGTAAAGGCGGTTTTGCCCATACCCAGACCGCCGAAATATGCAACAACATCACCCCGACGCAGTTTCGCACCGAGAGCGATTCCGAGACTGTGTGTAGACTCGGGACTGTTGGTAATTATTTTTCTCTTCATATCTTCTCACCCTTTGTCCGATAAATTATAACACAGGCTGTCAAATATATAAAGTATTACTTGTAATTTTTTTCATACTGAGATATAATATTGTCAGATAATTCTATGAAATTGCGAGGTGATGGAATGCAAAGCATACAGAAATTCATAAAAGAAACCGATCTTTATATGCTGGCGCTTTGTGTTATCGCTTCGGTTGCGGGAGTCATAGCCGTTTTCAGTGCAACACGCTTCAACCTTGAAGAAGGCGCTTCCATATCACGTGACGCAATCGTTATGATTGCCGCAGTTGTGCTGGGTCTGATAATATGTATGGTTATCTCGGCAATCGATTACGAAATTATAATTAAGCTGTGGCCTGTTGTTGCAGGTGTTTCCGTTGCGTTGATGCTGTCGCTGTTTATCTGGGGCACAGGTCCGAGCGAAAGAAGCGACGTTATCACGTGGCTCCCCTTCAAGCTCGGCGGTTTCAGTATTTACTTCCAGCCATCGGAGCTGCTTAAAATCGCTTTTATCATTACATTTGCCGTGCATATTGAACTGGCAAGCGACAGACTTGATAAAATACTTAATATTCTTTTGCTCTGTGCTCACGGTGCAGTGCCGACACTTCTCGTTGTCATCACGGGTGATATGGGTTCAGCACTCGTATTCCTTATGATTTTTGCAATTATGATGTTTATGGCAGGCATCAAGCTCAGATATTTTGCAGTCGCCCTGCTTACCGTTGTTGCCGCCTTCCCTATTGTCTGGGTCAAGGTTTTCAACAACATCCAGCGTGACAGATTCCTTGCTCTTATATACCCCGAATCATATTCGGATATTATTTATCAGCAGCTTCAGGGTAAAAATGCAATCGGCTCAGGCGGTCTTACAGGTCAGGGACTTTTCAAAGGTGCTTACACACAGAACGGTGTTGTGCCGGAAGCTGAAAACGATATGATTCTCAGCGTATTCGGCGAAGAGCTCGGTTTTCTCGGCTGTCTTGCAGTAATCGTGCTTTTCCTTCTTATTGTTTTCAGAACAATCAAGGTTGCACAGATGGCAAACGACAACCCCGGCAAAATGATGTGCATAGGTGTTGCCGCAATGATTGCCTCACAGGTTATCGTCAATGTGGGAATGTGCCTTATGCTTCTGCCCTGTATCGGTATCACGCTTCCGTTTATGAGTGCAGGCGGCTCGTCAAACCTTTGTATCTACATTGCAATGGGTGTTGTGTTCAGCGTATACCGCGTCAACTGCGACACCACACCTGTTGATTTCCGTATGGTCAGCGTACGCACACCGTACAGATAATCTCTTTATTCGGTCTTTGGGCTCTGTTTATGAGTTTTAAGATAGTATTTTTTGAAACTGCAGTTTTCACCTGCAGTTAACCCTACAGGAAGTGATTTTATGAAAGCAAAAAAAGTCACAGCGTTTATTCTCAGCATCTGCCTGCTTGTTTCAGCGGTAGGCATTTCAGCCTTTGCTTCATCTGACAGATGGGAACCGAAAAACGAAGAACCGTTTGTTTTTGTCCACGGTCTTAACGGCTGGGGCGGAAGCGAAGGAATCAACGGCATTATCCCCTACTGGGGCGCTACCACAGGTGACCTTATGACCTACCTGCAAGGTGAGGGATACGAGTGCTATTCAGCTTCGGTAGGTCCGATGAGCAGCGCGTGGGACAGAGCGTGTGAGCTCTATGCACAGATTATCGGTGCAACAGTCGATTACGGTGTTGCACACTCAAAGGCCTACAACCACGACCGTTACGGCAGAACATATTACAAGGCACTTGTTCCCGACTGGGGCGAGCTTGATGAAAACGGAAAAATTCAGCAAATCCATCTCATCGGTCACAGCTTCGGCGGCACAACAATAAGACTGCTCATTCACCTTCTGACCAACGGATCGCCAGAAGAGATAGCTGCAACATCCGCTGATGATATATCCGGTCTTTTCACCGGAGGAAAAAGCGATTGGGTCAAGAGTGCCACAACAATCTGCACACCGCACAACAGCGCTTCCGTCTACTATCCGCTCAAAGCGCTCGGCCTTGATATTATTGTTCAGACACTCAGCTATATTTACGCTGCAATTATGGGCAGAAGCTACGCCAACGGCCGCCTTGTCGACTTTCATTTAGAACAGTTCGGTATGACAGATGTGCCCGGCGGAGAAAAGGCTGACGGCTTATTTGAATCCGTGTCACTTGCACTTGAAAACAAGGAAGATTCGTGCCTGTATGACCTGACACCCCAAGGCACGGTGAAGCTCAACAGCAAGCTCGACATCAGCGATGACGTATACTACTTCTCATATGCATTCTCCACAACAAGTAAATCTGAGCTTTTCGGAATCCAGTACCCCAACTATGACACAAACCCCATCATTATGCTGACCGCACTTGCAATGGGATGTCTTAAATTCACAGACCCCGACACGGGTGTTGAATACAGCGGCAGCTGGCTCGCAAATGATGCGCTCGTAAACACCGAAAGCGCAAAATATCCGCTGGACGAGCCTCATAAAGACTTCGACAGCGGAAACATTGAAAAGGGTGTATGGCAGGTTATGCCTGTTCAGCGCGGCGACCACGGCACGGCAATCGGCCTGTTTGGTGACGAAGAACAGACACACAGCTTTTATCTTGAACTCTGTCAGATGCTTGACAGCCTTTAAGACCGACATTCACCCGACTTACTTTAATACTTTATAATCTCCGAGGCGCAGCACACGTACAAGCTCTTCAACTGTACGTATGCGGCGCTTCGTTTCTATTCCTCCGATACAGGCAGCAGACACAGTATGCGCATCAGCTCCTGAGACAGCAATAAGCTGCGGATTTGCCGCAACAACAGCCTCTGCCTTTTCGTTCTCTTCTTCACGGTTTGCAGCATTAAAAACTTCAACGCCGTCAATAAAGCTGAAATCCAGCATACCGGGTGAAGGAATATAAGCTCTTAATCTGAAAGGATGAGCTTGAATACACAGCGCATCGCGGCTGCTCATAACGCTGTGCCAATTCTGCAGACCGATTTCACGCAGTTCGGGATGAGCCGTAAGAATTTCAGGGGTCACACCGTAGCACAGAATTTCCTTTCCCTCGCCTACGTGTTCCTCAAGACCAAACAGAATATCAAGATCGAAACGTTTTGCCGCCTCAACAGCAAGGCGGTAATCTTCCGTAAAACGCTCAACAAAATCCGCCCAGGGCAGATTACGGTCAACACCTGTATTACCCCAATAAAAATGGTTGGTCAGCACGCAGCCGCTGTAACCGCCAGAATAGAGCTCTTCAGCAAGCTCAGACGGCGTCATTACGCCGCAGTCACTTACCGGGTAAGTGTGCACGTGCATCTGATATTTATATCCCATAAAAAGCTCCGTTTTGCTTAAAGCAACTCGTCTGCAAGTGCTTCGACAGATGCAACTGATTCAGCGTTGAGAGCTGATTTGACAGTAACCGTATTTTCGGCAAATGTGATATTTTTGAGGTCAGCCATTCTCTTGCGCGTGAGATTAGCCGCAACGGGTGCCCAGCTTCCGTTTTCAATTATGCCGACCGTTCTGTTCTTATAACCGCGTTCGCAGAGCATATCAATGAATGCTCTTGTGTGCGGAAACAGCTCTGAATTATATGTCGGCGAAGCAAGCACAAGCTTTGAACAGCGGAAAGCCTGAGCAAGCACTGTGTATTTATCACTTCTTGCAAGATCAAATATTTTCACATCGCTGCAGCCTTTTTCGACAAGCTTGTCATAAAGCAGCTCTGCAGCCTTCTTTGTGTTGCCGTAGATACTTGTATACGCAATCACAACACCGTCGGTTTCGGGTGTGTAGGATGACCACTTATCGTAAAGGCTTATATAATGCCCGAGGTTTTCAGTGAGCACGGGACCGTGAAGCGGACAAATCATATCAATTTCAAGAGCGGCCGCTTTCTTGAGCAGAGTCTGTACCTGAGCACCGTATTTGCCGACGATGCCGATATAATATCTTCTTGCCTCATCATCCCAGGGCTCATCACAATCAAGCGCACCGAATTTGCCGAAAGCATCGGCTGAGAAAAGAATCTTATCGGTAATATCGTAAGCAACCATTACCTCGGGCCAGTGCACCATGGGAGCAAAAACAAACTTGAAGTTGTGTCTGCCTGTACAAAGCTCATCGCCGTCTTTGATTTCGACCTTGTCAAACTTAAGCTCTTCACCGAAAAACTGGGCTATCATTGAAAAAATTCTTGCGTTTGCGACGACCTTTGCCTCAGGATATTTTGCAACGAATTTTGCAATACTTGCTGAATGGTCAGGCTCCATATGCTCAACCACAAGGTAGTCGGGAGTTTTTTCACCGAGCACTTCGTCAAGGTTTGCAAGCCATTCATCACCGTAACGCGAATCAATTGTATCAAACACGGTTATTTTATCATCAAGCACAACATAGGAATTGTATGCTATTCCGTTGGGCACAACATAAAGCCCCTCGAAAAGATCAATTTTTCTGTCGTTAACACCTACATTAATAATTCCGTCTGCAACTTTCATTTCCATTCCCCTTAAAAAATTTATATTTAGTATAACCTTATTTTTCTTTTTGTTATTTACAAATATGAAAAATGATAGTATTATTACTATAAACTTATTATACAGGAGGAATTGAAAAATGGCAAACCTTAAAGGCACAAAAACCGAAAAAAATCTTATGGAAGCTTTCGCAGGCGAAAGCCAGGCAAGAAATAAGTATACATACTTTGCTTCCAAAGCAAAAAAAGAAGGCTATCAGCAGATTGCCGCGCTGTTTGAAGAAACAGCAAACAACGAAAAAGAGCACGCAAAAATCTGGTTCAAGCTTCTGAACGGAATCGGCACAACAGAGGAAAACCTCAAGGCTGCTGCCGCAGGTGAAAACGAAGAGTGGACAGATATGTACGCACGTATGGCAAGAGAAGCAAAGGAAGAGGGCTTTGACGATATCGCAGCACTTTTCACAGGCGTAGCAGCAATCGAAAAAGAGCACGAGGAAAGATACCTCAAGCTCCTTGCAAACGTCGAAAACGGTGAAGTGTTCAAGAAGAACACAAAGACTGTATGGATCTGCCGCAATTGCGGTCACATCGTTGACAGCGAATCCGCTCCCGAGCTCTGCCCCGTATGCGCACATCCTCAGGCCTACTTTGAGCTGAGAGTTATCAATTATTAATTGTAAATTAAAGATTAAACGGATAGCGTTCATTGCGAATGCTATCCGTTTTTATTACATTATATATAATATTTATCTTTCGACCATCCGGCAGGATTATCCTCTATATATTGCAAATGGTTTATATAATCCTCTTCGTCACGGATTATATGGTCATAATATGAGCATTGCCAGATACTCTGACCTGTTTCTTTTGAAACCAGTACTTTAAATGAGCGAATAAGGTTAGGCACGGAATTTGTAGGGACCGATGCCTTCATCAGCCCGTCTATTGCAATTAATAAATGTATGTGATTCGGCATTATCGCATATTTGCATATCCCTGACATAGACTCAATATATTTTCTCGCAATCTCTCCGCAGTGAGTGAGATTTGTTTGTGGGGCGATGAGGGCATCGCCCCCTACAATTTGGCTTAATATACATTTGCGATCAAGGGTACAAACCGTAATATAATATACACCTTGACTACTGTAATCGTAATTTTTCAAACGGTTAGGCTTTCTGTGCAGAATCATTTTGCATTGCGTTCAATAAGTGCGGCTAATTTGAGCACTGCCGCCTGTGTTTTGCCGTCCTTTATCTCATTATTGAGCACCATATCAACAGCCTTGTCAAGCGGAATATATTCGACATTGAGGAACTCATCCTCATCAAGATCCTGCTCAACCTGAGTCAGGTCACGTGCGCCATAGAGGTATATAACCTCGTTTGTGTATCCGGGCGAGGGATAGAATTCGCCGAGGTTGATATACTGCGAAGCGATAACGCCGCCCTCTTCGCGAAGCTCTCTTTTGCCTGCGGCAAGCGGATTTTCACCCTTCTCAAGTTTGCCTGCGGGCAGCTCAAGCACTTCCTCCATATAAGGGTAGCGGAACTGCTTAACGAAAATAAGTTCAGCATCGTCTGTCAATGCCGCAACGGTAACACCGCCGCTGTGCTCAACAAACTCACGCGGTGCTTCCGTGCCGTTTGGAAGACCTGCAATATCAACGCGCAGGTTGAGAATCTTGCCGCGATAAATAGTGTTTTTTAATACGGTTACTTCTGTTGTATCCATAATATTCTCCCCGGTTTATTTATCTTCTTCAAAATTAAGCCTTTCCTCTTCAACGACAAGAGGTCGCTTCATAACACGCCTGTTTATATTCATAATATATTCGCCGAGCAGACCGATAAAGAAAAGCTGAATTGAGCTCATAAGGAAAACACCAATAAGAATCGGAGCTGTACCTGCGGCAAATTCGTCCCAATGTATAAGCTTGAGAATAAGGTAAACCAGCGCAATTATGAAGCCGATTACCGATAATCCTCCGCCTGCAAAAACCGCAAGTCGCAAACCTATTTTTGTATATGATGTAAGTGAGAGCATCGCTGCATCGTAAAGGCTGTAAAAATTGTTATGAGTCTTGCCTGCTCTTCGTTGTGGCTGAGTGTATTCAATCTCCTTACGCTCAGGACCGAGCTCTGCAACAATGCCTCTGATAAAGGGCTGAGGGTCATCCAGCTCACTGAGCGTTTTGACAAAGCTTTTATCATAAAGACCGAAGCCTGTAAAATGCTCAATCTGCTCAACGTCACTCATATTTTTGATGAGCTTATAGTAAACGGTGCGCAGACCGTACATAATCTTACTCTCTTTTGAATCTGTTTTGATGCCGATAACAATCTTGTAGCCGTTTTCCCACTCGCGCACAAACTCAGAAATAAGCTCAACGGGATCCTGAAAATCGGCACAGATTGTAATACAGCAATCACCGCTTGTGTTGATTATTCCGTAGTAAGGGCTATTGAACTGACCGAAATTGCGGCAGTTGAATATCGCCTTTACATTCTTATCTTCCTTACAGATTTCACGAATGATAGAGCGTGTTTTATCCTTTGACTTGTTATCAATAAAAAGTATTTCGTAATCATACTGCGGCAGCTTTGTAACAAGCTCATTCTTTACCGCTTCGTAAATCGGGCGTGCGTTTTCCTCTTCGTTATAGCACGGTATCATTACGGAAATCTTCTTTTTCTCACTCATTTCATTCACTTCCTTTCAACCATTTTACAGTTTCTTTTATACCTTCTTCGTAGCTGACCTGAGGCACAAAACCTGTATCAGCAGTTAACGCGGATATATCTGCACACAGATACATAACCTGTTTATCGTTATAAGGCAAGGCACCTATCTGCACCTCACTGTCAGCACCCGAAGCCGCGTGCATAAGCTTGATATAATCTTTAAGAGGTCTCGCCTGACCGCTTCCGAGTGTGTAAACCGCACCGTCCTTGCCAAATTTAGCCATAAGATGAAAAGCTCTTGCAGCATCGTCACAGTAAAGAAAATCCCACATCTGCTCTGCAGGAGTGAACTGTGCAACCTGACCCGAAAGCATCTTTTTAAGACTCGAAACAGTGATTGTAAAATCATTGTCACCTATGCCGTAAACGCTTAGGATTCGCGCCCACACGTGCCTTATGCCGTGCTTTGCGCAGGCGATTCTCGAAAGGTGACCCGCAGCAAGCTTCGCGGCACCGTAAGCGTTTTCGGGGAAGCAGGGAGTATGCGGAGCAATTTTGCCGTCAACCCTGCCGTATTCAGCCTGAGAGCCTGCACCTATAAACACTTCACACCCGAGAGAGTGAGCAAGCTCAACAGCATCAAGCGTGAAGCGGATATTCTCCGACTGTATGCGGCTGTCGTTGCGCTGAGCACCGGATGTGCCACCCCACGCAAAGTGAAAAAAAGCATCACAACCGCAGCCGATACTCTGACCGACTGCGGTGATATCTGAAATATCTGAATGAACGATATGAACACGCTCATTTTTTATGATGTTGCCAAGCTTTTTTGAGCCGGGACGGCACAGAGCATAAACCTCGTGCCCCTCGGCAATCAGAAGCCTGATAAGTGCAGAAGCAATCATACTGCTCGCACCTGTTACAACAGCTTTCATATAGAAGAAATCTCCTTAAAGATTAACTGCCTCGATGATGGTCTTTGCCATATAGTCAATCATTTCATCTGTCATACCCGGATAAACGCCGACCCAGAAGGTATCCTCCATAATTCTGTCGGTGTTCTTAAGTTCACCGACAACACGGTAGCCTTCACCGCTTGCACGCATCTCATCAAAGCACGGATGCTTGATAAGGTTACCTGCAAAAAGCATACGTGTCTGAACACCCTTGCTTTCGATATAAGGCACAACCTTCTTGCGGTCAACACCCTCTTTACAGGTAAGCAGGAAACCGAACCAGCTCGGACGGGAATTTTCGCAGGCAGTCGGAAGAATGAGCTTATCTGAAACACACTCAAGCGCTGCACGCAGACGGTTGAAGTTTTCTATTCTGCGTTCAACAAAGGTCGGGAATTTCTCAAGCTGAGCACAGCCGATTGCTGCCTGCATATCGGTCGCCTTAAGGTTATAACCGAAATGAGAATAGACGTATTTATGGTCATAGCCGAACGGAAGCTCGCCATACTGACCGTCAAAACGGTGACCGCAGAGGTTATCCTGACCTGATGCACAGACACAGTCACGACCCCAGTCACGCATTGAATGCATAATTTTTGAAAGCAACGGATTGTTTGTATAAACAGCACCGCCCTCGCCCATTGTCATATGGTGAGGCGGATAAAAGCTTGATGTGCCGAGGTCACCGAATGTGCCTGTGAAGCCCTCTTTACCGTCGAGAGTATAGCGTGAGCCGAGTGCATCACAGTTATCCTCAACAAGCCAGAGTCCGTTTTTATCGCAGAACTCCTTGACAGCCTTGATGTTGAACGGATTACCAAGAGTGTGAGCGAGCATAACAGCCTTTGTCTTCGGGCTGAGAGCACTTTCAAGCTGAGTTACATCTATATTGTACTGATCAACAGTAACATCGACAAAAACAGGCACTGCGCCAAACTGAATCATAGGTGTTACCGTTGTGGGAAAACCTGCCGCAACAGTGATAACCTCGTCACCTTTTCTTACGGCTCTCTCGCCGAGCAAAGGCGAAGTCAGAGTCATAAATGCAAGAAGGTTTGCGCTCGAGCCAGAGTTGACAAGAGCACAAAAACGCACACCGAGATATGACGCAAGCTGCTTTTCAAACTGTGCGGTATATCTGCCTGCAGTCAGCCAGAATTCGAGTGCGGAATCAACAAGGTTTACCATCTCGTTTTTATCGTACACTCTTGAAGCATAGGGAATCCTTTGTCCCTCTTCAAAAGGCTTTTTCTGATTGTGGTAGGTTTCGCAGTATTCCGCTACCGCCCGGAGCAGTTCTTCTCTTGCCTGTCTTTCGTCTTTCATAGCTGTTTATCCTTTATAAAAAAATTCGTTGATTTGTTCGTCAAGCTTTGCGGGCACATCGCCGCCCGAAGCATAAACCTTAGTCCACTCGACCGTCTTTTTGACAGCCTCGGGAGCAGACCATCTCGGCTGCCAACCGAAAACCGACTTAAGTTTATCGCAGTCAAGCTTCAGGAAGTTTGCCTCGTGAGGTCCGTCTTTGCTGAGCACCTCAAAGCTCTGTCCGTTGCCCCAGTGGTTACAGAAGAGTGTTGCAAGCTCGCCCGTTGTAAGACAGTCACACTCGTTCGGACCAACGTTATAGTAATCAGCAAGTGCAGGGTTTTCGTACTGAGCCGCAGCAATCATAAGATATGCATAAAGCGGATCGAGCACGTGCTGATAAGGTCTGACAGAATTGGGATTGCGCACGGTAATGACATCTGAAGCGATTGCCGCACGCACACAGTCGGGAATAATGCGGTTATCCGCAAAATCGCCGCCGCCGATAACGTTACCCGCTCTCGCCGTTGAAACGGCAACGCCGCCTTTATCGAAAAATGAGCGTTTATAGCTGTGAGTTACAAGCTCTGAACAGGATTTAGAATTTGAATAAGGATCGTAACCGTCAAGCGGTTCATTCTCCTTTATCGGTCTGCCGCTCTCATTATTTTCGTACACCTTATCGGTTGTGACGTTGAGCACAGACTTAACGCTGTTACAAAGGCGCACACATTCAAGAATATTGACAGTGCCCATTACATTTGTTTCATAAGTAAAATGCGGCTGCTCATAGGATGTGAGAACGATAGGCTGAGCCGCAAGATGGAAAACGATTTCGGGCTGAGCGTTATCAAAAGCAGCCTTAAGGCTTGAAAAATCACGCACGTCACCGATAACGGAAGTCATCTTACCCTCAAGGTCAGCGAGCTCAAAAAGATTAGGGTTAGTAGGCGGTTCAAGAGAATAACCCGTAATAACCGCGCCTGCATTGACGAGAATACGGCTGAGCCAGGCACCCTTGAAGCCTGTGTGACCGGTAAGGAACACACGCTTGCCCTTATAGAAAGATAAATCCAACATAAGCGTTCTCCCTGAAAAAATCAAATTTTACCAGTTTTTCCACGGTGCGGTACCGTCTGCCCACAGCTTTTCGAGGAGCTGCTTATCACGCAGAGTATCCGTACACTGCCAGAAGCCGTCGTGCTTGTATGCACCGAGCTGACCGCTCTTTGCAGCTGTTTCGAGAGGATACTTTTCGAAAACTGTGGAATCACCTTCAATAAGGTCAAATATACCCGGCTCGAGCACCATAAAGCCGCCGTTGATATAGCTGCCATCCTGTGCTGTCTTTTCGCGGAATTCGTGCACGGCATCATTGCTGTCGATATCCAGCACACCGAATCGCTGGCTGACAAGAATAGCTGTAAGAGTTGCCATTCTGCCCTGCTGTTTATGAAACTCAACAAGTTTACCTATATCGACATCAGACACGCCGTCGCCGTAGGTAAGCATAAAAGGCTCATCACCGATATACTTCTGCACACGCTTTACTCTGCCGCCGGTCATTGTGTTAAGGCCTGTATCAACAAGAGTAACCTTCCACGGCTCGGAAAAATTATTGTGAACGGTCATCTCGCCGTTTTGGGAAAAGTCAAAGGTAACATCGCTGCGATGAAGGAAATAATCGGCAAAAAACTCTTTGATAGAGTGCTGCATATAGCCGCAGCAGATAATAAACTCGTTATATCCGTAGCTTGAGTACATCTTCATTATATGCCAGAGAATCGGCATGCCGCCGATCTCAATCATAGGCTTTGGTCTGAGATGACTTTCTTCGCTGATTCTTGTGCCGTAACCTCCGGCGAGAATAACAACTTTCATTCTGACACATCCAATAAATTTATTTTAATAATTATATTATAGCATTATATGAGCATAAAAACAACTGCAGAATTTTTTTACATAATTACATGCTGACAGGCACGAACAAATAGACATTATTGACCGTTTTTTCGTCGACATACATATTCCATTCATACACGTCAGCAAGCTCATATCTGCTCTCCAAAGTTTCCCACTCGGATAAAAAATGATTTTTGAGCGTTGACAGACCGGATTCATCAATTGTAAACGGAGCATCCGGATGAGCGTTTATAAAATCAATGTAGCTGTGAGCATCGCTGAAACGGAACCAGTTGATCTGCTCATAGACATTTTCACGGGCAGGTATACCGCCAAGCTCCTGAGCAAACACCGCATAGGTATTGAAAACATACGGTGTTTCACCGCCACATTCGTTTTCGGTCCAGCGTCCGATACGGTCGGCAAGTTGTTGAAACGCCGGCTGTTCACGGCTGAAAAGTGTGTTGATGTCGCTTTCTTTGTTGAATGTATTAACAACAAGCATAAACGATGTTACAACCGACAAACTGACAAATGCAAAGCAGACTGCACGATACGCCGCAAAGGAAAATTTACCGAAAAAGCGAAAAAACTTATCCCTACCGAACGAATGAGCAAAAGAATCATCTTCGAGCAGTAACGCAGAAACCAAAACAAGCCACGGCAAAAAAGTCATACAGTTTGAATGATAACTTCTGCCCATAAAATACATAAAACTTCCGAGACCTGCCACAGAAGATATAAACAGTGCCGTAACGTTATCCCTGTTGCCGCAAAAAGCTTCACCTTTTCGCATTACAAACGCAAGATGAGGCACGGTAATAAAAAGACCGTACACCAAAGCAAAAAACACACCTATCCATACACCCGGTCTGAGAGGCAGCATAAAAAATCCAATACCGGAAAACGTAATAAGACCAAAAAGTATATCCTCTTTGCCGAGCAGAATACCTGAACGGATATATGTCACAGTTTCGGCAGCAACAACAAACAGAATAACTGAAACAAAAGCAGACAAAGCCGACATACCTATACGTTTCAGCAACACCTTATCATTAAGCCGGTGATCAAGCGCTTTATCGAAAATCAGAAATGCCGACCACACTACAGTAACCACCATACCTGATTCGACATTCCAGAATATCGCAAGTGCACACGCAACAGCAGCACCTGCAGCTATGGGTTTACGGAATTTTTCCGCCGAGCGGTACAGAGCAATTATGCCGAGGATGACAAAAACGAACAGTGCACGTGTGGGGTAATACTGAAAGTACACCTCAGTACTGCAGAAAAATGCCATCGGACCGAGTGAAAAAAATCCCGACACGCAAAATGCACCCAGAAGCTTGTTCTTGAAAAAGCGGTTGCAAAAAAGTGAAAGAGATGCCGCCATAATCACGTAAAGAAGTGACAGATAAAGAGAGGCAGATTGCTGATTCACACCACCGAAAAGTCTGAGCACGGGCACAACGAGATAGGGGTAGAAGCCGTAGAGCTCATTAAAACCGTCACCGAGGGTCAGCCCCGAACCGACTTTGTATATCGGATTCCACCACGCACTGTAGTGATGAAGATTGTAAAAAGAACCGGAAAACATATAGTTATACTTACCTATTGCATAAAGAACAAACAGCAGGAAGCTGATATTTACCGCAACCGCGGCAATCTCATTCGCTGCACTGTATTTCCCCTTGCAATGTGCATAACACACAACCCAAACAAACACCGCACAAACCAACACAAGCCAAAACTTATCTTTGCCGTAAAGATACTTATCCGCATAATCATAACCGAAATACAGAGAAAATATAAACGTCGCAAAGGCGGCTGAAATACCGAAAAGCCACAACGAAGAAACCGTATAACTCATCGACTGCTTCAGCGAAGAATTGCCGTTATCGGCAATCTTACGGATTAAGCAGATGAACAGAGCATAAAGCACAGGAAACAGCACAACAAAAGCAGCATAGGCAACAATATCTTTTTCAGGTCTGCATTCAGCAAGGATATTCGGCAAGAGCACGTCCGCATATACACTCACATCTGTATTATCACCGCTTATGATTATAGCCAACGATACAGCAGAGGAAACAAACAGTGAAACCACCGCCGCCAAAATATTTATCGTCTGCCAAACAAAAGAGTTTCTGACATTTGGTTCAGAGTTCATTTTCATACCTCTTACGCAGTCCGTCTTACTGCAAGAAAATCTATGTCAAAATACTACCACCCATAATAATAAAAGTCAATATAAGATATATAACCGTCAGACATGTTTATCAACAAAGACAAAGACGGACACAGCGTTCAGCCGCATCCGTCTTTAGTTTTGCTTTCTTACAATAGCATATTCATCGTTCAGCATAAAATAAGGACAGCTTTTTACTGATCCGCCGATATATCTCTCGGTATCGTCCATATCCATATCAACGATGCATTCACATTCGCCTGTATCTTCGTTATATTCGTAATTCAGACAATCCTCACACATTTTCATAAATCCTACCTCCTATTGCAAATCAAGTATAACACATCATCAACTGCAGGTCAATTTTTTATCACGTCCATTATTATTGACATTTTGCACAAATCGTAAACAAAATCTTAAAGAATGTACATAAGGATTGACTAAAACGAAAGAAAGTAGTATATTAGACTCAGTTCATTGCGAACTCTGTTATGTAAAACAACCGAAAGGAACGTGAAACTATTGAAAGGCATTGTCCTTGCAGGTGGTTCAGGCACAAGACTGTATCCGCTGACAATGGTAACCAGTAAACAACTTCTTCCTGTTTACGACAAGCCGATGATATATTATCCGCTGTCCACACTGATGCTTGCAGGTATCCGCGAGATACTTATCATATCAACACCTGCCGACACACCCAAGTTTGAAGCACTTATGGGTGACGGCTCAAAATTCGGACTTCATCTTTCATACGCCGTACAGGAAAAACCCGAGGGACTTGCACAGGCGTTCATTATCGCTGAAGACTTCATCGGTGACGATGATGTTGCAATGGTTCTCGGCGACAATATCTTCTATGGCAACGGCTTGGGCTCACTGCTGCGCAGTGCCGCCACCAACAACAAGCGTGCCACTATTTTCGGCTATTATGTCGAAAATCCCAACGCATTCGGTGTTGTTGAGTTTGATGAAAACGGCAAGCCGATTTCGATTGAAGAAAAACCCGAAGTGCCCAAATCAAACTATGCGGTAACAGGACTTTACTTTTACGATAACCGTGTTGTCGAATATGCAAAATCGCTCAAACCTTCAAAGAGAGGCGAACTTGAAATCACCGATATCAACCGCATTTATCTCGAGAACGGTGAGCTTGACGTTAAACTTATGGGCAGAGGCTTTGCCTGGCTCGACACAGGCACGGTCGACTCTCTGATTGAAGCGTCAAACTTTATCCGAAGCATTGAAAAACTTCAGGGAATCCAGATTTCAGCTCTTGAAGAAATCGCATACAATATGCGCTGGATATCCAAGAAACAGCTTCTCGAATCCGTTGAAAAATACGGCAAATCGCCTTACGGTCAGCATTTGCTCAGAGTTGCGGAAGGCAAAATACTCTACTCAAGATCAAACAAGCCCAACGAAAGACCTATATGGGGCAGAGGGGATAATCTTTATGACACAGAGTAATGCACTTACATCAGAGCAGACAAAGCTTGAAGGTGTAATTCTCGTCAGACCGCTGATACACGGTGACAGCCGCGGTTGGTTTTACGAAAGCTATTCAAAGCGTAAATACGAACAACTCGGCATAACAGCAGATTTCGTTCAGGACAACCGCTCATACTCATCACAAAAGGGCATCGTAAGAGGACTTCACTGTCAACTTGAGCCCTATGCACAGGCGAAGCTCATCACCTGCACAAAGGGTGCCATCCTCGACGTTGCGGTCGATATAAGAGAAGGCTCTCCTACATATAAGCAGTGGATAAGCGTTGAGCTCAGCGCAGAAAACAAGCATCAGCTTTTTATTCCGAGAGGTTTTCTTCACGGATTTGTCACACTGAGTGACGATGTGGAAGTTATGTATAAAACAGATAACTACTACGAACCGAGTGCTGACCGCAGTATCAGGTTTAATGACCCGTCATTCGGCGTTGTATGGGGTGTTGATGCACCTCAGCTTTCCGCTAAGGACAGCAATGCTCCTCTTTTTGCAGAAAGCGACGTAAAATTTACATACTGAAATCACACGGCAGGGGCACTCCCCTGCCATATTTACATTGAAAAGGAAAAACTGACATGAAAGTTTTGGTTACAGGTTTTGCCGGTCAGCTCGGTTATGACGTTACCGCTGAGCTTATCTCAAGAAATATCAGATGCATTGCCGCAGACAAAGCAGATTTCGACCTTACAAACGCTGATTCGGTCAACGGCTTTGTCGGTTCATACAGACCTGACGTCATTATTCACTGTGCAGCTTATACTGCGGTTGACAAAGCGGAAGAGGACAGTGCGCTCTGCTACAAAGTAAATATTGACGGAACAAAAAACCTCTGCAAAGCAGCTGCCGAAATGCAGGCAAAATTTGTATACATCAGCACAGATTATGTCTTTGACGGAGAAAAAAGCGAACCCTATGAGGTTGACAATGCAACCGGACCGCAGACGGTATACGGTGCCACAAAACTCGAAGGAGAAAACACAGTACGTCATATTTGTCCCAGACACTTTATTGTGCGCACAGCATGGGTTTTCGGCAAAAACGGCAACAACTTCGTCAAAACAATGCTCCGCCTGGGCAAGGAGCGCAAATCAATCAACGTAGTATGCGACCAGTTCGGTTCACCGACATACACAAAAGACCTTGCAAGACTGATATGCGATATGATTCAGACCGAAAAATACGGCACCTATCACGCAACCAATGAAGGCTTCTGCTCGTGGGCAGATTTCGCCTATGAGATTATGCAGCAGGCAGGTCTGAGCACAAGGATTGCACCAATATCTTCTTCGGAATATCCCGCAAAAGCAAAACGCCCGATGAACAGCCGTCTTTCCAAGCAAAAGCTCATTGACTGCGGCTTCACTCCCCTTCCGGGTTGGGAAGATGCTCTGCGCAGATTCCTTAAAGAAATTGAATAAAAAAACAAGTGTCATCACGCAACTGATACGTGATGACACTTTTTATTTTCACAAATCAATTATTTGATTTCGTCGAGATTTGCACCCTTTGTTTCCTTAACTCTGAGCGCAAAAATGACAGCTGCAACAACAACCGTCGGAACAGAAACCGCAAGGCAAGCCCACCATATCGGAAGAAGCGTAATTCCGAGCACGATGCTGCCGTAACCTACAACAAGACCGATAATAACGAGAAGTCCCTCTGCACCGACAACTGAGGCACGGATATCAGTCGGCACTTTTTCGGTCATCATAACGTTCATATAATCTCTGCCTATCCAGTACGAGCCCTGATAAAGGCCTGCAAAAGCACCTACAAGATAAGGATTCCAACCGCAGATAATACCTGCAACAAAAAGAATATAGCCCGTTACACAGGTAGCGGAAAACAGAGTAACAGTTGTTTTTCTGCCTGCCTTATCAGCAATGAATCCTGACATAAAAGTAATCGTCGCATATACCACAGGCACCATAAACAGAGCCTTTGTTATATCGCTTGTGCTCATACCTGCACGGTGCATTGCCGATTCAAAATACAGAGCTATTGCAGGCATTGCCGCATCAAAGATAATGTGCGCAATTATGAGCATTTTGGTGTCCTTGTTTGAGAAAATATATTTCACACCGTTAAATACACCTGACTGATTGCGCTGCGCCTGCTTCTGCTGCTTTTTGAGAGCTTTTTCTTCCTGTCTTTCTTCATATGGACGTGAAAGAAAAGTTATTCTGTCGTTTACAAAAACCTTTGTGTCCCTTGCAAAAAGGAGCACAAAAAGGCTTGCGACAACACCGACAAGGGCAGGCACAAGGAAAATATCGCGCCATTTTGTCGCGTCATCACCCATCAGAGAATCACGCAGAGCAGGAATGAGAATAACACCGAGTATGCCGAAGCTCTTGAGAAAGCTGTAGATTTTTGCACGGTGTTTATCGGGAGCTTCTTCAAGGATGTAGATTATCTGTATATCGTGACCCATAAAGAAACTGATAATTGCAAAGCCTACAAGAAACATTATGTAGCTTGATGAAAGATGGATAACAAGGAGGCCTGCCGCCATACCGAGAGTTGAGAGAACAAAAAGCGGTTTTCTGCCCCATTTATCAGCAAGTGCCTTATAGAAAGGCGTAAACAGACCGAGAACATAAGTAAAAACGCCTATACCCGAATGAAATGCAAGTCCGTCTTCATAAGTGTAATACTTACCCATAAAGGGATTGTTGACAAAAAACTCAGTTATAAACGATGACTGTACGGTAACGGTCAGGTTACTTGTAACCTCATCAATTATGTTAACAACAGCAATCAGCACAAGCGAAACAAAAAAATATTTGCCTGAGTTACCTTTGCTCTGAATTTTTTTCAGAGAAGAGAGCTGTCGCGCTTCTTTTTTCTGAATTTCAGCAGCTGATTTCAAACATATCACCCCTCGTGTTTTTTTGCATTATAACACAGAATAACACTTTTTTCAATCAGACAACAATTTTGCCGAACGAAGAATAAATGCCGAGCGGTTCACCCTCCAGCTGACGGCAACGCACAACCGAATTTTTTCCGAATCGCTCGCGTATACCGTCAATATCTCTTTCAAGTTTTTCCATTTTTTCAAGATAATTCCAATCACAGCCGAATGAGAGCTGAACACATTCATCGTCACCCGACAGCTCACAGGCTCTGATACCGATTGAGCGTAAGGGAGTTTCACCGTCCCATATCTCACCGATCAGCTCTGCACCCGTTTTAAAAAGCATTTCAGTTATTCGTATCGGCTGGGGCATTTTGCGCTGATGCTCTCTGATATTCAGCTCACCGTCGCGGATATGCACCTGAACAACGCCTGCAACAGCGTGATTTTCACGCAGTGAATGTGACACACGGTCGCTCAGTTTCATCAGAATAAGAAGCACGTCATCCCACGTACGCATATCCTTTTCGGGTGTTGTGCTTCTGCCGATACTTTTTGGTGGCGGAGCAAAAGCCGAGCTGATAACGGGAGCGTTGTCAAGACCGTTTGCAAAACGCCACAGCGTCTCACCACCCTTGCCAAGCACCATACGAAGCAAATCAGGTGACGTGCGCGCAACATCACCTATTGTGATTATTCCGATTCTGCGAAGGCTCTGCTTTGTTGCCCTGCCGACACCTAGCATTTCGCTCGCTTCAAGCGGCCAGACAATCTCCTTGAAATGAGCCTTGTCAATAACGGTAACGGCATCAGGCTTTTTATAGTCACTGCCGAGCTTGGCAAAAATTTTATTGAAGCTTACACCGACAGACACCGTGAGCCCTGTTTCTTTTTTTACCGACAGACGGATTTCTTCTGCAATTTTTTCACCGCTTCCGAAAAGCATTGTGCTGCCTGTCACATCAAGCCAACATTCATCAATCCCGAACGGCTCGACAACATCGGTGTATCTGTCATATATGGCTCTCACCTGCTGCGAATAATAATTATATCTCTCATAATGAGGCGGCAAAAGCACAAGCGACGGACACTTCTGCTGCGCCTGCCATATCGCTTCAGCTGTCTTTACACCGCATTTTTTTGCAACCTCGTTTTTTGCAAGAATTATGCCGTGCCGCTTCTCTACACTGCCTGCAACAGCAACGGGCTTATCCTTCAGGTCATCCCTGCCCAAGCATTCGACCGATGCAAAAAAATTATTCAGATCGCAGTGAAGAATCACTCTCTCCGCCACTTCGTTCACCTCTTTAGAACATTTGTTCGATAGAATGATATCACATCTTTTTCAGTTTGTAAAGTGTTTTTTCTTCCGTTTGACTTTTTTCTTTATGTAATATATAATTTCTTTGTGTATCTATCCCATTCAGATTAAGGAACGAGATGAAACAATGTACAAAGTCGGTATATGCGGTTATTTCGGCTTCGGTAAAGATTTTGTAAGCGGACAAACCGACAAAACAAAAGCTGTATACGATGCCATAGCTAAGGTTATCGGAGAAGAAAATATTGCCGTACTTGACTCCTGCGGATGGCAGAAAAATCCGCTTAAGACGGTTATGAATTGCCGCAAGCTTCTTTCGGAATGTGAAAACGTTATAATGATGCCCGCAAGAAAAGGCTTCAAGGTTTTTCCGAGTGTGTTTGAAACACTTAACAAAGGGCTTAACAGAAAGCTTCACTATGTAGTAGTCGGCGGCTGGTTACCCGACAGACTTGAGAGCAGTCCAAGGCTTATCCCCCCTATCAGAAAGCTTGACCGTGTATACGTCGAGCTTGAGCAGATGCGCGATAAACTGATTTCGCTCGGTGTTACAAACGCCGTATATATGCCGAATTTCCGTAAGACAAATGCACTCAGCCCCGACGAGCTGATTTACAGCACATCGGAGCCGTACAGACTCTGCACCTTTTCACGCATATTACGTGAAAAAGGAATTGAAGAAGCAATTGAAGCCGTACGCTATGTCAACAACAAGCTCGGCAGAACTGTTTATACGCTTGATATCTACGGTATGGTTGAGCCGGTTTATCAAAGCAGATTTGATGAAATCGCCAAAACCTTCGAGCCATACATCACATATAAAGGTTTTATCAACACAAACGACAGCACGAATGAGCTTAAAAGCTGTTTTGCGCTGCTTTTTCCGACATTTTGCGAGGGCGAAGGCTTTGCAGGCACAATCGTAGACGCTTTTGCCGCAGGCGTACCTGTAATCGCAACAGACTGGCACTATAACGCAAGCATCATCCGCCATCTGGTTGACGGCATAGTTTACGATTCGTCAAAACCCGAGCTGCTTGGGAAAATACTGCTTGAAATTCATAACAAGCCCGATAGTATAAACAGCATGAAAGCAAACTGCCTTGAGCGCACCCATCATTTCGAACCTGACGAAGCTTCATTGCCGCTGCTGCGTGAGCTCGGAATAGAAAAAGAGAGCGAGGAAAGCAACGTATGAGCACCAAACGACTTCTCTGCTGTATGAGCAGCATGGACACAGGCGGTGCGGAAACATTTCTGATGAAGCAATACCGTCAGATAGACAGAGAAAAATATCAGATGGACTTTTGTGTCAACGTCGCTGAAAGAGGATATTACGATGACGAAATCGAAGCTCTCGGCGGCAGGATATACCGCATTCCGCCAAAATCGCAGGACTTTAAAAAATCATTGAAAGCACTTGAAGATATAGTACGCGATAACGGATACGAAAACGTGATGTGCTCCTCAGTTAAGCCGGGCACTGCGTTAGAGCTTATTGCCGCCAAAAAAGGCGGAGCCAAAAGGCTAATTTACCGCTCAAGCAACTCAAGCGTTGACGGAGGAAGAAAACAGAAAATTCTGCACAGCACAGTCGGTCAGCTTGCAAAGATTGTACCGACCGTTAAGTTCGCCCCATCAAAAGAGGCAGCAGAATACTGCTTCGGCAAGGGTTGCATCAGAAAAGGCAAAGCTTTTTTGCTTCATAACGGAATCGACACAGGTGTATACCGCTACAGTGACAAAACGAGAGAAGAAATGCGCCGTGAATTCGGATTCACAGACGAATACGTCATAGCTCACGTAGGCAGATTTTCGGCAGCAAAAAACCACACGTTTTTGCTTGATGTATTTGAAGAAATCCTGAAAATCAAACCGAACAGCGTGCTTATGTTGGTGGGCAAAGGTGAGCTTTCGGATGAAATAAAACAAAAAGCAAAAGACAAAAATATACTTAATAAAATCAGATTTCTCGGTTTGAGAAGTGATGTGCCTAAGGTGCTTTGTGCTGCCGACGTGTTTGTTTTCCCTTCATTCTACGAGGGAATGCCCAACACGGTTATTGAAGCACAGTCGCTCTCACTTCACTGTGTTATATCCGACAGAATAACACCTGAAGCTGACATAACGGGTCTTGTGGAATATCTGCCGCTCGGAGATGCAACACTCTGGGCACAGACAGCGGCAAAATATGCCGACGGGTACGAAAGACACGAAATGACCGAGATTTTCAAAAAACAGAAATACGACTCCGAAACAACCGCAAAGGAATTTGTAAAACACTGTTTCGGTGAATAAAACCAAAAGCAAGGACACGCGGTCCTTGCTTTTTTTATGTTAATTTGTGCCGCAGCTCCAGTAAAACAGCTTTTTCCCGTCGCGACACCTGCACCTGCGACATACCGAGCTGTTCTGCCGTTTTGCTCTGTGTAAGTCCGTTGAAATATCTCAGCTCAATCAATCTGCGGTCGCGATCACTTAAGGTTACCATCGCTTGCTGCAAAGCAATGCTGTCCGAAATTTCACCGTCCTGCGATTCAACGGGTATATCAAGCTGTGCCGAGCCTGATTCCTCATCCGCA
This sequence comes from Clostridia bacterium, assembly GCA_017625095.1. Classification (GTDB taxonomy): domain Bacteria; phylum Bacillota; class Clostridia; order Oscillospirales; family Acutalibacteraceae; genus UBA8612. Next base: position 3,934 of record JAGALQ010000006.1, on the reverse strand, counting down.
GTGAGTGATACCGTAGGCATTGCCGCGTTGAGAATAAGCGCCGTTTCCTGTAAGTCCAGATTCAGCGCAGACGCAAGCTCGCTCAAGGTAGGCTCGCGATCATTGAGAAGTGTCAGCCGCTCACGTTCAAGCAAGGCGGCACGCGATTTTTCCTTGAGCATTCTGCCGACCTTTACGCTGCCGCCGTCGCGGAATACCCTGCGTATTTCTCCGAGAATAACGGGCACGGCATAGGTTGATAAGGCAAATCCCCTCTCTGCCTCAAATCCGTCTGCCGCCTTTACAAGTCCGACACAGCCTGCCTGAAACAAATCGTCATACTCAACGCCTTTGCCCTTGAATTTTCCGGCACACGAATGCACCAGACCCATATTTTCCGTTATAAGCTTTTCACGCTGTACGGTTTCAATCGGCAAGCGGCTTACCCTTTATACGCTTATCAAGAGTTACGCTCGTGCCCTTGCCGAGAGTTGAGCGCACCGAAACCTTATCGCAAAAGCTTTCCATAACCGCAAAGCCAAGCCCTGCTCTTTCACCGCCAAGGCTTGAATAAAGCGGCTCCATCGCTTTTCTGATATCCTCAATTCCGCATCCCCTGTCGCGGATTCTTATTCTGAAAAGTCCGCCGTCATAAATCGCGGCAAATATGTAAACGTTGCCTACCCCATCGGGATAAGCGTGCACAATGCAGTTTGTAACCGCTTCGCTGACAGCCGTTTTGATATCGCACAACTCTTCAACCGTGGGGTCAAGCTGAGCCGCAAAGCCTGAGGCAACAAGCCGTGCAAAGCCCTCGTTTGCAGAGCGGCTGTCCATAGTCATTGTAAATTTATTTATCGGTTTCATCGTCTGCCTCCTGACATCTGTATTTTTGCAATTTTTTCAAGTCCCGACAATTTCATAATTCTGTAACACCACGGCGGCAGATTGACAGCCTCAAGCCTTCCTCCGTGTGCGCTGACGTTGCGGTAACGCCCCATCACGAGTCCGACGCCCGAGCTGTCCATAAAAGTAACCGCACTGAAATCGAGCACAAGCACCTGCGGCAGAAGCTTGTCCGTTTCTTCGTCAATCACTTTTCTGATATCTGCGGCTGTGTGGTGATCAATCTCACCCGATAGAAAAACAGTCATACACTTGCCCGACGTAATCAATTCCATTTAATCACTCCTTATAGATTTAAAAAATAAAAAGCCTCTACCCGAATTAGGATAGAGGCAAATGTGTAAAAAGTATGTCAGATTTAAGGGTTTGCAGAAAAATAATTTATCAGCTTCATTCTCACTTCACCTGCAAGGTAAAGTGAACCGCACACAAGCAGACAGTCATAATCATCAATTTGAGAAAGAGCAAGGCTCACGGCATCCGTTGCAGATTCAACAGCTGTGCAGTTATCACAGTAATGTGAAGCCAAACTGCAAAGCTCATCAGCACTCATCGTACGCGGATTGTCGGCAACACTGCAGGCTGTAATTCTGCTGCATAAAGGTGCAACGCACTCCAGATATGCATCAACGTTTTTGTCCGCCATCATACCGATAACAGCTGATATGCGTTTATCTGAAAGTAAAGTGCCTATACTTGTTGCAACAGCTTTTCCGCCGTCATCATTGTGTCCTCCGTCGAGAAGGACAAGCGGTGAGGATGATATAACCTCCATACGTGCGGCAACCTTTGCGGATTCGATTCCGTGCTTTATACTGTCGTCATCAAGTCCAAGCAAAAGGCAGGTTTCAATCGCTGTAACAGCATTATAAACCTGATATTCACCGCTCATAGAAAGCTTGTAATCGACATCGCAGTATTTAAAGCTGACACCGTCGATTCCGTTAACAATGCCTTTTATCATTTCGGTATCGGGCTTGATGAAGATATTATTCTTTTCTGTGCAGGTTTTTCTTATTATATTCTCAACGCTTTCGGGCTGAACGGGATAACACACGGTTTTGCCGCCGTCTTTGATAATTCCGCACTTTTCAGCCGCAATAAGCTCAACCGTATCGCCGAGAATTGCGGTATGGTCAAGTGAAATTGAAGCAATAACGCTGACAAGCGGAGTTGAGATAACGTTTGTCGAATCAAGTCTGCCGCCAAGTCCGACCTCGAGCACACAGACTTCACATCCGCTGCGCTCAAAAATCATAAATGCCGCAGCGGTTATGACCTCAAACTCTGTCGGCTGCATATCGCAGGAAGCAAGTTGAGAAACAACAGGCTCAAGCTCTGTTACAACCTGAGCAAAAAGCTCTTTGTCAACCATTTCACCGTCAACACATATTCTCTCACGGAAATCAGTGACAAACGGAGAAGTAAAAAGGGCTGTTTTTTTGCCGCTTGATTTCAGCGCACCTGCAACCATAGTTGAGGTTGAGCCCTTGCCGTTTGTGCCTGCAATATGCACAAACTTAAGCTTATCCTGCGGATTGCCGACAGCGGCACAAAGCGCCTGAATACGCTCAAGCCCCGGATTGATGCCGAATTTATTGAGTGAATGTATGTAATTCAAGGACTGATCGTAGGTCATTTATTTCACATCCCATATATGTGGAAAATTTGTTTTTATAAAAATACTCATTTCATTATCCGAATTATTTCTTAAATCATATTTATGTATATAATTTTCAAAATCTTCAGATACAATTTTCATTTCGTTTGCTGATATATCTTCAAAAGCTCTGATTCTGAATAATCCCTGCTTTTCATATTCTTTGAACTGCTCATAACAATCTAATATTTCAGTAACTCTGTTTATTTCAACTGGTTTTGTAACCGTATATGCACAGCTTATCTGTGTCGGATTTTCAACTTCGGTCACATTATCGCACTCATAAATGTATCCGACTTTACCTTTATATATTGACTCAAAAGAATTTTTAAAGTATTCGGAATATATGATCTCACCGTTACTACCAAATCCGTAAGGATAAAAGCTGAAAGGCTTAGGCACAGGCTTCACCGCATACAGCAGCGCAACAACAGGATTGGACGAAAAATAAATGTACGGCTTATTATGCTCTGATAAAGAAGGTATAAGCTGAGTCAGACCGCCCGTTGGACTGCCGTGATAAAGAGTCATTTAGATTCTCCTTTAGCGTTTTTTAATGTTGAAATCAATATACGCTTAATTTCAAGGCAATCATTAATTAATGATTGAGCTTCATTTTCATTCAGATAATTTGAAAGTTGCAACAAACGTAACCAATATTCAGTTTCAGCTGTCTCCTTAAGTGAAATCTGCAGTTTTGCTATAAAATCAGCTTTACTTATTCCATATACAGCCTCGTTAGCGTTAGCACCTATACTTGTGGCTGAACAGATTATCTGCTTTGAAATTATTGTTTCTTTCTTTTCGTTTGATAAATAACGATAAAGTTTTACCACCCTTGCTGCGAACAAAAGAGCTTTATCAAGAAGCACACTGTTCTGCGACAATCATCTCACAACTTTCTTTAAAATAATAAATAAGAGATAACAGAGAATAGAGAATAATACAGAAACGCCAACTAAACGTCATCGTTTGTCTATCAATTATTCTTTATTCACTATTATCTCTTATCTTAGCCCGCAAGGGCGTTTCTGGTGATCCATCGGAGATTCGAACTCCGGACACCTTGATTAAAAGTCAAGTGCTCTGCCGACTGAGCTAATGGATCAAGATTTTCGTTGATATAGAGCCATTCTTGAAGCTCAAGACCTTGATTTTCGGGAAGTTCATCCCTTGACTACTATACTTTAATATCGCTTCAATAAAGTGTAGTTTGCTCAAACATTTTGAGATTATAAACTATTATTAGTAATTTGTCAAGTGTTTTATCCAAAATTTCACACCAAAAGCATCAACAACAAACTACACTCACATATTACGAGGTGTTACAAACCATACAGACTCGCCTCTACCGTCACTTTCAATAATACTTTACGGAACGGTCAAGAC
>JAGALQ010000053.1 GCA_017625095.1 Clostridia bacterium | reverse complement strand
TACTATAAGAATAGAAAATCTGCAAATGTGCAAAAAAAGAAAAATACGAGAAACACCGAAATGTTCTCGTATTTTTCTTAGCCTTCGCAATGCTCGTAGTTCTTAATTCTCAGAAACTGTCCTTAAGAAGCCACCGCATTGAGTGGTCGTTTTCTTTTTGCTCTTTAATCAGAATCAAACTTGTGACATTGTGTTTCGGCAGACGCGTCGGCTGTTAATTGCTTCGCAGGCTTGCGCTGCCTGTGGCAGATGAAGCAAGCCGAGAAGAGGAAGAAACACAGAGCATTGCGAAGCGCTCCAAGCGAGCAATGCGACAATGTTTCTGACCGATGGTGTCACTGGTTTTGGTTCTGTTTTGTGCTTCATGAAATAAACTCCTTTTGACTCACAAGACAAGAGAGGTTTTTTGTTTTCTTGCGCAATTTATGGTTTTGTTGTATAATAAATGGATAAGATATAATTTGTTTAAGGATATTGGCATGAACAAAACTGTTAAAATTATATTGATAATATTATCCGTTGTATTTGCTCTCATAATTGGTGCTTACTTTTTTATATGTGTTCTTTGGAGCGGTACAATTAACTTTCTGCAACCAAAGGAAATCGGGACTTACAGTAGTCCCGATGGAGAGTATTCACTAATTTTTGAACAAATGGGAGATCCGCAATGGCCCTTTGGCCCAAAGGATGTCAGACTTACGCTAAAAAACCATGATGGAAAAATTATTGACCGTGTTTCTACTCAGATTAATGATGATGGTGCAAATGCAAGCGAACACAACATTGAGTCTGTTTCTTGGAACGATGATGCAGTAATTGTTGTGCTTGGAGCTTCAGAGATGAAAAACAAAGAAATTTCAATACCTTATAATAACAGTTAGCCGGTTCCAATTGATTGAATATTGGTCTATATATTGAAAAATTCTTTGTTTTATGTTATTTTATTATAAATCTTTTTGGAGGTAACTGTATGTTCTTTATCACTATTCGACGCAGACGAAGATAGCTTGTATCTTGCATTAGGTACAGGCTTAAATGCTGTGTGCCTGATAAAGTGATAGAGAATAGTTTAGTTTTTGTATTACTGTTAATGGCATATAGCTATTAACAGTTTTTTATTTTTGGAGGTTGTTAAAATGAATAATTTTAAATATAGTACATTATTTAAAGCAATTTCAGAACAAATAGATTTACCTGACAATGCCGTAATTGCGGATTTAGGTTGCAAGGATGCGACATTTCTTTTGGCTTTTCAAAAAGGCTTTCCGAATAAAATAAAGTCATCTATAGGCGTTGATGTGACGGATAAATGGTTTAATGATGTTAAATATGATGAATCAATTGAGCTTAAGGTTATGAATTGTTCAGATAAATTAAATTTTTCAGATAACACTTTTGATTTAGTTTTTACAAAGGATATGTTTGAGTGTGTAACCGATAAACGGTTATTGGTTAGTGAGATTCACAGAATATTAAAACCGGGCGGAGTAGTAATTTCTGTAAACTGTGACTGGGACAGCATTACTTATAATGGCACAAACAAGGAATTGATTACAAAAGTCGTTTATGCATACGCAGTGACAAAACAACCTTGGATGGATGAAATCGACAGTTGGATTGGCAGAAGGATGCACGGTTTCTTCAATGAAGGTAAACTATTTGAAAGTTTCTTGAGTGTTTATAATGTTGTGGAAACTGAATATACAAAAGGTTCATTTGGCTATGATTTAAGTGTTGATATAGCTTGGCTGTACAAAGAAAATACAGGGACTATCAGTGAAGAGGAATGTAATGAGTTTATCGATAACCTGAAATCAGCTTATGAAGGCGGAATTTATATCTTTTCAAAACCTTATTATATTTATAAAGGAGTCAAGGTTAATTAAACTTTGCAACTGTTATCTAAGCGGAGTTTAACTTTCAGGTATCACAATTTGTGTGTCACAGTCTCAATTATTGATTTAGTATAATTCTATATTGTTTTTCCTTGATTGTTTAGATTTGCAGATATGAAAATCTCGGAGTGATTGAATTTCCAAAAATCTTATGATAAGATTTGAGATAGAAAGGCGGGTGATGATATGCAATCCGTAACTTCAAAAATCTTTATGGCAATTTTGCGTTTGGTCTTTCATTCGCCGTTATTTGACAGTTCAATGTTATCTGACAATGCGGCAAAACTGATAAAAGATAAAAAATCAAGATACAAACCCTCAAAAAACTTTACACATACAAAACATTCCATTGAAGATGTTAAATTTGAAAAGATTGCAAATAGAAATTGCTATACAAAAAAAGTTGTTTTGATGATTCACGGTGGCGGATTTAAAATTGAACTGAATGATTTTTACCGCAAGCTTGCCGAGAAATACAGCAATATGTTCGGCGGTGCAACCGTAATAAATGCAGATTACGGAAGATTTCCGGAGCATCAGCTCCCGTCACAGATGTACGATGTTGTGAAAATATATTTACATTTATTAAACGAGGGAATCAGCAATTCAGATATTATTGTTATCGGCGACAGCGCAGGTGCAACATTAGCAATGACATCATCTTTGTGGCTTCGGGATAACGGTTATCCTTTGCCTAATCACATTGTTTGTTTTTCTCTTTGGGCAGATGCAACATCAAGCGGCTCTTCAAGAATCACAAATGCATATTCCGATCCGTTTTACGGAATCGCAAAGCACAAAAAGACGGAAGATAATCTTCATTTGCTTAGAAGAATATCCAAGTATGTTATGGATGTCGATAGGACGGATCCATATATTTCACCCTTGTTCGGTAGCTTTGAAAATTTCCCCGGGGTAACATTGATATGCGGAACTGCAGATCTGGATGAGAGCGACAGCGACAGAGTATATGAAAAAATGAAAAATACAAATATTGATGTTAAGCTTTATAAATTTGAAGGTATGTGCCATTGTTTCCAATTGTTTTCGTTTTTGCCCGAGAGTAAAAAAGCATACCAAATCGTTAAAAGAAGAATATCGGAGGAATAACAATGAAGATTCTCGATAATAGCGATAAACACTTATTACCCATTTTACCGGATATTATTTCGAAAGAACTGGGCAAGAATGCCGATAAATTTAAGTTTATTGGTGGCGGCAGCTTTGGCAGAGTTTATAAGGCCGTACTTTCCGATGGAGAATCAATTGCTGTAAAAGCTTACCGAGTACAGGGTTCACAATACGAAGAAGCGGAGCAGCTAAAGCTTTTGTCTGCAAACACAAGTGTAAATATGCCTGAGGTTCTTTTTACCTATGAGGATGAAGATACAGCAATTTTAGCTATGAGCTTTTGCCCCGGACAGAATGTACTGAATCCGATGTTCTTGTTGAAAAATAAAGAGCAGAAACAGAATTTCGCTGATGATGTTATCGCAGGTATGCTCGAATGGCACAGCGTAACAAACGATAAATTCGGCTCTTTATCAAACCCGGTTTATGATAGTTGGTATGATTATTATAAGGAAGAAAAGCAGAAACCGTGGCTTGCTGCTTTGAAAAAATTGTCAAACAACGGAAAGTTCAGCAAGAAGAAGCTGCAACTGCTTATGGAAGCAACACAGCTTTTTAACAGCTTGCTCGAAGAAAATACAAAGCCCGTGCTCATTCACAGCGATCTCAATATAATGAACATTATGGCCGACCCCAAAACATTAAAGCTCAACGCTTTTATTGACCCTTGTGCCTGTATGTGGGCAGACAGAGAATATGATTTGTTCCAGCTTCGTAATATGTGGGGCGATGCTTACAGTTTATACGAGACATACAAACAGAAATATAAATTATCCGAATACGCTGATTTCAGAGTTGCGTATTACGGTGCAATGAACGAAGCGCATTGCCGTTTGTGTGGCGGTTTGATAATGCCGATTTGGGAAATTTTATGCAATAATCGTCTGAAAAAAGAGATGAAAAAGCTAAAAGAAAAGATGTGATTTAATGAACATAGGTGAACTTGTAACCGTTAAGACCATTGAGAATAAAAATGCCTTCGATGAAAAGCATACGCCGTATAGTGCAGAAATACGGTTGTTATCTTGTGTTCAGCAAGGCGATATTGAATCGCTTATAGCACAACTAAAAAATCTTGATTCTATCATCGTTATGGGACGAATGTCTGATAATGAGCTTATGCAGCACAAGTATATGGCAGTCAGTACAATTACGCTCGCAACACGATATGCTATTCAGGGTGGGCTTAATGAAACCAAGGCATATGAATTTTCAGACAGAGTGATTAATGCAATAGATAAACTGACTGATAAAAATGAAATCTTTATGTGCTTGGGGCTTGAAATTATCAAGTTAACGCAGGATGTAAAAAGAAATAAAAAACAGCCTGAGTTTTCGCCACATATCAGAAACTGCATAAAATATATAAATGAAAATCTCTCCCAAAAAATCAGTGTGTCTTCTGCGGCAAATTATTGCGGGATTTCAGCGGATTATCTGTCACAGATATTTAAAAAAGAAATGGATGAAAATCTTAGCACATACATTTTAAGACAGAAGCTTGAAAAAGCTAAGATCTTATTACTTAAAGGCGTTAATGAAAAGGATATATGCTTTGAAGCAGGATTTTCATCTCAAGCGTATTTTATAACTGTGTTTAAACGATTCTATAAAATGACACCATCCGAATATATCAAAATAACAAAAATCAATAATTAATTTTTTAAACTACTTTCTTTTTTGAGAGTAGTTTGTTTTTTGTCTCTTCAGCAAAAATAAAACCCGAATGTTCATTTGAACACTCGGGTTGTTTTTGTTATGCGGTTTCAACGCTGTTTGCTTTCTGAAGACCGTATTTTTCAATTGCGTCTTCACGCATTTTGTATTTAAGGATTTTGCCTGCGGCATTCATCGGGAATGAGTCAACGAAGTCAATGTATTTGGGAACCTTATGGCGAGCCATATTGTCCATAATATACTGCTTCATTTCTTCAACGGTCATTTCTTCGCCTTCTTTGATGACGATGCAGGCGCATATTTCTTCGCCGTACTGCTCATCAGGCACACCGATAACCTGAACGTCATTTACCTTCGGATGAGTATAAATAAACTCCTCAATCTCCTTCGGGTAAATGTTCTCACCGCCGCGGATGATCATATCCTTAAGTCTGCCTGTGATGCGGTAGTTGCCGTCTGCGGTTCTGCAGGCAAGGTCGCCTGTGTGCAGCCAACCGTCTTTGTCGATGGTGGATGCCGTTGCCTTGGGCATCTTGTAGTAGCCCTTCATAATGTTGTAGCCTCGTGCAACAAATTCGCCCGTAACCTCGTCGGGACAGTCTTCGCCGGTTTCGGGGTTGACAATCTTACACTCGATTTCGGGGAGTGCACGGCCGACTGTTGCGACACGAACTTCAAGCGGATCGTCGGTTGAACTCATTGTACAGCCGGGAGAAGCCTCTGTCTGACCGTAAACAATGGTGATTTCCTTCATGTTCATTTTGTTAACAACATCCTGCATAACAGAGATGGGGCAGGGGCTGCCTGCCATAATGCCGGTTCTCATATATGAGAAATCTGTTTTCGGGAAATCGGGATGCTCAAGAAGAGCAATAAACATTGTCGGAACACCGTGGAAGGCGGTGATTCTCTCGTTATTGATACAAGCAAGTGACGGTTTGGGTGAGAAGTAGGGGAGCGGGAATATCGTTCCGCCGTGGGTCATGGTTGCTGTCATTGCAAGTACCATGCCGAAGCAATGGAACATTGGCACCTGAATCATCATTCTGTCAGCAGTTGAAAGATCCATTCTGTCGCCGATGTTTTTACCGTTGTTTACTATGTTGTAGTGCGTGAGCATAACGCCCTTGGGGAAGCCTGTTGTACCCGATGTGTACTGCATATTGCATACGTCGTTTACGTCAACGTTAGCTGCGATTCTGTAAACCTCTTCAACGGGTACTTCGGAAGCTCTTGCAATTGCCTCGTCCCATGTAAGACAGCCTTTCTTCTTGAAACCGACAGTGATGACGTTTCTGAGGAAGGGGAGTCTCTTTGCATGAAGCGGCTCACCGGGTACTGTGTTTTCAAGCTCGGGACAGAGCTGACCGATTATTTCGCTGTAGTTTGAATCTCTCCAGCCGTCAATAAGAATAAGTGTATGTGTATCTGACTGCTTGAGAAGATATTCAGCCTCCGCAATTTTGTATGCGGTGTTCATTGTGACAAGAACTGCGCCGATCTTTGTTGCTGCCCAGAATGCGATATACCACTGAGGTACGTTTGTTGCCCATACAGCAATGTGGCTGCCGGGTTTTACGCCGAGTGCCAGGAATGCACGGCAGCATTCGTCAACATCGTCACGGAACTGTGAATATGTTCTTGTGTAGTCAAGGGTTGTGTATTTGAAAGCGTACTGATCGGGGAATTCCTCAACCATTCTGTCAAGTACCTGAGAAAACGTCTTTTCAATAAGAGTTTCCTTTTTCCAGACATAGTTACCTGTGTGTGTCTTGTTCCAGAAAAGGTTCTTCTTGCCTCGCGATGTGTTGCCGAAGCGTGCCATAAAGCTGACATAGTGGGAGAAGATGATCTCCATATCGTCAAGCTCAGGCATCCATTTGGGATCCCACTCGATTGAAGCATATCCGTTGTAGTTGACGGAAGTGAGTGAGAGCACAACCTCGTCAATCGGAAGCTCGCCTTCACCGATAAGGCAGAATGTGAGAGCGCCGTCTTCGCGTATCGCATCTTTAACGTGTACGTGTTTTACGTATGCACCGAGGTTCTTGATTGTGATTTCAGGTTCTTCACAGGCGATGAAATATGTTGAATAAACGTCCCACAGCGCCGCAAGGCTGTCGCAGGCAAATGTGTTGAGAACGTCAAGCAGCTTTGTCGTATCGGCAAAAATACCTGCCGTTTCAACGATGATTGTAACGCCCAGCTTTTCTGCCTTGGGAATGATTGCCGAAAGTACGCTTATAACCTCGTTTTTCTGTGTGTCATAATCTGCACCGGTATCGGTTGCTTTGATACGTACGTAGGGGATATGGAGAGCGCATGCAATCTCAAGACATTTGTCAAGCTCTTTTGTAAATGCTTCCCGCTCCTCGATACAGGCAGGGTTTGCAAGTGTATCGATACAGGGAATTCTCAGATTCTTCTCGTACATATTGCGTACTGTTGCCTGAGCGGATGTTGAATAGAATGCACCGTTTTTTTCATTGAATGAAGCGTTGTTGATATTATGGAGCTCAATACCGTTGAAGCCTTGTTTTTCTGCTATGTTGCAGAATTCATCCCATGAATATCCGTGCCAACCCTTGGTTGAAAAAGAAAGCTTCATAGTTATCAGTTCTCCTCAAAAATAATCTTGTTTATAGCGTTGATATACGCCTGTATACTTGCGCCGATAATGTCTGTCGAAATGCCCTTGCCTGCATAAAGCTTGCCGTTTGAGCGGAGTCTTACGATTGCTGAGCCGACAGCCTCTCTGCCCTCTGTAACAGACTGAATCTGGAAATCGTCAAGCTCATAGTGGTGACCCAGAATCTGCTCAATTGCATTGAACGCGGCATCAATGGGACCGTCACCTATGGCAATTGCGTTTTTCTCCTGCTCGTCTTTTTCCAGTGTTATCTGAGCGGATGAAATCATGATGTTACCTGAATTGATAACATAGTTGTTGAGCTTATATGCGGGTGTGACCTGAAGTGCGTTTGTTGCAACAATGGCATCAAGCTCTTTGTTTGAAACGGGCTTCTTCTTAGCAAGGGCTTTGAATGCTTCATAAACCTTTGCGTTGTCATCTTCCGAAAGGTCATAACCCAGCTTCTTGACAGCGTCAGCGACAGTCTGTGCATCGTCATTTTCGGTAAGGTTGAATTCCGAATAAGGAACCGCAGCAGAAGCGTTATCTGTTGTGGGCTTGCCGTCTGTAATATTTGACACCTGAGAAATGATTCTTGAAAACTCAGTGTAGTTAAGGTCAGCGTTGATACCGAGTCTGTCACCGCTGTTTCTTATTATGTTTGAAACGGTAAGCAGTGAAGCGATTCCCATATTGCTGCCGCTTGCGGCTTTGATTTCATCAGCGCCTGCAGCGAGTGCCATCATTGAAGCAGCTGTAGAGCAGCCGTTTTTGTTGTCGCACATAACGCCGAGTCTGATGTTATTGATCGCGGGAACGTTCTCTTTTATCTCATTGACAAAGCTTACAAATGTGTCGGGGAGCATAGAAGCTTCATCGTCGCAGATTGTAACCGTGGCAGCACCTGCGTTAATAGCTGCGTTTATTGCATCGTAAAGGAAATCCTTTTCGGCTCTTGTTGCATCAAGTGCAACAAACTCAACATCCTTGCAAAGAGAAACAGCTTTTTCGATAAGTGCACTGATAAGCTCAAGCATTTTGGGAGCTTTTTTGTGGCAGACATATTCCATCTGAACAGGGGAAAGAGGAAGTGCTACGGAAAGACGCGGCTTGGATGCCGAAGAAATTGCATTCCATGCGTTGACAACACCGTCTTCTGTCATGCCTGTGCATACGCTCATTGTGCTGTTCTTGAGAAAAGCACATACAGTTTTTAGTAGGAGAGTATCTATTTTAACGTTTTCAATCTCAGGGAATTCCACAACCTGAACCTTTGCGCTTTCGAGAAGTCTTGCAATTTCAACCTTCTCTTTGAAGCTCAGAGATGTGTCTTTAGACTGTGATTTGAGAACAACGGTACGATCTGCAATAACGATATTTCTCATTTTTACTCATCCTTTCGGAATATAATAGTATTGTTATAAAAACAAAAAACCTGAGGTCAATATATCTGACCTCAGGGACGAATTTCAAATCCGCGGTACCACCCCGGTTACTGCAAAAGCAGTCACTCTTTAAGACTTAAATAAGTCTTATGCTATGTATTCTCTGCGTCGCTTCATCTGTGAGCGGAAGCTTACGCTGTGGAATGAGACCGGATTTTTGTAACAGATTGACTTGCACCTACCGTCAACTCTCTGAACTGCCGTACCAAAAAAACGTAGTTCCTCATAGCTCTTATTATAATAAATATATTTGCAATAATATCATTAAAACGGGCTCTTGTCAACAGTTTTTTGCGAAAATATTTAATAGAAATTTTATTTTTGGGCGAAAAAGAGATATTTTTTTGCCAAAAACTATTGACACGAAGTTATCGTTGTGCTAACATATATTCCAAATTAAATACCGCAAATAAAAACTGTGACGAAGACGGTTGAAACTTCGGTCTTTCAGAGAGTTGGCGGTTGCTGCGAGCCAACAGTACCTTGTTTCAGAACCTATCCCTTCCGAGTTGAAGAACCGAACAATTTTTATTCAGTAGGCTTCTTTCGAGTATGCTGCGTCAGTGCAACGGGTTGATAGACCTTAGAGAGGCAAGTTATCTTGCAATTTGAGTGGTACCGCGGATTTTTTAAATTCGTCTCAAAGAGAAACGTTAATGTTTCTTTTTGGGGCTTTTTTTATTTGCGTTTTTGATTTGTTATTTTTCCTGAAAGGGTGAGATTATGCTTGACAATTCTTATGAAAACAAATTAGTAGAGGTGTCGAAACGAATTAAGGAGCTTCGCGATATCTACAACCTGACCGACGTTGAAATGGCTGAAAAAACAGGCGTCAGCATTGAAGAATACCTTGCATACGAAAAAGGTATTGATGATATGCCGTTCTCGTTTGTTCATAAGTGTGCATTGGCTTTCGGTGTCGAGCTTACAGACCTTCTCGAGGGTCAGAGCGCAAAGCTTACAACATATAACGTTACCAGACGCGGACAGGGTCAGGTGACAGCTAACGAGGAAGGTATTCTCATTCAGAACCTTGCTCCCAAATTTAAAAACAAGCTTGCCAACCCTTATTGGGTTAAATATGAGTATTCAAGTGAACTGCAGTCAAAGCCGATTGAGGTTACAACTCACTCGGGTCAGGAATTTGACCTTGTTGTCAAAGGCACTCTTAAAATACAGGTCGGAGATCACGTGGAAATCCTTCACGAGGGCGACAGCATCTTCTACAACAGCTCGATTCCTCACGGTATGATTGCTGTTGACGGTGAGGACTGTCTTTTCCTTGCTATGGTTATGGCTGAGGATGAAAAGCTTGCCGACAACCATATGAGCACCGTTAATACGGGCAAATCCACCGCAGAAGAAAAGCTTATATGCGATAAGTTTATCACAACAACTGTTGATGAAAACGGTGTTTGCAACGGTATAAAGTTTGAAAACGAAGATGAATTTAATTTCGCTTTTGATGTTGTTGATAAAATCGGCAGAAATTATCCCGATAAGCTTGCTATGATTCATATCTCTGAGGATATGACAGAGCGTAAATTTACTTTTAAAGATATAAAAGAGTATTCTTCACAGGCAGCAAACTATTTCAAATCCCTGGGCATCAAAAAGGGTGACAGAGTCCTTCTTGTGCTCAAGCGTAACTATCAGTTCTGGTTTGCTATTCTCGGTCTTCATAAGCTCGGTGCAATCGCAATTCCTGCAACAAATCAGCTTGTTGTTCACGATTACGAATACCGTTTCAATGCCGCAGGCGTAAGTGCAGTTGTCGTTACGGCTGACGGTAAGGCAACCGATTATATCGATGAGGCTCAGAAGAACTGTCCCACTCTTAAAACCAAAATTGTCGCTAACGGCTCAAAAGAGGGTTGGCATGATTTTGATAAGGAATTTGGCCTCTTCAGCAGAAGATTTGTTCGTGAAGCCGATGCAGCCTGCGGTGATGATCCGATGATCATGCTCTTCACCTCAGGTACAACAGGCTACCCGAAAATTGCTGCTCACAGCCACAAGTATCCTCTCGGTCATTTTATCACAGCCAAATATTGGCACTGTGTACAGCGTGACGGTGTTCACTTCACAATTTCAGAAACAGGCTGGGGTAAAGCGCTGTGGGGTAAACTCTACGGTCAGTGGCTTTGCGAGGGCTGTGTGTTTGTATATGATTTTGAACGTTTTGATGCTTCAAAGATTCTTCCGATGTTTGCAAAGTATAACATCACAACCTTCTGTGCACCGCCTACAATGTACAGAATGCTTATCAAGCAGGATATTTCACAGTATGATCTCTCATCTATAAAGCACGCAACAACTGCAGGTGAGGCGCTTAATCCTGAGGTTTTCAAGCAATTTGAAAAGGTAACAGGTCTCAGAATTCATGAGGGCTTCGGTCAAACTGAAACTACTCTGTCTATCGCAAATCTTAACGGCTCAAACATCAAAATCGGTGCTATGGGTAAGCCCACACCTCTTTATAATATTGATGTTGTTGATACTGACGGCAGATCTGTTGCAGATGGTGAAACAGGTGAAATCGTTGTAAGGCTGGGCGACAAAAAACCATGCGGACTGTTCCTTGGCTACTATAAAGGTTCTGAAGTTGATGAAGAAAAAACCAACGAGGTCATGCACGACGGTCTTTATCACACGGGCGATACCGCATGGCGCGATGAAGACGGATATCTCTGGTATGTCGGCCGTGTTGACGACGTTATCAAATCATCCGGTTACCGTATCGGACCGTTTGAAATAGAAAATGTTATTATGGAGCTTCCTTATGTACTTGAATGCGGTGTTTCCGCTGCTCCCGATGAAGTCCGCGGTCAGGTTGTCAAGGCAAGCGTTGTTCTTACAAAGGGCACAGAGCCTACCGAGGAACTCAAAAAAGAAATTCAGGAATACGTCAAGAAAAATACAGCTCCTTACAAATATCCGAGAATTGTCGTTTTCAGAGATGAGCTTCCCAAGACAATCAGCGGAAAAATAATGAGAAATAAGCTTTAATTATTAATTATATTATATAATTTAACTATTGACTTTTTTATGTAGTTGTGGTATCTTTGTTTAAGTCGAATATTAAAGGCGTTGAAGAAAAGGGCACAGTATACTGAGCTTTCAGAGAAGTGACGGTCGGTGCAAGTCACAGCAAGGTTTCTGTTGTTTGTAGTTTCTGAGCCGGGAGGAAGAAAGGCGTTTCGCTCAGTAGAACCTCTCCGTGATTGCTGCGTTAATGCATAGAGGTTACTAGACCTTGAGAGTGGCAGTTTGTTTACTGCAATTTGAGTGGTACCGCGGGTTAACTTTAACTCGTCTCAAAGATATCTTTGGGACGGGTTTTTATGTTTTGTCCCACAAAGCAGGAGGATGAATCAATGGAGAAAATGACGGGTCTTGATTTCAAAATCAAGGAAATGGCCGCCAGAATCAGAGAGCTTCGCGAGATTGAAGGCTATACTGCACTTGAGATGGCAGAGAAAACCGGCGTTTCCGAAAGCGAATATATCGCTTGTGAAAACGGTGAAAGCGACCTTAACTTTGCTTTCATTTACCGTTGCGCACTGGCTTTCAATGTCGATGTGTCGAGCATCATCGAGGGCAGCACACCAAAGCTCACAAACTACGTTTTCACAAAAGCGGGCAAAGGTCAGAAAATTGAAAAAGCTCACGGTATGACTTATTTCAACCTTGCCGCTAAATTTAAGAATAAAATCGCAGAACCTCTTTTTGTTGAAGCTACATACAGCGAAGAAAACCAGAATAAGGATATTGAGCTTACCTCTCACGACGGTCAGGAGCTTGATATTGTTATCGACGGTAAGCTCAAGGTTCAGGTCGGTGAACACTCCGAAATCCTCGGTCCCGGCGACAGTATTTATTACGATTCACTTACACCTCACGGTATGATTGCCGTTGACGGTAAGGACTGTACCTTCTATGCTATCGTTCTTAATCCTTCGGGCGAGCCTATTCCGGAACTTCAGCCTGCAAAAGCCGTTAAGGATACAAAGTCTGCGGTCAAGGATACAAAAGAGCGTATTTACCAGAAATATGTTGATGTTGTTGAGAACGAAAACGGAACTCCCACATCAATTACTTTCAAGAATACAGAAAACTTCAACTTTGCTTTTGACCTTGTTGATGAGCTTGCTGACAAAGAGCCCGAAAAGCTCGCGATGCTTCATATTTCACGTGACAAAACCGAAAGACGCATCACGTTCAAGGATATGAAAAAAGGTTCAGCTCAGGCTGCTAACTACTTCAAGTCTTTGGGCATCAAAAAGGGCGACAGAGTTATGCTTGTCCTTAAGCGCCATTATCAGTATTGGTTTGCAATGATAGGTCTTAACAAGCTCGGCGCTGTCGCAATTCCGGCACCAAATCAGCTTCAGGAGCACGATTTTGAGTACCGTTTCCGGGCGGCAGGAGTCAAAGCGATCCTCTGCACTGCAGACGGTGACACGGCTCACCAGGTAGAGTTAGCTGCCGCAACCTGTCCTTCACTTGAGCACAAGATTATTGTCAACGGTGAAAGAGAAGGCTGGAGAAACTTCGACGAGGAGAGAATGCTTTACAGCACTCACTACGAAAGAGGTGAGAATGCTCCCGGCGGAGACGACCTTATGCTTATGTTCTTCACATCAGGCACAACAGGCTATCCGAAGATTGCAGCTCACAACTACAAATATGCTTTAGGTCATTTCCATACGGCAAAGTATTGGCACAATGTTGACCCCGAAGGTCTTCATTTCACAATTTCCGATACAGGCTGGGCAAAGTCGATGTGGGGCAAGCTTTACGGTCAGTGGCTTTGTGAAGCAGCTACATTCGTTTATGACTTTGACAGATTTGATGCTGCGGATATTTTACCGATGTTTGCAAAGCATCACATCACAACCTTCTGTGCACCGCCCACGATGCTCAGAATGATGATAAAGCAGGATATTTCAAATTACGATTTCTCATCTGTCAAGCATATGACAACAGCAGGTGAGGCTCTTAACCCCGAGGTTTACCGTCAATTCGAAAAGGCAACAGGTCTTCAGATTCTTGAAGGCTTCGGTCAGACCGAGAGCACAATGATTATCGGTAATATGACCGGTGCAGACCATAAGATCGGCTCAATGGGCAAACCTGCTCCGATTTATGATGTCAAGCTCGTTGATAACGATGGCAATGAGGTTCCCGTCGGTGAAAACGGCGAAATCGTTGTCAACGTCAAAGACGGTGCTCCCTGCGGTCTGTTTACAGGTTACTATAACGACGAAGCTAAGACAAAAGAAGTCTGGCACGATGGTTTCTATCACACAGGCGACGTTGCCTGGCAGGATGAAGACGGCTTCTATTGGTACGTCGGTCGTGTGGATGACGTTATCAAGTCATCCGGCTACCGCATAGGACCGTTTGAAATTGAAAGTGTTATTATGGAGCTTCCTTATGTTCTGGAGTGCGGCGTTTCCGCTGCTCCCGATGAGGTCCGCGGTCAGGTTGTCAAGGCAAGCATTGTTCTTGTCAAGGGTACTGAGCCGACAGAAGAGCTCAAAAAGGATATCCAGAAGTATGTCAAGGAGAAAACAGCTCCTTACAAATATCCGCGAATTGTTGTGTTCAAAGATGAACTTCCCAAGACAACGAGCGGCAAGATTATGAGAAATAAATTATAATTCAGAAGAGGTGATTAAGGTGCAGAGTAAACGTATAACGTTATTGGCGGGCCATTACGGCTCAGGCAAAACAAATATAGCGGTCAATTATGCAATGTATCTTAAAAACCTCGGCAAAGATGTTGTTATTGCTGACCTTGACATTGTCAATCCGTATTTTCGCACAAGAGACAGTATCAATGAGCTGACTCAGGCAGGTATACGTCTTATCTCATCGGAGTTTGCTTCTTCAAACGTTGACTTGCCTGCGTTGCCGCAGGATGTTTATTCGGTGTTTGATAATCGCTCGGAAAGTGCAGTGCTTGATATCGGCGGCGATGACCGCGGCGCATACGCTTTAGGTCGCTATGCCGACTTTATCAAAAACGAAAATGACTATGAAATGCTTTTCGTTTTCAACTGCTACAGACCACTTACTCCGACTGCCGAGGATGCTCTCGAAATTATGCGAGAGATTGAAGCTGCGTGTAAAATCAGTTTCACCGCTATTGTCAACAATTCCAATCTTGGCGGAATAACAACACCCGAAGATGTTTTAAGTTCTGTTGCTCAGGCGGAAAGACTGAGTGAGATTTCTCAGCTTCCCATAAAAATGACAACAGTAACTGCTGATCTGGTTACTAATCTCAACGGAAAGATTTCAGACTTGTTTCCGCTGACTTTACAAAGTAAAATAGTATAAGAATTTTTCTTGAATGGAGGCAGAAAAATGGCAAAAGTAACATTTGCGGAAAATGTATGCAAAGGCTGCGGCTTATGCGTATCAGTTTGTCCCAAAAAAATAGTAGAGCTTGACTCTGCAAAGCTTAATGCAAAAGGACATCATCCTGCTCATTGCATTGATGAGAGTCAGTGTATAGGTTGTGCGTTCTGCGCAACAATGTGCCCTGATTGTGCAATTACGGTTGAAAGGTAAGGTGAAAAAAATGGGTGAGAAAGTTTTAATGAAAGGTAATGAAGCAATTGCTGAGGCTGCTATCAGAGCAGGCTGTATGCACTACTTCGGTTATCCTATTACACCTCAGACAGAAATCGCTGCTTATATGGCAAAGCGTATGCCTAAAATCGGCGGTGTATTTCTTCAGGCAGAAAGTGAAATTGCTGCCATAAATATGGTTCTTGGTGTTGCCGCAGCAGGCAAGCGTGTTATGACGTCTTCATCAAGCCCCGGAGTTTCTCTCAAGAGTGAGGGTATCTCATACATTGCAGGTTCTGATCTTCCTGCTCTTATCGTTAATGTTCAGCGCGGCGGTCCAGGCCTCGGCGGTATTCAGCCTTCACAGTCTGACTATTTCCAGGCAGTAAAGGGCGGCAGCCACGGCGACTTCAAGAAGATCGTTCTTGCACCGTCATCCGTTCAGGAAATGGCTTCTCTTACTTCTACTGCATTTGACCTTGCAGATAAGTACAGAATGCCCGCAATGATTCTTGCAGACGGTACAATGGGTCAGATGATGGAGCCTGTTGAGCTTCCTGAACCCAACGCAAAGTCTTTTGATAAGCCCTGGGCACTTACAGGCACAAAGGGTGAGAGAAAGCACAACATCGTCAACTCTCTTTACCTCAAGCCCGAAGAGCTTGAAAAGACAAACTTTGAGCGTTATGAGCGCTACAAGGAAATCGAAGAGAACGAGGTTCTCTACGAAGAGTATATGATGGAAGATGCAGAAATCTGCGTTGTTTCCTTCGGCATTACAGCCCGTGTGGCAAAGAATGCAATCGTAGAAGCAAGAGCAAAGGGCATTAAGGTCGGTATGATCCGCCCCATCACACTCTGGCCGTTCCCCAATAAGCCTCTCAAGGCAGCTGCCGAGAAGTGCAAGGCATTCATTTCCGTTGAAATGAATATGGGTCAGATGATGGAAGATGTTCAGCTTGCTATCGAATGCTCAAAGCCCGTATATCTTTGCAACCGTGTAGGCGGTATGATTCCTTCTCCCGAAGAAGTTCTTGCAAAGATTGAGAAAGTCAATGAAGGAGGCGACAAATAATGGCTGTCGTATTTGAGAAACCCAAGTCATTAACCGATGCAACTCTTCACTATTGCCCCGGTTGCACACACGGTATTATTCACAGACTTGTTGCTGAAGCTATTGATGAGCTCGGCATTCAGGGCAGAACAATCGGTGTTGCTCCCGTTGGCTGCTCGGTTATGGCTTATGATTATTTTGATGTGGATTTTGTTCAGGCTCCCCACGGCAGAGCACCGGCTGTTGCAACAGGTGTCAAGCGTGCAGATCCCGAGAACAACATCGTATTTACATATCAGGGCGACGGTGACCTTGCCGCTATCGGTACTGCAGAAACAGTTCACGCAGCAGCAAGAAGAGAGAACATTACCGTTATTTTCGTTAACAACGCAATCTACGGTATGACAGGCGGTCAGATGGCTCCCACAACTCTTCCCGGTCAGGTAACACAGACTTCACCCTATGGCAGAGATGTCGAAACAGTCGGTTATCCCGTTAAGGTTTGTGAGCTTCTCTCAAACGTAGACGGTGCTGCATATCTTGAAAGAGTTTCTGTCAACAACCCTGCAAACATCAAAAAAGCAAAGAAAGCTATCAAAAAGGCTTTCCAGAATCAGATTGAGGGCAAAGGCTTCTCTCTTATCGAGGTTGTTTCAACCTGTCCCACAAACTGGGGTATGACACCCGTAAAGGCTCTCGAGTGGCTTGAGGAAAATATGCTTCCTTACTATCCTCTCGGTGTTTACAAAGATATTTACGCAGAGGAGGAGGCAAAATAATATGAGCTGTAATATTCTTTTTGCCGGCTTCGGCGGTCAGGGTATTCTTTTTGCAGGCAAGTTTGTTGCATACAAGGGTCTCCTTGAAAACAAGCAGGTTTCATGGCTTCCTTCTTACGGTCCCGAAATGCGTGGCGGTACCGCTAACTGCAGCGTTATCGTAAGCGATGAACCCATCGGTTCACCCATCGTCAGCAATCCTGACGTTCTTGTTGCAATGAACCTTCCCTCACTTGACAGATACGAGAATGAGGTTGTTTCAGGCGGTAAGATTTTTGTTGATTCAACACTTATCTCCCGTAAGGTTGAAAGAACAGACGTTGATGTTTACTATATTCCCGCAACAGAAATTGCAAATGAAAAAGGCATCAGCACACTTGCAAATATGATCATAACAGGTAAGCTCCTTAAGGAAGTTCCTGATCTTGGTTTCGACGGCATCGATGCACCCTTGGCAAAGGTTGTTTCAGCACGTCATCAGAATCTTCTTGAGGTCAACAAAACAGCTCTCAAGCTCGGTTATGATTATTAAAATTAGTTGAAAAGAGGTATTTTTCAATGAGCTATAATTTTAAGATAGAAAAAACAACTGCTCCCAAGGCAAAGCCTGCTGACGAAAGCAAGCTTGGCTTCGGTAAGATCTTTACAGACCATATGTTTGTAATGAATTATGACGAGGGTCAGGGCTGGCACGACGGCAGAATCGTTCCTTACGGCCCCCTTGCTCTTGATCCTTCATCAATGGTTTTCCATTATGCACAGGAGCTTTTCGAAGGCCTTAAGGCATACAGAGTTGCTGACGGCAGCATTCAGCTTTTCCGTCCCCAGAAGAACATCGAAAGAATGAACAACACCTGCGACCGTCTTTGCGTTCCGCGTATTGATCCTGATCTTGCTCTTGAGGCTATAAAGGCTGTTGTTGATGTTGATAAGGATTGGGTTCCCCACAGTGACGGCACTTCTCTTTACATCCGTCCCTTCATCATCGCAACAGATGCTTTCCTCGGTGTTCACGCATCTCACAGCTATATCTTCTGCATCATTCTTTCACCCGTTGGCTCATACTACGCTAACGGTATGGATCCCGTTAAGATATATATCGAAAGAGAGTATGTCCGCTGCGTAAAGGGCGGCACAGGTATGGCTAAGGCAGGCGGTAACTACGCTGCATCCCTTATCGGTCAGGAAAAGGCTGATAAGATGGGCTATGCTCAGGTTCTCTGGCTTGACGGTGTTGAGAGAAAGTACATCGACGAAGTCGGCGCAATGAACGTTTTCTTTGTAATTGATGACGTTGTTATCACACCTACCCTTGAGGATGGCAACATTCTTCCCGGTGTTACAAGAGCATCCTGCATTGAGGTTCTCAAGGCTAACGGCTACAAGGTAGAAGAAAGAAAGCTTTCTGTCGATGAGGTTAAGGAAGCTTACAAGTCAGGCAAGCTTACAGAGTCCTTCGGTACAGGTACAGCAGCTGTTATTTCACCTGTAGGTGAGTATATCGACGGCGATGAGCACCTTGTCATCAACGACTCCAAGATCGGTCCTGTTGCTCAGTTCCTTTATGATGAGCTTACAGGTATCCAGTGGGGCAAGAAGGAAGACAAGCTTAACTGGATTGTTAAGGTTAACTGATTTTAACTTAAAATTCAAAAGACTGCACGGGTTTTATTTCCTGCGCAGTCTTTTTGTTTTATTTTGTTGCTATCAGCTGTGTCGGAGTGATATAATTAACTAAATAAAGCTGTTCCACTTGAAGTAGAGTTTACTCTATGCCTCGGTGATTGAAAAAGTGAAGATTATTGAGTATACTGTTTTTGGGTGATAACAATGAATCTTTCAGTTGGCGCTAATATCAGAAGAAAACGTCTGGAACGCAATCTCACGCAGGAAGAGGTGGCAATGCAACTTGCTGTTTCTTCACAGTCAATCAGCAAATGGGAGCGGGGAGAAGGTTATCCGGATATCGAAATGCTTCCTCCGCTCGCACATTATTTTGGCATTAGTGTTGATGAGCTGCTTGGTGTCAGCAAACCTGAAAAGGAAGCCAGATATGCTCAAATCAATTCCGAATGGTCGGAAAATAATGAGAATGGCTTACACAGTGAAAATGTTCACTTGATGAAAAATTCTCTGAAACTGTATCCGAACGATCCGTTATTGCTTGTTCAGCTTTCCACATCACTTGAAAAGCTCGACGGTACAGCAGAAGAAAAAGATAATTATCTTCGGGAGTCTATTGCTGTGCAGGAGCAGATTATTAATTACTGTGACGATTGTGAGGTCAGAGCGGCTACGCTTTATAATATTTGCTTTGCATATCAGAAAATCGGCGAATCAGAAAAAGCGATTGCTCAGGCTGAAAAGCTGCCAAACCTTTACAAAACAAGAGAGAATGCGCTTGTGTATCTGCTTGAAGGTGAAGAGAGGCGGAAGGCAGCTTTAAATGCACTCAGGCCACTTGCATGGGTTACAGCTCATCATCTTACTGCGCTCAGTGAAACCGAAAAATCCCCATCGTATCTCAAAAAGGCAAGCGATATTATTGATATTCTTTTTGAAGATAATGATAAAGACGCGTTTATCTGCAGGATATGCGATAAACTGAAACTGATGACAAGCTCTGATGTTAATGATTCGGGCAATCGGATAAGATAATAAAACTTTGTGAGATGTATTATGGAATTTAATGTTAAATTACAAGAGTTAAGAAAAAGGAAATAACGCAAGCCTTGTGTCGCTGTACCATACCGCGACTTTATATTTCAGATAATGCCACGGTGAGGCTTTTAGCATACTGTAAATCGTAAACTCCTGATTAATCGGGAGTTTTTTTTGTTGCATTTCTTAAGCAAAATTAAGATTTTATTATGTTGAATATTAATAATTTTATTGTATCATACACTTGGAGGTGAAAATAATGAACGTTTTGGTTGTTGATGATGATAAAGAGATTGTTGAGAGTATATGCATCTTTCTTTCAGGCGAGGGGTATAAAGCTCTTAAAGCTTACGACGGAATGGAAGCACTTGATATTTTATCGGAAAACGAAGTGCATTTAATGATACTTGATATTATGATGCCGAAGCTTGACGGAATCAGAACACTGATGAAATTGCGCGAGTCGAGAAATATTCCTGTTATACTTCTTTCTGCCAAGTCGGAAGATGCGGATAAAATTCTCGGTCTTACCGCAGGCGCAGATGATTACGTAACTAAGCCGTTTAATCCGTCTGAGCTTATGGCAAGGGTGAAATCGCAGCTGAGAAGGTTCACCACACTCGGCTCAATCGGTAAGCAAAACGGTGAAATTGTAATTGACGGGCTTTGCGTCAACACCGAAAACAAGACAGTTAAGGTTGACGGTGAAAATGTGAGGCTGACTCCCGTAGAATATAAGATTCTTGAGCTGTTGGTCAGAAACAGAGGTCGCGTTTTTTCAGCAGAGGATATTTATTCCAACGTCTGGAACGAACAGATGCTCGTCGGCTATAACACGATTGCCGTGCACGTTCGGCATATCAGAGAGAAAATCGAGATCAATCCGAAAGAGCCTAAATACCTCAAGGTTGTGTGGGGTATAGGTTATAAGGTTGAATGAGGAGGTTTTGTAAATGAAAAGGATAATATATTCACCTGTGCTTAAATTTCTCGCAGTACTTATTTTTGTTGCAAGCATTACGCTTGGCACGTTGACAGCAGCAAAGGGGATAGAGGACTATAACAAGGATGAGTCTCTCTATAACTTTGAAAACGATTTCTCTGAATCATGGTTTATTTCAGGTTTAATTAATGAGCCTGTGCAAAGAATGCTCAACGCTTATCATATTGTATTCTCTGAGATTGAATATGATGCTTACGGCAATCCTGTGCCAAAAGATGATATTGACAGCAAAAAGCTAAAAGAGATTATCGGACAGTGTTTCAGTAATCTTTCTGCTTATGATGAAATCAATTATTTTGCTCAGTGGAACGATGTGGTGCTGACCAATTGCGACGCAAAAACAGCAGAAGAGCTTGCTTGTGGTGAGCATTATCTGTACTTTAAACGTAATGATACCGGTAATGTAGAGTGCAGCACTTCATTGCCCGATAGAAGAGTGCGTAATATTTACGGTTTTGATTATTATAACGATAAAAACACAATTGTTATCAGCTGCAATATAAAGGAAGAAGTTGCAAATAAATATAAGGCGATCTGGGCAATGCAGGAGCGCATTGTTATTGATACGATTTTGCGTGTTGCCGTTTGCGCAGCGGTCGCCTTGCTTATGCTGATTTATCTGCTTTGCGTATGCGGCAAAGACAGAAACGGCGAACATAAAAATATGTGGCTTGATAACATATGGGTTGAGTTGCACCTTGCCGCAATTGGCGGCGCAGGTTTCGGTGCGGTTGTGGTGTGCTGGTATTTGTTTGAGGAGTATCTGCAGGGGGCATTTGCCGTGAATCTGATTTATCCTATAGTAGGTGTGACAGTGGCTTTTGCTGCGGCGGTTATCATATCGTCTTTGCTTTCTGTCATCAGAAACATCAAAACACGCAGACTTATGCAAACAAGTGTTATTTTCCGTGTTATGAAATGGGTTTTCGGTTGGATCCTAAAGCTAACTAAATGGCTGTTCAGATTAACTGTAAGGTTTACAAAAAGGGCATGGAAAACCGCAAAATCGTTGTGGTCAGCTATAATAAAGCTTTTGTCAAAGAAGTCGGGGTTAATAATTATCGGTGCACTTTTGGTATACACGGTTTTTATCACTCTTATTGGTGCAGGTTTAGCATTTGACCCGGAGTGGGTGATATTATCGGTTTTACTTTTCGGTGCTGCCTGCTTTACTGTTGCTTACCGCTCGAAGGATTTGGACAGCATAAAAAAAGGTGTTACTCAGGTTCGCGGAGGTAACGTTACATATAAAATTACGGATATAAAGTGCAGCGATATGAAATCTTTGGCGGCTGATATAAATGATATTGCAATGGGTCTGGAAGAGGCGGTGTCTGCAAGAGTGAATGCCGAAAGATTAAAAAGTGAGCTTATCACCAACGTTTCGCACGATCTGAAAACACCGATAACTTCAATTATCAGCTACACTGAGCTTCTGTCGCAGGTGGACGGGTTACCCGAAGAAGCGAGGGATTATGTGGCGATAGTCGCAAAAAAGAGCGACAGGCTCAAAAAGCTTACTCAGGATCTGTTTGATATTTCAAAGGTGCAGAGCGGTAACGAAGATGCCGTTATGGAAAAGCTCGACGTTGCGCTTCTGATAAATCAGGCTCTGGGCGAGCAGGATAATGAAATTCAGCTTTCGGGTCTTCCTTTCTGTGTTGATGCTCCCAAGGATCTGTATATTTATGCTGACGGACGTAAAATGTCTCGAGTGCTCAGCAATCTGATTAATAACATACTCAAGTATACAATGAAGAATACGCGTGTGTTTATTTCAGCATATGAAAAAGACGGTAATGTTGAAATTGAGTTCAAGAATATTTCTGCCTATCCGCTGGATTTCAATGCGGAAGAAATAACACAAAGATTTGTCCGCGGTGATGAATCCAGAACACAGGAAGGCAACGGTCTCGGGCTTGCTATCGCAAAAAGCTATACGGAGCTTTGTAACGGCAGCTTTGATGTGGTGACGGACGGAGATATGTTCAAGGCGATACTGAAATTCAGAAAGATTTAACTCAGCAGATGATTTTGAAGTATAAATATGTCAATGGAATATTGATGATATCAGAATTAATGTAAAATCAACAAAAAGACCGCTTGGGGCACCCTCCGTAAGGAAGGTGCCCCAAGGTGGCTCTTGTATCTAAACTGAATAATTGATTTCGTTAAACGGTGTAGCCATTGGCTATGCCGTTTTTACTTTGCGTTCCGCCATATGCTTTTGGAACGCTTCTTCCATTTCTTCGGGAGTGAGTTCTCGGAGTATGCCAACGCCGTTGTAGTAAATATCTATGAGCTGAACTCTTTTGCCGTCAAGGTATCTTGGAGCGTGTACCACGATTTTATCAATGAACTCGTGTACCAACTCGGCGGTCAGTTCCTTGATTTCCGTTATTCGCTTGACCTTATCAATAAACCTCTGTAAACTTTCGGTCTTGTCCGTTTCAGTTTCAAGATAGGTTTCCATATCGGGAAGTGCGGCTTTCAGACCTCGCTGTTCTTCCTCATAGGATATTGACAAGGTGGCATATCGTTCATCGGATATTTTACCGATAGCGTTATCCTCGTAGAGTTTTTGTATTAAGCCGTCAATCTCTGTGATACGCTTCTTTGCCTTGTTCAGTTCTCGGCGTTTCTCCGCAAGTTCTCTTTTCTTATCCTCACTGTAACATTCCATCTGTTTACGGGCAAATTCCTTTTCAAAGGCTTGCACATTCAATAGGATGCGCCGCATACTTTCCAACACATTTTCCATTACCACCTTTTCACGAATATAGTGTGCGGAACATTCATCGGAGTTTTTGCGGAACGAGGAACAGAAGAAATATGCTTGCTCCCGTTTGTAGTTGTTTGTTACGCTGTAATACAATTTTTCTTCGCAATCTGCACAGTAGAGAAGTCCTGAAAACCAACTGACAATTCCGCTTTTGGTAGGTCTGCGGCGGTGTTGCCGAAGTTCCTGCACCAACTCAAATACCTCTCGGTTTATAATTGCCTGATGAGTGTTCGGGAAGATTTTCCATTCTTCCTGAGGTCTTTCAATTTTGGTTTTGTTCTTAAAGGATTTGGTTGTGCTTCGGAAATTGACCGTATCACCGCAGTATTCTTGCTTAGAAAGAATGTTTGCTACGGTATCTGCACACCAATTATACGGAACGGCGGGCGGTTTACTGCAATTCCTGCCGATACTAATCCAATATTCCGTAGGTGTCGGCACCTTTGCGGCTTTGAGCCGCTTTGCGATCTGTGTCGGTCCAAGTCCTTCAACACATAGGGTGAAGATTTGTCTGACGGTCTTTGCCGCTTCTTCATCAACAATCCATTCCTTTGTGTTATCGGGATTTTTCATATACCCGAAAGGCGGATTTGTTGTAAGCGGTACGCCCGACATTCCCTTGTTCTTGAAAACATTGCGGACTTTTTGACTTGTGTTTTTAGCGTGCCATTCGTTGAATAGGTCTTGCATCGGAACAAGGTCGCTTATACCTTTTGCGGTGTCGATATTATCCATAATAGCGATATACCGAACACCTAAACTGTCAAACCCTTCTTCCAACAACTGCCCGACAACCAAGCGGTTACGACCAAGACGGGAATGGTCTTTTACGATAAGTGTACCAATCATTCCTTTTTCGGCAAGTTCCATTATCTCGGTGAAGGCAGGTCTTGCGAAAGTCGTTCCCGACCAACCATCATCTACAAATACACGGGTATTCTTAAAGCCATTGTCCTTAGCATACTTCTCAAGTATAGATTGCTGATTTTTAATACTGCCCGAAGTGCCTTC
>JAGALQ010000052.1 GCA_017625095.1 Clostridia bacterium | reverse complement strand
GGACGAAGAAATCGAAGACGATGACGATTACGACGATGACGACGTAGAGGACGAAGATGATGAAGATGAAGAAGATGTGAATTTCAGATTTCCTGAAGAATTCGACGACAGTGAAGAGTTTGAAAATTTCACAATAGAAGGTTTTGAGTCAAGCGAAAGCGGTAACGTTTCTAAGAGCGGCACTGTCTATGAAGTAGTCGACGATATTGATGAAGATGAAGACGAAGATGACGACGAAGATGCAGAATCCTTCTTCAGAGGCTTTTTCAAGAAAAAATAACGGAGGAAAGTAAATGTCACCTGTAATCTGCTGCGCGATTGTTGCGTTGATAGCTGTTGCGGATCAGCTCATCAAACGCGCTGTGCTGGCTTCTTCGCTTGTGCAAGGTGAAAATATAACGGTAATATCCGGTTTTCTTGAGCTGGAATATGTTGAAAACACAGGTGCGGCATTCAGCCTTTTTGAAGGAAGAACGCAGATCCTTTCAGTGTTTTCTGCTCTTGTTCTGGTTGTCGGTATATATCTGTTATTTGCCCGCAAAATTAAATCCAAAGTGATGCTTGCAAGCGTTGTGATGATTATGGGCGGCGGACTCGGTAACCTTATCGACAGAATTATTTATCATTTTGTTGTAGACTATATAAAGGTTCTGTTTATAGACTTCCCCGTGTTTAATTTTGCAGATTGTTTTATTACCGTAGGCGAATTTATCCTTATCGGTTATCTGCTTTGGGACATATTTACGGATTTCAAAAATAGCAAAGCAAAAAAGGATAAGGTAAAGAATGATGAGTGAAAAACGTTTTCTCAGCTTTACTGTTGAATCCGGCGACGAGGGTGAGCGACTTGACAAAGTTATCTGTTCGGCTGCACCCGAACTTTCAAGAAGCTTTGTTCAGAAGGTTTTTGATGATGGCGGTGTGACCGTCAACGGTAAGCCCAGAAAGAAAAGCTATCCTGTTGAGGCAGGGGACAGCGTGCTTGTTCTTGCACCCGAGCTTCGTGAGCTTGAAGCACAGCCTCAGGATATACCGCTCGATATCCGCTATGAGGATGAGAGCCTTCTTGTGGTCAATAAACCACGCGGTATGGTTGTTCATCCGGCTCCCGGTAATCTCGACGGTACGCTTGTCAATGCCTTGCTTCATCATTGCAAAGGCAGCCTTTCGGGCATCAACGGTGTTATCCGTCCGGGCATTGTTCACAGAATTGATAAAAACACGAGCGGTCTGCTCATTGTTGCAAAAACCGATGAGGCTCATATAAGCCTTGCGTCACAGATTCAGGCTCACAGTTTCACAAGGGAGTACCGTGCGGTTGTTCACGGCCACTTCAAGGATCTGAGCGGCACGGTTGATGCTCCTATCGGTCGCAACCCAAATGACCGTAAAAAAATGTGCGTAACCGCTGTTCACTCACGCAATGCGGTGTCGCACTATGAGGTTATTGAAACTTATAAGAATTTCTCTTTTATCAAGGTAAGGCTTGAAACGGGTCGCACACATCAGATAAGAGTGCATATGGCTCATATCGGTCATTCCGTAGCGGGTGATGATGTTTACGGCCCTAAAAACGGCGTATCAATCGGCGGTCAGTGCCTTCACGCGGGTCTGATAGGCTTTGAACACCCGAAGGACGGAAGATATATCGAAATTTCTTCCGAACTTCCCGAGTATTTTACTGACTTTCTTGAGAAGGTGTCCGCACAGTAATGTGTTAACTATTGGTTATAATAAATTAAAAAATATAGATTTCGGAGGTGACTGTTTTGGACGCAGCAGCGAAAAAGCAGTTAAAAATCAAGGCAAATAAGGTAAGACACGGTATTATTGAAGGTGTTTATAACGCCAAGTCCGGTCATCCCGGCGGCTCACTCTCAATTGCTGATGTTATGACCTATCTCTATTTTTCAGAGATGAACGTTGATCCCAAGAATCCTCAGTGGGAAGAGCGTGACCGTCTTGTTCTTTCAAAGGGTCACACAGCTCCCGCTCTCTATGCAGCACTTGCTCTCAAGGGCTTTTTCCCGTTTGAGGAGCTTAAAACTCTGCGTAAGCCAGGTTCAATGCTTCAGGGTCATCCAAGCATGAAGCTCACACCCGGTGTTGATATGAGCACAGGCTCACTCGGTCAGGGTATCTCCGCAGCCTGCGGTATGGCTCTGGGTGCAAAGCTCAGCGGCGCAAAGTACAGAGTTTATACTGTTCTGGGTGACGGTGAGATTCAGGAAGGCCAGGTATGGGAGGCTGCAATGTATGCAGCAGCCAAGGGCCTTGACAATCTTGTCGCTGTTATCGATAACAACAATCTTCAGATTGACGGCACTGTTTCTTCAGTTAATTCACCCTATCCGATTCCCGAAAAGTTCAAGTCTTTCGGTTGGAACGTAATTGAAATCTGCGGCGATAACTTCGACGAGATTGATGCTGCTTTCAATGCAGCAAAGAGCTTTGTCGGCAAGCCTACAGCAATTATCGCAAAAACCACCAAGGGCAAGGGCGTTTCCTTTATGGAAGACAGCTGCGACTGGCACGGTGTTGCTCCCAATCAGGAGCAGTACGAGGCAGCTATTGCAGAGCTTGATGATGAGCTTGCAAAGCTTGAGCAGATGTAATTATACGCTTTTGTACTTGACTTTATATTAACAGAAAGGTAACGGCGCGTTTGTGCGCTGTGTGGTGAATATTATGGCAGATGTAATTAAGACAGCAACTCGTGACGCTTACGGTAAAGCGCTCGTCGAGCTCGGTCAGAAAAACGATAAGGTAGTTGTGCTTGATGCAGACCTTGCAAAGGCAACAAAAACTATCGCATTCAAAAAGGAATTCCCCGAAAGATTCTTCGATACAGGTATTGCTGAGTGTAATATGGTCGGTGTTGCAGCAGGTCTTGCAGCAACAGGCTATACCGTATTTGCAAGCTCTTTTGCAATGTTTGCAGCAGGCAGAGCTTTTGAGCAGATCAGAAACTCAGTCGGTTACACACATCTCAACGTTAAAATCGGTGCAACTCACGCAGGTATCTCCGTCGGTGAGGACGGTGCAAGCCATCAGTGCTGTGAGGATATTGCACTTATGCGTACAATTCCCGGCATGATTGTTATCAACCCCGCTGACGATGTTGAAGCAAGACTTGCAGTTATGGCTGCAGCTGAAATCGACGGTCCCGTTTACCTTCGTTTCGGCAGACTTGCAACTCCCAGACTCTTCGATGAAAACTATAAGTTCGAAATCGGTAAGGGCGTTGAACTCAAAGAGGGTACTGACGTTACAATTATCGCAACAGGCCTTATGGTAAATGAGGCTCTTATCGCTGCAGAGAATCTTGCAGCTGAAGGTATCAGTGCACGCGTTATAAATATGGCAACAATCAAGCCGATTGATAAAGATATTATCATCAAGGCTGCAAAGGAAACAGGCGTTATCGTAACTGCTGAGGAGCACAGCGTAATCGGCGGTCTCGGTTCAGCTGTTGCAGATGTTGTCTGTGAATCCTGCCCCGTTCCCGTACTCCGCGTAGGTGTTGAGGACGTTTACGGTGCATCAGGTCCTGCGGTTGAGATGCTCAAGATTTACGGCCTTACAGCAGCAAATATTGCTGAAAAGGCAAAGGCAGCAGTAGCTCTCAAAAAATAAGAGGAGAACTTGTAATGAGTGAGGAAAGATCCTTTAAAAAATCGGCGTTCGGCGGTTTTGACCGCAAGGACGTTATCGAATATATTGAGCAGCTTATGACTCAGCTTGAGCAAGAGCGTGCCGAAAACAGACGCAAGGATGAACGCATACTTGACCTTGAGCGCAAGCTCAGACAGTATGAGGAAGCCAGCGCTGCTGCAACGGCTGAATGTACGGAAGTTTATTCTGAAAATGATGACGTTCTTTCTCAGATTGACGCAATCCTCGTCAAGTATCTTGGCAAGGAGGATTAACGTGGCTGAGTACAGAATCGATTCTTCGCTTATTGCTGAACTGTCGCCTGAACTCAGGTGCGGTGACAGAGTGCTGCTCAGCGGCACCGTATATACCGCGCGCGATGCGGCTCATAAGCGTATCGTGGCTATGCTTGAAAAAGGCGAAACGCTTCCGTTTGAGCTTGAAGGTGCTTGCGTTTATTATGCAGGTCCTACTCCTGCTCCTCCCGGGCTTCCTATCGGCAGCTGCGGTCCTACAACCTCGTCGCGTATGGATCCGTATGCTCCGCTTCTTCTCGATAAAGGTCTTGCCTGCATGATCGGCAAAGGCCCGAGGAGTGAGAAGGTTTTGGATGCGATTGTCCGCAACAAGGCGGTTTACCTGTGTGCAATAGGCGGTGCAGGCGCACTTGCCGCACAGTGTATCACGTCTTGTGATGTAATTGCTTTCGAAGAGCTCGGCTGTGAAAGTGTGAAACGGCTCACTTTCAAAGATTTTCCGCTGATTGTCGGTATCGACTGTCAGGGTGGAAGCCTGTTTTCATAAACCAAATAAAAATAAGAACTTCTGTCCGATGTTGTGTCGGATAGAAGTTCTTTTTTTGTACTAAATCGGACAGGACTTGAATATAGATTTCATAGAAAACTTTTGAAGGTGAGGTAAAATAAATGGATCTGAATTTTGAAAAAGAGCAGCTTTGCTCCTGCCGAATTGTTCGGGAAGCAAAGGCTGAGCAGAATGTTGACTGTGATATGACTCTGCCCGATTATTGTCCGGATATAAAAAGCATACTGAGGTGCAGTGTTGAGCCGGGTATAAGCTCCGTCACCGTTGCCGGAAACCGTGTTACAGCGCAGGGCAATGCCGTTATCCGTCTTGTATATGTCAGCATCGATGATAAAATGTCGTGTTTTGAGCAGAATTATCCACTGAGCAAATTCGTTGAAATGAATTCTCTGCGTGCTGATTCACAGGCTGTCGCAACAGCAAAAACAGCTTATGTCAACTGCCGTGCCGTCAGTCCGAGAAGGGTTGATATCCACGGCTGTATATCCGTGCTGTTTTCTGTGTGGCATTGTGAAAAAACGGAATATATAAGCGATATTATCGGTGACGGTGTGCAGCTCAAGCTAAGTCCGATGTCGGTGTGCAATGCCGTAGGTTGCGCATCAAAAAACTTTGATATGAGTGAGGTTGTACCGCTGAGCGATTCGGGTGTCAGAGCCGTCAGCGTTGCGGATTCCTATGCTTATGCGGTGTTGAATTCTGTTAAGGCCGTCAGCAATAAGCTTCTTGTAAAAGGTGAACTGATGCTGAATGCTACATTGTGCTGTGAAGACGGCGGTGTCAAAAAACTGGAGCACAGTATGCCTGTAAGTCGGATAATCGAGCTTGAAGGCGTTGATGAATCGTGTATCTGTGATGTCAGGTCAGAGGTTTCACCGCCCGATCTTCACCTGAGGACTGATGAAAGCACAAATACACAGAGCATTGATGCAGCTGTTTGCATAGGTATGTTTGTCTGCAGCTACCGTCAGCAGAAATGTGCCTGCGTTGAGGATGCTTATCTGCTCAGCGGTGAGCTTGAAGTCGGCAAGGTTTCGCTTAATACAAACAGATTTATTCAATCGGTTGATGAAAGCTGCCTTGTTTCTTTTACGGCTGATCTTGACGGGTGTGAAGCGCAGGAAATAATTGACTGCCGCTGTGACAGCGTTACCTGCATCAGCACTTCGGGTGCTCAGGGTGCAGAGCTCAGCGGAGCGGTTACCGTAAGTATAATTTACCGTGATAAAGAGGGCAAAATTGCATCGTTACAGCGCCAGGGCGATTATCACTTTACCAAACCCTGCGACAGCGCGGAGAACAAAGTTTTCTGCGATGCTGATGTGTGTGCTGTTGCGTCGAGTGCAGTCGGTAAAGGCTCACAGGTTTCGGTAAAGGTTCAGCTTAATGTCAGGGGCAGTATATTTGAATCAGTGCCGGTTACAGTTGTCAATGATGTAAAACAGCTTGAATCTGATAATAAAGTTCAATCAGCTTCAATTACGGTATATTTCAGCGAGAGCGGAGAAAAGCTGTGGGATATTGCTAAAAAGTATAACACTTCCGAGGATGCCATCCGCCGTCGCAACAGCATAAAGGGCGATGTGATTGAAAAAGAAACAATGCTGATTATTCCGCGTATCTGATTTAAGGAGGGTAACTGAAATGGAAAACAAAAATATATATGATGATATTGCCGCAAGAACGCAAGGCGATATTTATCTCGGTGTTGTCGGTCCCGTGCGCACGGGTAAATCAACTTTCATCAAACGCTTTATGGATGAGCTTGTAATTCCGAATATCGAAGATTCGGCAAGACGAGAGCGTGCAACTGATGAGCTTCCGCAATCGGCGGCAGGCAGGACAATAATGACAACCGAGCCTAAATTCATACCCGAGGAAGCCGTTGAAATAACTCTCGGCGGCGGAGTTACGATGAAGGTGAGGATGATTGACTGTGTCGGCTACATTGTGCCGGGTGCTCTCGGATATATAGAAGACGAGCAACCGAGAATGGTGAAAACACCGTGGTTTGATAAAGAAATACCGTTTAATATGGCGGCAGAGCTCGGTACGAAAAAGGTAATTGAAGAGCATTCAACAATCGGCCTTGTTGTCACGACTGACGGCTCGATAGGGGAAATATCACGTGAGGATTATCCCGAAGCGGAAAAGCGTGTTATTGATGAATTGAAAGTACTCGGTAAGCCGTTTGTTGTGCTGCTTAACAGCGTTGCACCCGAATCCGCATCTGCCCGAAAGCTTGCTGCAGAGATGACTCAGACTTACGGTGTGCCGGTTGTTGCCGTCAACTGTAAAGAGCTGAAGGAAGATCAGATTAAGGATATACTCAAACAGGTGCTTTTTGAGTTCCCGATAAAGCAGGTAGGTGTTGAACTCCCGTGCTGGATGTCCGGTCTTGGTGAAAATCATCCGATTTACAAGACTGTCAGCGACTGTGTCGCACTTGCTGCGCGTGAGCTTCACCGCGTCAGGGATATCCCTGCATTTGCCGAGAAAATACGCGAGTGCGAATATATTTCATCTGCTGTTGTTTCGGGTATGGATTTGTCTGACGGAAGTGCAGTTATAACAGCAACGGCCGCGCCTTCGCTTTTCTTTACCGTGCTCAGTGAAGCAACGGGCACGCAAATAAAAAACGAGCAGGCTCTTATGGAAGAGCTGCTCGAGCTGAACAAGATAAAGAAAGCATATATGCGGCTGAAAAACGCGCTTGATGAGGTTGAAGCGACAGGCTACGGCATCGTTATGCCTACTACGGAGGAGCTGACACTTGCCGAACCCGAAATAATGAAGCAAGGCGGCAAATACGGCATCAGACTCAGGGCATCCGCACCGTCTGTGCATATGATGCGTGCGGATATCACAACCGAGGTTGCACCGATTGTTGGCTCAGAATCACAGAGCGAGGAGCTTGTCGAATATCTGCTAAAGGAGTTTGAGGAGGATCCGCTTAAAATCTGGCAATCAAACATATTCGGCAAATCTCTCAACGAGCTTGTCAACGAGGGACTTCGCAATAAGCTCGGCAGAATGCCGACAGATGCACGTATGAAGCTGCAGGAAACCATAGAAAAGGTGATAAACGAGGGCTGCAGCGGACTTATCTGTATTATCCTTTAAAAGTTTTGTGCTTTTCGGATTGAGCGACAGCGAGCGCATCACAACGCTCGTTTTCGCTGTGTCCGTTGTGACCTTTAATCCATACGAAATTTACTTCGTGTTTTGATATTTCGCCAAGAAGCTCATCCCACAGGTCGGCATTGAGTGCCGGCTTTTTGTCTTTTTTTATCCATCCGTTTTTCTTCCAGCCTTCAGCCCAACCCTTTGTAACAGAGTTGTATACATACTGTGAGTCGGTTGTGACTGTAACGCTGCAGGGATATTTCAGCGCTTTGAGCCCTTCAAGTACGGCAATAATTTCCATTCTGTTGTTTGTTGTGTCGGGTGAACCGCCCGACAGCTCTTTTTCTTTACCGTTGCATCGCAGTATTGTGCCCCAACCGCCCGGACCGGGGTTGCCTGAACACGCACCGTCTGCAAATATTTCAACTTTTTTTAGTTCACTGCTCATAAATGTGACCGTCCGTTAATTATTTTACCCGCTTATTGTATCATTTTTTTGCGTCACTTACAACCTTGTACGGATATTTTTGCTTTTGCACGTCAATAATCTGTGTTGTACATATCAGAAGAATACGGGAGGAATATGTTTTGAAATCTTTTTGCGTTCTGAACGGACCGATAAATCAGAGGTTGTATGAAAAAATAGGTGCGTCATCTGTTTGCGCATTCGGAGAGAGAATTGGTGTTGCTTTTGCAGATGCGGCGCAGGCTGATACAGCGTCAACATATCTTTGTAACGGAATTATATCGGCAGGCGGTACGGCAGAGAACTTTGGCATTGTGAATGAATCGAGAATACCTTTTTTAATCAGAAATTACTCTCTTTCGGCAGCTTTCTTTGTCGGCGGAGAGTCACTCGTGAGTGTTTATGCGCACGATGGCAGAGCGCTAAATATTCATCAGGAAAAACTTATGGCAGAGCTTATTGCAAGTGATGATATACCCTCGGAAGAAACGGGTACGCTGCTTAATATCAATTCGGATTATGCCTATCGGAAGACACTTGTTTCTGCGGCTCAAAGTCTTGACGGTGTGTCTGCTGATGTGTTTTGTTCCGACGTTAATCTCCGGGTGCTTATCCGCTCTGTTATGAATCTTTCAGGTTCTGATATATCGCCTAAACCTCGCTTTTTTATCAGCCAATCAGGCTTTGGCATAAGTGCCTGTGATGAATCGGGTAAGGTGCTCAAGCGGGAAAACCTGCTTGATATCTGCAGTGTATGTAACCTTGAATCGGGACAATCGCTGACTGTGCCTTTTTCAGCTTCGGCTTCTCTTGAGTCTGTTGCTTCAGCTCACGGTGTGATGCTTAAAAGAAGCTTTGAGGGCGGTGATGCACCGTGGCAGAAAGACAGCGTTTTTCTTGTGATTGAGGTGTTGCGAAATATGGCAGTATACGGCTCGGGACTTTCTACGTTGTCGGATAAGCTGTCAGAAAGCTTCACATTGCGCAGAAGTTTTTCGTGCAGTATGAGTCCCGATGACGTTGCCGATATAATACCGTGCGATGAAATCGTAACCGATGGGGAGAGCAGCATATACGTGCGCCATAACAGCGGCAATATTCTTCTCACACGCTGCCGCAACCTGAAAAGCTACTGTATGGAGGTTTCGGCATCAGACAGTGAAACAGCCTCGGAACTTGCTTTAGAAATAAGCGCAGCGCTGTTTGCTTGACAATTGAACTGCGTTAATATATAATTTATCTGTATTAATTTAAATTTTACCGTCTTGGGCGTTAGACGGTTATATAAAAAATAAAAAAAGAGAAAGGAATATTGTGGTAAATTCAAAGTGTATTAAATAAGTTTTGCAGTTGTCGGAATAATCCGACAGCTCAGGTTGTTTTACTCTTTTTTACCGCATAATTGTGCTTTTTATGGCAGAAAAGAATCAGTTTGGCGAAAAAAACGTCAATGAAAAAAAAAATAAAAACAAACAGTCAAAGTTTGCCCGCTATTCAAGAATTCCTCAGAAGAGAAATCAGCAGGAGCCTCAGCGCCAGCAAAAGCCGCAGAGAACACAGCGACACAAGCAGAAACAGCAACCCAAAAAGGTTGAGAAAAAACCTGTTCGCATAGCTTTTCTCGGCGGTCTTAATGAGGTCGGCAAGAATATGACGCTTTACGAATACGGCGAGAGTATGATGCTTGTTGATTGTGGCCTTGCATTCCCGGATTCGGATCTTCCCGGTGTCGATCTTGTGCTTCCCGATTTTTCTTATGTCGAGAAAAATATTGATAAGGTCAAGGGCATTGTCGTCACACACGGTCATGAGGACCATATAGGCGGTCTTGCATACCTGCTCAAATCGGTTAATATCCCGATTTATTCGACAAAGCTCACAATCGGTCTTATTCAGGGTAAACTCAAGGAGCATAATCTGCTCTCATCCGCAAAACTCAATGTTGTTAAACCCGGCGACCGTATTAAGCTCGGTGAGTTTGAGGTTGAGCTGATTCACGTCAACCACTCAATTCCCGATGCGGTTGCGCTTGCCGTGCGTTGTGACGGCGGCACGGTTGTGCAGATGGGTGACTTCAAGATTGATACCACGCCTATCGACGGTGATCCGATTGATCTTGCAAGACTTGCACAGATAGGCTCCGAGGGTGTAATGTGCCTGATGTCAGACTCTACCAATGCCGAGCGTCCGGGTTACACCGAGAGCGAAAGCAAGGTCGGCGAATCGTTTGACCGTCTTTTCCGCAGTGCAGGCAACAGGAGAATAATCGTTGCAACCTTTGCTTCAAACATTCACCGCGTTCAGCAGATTATCAACAGTGCTGCTTCACTCGGCAGAAAGGTTGCGCTTTCGGGCAGAAGCCTTGAGAACGTTGTTGCCGTTGCCAAAGAGCTCGGCTATATCGACGTGCCGGACGGGCTTATTGTCAGCCTTGATACGCTCAAGCGTTATCCCGAG
Organism: Clostridia bacterium; assembly: GCA_017625095.1. GTDB lineage: Bacteria > Bacillota > Clostridia > Oscillospirales > Acutalibacteraceae > UBA8612. The sequence goes on along the minus strand of JAGALQ010000052.1, from coordinate 5,766 downwards.
GATAAGATGGTTATTATCACAACAGGCAGCCAGGGTGAGCCGATGTCGGCATTGAGCCGTATGGCATTTTCCGATCACCGCAAGGTTGAGGTCGGTCCGCTTGATTATATAATCATTTCCGCAACTCCGATTCCCGGTAACGAAAAAACCGTCGGCAAGGTTGTCAATGAGCTGATGAAGCTCGGTGCAGAGGTCATATACGAAAAGATGTATGACGTTCACGTTTCGGGTCACGCCTGTCAGGAAGAACTCAAGATGATAATGAGCCTTGTCAAGCCGCAGTATTTTATTCCCGTTCACGGTGAGCAGAAGCATCTGCAGAAGCACAGAATACTTGCCGAGTCAATGGGAATTGACCGTAAGAATATAATTATAGCCGACAACGGTATTCTCGTTGAGATGACCGATGGCGGCATCCGTGTAGCAGGCAGTGTGCCTGCAGGCAAAGTTTATGTTGACGGCTCAGGTGTCGGCGATGTAGGCAACATTGTCCTTCGTGACCGTAAGCATCTTTCTCAGGACGGTATCATAATCATCACCGCCAGTGTTGAGGCTGATACGGGCTACATTGTTTCAGGTCCCGAGATTATTACAAGAGGCTTTGTTTATGTTAAAGAGTCTGAAGAGCTTATCGAGCAGGCAAAACGCATTGCTTATGATACGCTTGACGAACGCCTCGGCCGCAATCCGTCTGACCTTGTTGCGGCAAAGACAAGGGTCAGAGACGATATTTCACGTTTCGTGTTTGATAAGACAAAAAGAAGTCCGATGATAGTACCCATTATAATGGAGGTATAAGCTTTGATGCGTTTCATCAAAAACAATGCTGTTGTTTTGTGCGTGTTTGCCGTTGCTCTGATTAACTGTGTGCTCACGTTTTCTTACAACAGGATAGCTGCGATTATTGAGCTTGTCATTCTCGCGGTTCTGCTTGCGCTCAGTTTCATCAGCAATATCATCAACGTAAAACACTCAGATGAGTTTATAAAAGCCGTCAGCAGTTCTCTGGATTTTTCTGAAGGAGATAAGCTTTCGCATTTTCCTTTGCCCGTGCTCGTTTGTACGGCAAACGGCAGACTTCTCTGGTACAATGCGTTATTTGAAACCCGTGTGCTCAACGGTGCCAGACCTGCCAGCAGCGATGTTGAGCAGTTTCTCAGCGGTCAGACCGCAGAGGATATAACCAACCACAGCAGACTCTATACAGACATTGAGGACCGCTCATATTCAGTATATCCTTTTCCGATAAAATATCGGGATGAGGATTGCTTTGTTCTGCTCTTTTCCGATGAAACGCAGATGCGTAAAGCATATTATGAGTATACACTCTCCCGTCCGAGCGTAATGCTCTTCTGCATAGACAATATCGATGAGCTTATGCAGAATTATTCCGACAGTGATGCTGATGCTATGCGAAGCCGTGCAGAAAAGCTGATTGATGACTGGCTTTCCGAATATGGCTGTCTGATACGTAAACTCGGCGACGGAAGGTTTGTTGTTGTCTGTGAAGAGCGAGACCTTATCCGTATGTCTGACCGCAAATTCAGTATACTCGACGATATCCGTGCCTACAAATACGATGATAAACACGTCGGTATAACATTGTCGATAGGCATCAGCAGGGGAGAAACGCTGCGCGAGGGCGAAAAGAACGCGCGACAGGCGCTTGATATGGCAATCGGTCGCGGCGGTGACCAGGCAGCGATTCTCAAGAACGATTCATACGAATTTTTCGGCGGAATTTCAAAAGGTGTTGAAAAACGAAGCAAAGCGCGCACGCGTATTGTCGCTTCGGCTATTCAGAAACTTATGGAGAGCAGCTCCGATGTTATGATAATGGGTCACAGGTTTTCTGACCTTGACAGCGTCGGTTCGGCAACAGGTATGTTAAGTGCAGCACGTTCTCTTGGCAAACCCTCATCAATCGTAATCAAACGTGAGCAATCTCTCGCCAGATCATTGGTTGAGCTTGTGGAGAAGAAATATCCCGACGGATTTGTTTCACCCGAAGAAGCTCTTAAAACAATGGGCAAGAACACTCTTCTTGTAATAGTTGATACACACAGAGCAGAGGTGCTCGAGAGCAACGAGCTTTATAAAAAAGCGAAAACCGTTGTTGTTATAGATCATCACAGAAAGAACGTTGATTTTATAAACAACAGCATAGTTTTCCAGCACGATCCGAATGCTTCATCTGCAGGCGAAATGGTTGCCGAAATACTTCAGTATATGCCGTCCAAACCTGCGATTACCGAATGTGAGGCAAATGCCTTGCTTGCGGGCATTATGCTTGATACGCGCAATTTTGCGCTCAGAGCAGGCGTGCGCACCTTTGAAGCGGCGGCTTACCTTCGCAGTAAAGGCGCAGATACCGTAAAAGTGCGTCAGCTGTTTATGAACAAGATGGAAGATTTCAAACTGCGCAACGAAGTGGTAACGGGCGCTGAAATATACCGCGGCTGTGCAATTGCTTATGCCGACATCAATTCGCCCGATATCCGTACAATTACCGCCCAGGCGGCGGACGAGCTGTTGAATATCGATTCGATAAAAGCTTCTTTTGCAATGTTTGATTCAAACGGTACGATGAACATATCTGCCCGCTCTCTCGGTGAAGTCAATGTGCAGGTTATTATGGAAACGCTTGGAGGCGGCGGTCACCAGACAATGGCTGCGGCACAGCTTGAGGGCTGTGACCGTGAAACCGCAACAACGCGCCTTTTTGCCGCTGTTGATGAGTATTTTTCTTCGCGTACAACAGAAGAAATACAGAATAAATAATACGTTTAAAGCTCCGGAGTGTGTTATACATTACCGGAGCTTTTTATATTACTTATTTGAATGAAATTACACTGAAAATCAAACTGTAACAATTTTGTAACTGCAATATATTTGACTAAAATACATAAAAATGTTACAATGTACAATAATCGCAAATTATATTTTTTTGATCAGGAGCAGGCTTATGATTAACAGTGAACACCTTTGTATGAGCTGTATGAAAGAAATCGGCGAAGTCGACCAATGCCCTTATTGCGGATTTCACGTCGGTACAATGCAAATATCGCCTTACCTCGCTGTAAGAACAGTTATTGCCAACCGCTATCTTGTCGGCAAGCTTCTCGAATATAACGGCGACGGTGCGACATATATTGCATGGGATATTAACGAGAAAAAGCCCGTTACCATACGTGAGTTTTTCCCCGATACACTTGTGACAAGACGAATCGGTGAGCGCGAACCTACGCTGCATCCGGGTTGCGAACTTGTTTATAACGAGTGCAAGGCTGATTTTGTCGAGCTGTGGCGTAAGCTCACGCGTATGAGCGGCCTGTCTGCTCTTGTCAATGTTTATGACGTTTTTGAGGAGAATAACACGGCTTATGCAATTTGTGAATATGTCAAGAGCATAACTCTGCGTGATTATCTTCTCCGCCTTAAAACGGGCTATATTCCGTGGGAGCGTGCAAGGGTTCTGTTTATGCCCGTGCTCTCAACCCTCGGTATGCTCCACACGGCAGGCATAATTCACCGCGGCATTTCACCGCTCACTCTCCAGATCGGTCAGGACGGTAAAATGCGTATAGGCGGTTTCAGTATATGGCAGGCGAGAACTGCAAAGAGCGACCTTACTGCTCAGCTCTTCTCAGGCTATGCCGCAATTGAGCAGTACGGCTTTGAAGGCAAGCAGGGTCCCTGTACCGATATTTATGCTTTTGCCGCAACGCTTTACCGTGCGCTTATCGGCAGCGATCCTATTGAAGCTACCGAGCGCCTTACAAACGACAGGCTGATGGTGCCCGCCAAGTTTGCTGAGCAGCTTCCCGCTTATGTTATCAACGGCCTTATAAATGCGCTTCAGATAATGCCGGAAGAGCGTACGCGTTCTGTTGAACAGCTTCGCGCTGACCTTTCTGCTTCTCCCGTAGTCGCTGCGGTATCTCACGGCGATTTTGATATGTCTGATCCGCTTCCTGCCGATGTGCGCAAAGCTGAAATGCGTCCCGAGCCGACACCTGTTGCTCCGACTCAGCCGAGTAAAAAAGGCGGCATGTTCTCGCAGAATAAAATGCTGATTCTCCGCACTGCTCTTATCAGTGCGATAATCTGTCTGGTAATTTGTCTGATAATCGTCTTCTTGCCGGATATAAAGAATAATTTCATTCAGGATGAACCTGTGGCAGAAGCTACCACACGCGGTGAAGTTGTCACGGTTACGGATTTCCGCGGAAGAGATTATTCCGAAATTTCTAACGATGCGTATTGGGTCAATCAGTTCTCATTTGATTCGGTTGAGGAATACAGCGATGACGTGCCCAAGGGCATAATCATTGCGCAGAGCATTCCTCCCAAATCTCAGGTAAATGCCGGCACAAAAATTGTCTTCACGGTTTCCAAGGGTATTGAACACTTTGAACTGCCTCCCGTTATCGGTATGGATTATGAAGAGGCGCGCGATCTGCTCAAGCAGAGTAACTTCAAGGTAAGCAAGGAAACCAAAGAAAATGACGGCACACACACTGAAAACGTTGTTGAATCCATAAAGGGTCTTATGGTCGGCAAGGCTTATCCCAAGGGAACGGCTGTTGTTCTTTCCGTATGGGGTGAACCGCCTGCAGAAGAAACAGAAACCACAACGCAGACTTCAGACGATAATAAGACCTCATACGCTGAAGTGCGTACGACAAAGCCGTCTGAGGATTCATCAAAGGATGAAACAACCGATTCTGATGAAGTTGAAAAAACAACCGAAAAATCATCCGAAAAAACAACTTCATCTAAAACAAATTCATCTAAGACAACAACCAAATCGGATGAAGAAGACGGTAATAATTAACCGTAGTATGTGCTCACAAGAGTCAATCCTTTACAGGGGATTGGCTCTTGATTTTTAAAAAAAGACAATTTAACCAAAGTAACAATAAAATTTATTGTTAATATATTGTGAATATATCTATTGACAAATTTAACTAATAGTGATAATATCATAAAGGTTATTAAACATTAATAATACAAAAACGAAAGGACGATTTTAAAATGAAGAAATTCGTATCAGTTCTCCTCGCAGTTATCATTGCTCTTTCTGCATCAGTTGTGGCTTTTGCTTGGGAAGACAACACAACTTTGTTCTGCGACAGATGCCAGCAGGTTTTCACCAATGAAAAAGATTTTAACGCTCACAAGCTTGCAGGCTGCCTTGAGACTTATGACAAGTGCCCCTACTGTGATGCAATTGTTTCAAAGGTAAACCTTGATGAGCACATTCATGATTGCCCCAAGGGTGCAGGCAGCTGTAAGTACTGCGGCGAAAGCTATGCAACACAGGGTGATTATGAGGATCATCTTGCAACTGAATGCTGGCTCGTTGGTCTTGTAGGTAAGGACGTTGCTGACGTTATCATCAAGATTGTTGATTTCCTTAAGGGTGTTGACTGGGAAGGCCTTATCGGTAAGGTTTCTGATGTTGTTTCCGGCATCGATCTCGGTGGCATCATTGACACAATCAAGCCCGTTTTCGAGAAGATCATCGGCTTCATCGGTGAGAAGGTCGAGCTTCCTGCTCTTTAATTAGCAGAGCTTTACGGCTTAGATTAAAAGGTACATAATCAAACCCCTTAAGGTTAATGAACTGCTCCAAATTGTGCGGACAGTACAAAAAGCCCCCTAAGGCAGAAATATTTAATTAAGCGGTAAACTGACTTCGTTTTTCAAGCGGGGTCAGTTTTGATTTAAGTTGAATTCGTTGATTGTTGTAGAAATAGATAT
>JAGALQ010000051.1 GCA_017625095.1 Clostridia bacterium | reverse complement strand
CTTTGTTAACAGCCCTCAACTGGATGTCAAGTGCAAGGGAACGCTTGAGAAAGTCAGAAAAGAAAGCACTATCCATTGAAGAAAAAATGGAAGAAATCCGTATCGTTAACCGTGCAAAATGGTTGCTTATCAGCGAACTGAAAATGGACGAGCAAGGAGCTCATCGCTACATAGAAAAACAGGCAATGGACCGATGCATTTCAAAACGGATTGTTGCAGAAGAAATTATAAAAACATACGCATAACAGCAACAGCACGGCTTACAGTTTCTTGAAAGTCGTGCTGTTGCTATACAATATTCAAATGTCTGGCTGTTTTTATTTGTATATCAGTTCATCAAGTACAATTTCTTTTGCTTGTTGCTGAATGTTATTCATTCTCTGTACCCATTCAAGTTGATTTTCTTCTTTCAACTGCTCAGTAACACCCTCAGCCGCTTTCATTTGTTCAATGAGAGTATCAAACATATCACGAGCCTGCCTCTCAACTTCAGCACAGTGCTGATAAATCTTACCTTGCATAAGCAGTGTGTTAAAGAATACATACTTATGCTTTTCAAGATATGTTTTATGCATAATACCCCACTTCCCAAGTGTGACTTTTGCTTCTTCGGGTGGTAAGATGAGGTTAGGAATTAAATAGTCACCAACACGGCGATATTGAATTTTGTTTGACATAATGACAGCCTCCTTATTTTTCACTTTTATCAATGATTTTCAATAACAGCTCGTCAACATCCTCGGTGGGCAAAATCTCCGCCAAGAGCATATTGCGAAACTCATTCATACCGTTGATAAGTAAGTTGCACTCAAAATCCGTAAACTTAATTTTTGTCTTTCTACCCATAAAAAATGACCTCCTGTTATTTGGTAGCTTTATTCTACCTTATAACAGGAGGTTAGTCGAATGTGTGGATATGTAATTTTATATCATATTAAAATGTTTTAATGCATCCATTATGGCTTCTTCTTTTTCCTTTGGACATTTCGGCACTCGGTGTCCTTCTTTGCCCTTGTTATAATTCTCACGCTCAATAATACCACACTTTGCCTTAACCTGTGATATGTAAAGAGTTGACACTTTAAGACCGTGTTTTTCAAGTACATAATCCTTGATTTCCTGATATGTTGCCTTGGTTTCGGCAGCAGTAATATCAAGCTCTGAAAGGTCAAGCTTTATGTCGATATGTGTGTCCGGTCTGCGTTGGGACAAAAGAACAACCGTTTCAATATGATGCGTAAAAGGGAACATATCTACGGGGCGCATCTTTTTCACCTCATAGCCGTGTGAGGTGAGATAACGAAGGTCGCGCTCGAGGGTTTCGGGGTTACAGGAGATATACACAACTCTGTCGGGGTTGAGGGTAACAACACTTGAAAGGAAGCGTTTGTCACTGCCTGCTCTTGGCGGATCCATAAAGACGACGTCTGCCTTCTCCCCTGCCTGAGCCATATCGCGCATAAATTCGCCCGCATCGGCACAAATAAAACGGATATTATCGGCATTATTGCGTGCTGCGTTGGATTTTGCATCGCGCACGGCAGAGGCATTAAGCTCTGCGCCTATAACTTCGCCTGCCTGCTTTGAGGCAATTATACCGATTGTACCAGTGCCGCAGTAGGCATCAATAACCTTCTCCTTACCTGTAAGCTGAGCATACTCAACGGCAAGAGAATAAAGCCGCTCAGTCTGAGCAGGATTTATCTGATAAAACGACTGCGGTGAAATGCGGAAAGTGCAGCCGCAAAGGCTGTCTTCAATATATCCGTCACCGAAAATTGTCTTGTTTATATCACCGAGCACAAGGTTTGTGTGCCTTGAATTTATATTCTGAACAACTGTTGTGATTTCGGGATGGGCCTTGAGAAGTGCACCGACAAAATTGTTTTTTGACGGAAAGACAGAGCTTGCTGTGACGAGCACAACAAGAATCTGACCGCTGTTATAGCCCTTTCTTATCAGCACGTGGCGCAGGAAGCCTGAACCTGTATCTTCGTTATAAGGACGGAGCTTGAATTTCGGAAGCAGCGAACGGATTGTAACGATGATTTCATCAGCCTTCTCATCCTCTATCATACAGCTGTCAACGTTTACTATTCTGTGGCTGCTGCTCTGATAAACACCGGAGATTATCCTGCCGCCTCTTGTTGTGCCGAAAGCCGCCTGAACCTTACACCGGTAATGATACGGGTTTTCCATACCGATAATTTTTCCGACTCTGCCGAATTTACCGAGCAGCTTTTCAACGCTCGCCTGCTTGAATTTAAGCTGTCGCGGATAATCCATATTCTGAAGCTGACAACCGCCGCATTTTTTGGCAAGCGGACAACGTTTATCCTGCGCCATGATAATCACCTCTTTCAAGTAACTTTTCCCGATTATTAATCGGATATGTTCAGCAGCCGTTTTGCGTTGCCGCTGAGAATCATCTGTTTTTCTTCATCAGAGAGGTTGAGTGAACCGAGCACCTTAAGCTCCCTTGACGCATCGCTCCAGGGTGAATCCGTTGCAAAGAGAATTTTATCTGCACCGTGATTCTTTACAATTCGGAGAAACTGCTCCGACGGGAAGCACTCAAAACCCATTGCAGTGTCGAAATATACATCTCTGCCTACAAGATAACGCTCAACATCATCCCACATTGCGTGGCCGCCAAGGTGAGCGAGCACGAATGTGCCGCCGCTTATTTCGTCAAGCACTTTTGCAAAGCGCTCGGGAGTTGAATTAAACGGCGAAGGCTTGCCCGGGTCAAAGCCTGCGTGATGAAGAATTATAAGTCCTTTTGAAAAAGCGTAATCATAAATATGAAGCATACGCTTTTCATCAGGCAAAAAGTTCTGATATTCCGCGTGAAGCTTGATGCCCTTCAGGCCGAGTGAAGCCACAAAGTCAATATCACGTTTATAGTCATCCGTGTCGGGATGGATGCCGCCGAATGCAACGATCCTGTCACCTGCCGCATTTGCAGCCCACGTATTGGTCGTAACGGTCTGCGACGGTTTGGTAACAACGGGCTGGATAACGCTGATATCAACGCCCCACTCATCCATATGCTCAAGCAGGCTATCGCGCGTCATCTCGGTCAGTGCTTCATAGAAGTTGCCGAAAAGCGCGGTGTTATCCATCAAAGCCTGACGCGCTCTCGGAGCGAGCGCGTCAGGGAAAATATGCGTATGAAAATCTATTACCATTTTAAGTGACCTTCTTATTTTACTGCTGTAATCCTGAAACCGAAGCTGTATGTTTTCCATGCGTGGAGAATATACGGCTCACGAAGGCATGCATAACCGGGCATATCGCCGCCGACACCGCAGGAGCAAGCATCAAGACCGACGGAAATATAATCGTCATTCTCAAGCTCATAAAGGTGCTTAGCCTTTTCAAGCTTCTCCTGGCTGTAATTGCGTGCATTAAATTCAAAGCTGCCGCCGTCAAGTGCCTCATAGCAGAAGCCTCTGCCGTCAGCATCGGTGAGCTTGAGGCTGCGCACATCAACACGCGTACCGTTTTCCTGCGGACGCATATAGCGATGCTCCAGACCCTCAATATCGGCAAAGTGCTTATCAATACGTGCACCTGTCTTTCGGTCACAGTAGCATTCGTGCGGACCTCTGCCGTACCATTCCGCGTTGCGCACATCATTCGGGCAACCGAAACGAAGACCGGTTTTGAGCATTGAAAGGAAATAGCTCTTTGAGCTGTGTCTTACCTCAATGCTGCCGTTCGAGTTGATTTTGTACTCTGTCTTAACGTTGCCTGCAAGCGGTGCACTCCACTTAACGGTAACAGTGCACTCTGTTTCACTGAGTCTTCTGACCTTTACTTTGGTTGCACGACAAAGCTTGGTTGCGTTGCGCCAGAGATATTTTGGATGGATAAACTTAATCTGCGGCACAAAATTGAGATAAGCCGCATCGTTATCCGTAAGCGCACGGAAGAAGTTGGGTCTTATACCGTGCTCGGGTACGAGCATTTCCTTGCCGCCGATTACGAGCGAAGTAAGCTCACCCTTTGTGAAATCGGCATTAATCAGTGCTGATTTGACGGTAACGCTCTTGCCGCTGTGGATAACATCGAGTGCCTGGTTACCCTCGGGAAGCTCTGGAAGCACAGACTCCTTGAGTATAAACTGCTCAAATGTCATCTCAAAGCCTCTGCCGCCCCAGGAATACTCATCATTGAGCTTCCAGGAGAAGGTAAGCACACACTCACCCTCGGGCATATCTTTCAGATCATAAGGCACGGTTACCTCAAGTGAGCTCTGAGGCTCAATCATAAGTGTACCGAACGTGCCCTCCTGGATAAGATCGCCGTTGCAGGTAATCTGCCAATCGAGCATATATCTGCTGTGGTTGACAAAGCAGTGCTCATTGATAATCTCATATCTGCCTGCTGCCTTATCAATTTCTTTTGCAGTGACATCGGCATAGCATTTCTTGACTTCGTAGTATGAGGGGTGCGGGATTCTGTCCGCACCGATGATGCCGTTAGCACAGAAGTAATAGCTGGTTGCGCCTTCCTTGAAGTCGCCGCCGTAGAGCCATTTGTCAACACCGTCTTCGTTTACGTGGATCGCCTGGTCAACATAGTCCCAGATAAAGCCGCCGCAAAGGTGGTCATACTGCTTGAATGCATCGATATATTCCTTGAAGTTACCAAGGCTGTTTTCCATTGCATGGGCGTACTCACAGAAGATAACGGGTCTGTCTTCGTAGAATTTCGGGTCGATAGGCTTGCTGTCTGCTGCAAGCATATTCAGAACGTTTTCTATAACGTTGACTTTAATCTCTTTCTTTTCCGCAAGCTTCTTTACATAGCTCTCGACGGGATACATACGGCTGATGAAATCGGACTTATCAAAGTTGAATTCACCCTCATAGTGGATGAGCCTTGTATCATCGAGCGCAAGGATAGCCTTACGCATATAAGCAAAGTTTTCGCCGTCGCCCGCCTCATTACCGAGAGACCAGAAACAGACGCAGGCATGGTTACGGTCGCGCAGTACCATACGCTGAGCACGGTCAACACAGGTGCCCGTCCATCTCGGATCATCACCGGGACAATTCTTACGGCGCACACCGTGGCTCTCGAGATCAGCTTCGTCCATTACGTAGAAACCCATCTCGTCGCAAAGGTCATAGAGGAAGGGATCGTTGGGATAATGGCTTGTGCGGATTGAATTGATATTTGCCTGCTTCATAAGGGTGAGGTCGGTATAATATCTCTGTCTGGGAACTGCCCAACCGTTATCTGGATCATAATCGTGACGGTTTACACCCTTGATAAGAACCTTCTTGCCGTTGATATAGAGCACGTTACCCTTTTTCTCAACACGCTTGAAGCCGATACGTGTTGTCTTTGCGCAGAGAATATCATCCTTTGTGCGCAGAACAACAGTAACACGGTAAAGGTTAGGCTCTTCCGCCGACCACTGTTTCGGCTCAGGAATAACCTTAGAGAAATTAAAATAGCTTTCACCCGGATTTACAATAATCTGTTCGCTGCCGATAACCTGCGGATTTTCTTTATCCTCCATAAACAGCACATCGGCATAAACAGCAACGGACTCCTCATCGAAATTACGAAGCTGAATTTCAACGTCAAGGTTACCGTCCTTATATTCTTCATCAAGCTGTGCTCTTGCATAGAAATCCCAGATTGTTGTTTTGGGTTCGGCAAAAATGTAAACCTCGCGGTAAATACCGCTGAAGAACCACATATCCTGATCCTCAAGGTATGTGCCGTCGCTGTAACGGTATACCTCTGCCGTAACAAGATTTTCACCCGGGACAAGGTATTTTGTGATATTGAACTCAGCAGGAGTCATTGAGCCCTGAGAGTAGCCGACACGCTGTCCGTTTATGTAAAGGAAGAATGCAGATTTAACCGCACCGAAATGGATGAAGATTTCTCTTCCCTCAAAATTTTCGGGCACAGTGAAACGGCGGCGGTATATGCCTACTTCATTCTTTGAATGGCTTATTTTCGGAATCCTACTCTTTACAGTGGAGAGTGCGCCCGGAATGAATGAGCAAAGATAAACGTTCTTGCCGTAGCCTCTCAGCTGCCATACAGAGGGCACATCGATATCATCCCATGCACTGTCATCAAGCGTTGTGCTGCTGAATTCGCCGGGCAGACGGTCAACACCCTTCTGCCAGTGGAATTTCCATGTACCGTTAAGTGTCTTTTTATACGGCGGCTCTTCGCCGTACACTGCAGACTTAAAATCGCTGTAAGGATAAGCAAGGGAGTGCGCATCTTCCTTATTCTCTTTGAAAATCAAAGGATTTTCCCAATATTTCAATTCTTTCATATATACAAACCTCCCAAAAAACAAACAAATATAATTAATTATACAATAAAATAAAACCAGATTCAAGTAAAATAAGTAAAGCAAAAGCAATAATCAATTTTGTGAACTTAAACGGCTATCAACAGGCAATTCGCAGCAGCCTTCCGTTTTTAAACATTAACAATTTGTTTTCTTTTGCACCTTGACATTCGAACATTTGTTCGGTGGAATATTTCCAGAGTGTGTTGGATCACGTGGGGTTCGTGCTTAAAACACCTCAAAAAATATCGGAGGGAAACAATGTACCAGACATATTCAAACCCCTCAATACGAGAGGGCGACGAAATCACAACCGAGTGGTCGAAAATATCTTACGACCGCTGGTGCGCAGACAATCATCTGAGCTTCAGAACAGTGCCGGGAATACGCATTATCAGCCTGTATGACGTGGTCGATTCCGTTATTGAAAACGACTTGAGCGAAACTGAAAAGTCAGCTATTATGCTCCACTTTTTCGAAGGGTACACAATCAAACGCACTGCTCACGAAATGAACACATCATATTCTAATGCACATGCCGCATTAAAACGCGCTGAAAAAAAGCTCACACTTGTGCTTAAGCACATTATAAACTGCGAGGAATACAAGACACAGGATACTGATCCATAACAAAAAATGAAAGGAAGTAATAAATGAAAAAGAACGATTTCACCGTAATGAAAAACGAATATTCAGACAGCATAAGGCAGATTGAAAACACAATTACCGAATGCCGCGAAGCATTGAAAAAAGCTAAGAAAGGACACCGCAATTCACTTATTTCTAAACTCAATTCCAATATCGCTGCCCTTTACAGACAGCGTAGCGAGCTGCTTGAAATCAGCAGCAGACTTGAAAAGTATTATTCCGCTCAGGAGGACAGAATTGCCTGATGAGAACTTGCAACATACAAATCAATGACGATTGCAGCGTAAACATTAGCGATTCAGTCGATTACGTTGGTGAACACCGAGCAACTGAGCTTTCCATACAACTCAATTCCGAACTTACCTCCGACAGCATCAGCTATTATACACTCAGCTTCAAGCCTGGTGCTGCTCTTAAAAATCCTCCGCCCTACAAACTGACAAGCGATATGATTCCTAAAACGTCAGACCATATATCTTACAGGCTGCCTGCTTCATTGTCATGTTACGGCTCGCTTGACGCTCAGGTGCTTGCACATTGTTTGGGCGACACAAACGAAGTAACCGAAATTATAAAATCACCTGTTTTCAGGATTTTTTTCAAACCGTCAATTACAGGCGATGAAGAGCTTTTTTTAGAAGAAGCGCGATACTTTACCGAGCTTATACATACTGCTCTCGCTCAGCTTAACCTGACGCTGGATGAAGCGGATGAGCTTTGCGACAAAATAAATGAAGCATATGAAAGCGGCGAGCTCAACGGCGCCGTGATTATTCCGTACATAGATGAAGAAGGCACACTCAGCTGGAGTAACGATTCAGGATTTGAAAACCCGGAGCCTATCAATCTCAAAGGTGAGAAAGGCGAAAAAGGCGATACGGGTGCACCGGGAAAGAACGCAACTATAAACGGACACAATGCCGTTACCATAAACACTGACGGCGACCTTGAATTTTCGCAGGATGGAGAAACCATAACGCTAAGCTGTAATTCTGTCAAGTTCTACGACACGTTGCCCGAAACAGCTCAGGATGGTAACATCTGCCTTTATTCGCCGATTAATACCCTTACTCCCGATGACGGCGGCAAGCCGATTTACATTAACTACAGCGACCTTCTCAGCGCTGTGGAAACGGAGTATTCCACTTTCAACATTTCACTTTTTGACGCTGAAATGCAGGAAATCGGACATTTATTTGCCACGTCTTTCTTCGAGAACAATGATAAGACGAAGTATTTTGATGTGGTTTTAAACGACCGTAGATGGTTTGTTTATTTTACAAACAATGAATTTATACCTGAAAAGAGTTTCTACGAACAAAACACAGAAAGAGAAATTCTCCTTATGCTGCCCAAGTATTTCACACTCCCTTATTTTTCAAGCACAGAAATAACTTACGACACAACGTCAGGTAACATTTTCTACGCACCTCCGAGACTGATGTTTTATCGTGGCGGTTGGCATGAATTCAATCCGTTATCGCATACTCACGAAAACTACAACACGCTTGATTACTTCAGCTGTAATGCACTTGACAATCCCATAACTGACGGTGATTTCAATATCGGCATAAACACCGAGGATTGGAACAGGCTGAAATTCCGAGGAGACACCGTTCTCTTTGCCTCTGACGGTGCGGTTGTTAGAAATGTTGAGGTTAAAGAAGATGACAGCGGAAAGAAGTTTTTCCGTATGCACTTTAATAAACCCGGACTTGATATAAGCCCTGAACCGATGACAAGTTTTGTTGATATTCCTATAAACGACACCAATGACAAGGTCGAAATCGGATTAAACGGCAGCGGTCTTGAACTTGAATTACCCACAGGTGGTGTCAGTCGAGCCGATATGGAGTTATATGTAACAACCGCAATAAACGGTTCACTTGACGAAATCGAAACAATGATTGACGAATCGGGGGTGCTTGACGAATGAGCCTTGCAACACTGAAACCAAAAGTTGAAGAGCTTATTGAAAAGGTAAACCGTATTAAATGGTTCAAAAGCAATGCAACAGGCGTTAGTTTTTTTAGTAACAACACTATCACTTCTATTACCTTGGATTGTGAAAATTTCAAGACTTTACAACACTCGTTTTCCTTTTGTTTAAAATTGACCAGTGTATATCTATCCAACACTCAAAATGTGATTAATTGGGTAGGTATGCTGCAAGCAAGCAACGCACTGCGTACAATTGAAACCTTGGACTTCAGCTCCGCAGAGAGTATAGATGCGAGCACTTGGAATCCTCAACTTGAAAATTTAAAGGTTGTACCTCAAACGATAAAAACCGATTTTGTGTGTCAAGCAAGAGGTTTAACTTTAGAAAGTGCAAAAAGCATATTGTTAGGCTTGTGTAACTATTCGGGAACGGATGAGGAATTTTATTATTCAGTAATACTATCAGATGAAGTGATATCGTTACTTGAAGCTGACGGCAACACCGCTCCGGACGATATGAACTGGTATGATTATGTAACGAGTATAGGTTGGGTTATGTAAGGGAGGTTTAAAAATGATTATAACTTATGAAGATGTAAACCCTGCTTTAATTGAAAACACCACAATGAAAAAGAAATTGCTTGACGGCGTTTTCAAAGTTTACACAGTTAAAGCAAACAACGGTTATATTCTGCACGATAATAAGTGTGATATGCCTGAATATGACGAAAAAACCGGAAAAGAAACAGGCGAAATTATTCTCGGCTTCAGACCGTCAACTTATACTGCTACTTGTGCCGCTAACTATGATTTCACAGTAAATCCGAGAGGCTTTTATGCTATCCCCGAAAACGAAAATTCAGAGGATGAGGCAGTATTATGATACACGCTTTTTTAACAATGTTCGGACTTTACATAGCGTACTTCCTGACGCTTATCGGCGAGGTGATATAAATGTACCGTTCACCGTTTCAGACAATATCGAGGCAAACAACCGCATTCAAGAAAAAAGGCAGCTGGAAGCTCGGATATCACACAGGCATTGACAGAGTGTGCGACACAAACCGCATACTCGTTGCCTGCACAGACGGCACCGTTACACGCGTCAACAGCTGCGGTGCAAGCTACGGCAACCACATCGTATTCCGCACCGATGATAACCGCTCTGTTCTCTATGCACATATGGCAGATAAGCCTGCGGTCAAGGTCGGCGAAAGAATCAGGAGCGGTCAGATCCTCGGCAGAATGGGCAACACGGGCAACAGCTACGGTGCGCATCTGCATATCGAGGTGCAGAACTCCAAAGCGTGGGGCTACGGCAAAAAACTCATTAATCCCAACAGCGTTATAAACTGGGAGAAATTCAGCGACAAAGAAGGTGATTTTATGTCAAAATCCTGGAAGAACGGCAGCACACCCGAAAAGGTGTATCAGACCGTTGCAGACTGCAAGGCAAAGAAAAACAGCATCGGCAGCCTTGATGCGAGAGAATCAGCAACCTGCGTTGCGATAGCCGACGGCTGTTACCTGCTCACATACTCTGCTGCAGGCACAACAAAGGCAGGCTTTGTTGCTTACGCAGGGGGTGTGAAGTAATGCCGACAGAAATTGTGACCGCCCTTCTTGCGCTAATCGGCTCATTGGGCGGCACGTTCGGCGGAATAATTGTCAGCTCAAAACTCACCAACTACCGCATCGAGCAGCTTGAGAAAAAGGTTGAAAAACACAATTCTGTTATCGACCGTGTATACAGACTCGAACGTGCCGATGAAGTTGAAGCAGAGAAATTCAAGGTCATTAACCACAGAATTGATGACCTTGAAGCTTATCACAAATAAGGAAGGAGAATTAATATAAAAATCAACTGGAAAGTAAGACTCAGACAGCCTGCGTTCTGGATTGCGACAGTACCCGTAGTGATAACCTTCGTTTATTCGGTGCTTGCACTTTTGGGAGTTGCACCGTCAATCACGCAGGACACCGTGCAGAATCTGTTTGTCGCAGCGGTATCTGTTCTCGCACAGCTCGGCATCATCGTTGACCCGACAACAAAAGGTATCAGTGACTCAAAGCGTGCGATGAGCTATGATAAACCTGATTAAAAAAGAAAGCAAGGTAGCCGCCTACCTTGCTTTTTTATTTACCATATAAAGGATACCGTTGCACCGTCCTGTATGCATTTAACGTCACAGTTCAGTTTTGTCGATTCCATAAATGCACTGCACATTTCTTCACTCGGGAAAGTAATTGAGCTTTCCATTGTGAGTGATCTGGGATTCACGGGGTTAGCCAGCACAAAACCTGTCTGCCACCAGGTAACCAACTCTTCTCTGTCTATATAACTGCGCTTGTCGCTGTAAACCTTCATTGATATGGGCATCATCTCTTCATCGGTTACACAGTCGTAATGCAAGCCTAATCTGCCTTCAGGTCTGTTATAGAGACCGACCTCGCCACCGACAAAAAGATTGAAAGCGTAGTTACCCTTCCAGATCTGAATCATCCACTCCTTACCTTCATAGTCAAAGAAGAAGCGTCTTGTTGTATAATTGAAAGCTATTTTTGCAAGCAAATCAAAAAGCGGAGTGAAACCCAGATCACGCTGCCAGCAATCTTTCGTTGCATAGAACTGTCCGGAAATTGCGTTATAAGCAAATCCGCTGTCAAACACACCCCTGTCATAGTTAAAGCCGAAAACCTCACCGGTTACGTTGTTATAATAAGCACCCAGACCGTTTGTCTTTGTAGCGCCTGCATTGTCTGTGTAGTCTATGCAGAACTCGCTGACGTTTTCTTTTTCCGTAGGTCCGAGATAGACGCGTGTGTCATTTATGCCGTACTTAAAAAAACTGAAGGCATTAATCATATTGTCCAAAAACGTATTTTCTTTTTCACCTGAATTATCGGACATCGTCTGCACTGCACCGGCAGGCAAAGCCATAGCCGAAAAGAGCATAACAATGCTCATAACAACTGCAATAAGTCTTTTCATTACTTCTTCCCCTTCTGTTAATAAATAATTTTCGTCTATATGTTAACCATCTATTAACAGATTATAATCTATTTTTTAACACTTATTGTTACAAAAAAGTAAAGTGCGGCATTTTTAATAACAAAAAACGCCGCAAAAGAAATATTAAGATTTGTGCAATGTGTTAAAAACCTCAAGACTTCTCGCAAGAATGCCGTTCATATAGGCTATTGCCGTGCCGTAATTAGTTATCGGCACACCCTCATCCTCTGCCTGACGGAGCCTGTACTGCATCTCACGCTCGTTGAGCATACAGCTGCCGCAGTGCACAACAAGTGCATAGGATGACAGCTCCTCGGGGAATTCGCCGCCGGAAGTGAATTCAAACTCAAGAGCCTTGCCCGTGTGCTTCTTAATCCATCCGGGCAGCTTCACCGTGCCGATATCGTTACACTGTCTGTGATGTGTGCAACCCTCGGAAATCAACACCTTATCGCCATCTTTGAGCTTATCAAGATGCTTTGCACCGTTTGCAAGTATGTCAAGATTGCCCTTGTATCTTGCAAAAAGGATTGAAAAAGAGGTAAGCGGAACATCGCGCGGTACAATCTTTGAAACAAAGCCGAAGACTTGCGAATCGGTTATGACGAGTGCAGGCGGATTCTTCAGCGAATCAAGCGTCTGTGCGAGCTCGGTCTCCCTTGTGACAACAGCGGTTGCGTGAGAATCGAGAATATCGCGGATTGTCTGCTGCTGCGGCAGAATAAGCCTGCCTTTGGGTGCGGATTCATCAATCGGTGTTACAAGCACAACCGTATCGCCCTGCTTTATCAGGTCGGCAACAATCCGTTTTGATTCGCTGTGTGATTTTACCAATGATGAAATTTTTTCTTTAAGCCGCTCAATATTGAGTTTATTCACCGTACTGACATATATTTCTTTTTCGGTTTCCTGCTCAGCTTCACCAATAAGGTCTGATTTGTTGTAAGCGATAATATAGGGCAGTTTTTTGCTTTCAAAAGCCTTTACAAGCTCGTTGTCAGCCTTACTCATACCCTTCGTTACATCAACAACGAGCACGGCGATATCAGCATAATTGAGCACCTGCATTGCACGCTTTACACGTAGCTTGCCGAGCTCACCTTCGTCATCAATACCCGGGGTATCAATTATCACAACAGGACCGAGCGGCAACAGCTCCATTGCCTTTTTGACGGGGTCGGTTGTTGTGCCCTTAACATCGGACACAATGACAAGCTCCTGACCCGTAACAGCGTTTACGAGGCTTGACTTGCCTGCGTTGCGAAGTCCGAAAAAGCCGATATGAACTCTCTCAGCCGAAACAGTACTGTTAAGTCCCATTCAAACCTCTCCTTTAGAATCGGAAATCTCTTCTGTTTGAGTTTCTGATATCCGAAATATTCTGTGTTGCGATATCTCTTACCTTATCCTTGGGAATCTTCTTAAGCTCATCAATTATCATACTGTAGCCGATTTCCTTTGTCGCATCGCTTGCATAGTCAACGAGATATTCGGTAAGAGTCATAAGCGCATTCGGGTGGCAGCAATTGATTATCTGACCGTTTTTGCAAAGGCTCATAAATCTGTCGCCCGTTCTGCCCTCACGGTAGCATGCTGTGCAGAATGAAGGAATATGTCCGTTTTCCATCAGCCAACGCACAACCTCGTCAAGTGTGCGCTGATCGGAAACATCAAACTGCTCGGAATCGTGAGGACGCTCCTCCTCTGTATAACCGCCGACAGAGGTGCGGGATGCACCGCTTATCTGAGAAATGCCGAGGTTGAGCACACGCTCACGAACCTGCTGTGATTCGCGTGTCGAGATAATCATACCCGTGTAAGGTACTGCGAGACGGATGCAGGCAATTATCTTCTCAAACATCTCATCGGGAATTGAGTTATCAAAAACAGTCGGGTCAATATCGTCTGCACGCTTGATTCTCGGCACGCTGATTGTGTGCGGACCTACACCGTGCACAGCCTCAAGGTGCTCTGCGTGCATAAGAAGACCTGCAAATTCATACTTATAAAGCTCAAGACCGAAGAGAACACCGAGACCTACGTCATCAATGCCGCCCTCCATAGCTCTGTCCATAGCCTCTGTATGATAATCGTAATCGTGCTTGGGTCCTGTGGGATGGAGCTTGAGATAGCTCTCCTTATGGTATGTTTCCTGAAAAAGAATATATGTACCGATGCCTGCATCCTTGAGCTTGCGGTAATTCTCAACAGTAGTAGCAGCGATGTTGACGTTTACGCGGCGGATTGCACCGTTTTTGTGGTTAATTGAATAGATTGTTTTGATACACTCGAGTATATACTCAATCGGGTTGTTAACAGGGTCTTCACCTGCTTCAATTGCAAGACGCTTGTGACCCATATCCTGAAGCGCAATAACCTCGTTTTTAACCTCTTCCTGTGTGAGCTTTTTACGGGCTATGTGCTTATTCTTGAGATGATACGGACAGTAAACACAGCCGTTGACACAGTAGTTTGAAAGGTAAAGCGGAGCAAACATAACGATACGGTTGCCGTAAAAAGCGAGCTTTATTTCCTTTGCGATTTCGTAAATTCTCTCCACCTTTTCGGGGATATCGCAGGCAAGAAGCACGCTTGCCTCCCTGTGTGTCAGACCTGCACATACATTGCCGTCGGCAGTCTTTTTAGGACGTGCCTTTTCAAGAATTTCATCTATAAGCTCAACATTGTGCTTATTCTGCTCTGCATACTCAATTGTTGCGAGGATCTCTTCGTGATTTATAAACTCCTCTGCTTTGAGTGATTTAGGATCAAATTTTGCCATTGTGGTTTCCCTCTTTCGATATATAAAATGAATTTTTTATTTATTAACGTCACCGCGTGATGAGACAACTCTGTATCCGATATTTTTCATCCGCCGGGCAAGCTCTGCCTTGTTTGAGGCAGCTTCGGCACCTGATGAAAGCTTGCCGTTATAGAGCGAATATTTGTCCCTTACATCTTCGGGTGAGAGATTGGGCATAACAACGTTTGCGCCCGAAAGCACACCCTTCTCTCTGCCCTGAGGATCAATTGTGCCGAGTGCCGTTGTTGCAGGCAAAAGCACACGGGGGCAAATCAGCCTGACTATGCTCAAAAGATAGCAGGTAAGCTCAAGCGTGCCCTGCTCATAATCCGCAAACGGTGTATCCTTATGCGGAATAAACGGACCGATACCGCACATATCCGGCTGAAAATTTTCGATAAATTTAAGGTCCTTGGCTATTGTTTCATCTGTCTGATAAGGTGAGCCAACCATAAATCCGCAACCGACCTGATAGCCTATATCCTTTAAAATTTCAAGGCATTTCATACGGTTTGCAAGCGTCATATCCGACGGATGAAGGAGCGAATAGTGCTCATCATCTGCCGTTTCGTGGCGGAGAAGGTATCTGTCTGCACCTGCATCAAACAGCCGCTGATAGCTCTCTCTGCTGCGTTCACCCAGCGAAAGTGTTACGGCACAGTCCGGATATCTGCGCTTGATTTCGGCTATAACCTCACACAAAATTTCATCTGTGAAAAATCCGTCCTCACCGCCCTGGAGTACAAAGGTTCGAAAGCCGAGAGAATAACCCTCATCACAGCACCCGAGAATCTGCTGTACGGTCAGCCTGTATCGCTGACAGTTTTTGTTACCAGCCCTGATGCCGCAGTATAAACAGTTGTTTTTACATATGTTGCTGATTTCGATAAGACCGCGAATATAAACATCCGTGCCATAATACTCACGGCGCACGTTGTCCGCCGCCTGACGCAAAAGCGTTGCCGATTCGTTGCTGCGGTGTGCAACAATATAGGCATATTCTTCTTCGGTAAGCGTGCGGTTTTTTATCAGCTTTTTTGTCAGTTGAATCAATTTATCATTCATGATTTATCACATTGGAGTAAGCGGTCTTGACGCTGATGCCGTCAAGCTTGCCGATTTTGCCTGAAATGGCTGAAATAGTATCCTGAGCGGCATCGACAGCAATACTGACAATGCTGATTCCCCTCTCCTTATAAGGTATTCCCATTCTGCCGATAATAATATCGCCGTACTCGTGAAGCAGGGAATTTAGCTGCTCAACACTGTCCTTATTTTCAACAATAATGCCCATAACGGCAACTCTTGTATCCATCTGAACTCCCCCTTTAAAAATCAAAAAAGCCACACCTGACTCTGGTGCGGCTTTAATCGTATATAGGTATAATATGCCCTTTGAAATACAAAAATAACTGCACCTTTCAGTCGGAAACAATCCTCTTGTCAGGATAGCTATATTATACATTATAATCGGTGTTTTGTCAATTGTAATAGTTTTGCTCAATAAAGCACCTGAAAAACGTAAATATTCTTCGCTCACGCTCAGAATGACATACAGTTAACCTGAATCATAAACATAAAAACAGCGGCAAAACCGATAACGGAATTGCCGCTGTAATTCATTAAAAAATCAGTCAGTGATGATGTCACCCATCATACCGGGTGTGCAGAAAGCTGCATTTGACTCGTCTGTGTCAATGTGCATTGCAAGAGCATATGCGGGGTTAACACGGACAACAACGTCGCCGAAAATAAGGCTGCGGCCGTCGGACTCAACCTTAACGGAAACGACCTGCTTGTCAACTACGCCGTACTTCTCGCCGTCTTCGGGAGTTGCGTGGATGTGACGCTTTGCAATGATAACTCCCTCGCTGATTTCGACCTCACCCTTGGGGCCGACAAGCTTGCAAGCGCCGCTGCCTTCGATAACGCCGCTCTCACGAACGGGAGCAACAACACCGATTGAACGTGCGTCTGAAGCGGAGATCTCAACCTGAGTTGCAGGTCTTTCGGGTCCAAGGATTGAAACAGCGGGGAAGCTGCCCTTGGGGCCGATAACTGCTACGCGCTCTTCACAAGCGAACTGACCAGGCTGAGAAAGATCCTTCTTGCTGGTGAGCTGGTATCCTTCACCGAAGAGGATATCAAGATCCTTACGTGAAACGTGAACGTGACGTGCGGATGTTTCGATAAGAACAGGTTTATTCATGGTATTCATCCTTTCGTTAAATCAGAAAAGTTTTGAAAGCTTGTTGTCTTTCTTCTTGATAAGCTTGATAAGTGCGCCGATAATAAGCACACCGATAATGCCGTAAACAATGCCGAGAACTGCGCCTGCAAGAACGTCGGTGAAATAGTGAACACCGAGGTAAATGCGGGAGAAGCCGATTGCAGCGGCAAGAATGAATGCGCCGATGCCCCACTTCTTGTTGTTAGCAAAAACAGCTGTTGCAAAAGCAAAGGATGATGATGTATGACCTGAGGGGAATGACCAGCTTGTGGGCATATGAACAACATCCGGGAACTTATACTCTGCTGTCCAGCGTGCTGCAATTTCAGGGAACTGAGCAATGCTTGCCTGAACCTTCTCAACAATTGTGTTGAAGGCATTTTCTTTGCCTGCCTCAAGGAATGCTTCCTTGTTGCCTAGAATAGCTTCAAGGTTGAAGATATAGCAGGGTCTTACTCTTGCGATAATGGGCTTGAGAACCTCGTTATTGAGAATAACCATAACAATAAGTGCACCGAGCATAGCCAGACCTGCCTTGCGTGTCTTCTTGAACATAAGAAGAATAACAGCAAAAACGGGCATTACCCAGCCGTCACCAAGTGTAGTGATAACCTCCATCACTACATCAAGTGCATTGTTTGCGATTGAGAAAACTGCGTTGAAAACGGAAAGGTCAAGTTCATAGACCCACTGCATAAAAGCATCCATTGTTTTTCACCGTACTTTCTTATAATTTATTTAAACATTTTATAAACTGCAGAAATAAAGAGATTCTGAAGAGTTTCGCCGAAGAAGGGAACGATTCTGCAAATAAATGATACGTAATACCAAACGATATTATCGGAAACGTAAGCGAGAGCTCTCATTTCCTCTGTGTCGCCTACAACATCGTAGAATGTGGGTGAGAATGTCTCATACTCCCAGGGGTTGTTTTCATCGATGTCAATGATACGGCAGCCGCGCATTTCTTCATCGCCGTAAGACTGGAAGGAAGCACCGGGTGTATTGACAATGTCGATTGCAGCACCGTCAGCAGCGTTCATCTTTGTGTGAACAACATAGTCATTAACGTGGTCATGACCTACGAAAACAGCGTTAACGTCGCCCTGCTGAACAAACTTGCTCATCTGCTCACCGTGTTCACGGCTGGGGCAGGGATTCTCACGAAGGATTGAACCGGGCTCTGCATAAGCGGGATCAAGTGCAAAATATGACTTTGCGCCTGTTTCCTCATCAGTAACCTCAAAGCCGTTGGGATCGAGAGCAGGAGTCTGAACAACATAATCCTTGATTTCGTAAGGAACGATGTGCTGGAAAGCAATTGAGGGAACAGCCTCGCCGCCGTTAGCAGCCTTGAGAGCATTGGATGTGTTTACATACCAATTGAGCTGATCCTCGTGTATGTAGTCGTATCCGCCCTTGGGATCATACATATTTGAGTCAAACATCCAGAGGTTATAAGCAACCTTTGTGCCGTCAGATGACTTGATTGTGAGGTTATGTGTGCCCATACCGTAAATCTCGGGATCTGCATCGTAAGCGAGGCAGTTGTCATAGCTGCGGTATGCAGCAAAGTGAGTTTCCTTTGAAACGTTCTCAGCATCGTGATTGCCGAACACAAATGTGAAAGGAATACCGAGCTCAGCGATAGGATCAATGATAGCCTTGATAGCGTACTTTGCATCCATAGCAAGGTCAACAGTACCTGTGTTATCGCCTGTAAAAATAACGATATCAGGCTCGTACTTGTTGACAGCTGTCTCGATCATTTTGATCATACCGGGTGCAGGGAACATATCGTCCTGCGTATCGGCAATCTGAAGAATACGGAACTTGCCGTTTTCGTCGAACTTGAGAGTATTGTCGGGCTTTGAAGAAAAATCATCAGCAGCCGAAACTGTGAGTGAGAAAAGCATTGCAGCTGTCATAACAAGTGCAATTACTTTAAGAAATGTTTTTTTCATTTTAATATCCCCTTAATAACACTTTAAGCCGTCGGGCAGATTGCTCCGCCCAACAGCTTTGAAACCGGTTAATTATTATTTATAGCTTTCTGCAACAGCAACTGCGCAAGCAACTGTAGCACCAACCATCGGGTTGTTACCCATACCGATGAGACCCATCATCTCAACGTGAGCAGGAACAGAAGAAGAACCTGCAAACTGAGCATCGCCGTGCATTCTGCCCATAGAGTCTGTAAGACCGTAGGAAGCAGGACCTGCAGCAACGTTATCGGGATGAAGAGTTCTGCCTGTGCCGCCGCCGGAAGCAACGGAGAAGTATTCCTTGCCGTTCTCAAGTGCCCACTTCTTGTAGGTACCTGCAACAAGGTGCTGGAAACGTGTGGGGTTGGTTGAGTTACCTGTAATAGAAACGTCAACACCCTCATGCTTCATAACTGCAACGCCTTCAAGAACGTCGTTAGCACCGAAGCAGCGAACAAGAGCACGGTCACCGTTTGAGTAAGGTGTTGTGTTGACAACCTTGAGCTCATCGCTGTAGAAATCATACTCTGTTTCAACGTATGTGAAGCCGTTGATACGGGAGATGATCATAGCAGCGTCCTTACCGAGACCGTTAAGGATAACGCGAAGAGGCTCTGTACGAACCTTGTTAGCTGTGAGAGCGATTTTGATAGCGCCTTCAGCAGCAGCGAATGACTCATGACCTGCAAGGAAAGCAAAGCACTTTGTCTCATCCTTGAGGAGCATTGCGCCGAGGTTACCGTGGCCAAGACCAACCTTACGGTTTTCAGCAACTGAACCGGGGATGCAGAAAGCCTGAAGACCGATGCCGATTGCAGCGGAAGCTTCTGCAGCGTTTGAAATGCCCTGAGCGAGGGCGATAGCTACACCGAGAGTGTATGCCCAGACAGCGTTGTCGAAAGCGATGGGCTGTGTGCCCTTTACGATAGCTTCAACATCGATGCCCTTGGAGAGGCAGAGGTCTCTGGCAGCTTCAAGGCTCTCGATGCCGTACTGAGCAAGGCAAGCCTCGATTTTTTCCATTCTTCTTTCTTTACCTTCAAATGTAACAGCCATTGTTCTACCTCCTCCTTATTCTTCTCTGGGATCAATATATCTTGCAGCGTCAGCAAATCTGCCGTAGCTGCCCATATTGTTCTTGTATGCTTCTGCGGGGTCTGCACCGTGGCGGATATCCTCAAGCATCTTGCCGAGCTTGACGAATTCGTAACCGATAACCTGATCGTTCTCGTCAAGAGCCATACGTGTTACGTAACCCTCAGCCATTTCGAGGTAACGAACGCCCTTAGCCTTTGTTGAGAACATTGTGCCGACCTGTGAACGAAGGCCCTTGCCGAGGTCCTCAAGACCTGCGCCGATTGTAAGGCCATCCTCTGAGAATGCGGACTGAGTTCTTCCGTAGACAAGCTGAAGGAAGATCTCGCGCATTGCAACGTTGATAGCGTCACAGACAAGGTCTGTGTTAAGGCACTCGAGGAGTGTCTTGCCGGGAAGAATTTCAGCAGCCATAGCTGCAGAGTGAGTCATACCGGAGCAGCCGATTGTCTCAACAAGAGCTTCTTCAACTATACCCTCTTTGATGTTAAGAGAGATCTTACAAGTACCCTGCTGAGGAGCACACCAGCCAACACCGTGTGAGAAACCGGAGATGTCCTTAATTTCGTATGCCTTTACCCACTTGCCCTCTTCAGGGATCGGAGCGGGACCGTGATGCGGGCCTTTAGCCACGATACACATTTTTTCCACTTCATGTGAATAGTTCATTTTGATTGTCTCCTTTCTGATTTCTGAGCCATTCAATCTCAGGATATATTATACATAATTGATTAAAAATTATCAATAGATAATTGCATAAACCAAAGCCTTAAAACAAAATATTTTTACATAATATGCCTTATTGCAAATACAAAGCGACATATTGTCGCATAAGAAACGTTCAGGACAATTCCGCATTAATGAGATATAAAAATGAAAATTGTCATTCTGAGCAAAAAACGAAAATCTTAAAAGCAGGATTATAAGATCCTTCACTTCATTAAGGATGACATTATAAAAACCTCCTTATTAAAGGAGGTGGCACGGCGTAAGCCGTGACGGAGGATTGCTAAAATAGATGTCGATTAATTTTTTATATCAATCCTCAGTCACCTGCGGTGACAGCTCCTTTCAAAAGGAGCTTTTGACAAATCAATTTACAGCGATATAAAAGCAATGTCATCCTGAACGCAGTGAAGGATCTTACAGTAATTAAGATTCTTCGCTCGACGCTCAGAATGACATTTTTTTACGTTGATACGATAAGCTCGGTTGCTGTCCAGGTATAACCGAGCTTTGTTTTGAGGGTGTAGTTCGTGCCGACGGAGGCTTTACGTGTGACCGTCCAATGTCTCAGTCCGTCCTCACCGATATAGCTGTAGCTCTGAGAATATGTGAGCGTTGCGCCGTTATCGAGCACAAGCTGAATCTTTGCAATCTGCGGGTCGGTTACGATATCAAATGTACCGATTCCGTTTTCATATGTCAGGTCAAATGAATATGCCTTCGGGGTGTCATAGGTGACG
>JAGALQ010000050.1 GCA_017625095.1 Clostridia bacterium | reverse complement strand
TATTGACTATGTTCGTGTATATAAAGATAAAAACGGCTATGACGAGAGTAACAGACTTACAAAATTCGAGCGCTTTGTAAAAGATATTTGCGACTCATTTGCCACGTTCCGGCATCGTGTTTTAGCTTTTTTCCAAGACCTATGTCTTCAATGCCGTCAGTTCTTTGAGGATTTAATAGGTAAAATTCCTGCTTTATACTGAACAGCAAATTCCAATAATCCGAACAGTTAGGGAAATAAGAATTATGTCTGTCTACAGCACACAAAACATCTTTTTTATATTTCAAAATAACAACGGGTAGTCAGGGCTTTATTTCGATATCGGACTTAAAAAATATGAATTTCATTGTATAATAGAGTATATTTATAAATCCTTTTGAGTATCAGAGGTGAAATTATTGAATATTCTGCATATGAAATATGCTGTTGAGGTTGCGAAAGTGGGTTCACTTAATAAAGCGGCGGAGAGCCTTTATGTGGCTTTGCCGAACATAAGTCGTTCTATCAAAGAACTTGAAGCGGATTTGGGTATAACAGTTTTTGACCGCACAGCAAAAGGAATGGTACTCACTCCGGAAGGTGAAGAGTTTATAAATTACGCAAAAGATATTCTTAAACAAATTGACCAAGTTGAGAATATGTACAAAAGCGGTCAAGTAAAGAAGCAGAAGTTTTCTGTTTCCGTTCCGAGAGCAAGCTATATTTCAGATGCTTTTACAGAGTTTTCAAAAATGCTTTCCAAAGACGCCTGTGATATTTTTTATAAAGAGACAAATTCACAACGTACAATAAATAATATTCTGAATCATGATTACAAACTCGGAATTATCAGATATGCCGAGAATTTTGACAAGTATTTTAAATCAATGCTTGAAGAGAAGGCACTCAGCTACGAAATGGTTACAGAGTTTTCTTATTGTCTGATTATGAGTGCCGATAATCCGCTTGCGAAGAAAGAAGAAATCACTTTTGATGATTTGACAGACTATATTGAAATTGCACACGCTGACCCGTATGTGCCGTCGCTTCCGCTTTCAAAGGTTGTCAAATCGGAGCTTCCCGATAACATTGACCGCAGGATTTTCATTTTTGAAAGAGCAAGTCAGTTTGATTTGCTTTCACAGAATCCTGAAACATTTATGTGGGTTTCTCCTGTTCCTGTGGATACACTTGAACGATATAATCTTGTTCAGAGAAAGTGTGTTGATAATAACAAAGTATATAAAGATGTGCTGATTTATAAAGATGGCTACAAGTTTTCGGAGCTTGATAAAAAGTTTATAACGGCTCTTTGTCAATCAAAACGAAAACATATTAATAATGAAATTTCAAAGACTCGTCTATAAAGGACGGGTCTTGATTTTTTATATCGATATGAGGGTTATCGATATTGATAATACCGATTGAACATTTTAATAATTCCCAACTCCTTTATGTTTTGTTAAGATAGCTATGGTCAAAAGAAAGGAGGCATTACGGTGGAAAAATCGAGCATAACAAAAGCGACTTTAGGCAGACTTCCGCACTATCTTCAGCTTTTGCGAGAACTGTCGGTTGATGATGTTCCGTATATTTCCGCAACCGTGATTGCTAAAAAGCTTTCTCTCGGAGAGGTTCAGGTAAGAAAAGACCTGAGTGCCGTAAGCGGGTCTGGCAGACCGAAGGTAGGTTATAAGACCGCTGATCTGATAAAGAGCGTTGAGGCCCATCTCGGTCAGGGCGATATGACAAATGCCGTTCTCGTTGGTGCCGGGAAACTCGGAAAAGCACTTCTCGAATTTGACGATTTTGAGGACTACGGTGTAAAAATCATAGCTGCGTTCGATTGCAATCAAAACCCGATTAAGTATAACCGCTCAATCGAAATTCTGCCGATGAATGATTTTGATGAATTCTGCAAAAAGAATAATGTAAGAATCGGAATCATAACGGTAGGTACAGGGTCTGCACAGAATGTGTGCGACCGTATGGTTGAAAGCGGAATAACAGCAATCTGGAATTTTGCACCCTGCAACCTCGAGGTGCCTGACGGCATATTATTGAAGCAGGAAAGACTTGCTCTTTCGCTTGCACATCTTAATAATCAGTTATCAAATATGTAAATCATAATTCAGGAGGATATAAAATGGCTACAAAGACTTATGAAATCATCGACGGCGTTGAAAAGCTCACCGAAGCGATTGCTCGTGTGAGAAATGCTCAGCAGGTTTTCGCAACTTACACTCAGGAGCAGGTTGACAAGATTTTCCTTGCAGCTGCTTCTGCCGCAAACAAAGCAAGAATCCCCCTTGCAAAGATGGCTGTTGAAGAAACAGGCATGGGTATTGTTGAAGATAAGGTTATCAAGAATAACTACGCTTCCGAATACATCTACAATGCATATAAGGACACAAAGACCTGCGGCATAATCGAAGAAGACAAGGCTTTCGGCATCAAGAAAATTGCAGACCCCATCGGTGTAATTGCTGCAGTTATTCCCACAACAAACCCCACTTCAACCGCTATTTTTAAGTGCCTTATTGCTCTTAAGACAAGAAACGCTATTATTATTTCTCCTCACCCCAGAGCAAAGAACTGCACAATAGCAGCTGCAAAGCTTGTTCTTGAAGCAGCAGTTGCAGCAGGTGCACCCGAAGGAATCATTGACTGGATTGATGTTCCCTCACTTGAAATGACAAATACAGTTATGAAGGAAGCAGACATCATCCTCGCAACAGGCGGTCCCGGTATGGTTAAGGCTGCTTATTCAAGCGGTAAGCCTGCTCTTGGTGTTGGTGCAGGTAACACTCCCGCTATCATCGACGACAGTGCAGATGTACTTCTTGCCGTTAACTCTATCATCCACTCAAAGACATTTGATAACGGTATGATTTGTGCTTCCGAGCAGTCCGTTATCGTTATGGAAAGCATTTACGATATTGTTAAGGAAGAATTTGCAGCAAGGGGCTGTTACTTCCTCAACGCAACTGAGACAGAAAAGGTAAGAAAGACAATCATCATCAACGGTGCTCTTAATGCAAAAATCGTTGGTCAGCCCGCAGCAAAGATTGCAGAGCTTTCCGGTGTAACTGTTCCCGAAGGAACAAAGATTCTTATCGGTGAGGTTGAAAGCGTTGATATCAGCGAAGAGTTTGCTCACGAAAAGCTTTCACCTGTTCTTGCAATGTATAAGGCAGAAAGCTTTGAGGATGCACTTTCAAAGGCAGAGCACCTTGTTGCAGACGGAGGCTACGGCCACACATCTTCACTATATGTAAATGAAGTTACAGAAATTGAAAAAATCAATGAGTTTGCCGCTAGAATGAAGACTTGCCGTATCCTTGTTAACACCCCCTCATCACACGGCGGTATCGGCGACCTTTACAACTTCAAACTTGCTCCCTCGCTCACACTCGGCTGTGGCTCATGGGGCGGTAACTCCGTTAGTGAAAACGTTGGTGTTAAACACCTTATCAATATTAAAACTGTTGCAGAAAGAAGGGAAAATATGCTTTGGTTCCGTGCACCTGAAAAGGTATATATCAAGAAAGGCTGTCTTCCCGTTGCACTCGACGAACTCAAGAACGTTATGGGCAAGAAGAGAGCATTCATTGTAACAGACACATTCCTCTATGAAAACGGCTATACAAAGCCCATTACAGACAAACTCGACGAAATGGGCATTGCACACACAACATTCTTTGATGTTCAGCCTGACCCCACACTCCTCAACGCAAAGAACGGCGCTGCTCAGATGGCTGCATTCAAGCCCGATACAATAATCGCTCTCGGCGGCGGTTCAGCAATGGACGCAGCAAAGATTATGTGGGTTCTTTATGAGCATCCCGAAGCAGACTTTATGGATATGGCAATGAGATTCATTGATATCCGCAAGAGAGTTTACACATTCCCCAAGATGGGCGAAAAGGCATATTTCATTGCTGTTCCCACTTCTGCAGGTACCGGCTCCGAAGTTACTCCCTTTGCTGTTATCACAGACGAAAAGACAGGCGTTAAGTATCCTCTTGCTGACTATCAGCTTCTTCCCAACATGGCAATTATTGATACTGATTTTCATATGTCAGCTCCCAAGGGTCTTACAGCTGCATCAGGTATCGATGCAGTAACACATGCGGTTGAAGCTTATGCAGCAATGCTTGCAACCGACTATACAGACAGTCTTGCACTTCAGGCACTCAAGAATATCTTCGCATATCTTCCCAGAGCATACGAAAACGGTCAGACAGACGTTGAGGCAAGAGAGAAGATGGCTAATGCTGCAACAATGGCAGGTATGGCATTCGCTAATGCATTCCTCGGCATCTGTCACTCAATGGCTCATAAGCTCGGTGCATTCCATCATCTTCCTCACGGTGTAGCAAACGCACTTATGATTGAAGAAGTTCTCCGCTTCAATGCTTCCGAAGCTCCTGCAAAGATGGGTACATTCTCACAGTACGATCATCCGCACACCCTTGCACGCTATGCAGAAATCGCTGATTATCTTGGTCTCGGCGGTAAGAATGATAAAGAAAAGCTTGAAAATCTTATCAAGGCAATCAATGACCTCAAGGCACAGGTAGGCATCAAGGAAACAATCAGGGATTACGGTATTGATGAAAAAGACTTCCTTGACCGACTTGACGATATGGTTGAGCAGGCATTCGATGACCAGTGTACAGGCGCTAACCCCAGATATCCCCTTATGAGCGAACTCAAGCAGATGTATCTCAATGCTTACTATGGCAAGCACTTTGTTGAAAAGGCTATGCCCACAGCAGACGACATCAAGGTTTTTGAGTCCGACAAGGTTAAGTACGCATACAGAAAAAGCAAAAAGGCATAATTGAGAAGGAGGATATACAACAATGAAACTTGACAGAGTTATAGCAGTAAGAAACAATAAGACAATCTACCGTGACGGCGATGTTTGCGTTAAGGTTTTTAACGACGATTATTCAAAGGCTGATGTTCTCAACGAGGCACTCAATCAGGCAAGAATTGAAGAAACAGGCCTTAATATTCCTAAGGTGCTTGAGGTTACAATGATTGACGGCAAATGGGCAATCGTTTCCGAATATATCAAGGGCAAAACACTTGCACAGCTTATGGCGGAAGATGAAGATAAGAAGAGCGAATATCTGGAACTTCTTGTTGACCTTCAGCTTGAAGTGCAGTCAAAAACCTGCCCGCTTCTTAACAAGCTCAAGGACAAGATGAACAGAAAAATCAGCCAGTCAGAGCTTGAAGCAACAACAAAGTATGATCTTCATACCCGTCTTGAGGGTATGCCAAAGCACAATAAGGTCTGCCACGGCGACTTTAACCCCTCAAATATTATTATCGCAGAAGACGGTACTCCCTATATCCTTGACTGGTCACACGCAACACAGGGTAATGCATCAGCTGATGCTGCAAGAACTTACCTTCTTTTCTGGCTCAGCGGTGACATTAACGGTGCAAAAGAATACCTTGAACTTTTCTGCAAGAAGAGCAACACAGCTATGCAGTACGTTCAGAAGTGGATGCCCATCGTTGCAGCATCACAGTCGGTTAAGGGCAATGAAAAAGAGCGTGAGTTCCTTCTTACTTGGGCAAACGTTGTAGATTACGAATAAGGAGATAACGACAATGAAAATTACAGTATGTATCGGTTCATCCTGCCACATCAAAGGATCCCGTCAGGTTGTTGAACAGCTTCAGTATCTCATCAGCGAAAATAAGCTCGGTGACAAGGTTGAGCTCGGCGGAACTTTCTGTATGGGCAAATGTCAGCTGGGAGTATGTGTTACCGTTGATGACAAATTCTTTTCGGTAACTCCCGAAACAGTAGACGAATTCTTCTCAAAAGAAGTTATTGCGAAGGTGTAAGCTATGGTGATTGTTCAGGTTTGTGTCGGCAGCTCATGCCACCTGAAGGGTTCACCCGAAATTGTCGAGCTCCTTCAGAAAGCCGTTGAAGAACATCATCTTGAAGACGAGGTTACACTTGCCGGAAGCTTTTGCATCGGCAAGTGTAATCGTGTTGGTGTAACAATTCAGGTCAATGATGATGTTCATGTCGGCATAACGAAAGAGAATTTCAAAGAATTTTTCAATGAAAATATTTTATCCGCAGTTGAAAGGAAGTAACAGAATATGAATTGTCTGACCCTTAAAAAATCAAACTGCAAAAACTGCTATAAATGTATCCGCCATTGCCCGGTCAAAGCCATCCGTTTTTCGGGCAATCAGGCGCATATTATAGGTAACGAGTGTATTCTGTGCGGTCAGTGCTTTGTTGTGTGTCCACAGAATGCTAAAGAAATCGTCAACGAGGTTGAAAAGGTAAAGGTTCTTATTCAGAGCGGAGATCCGGTTGTTGTCAGTCTTGCGCCGTCTTTCATTGCAAACTATGACGGCGTCGGAATTAATTCAATGCGTTCGGCACTCCAAAAACTCGGCTTTTTTGATGTTGAAGAAACTGCAATCGGTGCAACAATCGTTAAAAATGAATATGAGAGAATACTTGCGGAAGAGGAGAGAGATGTTATTATTTCTTCCTGCTGTCATTCAATAAATCTTCTGATTCAGAAGCATTATCCCGCAGCACTCGAATATCTTGCCGATGTTATGTCCCCAATGCAGGCACACTGTCAGGATATAAAAAAGCGTATTCCAAACGCAAAAACCGTTTTTGTCGGTCCCTGTGTTGCAAAGAAGGATGAAGCGGAATACTACGAAGGTATTGCAGATGCCGTTCTTACATTCGAGGAACTTACCGAATGGCTCAAAGAAGAAAATATTGAGCTTGAAGCAATTTCTGATAAAGATGAATTCAGCCGTGCCAGATTCTTCCCTACAACGGGCGGCGTGCTTAAAACAATGACTGAAGTGAGCGACTATACATACGTTGCCATTGACGGCGTTGAGAATTGTATAGATGTACTTAAAGATATTGAAAAAGGCAAGATCCATAAGTGCTTTATCGAAATGTCATCTTGTGTCGGCAGCTGTGTAGGCGGTCCCGTTATTGAAAAATATCACCATACCTCAAACATCAAGGACTACATTGAAGTTGCAAACTATGCAGGCTCAAAGGATTTTGAGGTTGACCAGCCCAAAGCAATCGAGCTCAAAAAGAATTTCAGCTTCATCGAAAGAAAGCTTCCTTTGCCTTCAGAAACAGAAATCAACAACATTCTCCGTCAGATGGGTAAATTCAAGCCTTCCGATGAACTCAACTGCGGTTCGTGCGGCTATAATACCTGCCGTGAAAAAGCAATTGCAATTTCACAGGGCAAGGCAGAATTTTCAATGTGTCTGCCTTATCTTAAGGATAAAGCAGAAAGCTTTTCAGACACAATCGTCAAAAACACTCCCAACGGACTTATCGTTCTCAACGAACAGCTTGAGGTTCAGCAGATAAATACCGCTGCAAGAAAGATTATGAATATCCGCTCTGCATCCGATGTTCTCGGTGACCAGGTAATCAGAATCCTTGACCCCAGCGTGTTTATGACCGTTCTTTCAACAGGCAGAGATGTCCGAGATCAGCGTGTATATCTTGCAGAATATAAGAGATACGTTGAGCAGACTGTTGTTTATGACCGTGACTCACACCTTCTTATCGGAATAATGCGTGATGTTACCGATGAAGAAGCGGAGCGTGAAAAGAAGGAGAATATCAGCCGTCAGACCGTTGAGGTTGCGGACAGAGTTGTTGAAAAGCAGATGCGCATTGTTCAGGAAATTGCATCGCTTCTCGGCGAAACAGCCGCCGAAACAAAAATCGCTCTTGCGAAGCTGAAGGAGTCGATTACCGATGAATGATTTGTGTGCAGATATCGGCTATAAAAGCGTCAATCACTACGGCGAAGAGCTTTGCGGTGACCATGTTGATGTTGTTGAACAGGATGAAAATTCAACCGTTATCGTTCTTGCTGACGGTCTCGGAAGCGGAGTAAAAGCAAGCATTCTTTCAACACTGACATCAAAGATAATTTCGACTATGATGGCAGAGGGTCTGCCTCTTGAAGAATGTGTTTCAACCATTGCCGCAACCCTTCCCGTTTGCTCCGTCAGAGGTGTAGCATACTCTACTTTTACTATCATTCACCTCAAGAATAATGATATTGCCGAAGTTATTCAGTATGATAATCCGCAGGTAATCATCATCCGTGATGAAGAAAATTACGATTATCCCAAAACGGAAATGAACATCGGCGGAAAAAAGATTTTCAAGAGCGTAATAAAACTTCGTGAAAACGATATTTTTGTTGCAATGAGTGACGGATGTCCCCATGCGGGAATCGGTATGTCATATAATTTCGGCTGGAAAAGAGAGGATATCATATCTTTTATGGAAACTCTTGCTCCGGTCGGATATACGGCAAAAACCCTTTCAACAATTCTTGTTGACGAATGCTTTAAGCTTTACGGCGGCAAGCCCGGCGACGATGCAACGGCTTGTGTTGTGAGAATCAGAAAGCGTGAGCCGATGAATATTCTTTTCGGACCTCCGTCAAACAGAGATGATGCAAACAGAATGATGTCCCTTTTCTTCTCAAAAGAGGGCAAGCACATCATCTGCGGCGGCACAACCTCATCAATTGCCGCAAAATATCTTAACAAACCGATTAAGGCGAGCCTGAATTTTGAAAAAGCCGATGTGCCTCCGATAGCGGAAATCGAAGGCGTTGACCTTGTAACGGAAGGCGTTATCACCGTCAACAAAGTCCTTGAATATGCAAAGGATTATCTTGGTGAAAACAAGCACTATGAGCACTGGAGCATCAAGCGTGACGGTGCTTCCTTGATTTCCCGCTTGCTTTTTGAAGAAGCAACTGATATAAATTTCTATGTAGGCAGAGCAATCAATCCTGCTCATCAGAATCCCGATTTGCCTATTAATTTCAGCATAAAAATGAATCTTGTTGAGGAACTTTCGGCTTGCCTCAAAAAGATGGGAAAACGCATCAAAGTGAGTTACTTTTAAGGAGAATTGATATGAGAAAGTTTGATACAAAAGTTCAGCATCTCAAATATAAGGTTTTGAGAGAGGTTGCAAGACAAGCGTGGAATGATACCTTGTTTGACAATCTTCTCGATATTCCCAAAACCCTTGTTCCCGGAAATGAACCCACGATGCGTTGCTGTGTTTACAAAGAACGTGCAATTCTTGCCGAAAGAGTAAAAATTGCAATGGGCGGCGATAAACTTAATCCCAATGTCATTGAAGTTATAGATATCGCCTGCGACGAATGTCCTGTCGGCGGCTACGAAGTGACAAATGCCTGCCGTGGCTGTCTTGCTCACAGATGCGAGGATGTATGTAAAAAAGGCGCAATCACATTCGACAACAACCACGTTGCACATATTGACAAATCTAAGTGTGTTGAATGCGGTGCGTGTGCAAAGGTTTGTCCCTATACTGCAATCGTCAGCAGAAAAAGACCTTGTCAGAGTGCTTGCAAAATAAAAGCTATTTCAATGAATGAGCAGAAAGCGGCAACCATCAACAACGATAAATGTACTGCTTGCGGTGCCTGCGTTTATCAGTGTCCCTTCGGTGCGATAATGGATAAATCATATATGGTAAACGTTATCGACATCATCAAAAAGAGCGAAGAGAACAAAAAATATAAGGTTTACGCAGTTGTTGCTCCGTCAATTTCAAGCCAGTTTACCTATGCAAAGCTCGGTCAGGTTATCAGCGGACTTAAAGAACTCGGTTTCTTTACCGTGGTTGAAGCTGCACTCGGTGCAGATATGGTTGCAATGGCTGAGTCAAAAGAGCTTGCAGAAAAAGGCTTCCTCACAAGCTCCTGCTGTCCCGCATTCGTTTCTTATGTAAAATCTGCGTTTCCTCAGCTTGCAGAGCATATTTCACATAATCTTTCACCCATGGCGGCACTTGCAAAGTATATCAAAGAAACAAGCGAAGGCGCAAAGGTTGTTTTTATCGGACCTTGTACCGCAAAGAAAGCGGAAGCACAGCTTGAATCGGTAAAGCCTTATGTTGACAGCGTGCTGACCTTTGAAGAACTTCAGGCACTCTTTGACAGCAAGGATATCGACATCACAACTCTTGAAGAAGACGTGCTTGATAATGCATCATATTTCGGCAGAATCTTCGCAAGAAGCGGAGGTCTTTCGGATGCCGTTGCACAGGCAATGAAAGAGCAGGATATTGAATTCGCCCTTAAGCCCGCAGTCTGCGACGGCATAGAAGCTTGCCGTGTGGCTTTGTTGAAAAAAAGCAAGAATGTTCTTGATGCAAACTTCATTGAAGGAATGGCTTGTTTCGGCGGATGTATCGGTGGCGCAGGTTGCCTTACCCACGGCGAAAAGAACAAATCCGAAGTTGATAAATACGGCAGAGAAGCAATGGAAAAAACAATCTCTGATGCGGTTTCAATCTTAAAATAATAGCACTGGTAATAATTAATTCACCTTTGATACTCGGAGTTTCAGTAGCTGCAGCAATAAGTGCTATTGTTAACATAGTTGTCAAGCGCAAAAAAATAAGCTGATCCCTCCACTATATAGGCGAATATCTTATGAGCTCTGATTAATTTCAGGGCTCTATTAAATTTGTCAGTAAACTGTCAATCATTTGTCAGTGGTTTGGTATTGGCATTGTCAAAAATTTCTGGGATACTTCCTTTGAAAACTCAAAGGAGGTATTTTTTTTGATAGTAAAAGTACGAAGTCATACAGTTTATCAGCAGAAGGACGGTAAATATAAGTGTGAAGTTTGGTACATAAATGAAAACGGTGAAACGAAGCGTATTACACATACAGATCCATCCAAAACAGCAATAAACCAATTTGCTAAAGATTATCCTAACGAGGAGTATTATCCTGTATGTACTCTTAATGAATTCTTTGAAGAAGTGTATAAAAGGAGTTTAATGGATTCTGCCAAGGATACAAATTATTTGAAACTTGTGTCAATATACAACTCTCAGATAAGACCGGTATTTGCTGACAGGCGAATGAAGATCTTAAAAAAGCAGAGTTGATAAGCCTTCTTGAAAATATGGCAGAGAAAAGATGTCAAGGAGTGGTGGATGATTGTTACCGTTTGCTTGAAAGAATGTTTGCCTGTTATTCCGAACATAAAAAGCCTACAGACAATCCGATGAGATTTATTGACTGTCCGGAATCAAAAATTGAAAAGAAAGCGAAGAAGGGATACACACCGGAGGAACTTGAAAAGATTTTTGCTGTTACAGATAGTATCAATCCTGAAACAAACAGACCCAAGTATATGCACGGTAATGCAGTTAAGCTTATGCTGCTTACCGATATGAAGATTGGTGAGATACTTGCGCTGACTTGGGCTGATGTTGATTTTGAAAACATGACAATTACCGTAAATAAAACATCCTCCGAAATAAATCTTTCGGAGGACGGTAAAACTGATTATTCAATTAAATTCAGACCCTTGAGTAACAATAGAACAAGAATTATAACAATCACATCGGAAGTACATTCGGTTCTTGTTGCACTTCGCAATTCTAATCCCAATGCAAATTTTGTAATCGCTCAAAGAAATGGTGAACCTGTATCAAAGTCATATATTTCGAGAGTGATGAGGGAATGCGTAAAAGAGGGGTGGTGAGTTATTATCGGAATTGATATGTTTTTTATTCTGAGATAATGTAGGCGTGATTCATAGGTCCTGAACTTTTGCCTAAATCAAGCATTGCAGACAATGCACCGGAAATGTAATTTTTGGCATTTTGTATTGACTCATCAAGCGATAATCCTTTGGCAAGATTTGAGGCTATCGCTGACGAGAGCGTACATCCTGTTCCGTGGGTGTTGGGGTTGTTTATTCTTTTGCCATCAAACCATTTGAATTTGCCGTTTGAATAAAGAAGGTCATTTGCATCGTTGATGCTGTGTCCGCCCTTGAGAAGCACTGCACATCCGTATTTGTCTCCGATTAACTTTGCAACATTGAGCATATCTTCTTTGTTCTGTATTTTTTCACCCGATAAAACTTCTGCTTCGGGAATATTCGGAGTTACAACCGTTGCAATCGGCAATAGTTCCTCGATAAGAGTTTGCACCGCATCGGTTTTCATCAGTTCAGAACCGCTTGTTGCAACCATAACAGGGTCAACTACGATGTTTTTGGCATTATAAAATTTCAGCCTTTCAGCGATAACCGAAATAAGTTCCGATGATGAAACCATACCGATTTTAACTGCATCGGGATATATATCATCAAAGATCGCATCGATTTGTTCTTTTAAAAATTCTGGCGTTGATTCGGTTATTGCAAAAACTCCCGTTGTGTTTTGTGCAGTCAGGGCGGTAATTGCACTCATTGCATAAACGCCATTCATAGTCATTGTTTTAATATCTGCCTGAATTCCTGCACCGCCGCTGCAATCACTTCCTGCTATTGAAAGTGCGGTTTTCATCGGTGCAGCAAATTTCCAGAATCCTTGCATATCCGTATAATCTGTTATGTAATAATCGCAAAGAGATTTTACTTCAGCCTGATTTTCTTCGGATTTATCAAAAACTCCAACAACTCTGAATCCGTCTTTCTTAGCTGTTCTTATAGCATAAATTGCATCCTCAAAAACGAATGTATCTTCTTTCGGAGTAGCAAGATGTTTTAATGCTTCACGGTAAATATCAGGCTCATCCTTGCTGTGACCGACAGATGTGCAAGTAAAGATTTCTGAAAAGCATTCGTTTATTCCGCATCTTTCAAGTGCCGCTTCAACGAGATATTTGTCCGTTGCGGTTGCTATACACATCTTAACACCAATATTGTGAAGATGCTTTATAAAATCATAAACACCGGGTTTCAGCTGGACCTCATTTATGTAATACTTTTCGACCATACGGTTTACACCGTCCATAATTTCGTCAACCGACAGAGTAACCCCGTATTCGCTTTTATAATAACAAGCAGCACTGTGAAGGCTCATTGTTCTGATGGTTTCATTCAGGTTTTCTTTCGGCTCGTATCCGATTGAACGAAGATAAATTTCACCAATCGTATCCCAAATGAACATTGAGTCAAAAAGCGTACCGTCAAGGTCGAATATTGCGCCTTTAATCATTATTAATCAAATCCTTTGATAGTAAATTGTTTAACTAAAAAGAAATTAATGAAAGCATTAAAGAATATCAATATATTCACCGTTCAGAGCTTTGTTCATGCTTCTGACTGCACAGAATTTGCCGCACATTGAACAACTGTCCTCGTGCTCGGGTGTACGGCTGTCACGGATTGCTTTTGCTGTTTCAGGGTCAATGGAGCATTCCCACTGTTTATCCCAATCGAAAGTTCTTCTCGCATCTGCCATTCGGTCATCCGAATCTCTTGCGTGAGGAACTTTTTTTGCAATATCCGCAGCGTGCGCCGCGATACGTGAAGCTATGATTCCTTGCTTTACATCATCTACGTTCGGGAGAGCAAGATGTTCTGCGGGTGTTACATAACAAAGAAATGCCGCACCCGAAGCCGCGGCAATTGCACCGCCGATAGCTGAGGTGATGTGGTCATAGCCGGGGGCAATGTCGGTAACAATAGGTCCGAGCACATAGAACGGTGCTCCCATACAGACAGTCTGCTGAATTTTCATATTTGCTTCAATCTGGTCCATCGGCATATGTCCGGGTCCCTCGACCATAACCTGAACATCCTTTGCCCATGCACGTTTGGTAAGCTCACCGAGACGGACAAGTTCTTCAATCTGACAAACGTCACTTCCGTCGGCAAGGCAGCCCGGGCGGCAGGCGTCACCGAGAGAAACGGTTACATCGTACTCGCGGCAGATATCAAGAATCTCATCATAATATTCATAGAATGGGTTTTCTTCGCCTATCATACACATCCACGCAAAAACGAGTGAGCCGCCGCGGGAAACAATGTTCATTTTTCTCTTGTGCTTTCTGATCTGTTCAATGGTCTTTCTTGTAATACCGCAGTGAAGGGTTACAAAGTCCACACCGTCCTGAGCGTGAAGATGCACAACATCAATAAAGTCCTTGGCGGTAAGGGTTGCAAGGTCCCTCTGATAGTGAATAACGCTGTCATAAACAGGCACCGTACCGATCATAGCAGGGCACTCTGCAACAAGCTTCTGACGGAACGGCTGTGTGTTGCCGTGGCTTGATAAATCCATAATAGCTTCTGCTCCCATATTAACAGCCGCCATAACTTTCTGCATTTCAATATCATAATCCTTACAGTCGCGGGATACGCCGAGATTTACATTGATTTTAGTGCGGAGCATAGAGCCGACACCGTTAGGGGAAATGCAGGTGTGAAGCTTATTTGCACAGATTGCAACCTGACCTTTTGCAACAAGGTCACGGATTTCTTCTTCGGTTCTGTATTCTTTCGCGGCAACTTTCTTCATTTCAGGGGTAATTATTCCGCACTTTGCTGCATCCATCTGGGTTGCGTAGTTTCTCATTATATCAGTTCCTTTCAGCTGTGTTTTTATATGAGTCTAAGTTCTTTTGCTCTTGCTTTCAGCTTTTCTGCTGCTGATTTCGGATCGTCAGCTTTCATAATTGCCGAAACAACGCAGATTCCCGAAATGCCGATACCTTTAAGAATATCGATATTATCTTTGTTTAACCCGCCGATTGCGTTGACGGGAATCGGCACAGCTTTTGTTATTTCATCAAGTGTTTCGGGCGAGGTGCGAACTGTTACAACTTTGGTAGTTGTAGGATAAATTGCACCCACACCGAGATAATCTGCACCTTGTTCACAGGCTTCCTTTGCCCAAGGAACTGTTTTTGCAGTTGCACCGACAATTTTATCTTCACCCATCAGCTTTCTTGCAGCAGCAACGGGCATATCGCTTGCGCCGACGTGAACTCCTTCCGCATCAATCGCGAGAGCAACATCAACTCTGTCATCAATAATCAAAGGCACATTGTATCGCTTTGCAATTTCGTGTACCTTTTCTGCAAGTTCGATATATTCACGGGTGGATTTTTCCTTTTCACGAAGCTGAAGAAGTGTTGCTCCGCCCTTGAGTGCTTGTTCTACACGGAAGAGGAATTCTGCCTCGGTGTAATTCGTGCTGTCAGTTATAAAATATAAAGTCGGGTCAAATTTTCTCATGTTCTTTACCTCACACATACAGATAGTCGTTCAGAACGGGCTGTAAGCCTTCGTCTGCAATATCTTTATACATTTTATCAAGACTGCGGTTGTCATCAATTTCAAACTGCTCATCACCCTGAACAGCTTCACTTTCCTTGCCTGTATACTTGCTTTCGTGGTCGCCGATACCTGTTGAAACGCCTGCGGAAACCTTGGTTGCCGCAATCTTTACTATGCCGTTACGAAACTCGGCACTCTCACGGGAGGATACCGTTATTCCCACATACGGCAAAAAGATACGGTATGCGCAAAGCACCTGACACAACTGTTTTTCGTGTACGTCAAGGGGATTGATTTTATCGTTGTTTATAATCGGTCGGAGCCTCGGGCAGGAGAGTGACATTTCTGCGTGAGGATACTTTCGCTGTAAGTAATACACGTGTAATGCACTCGCAAGAGCGTCTTTATGGAAATCAGAAAGTCCTAGCAGAGCCGAGAACGCAACACCTCTCATACCGCCGCGAAGAGCTCTTTCCTGTGCATCAAAGCGGTATGGCCACACACGCTTGTGTCCGAGCAGATGCAGCTTTTCGTATTTGTCCGTATCATAGGTTTCCTGAAATACCGTTACGTAGTCAGCACCGCATTCGTGAAGATATCTGTATTCATCGGTATTTACGGGATAAATTTCAAGTCCGACCATACGGAAATATTTTCTTGCCAGTTTACACGCTTCACCGATATATTCCACGTTACTCAGACCTCTGCTTTCACCGGTGAGAATAAGAATTTCTTCCATACCGCTGTCGGCAATAACCTTCATCTCTTTTTCAATCTGCTCCATATTCAGCTTCATACGCTTGATATGGTTGTAGCAGTTAAAACCGCAATATACACAGTAATTTTCACAATAGTTTGCTATGTAAAGAGGTGTAAACAGATATACGGTATTTCCGAAGTGCTTGCTTGTTTCAAGCCTTGCACGCTCAGCTATTTGTTCTAAAAACGGTTCTGCGGCAGGGGAGAGAAGAGCCTTGAAATCTTCTATTGTACAGGTGGTGTGTTCCAACGCCGCCTTAACATCATCGGCAGTATATTTTGAATAGTCATAGCTGTTCATCTGTGACATAACATTTTCGCAGACATCTGACTCAATTATCTCCATACCGGGTAAATATTCCATATGGTTTTTACGGAATGACGGCTCGTTTTCAAGTCTGTGTTTTTTCTCAAGTGCTTCGGGTGACAGATGCTCCGAATCTACAAAAAATTGATTTTCCATATCTTCTCCTTAATCTCTGAGGAAACCCGTCAGAGGGTCAGAAGCTGATGCTCCGCGTGTCAATACTCTGCCAAGTCCTGCAAGGTAAGCCTTTCGTCCTGCTTCAATAGCGTTCTTGAATGCAGAAGCCATCATAGGCAGGTCACCTGCGGTTGCAAGTGCAGTGTTTGCCATGATTGCCGCCGCACC
The DNA here is from genome assembly GCA_017625095.1 of Clostridia bacterium. Taxonomy (GTDB): domain Bacteria; phylum Bacillota; class Clostridia; order Oscillospirales; family Acutalibacteraceae; genus UBA8612. Next base: position 1,679 of record JAGALQ010000050.1, on the reverse strand, counting down.
GATTTCCATTGCTTCACAAGCCTGAGACGGTCTGCCGATACCTGCGTCTACAATGATTGGTAAATCTATTTCATCAATCAGAATCTGAATAAATTCTTTTGTAGCAAGACCTTTATTTGATCCTATAGGTGAAGCGAGCGGCATTACCGAAGCCGCACCCGCATTCACAAGGTCACGGGCAACATTGAGGTCAGGATACATATACGGCATAACAACAAAGCCTTCATTGGCAAGAATCTCTGTTGCTTTGATTGTTTCCTGATTATCTGGAAGCAGATATTTGGAATCACGCATAATCTCAATTTTAACGAAGTTGCCACAGCCGAGCTCTCTTGCAAGGCGAGCGATACGCACAGCCTCTTCTGCGTTTCTTGCGCCGCTTGTATTGGGCAGCAGTGTGATTCCTTCCGGTATGTAATCGAGTATACTTTCTTGTTCTTTTGTGTTTGCACGGCGGACTGCAAGAGTAATAATTTCTGCACCTGCATCCTTTACGGCCGCTTCAATGAGCTTCATTGAGTATTTACCCGAACCGAGAATAAAACGGGAGTTAAATTCGTGTCCGCCGATTATGAGTTTATCATTGTTCATAGTTTTATCCTTCTTTCTTTAAGCTTCAAATTGTTCTGTCAGAATTCGCAGCACGGTATGTGCCTGATGTGCCGCACACAGCATCACACGGGTTGCTACGAGACTGCCTTCTGATTGTACGTCACTCGTTCCGTCACCGCAGAGATAAAATCGCTTTGATATTCTTCGTGTCTGAATGGTGTTGGCACTGCCGAATCCCGCCATACCGGACGCTGCAACCAGATACTTTTCAGGCATTCTTTCAAGCACAAGATTCACAAGCATCGCTTTGCAGTCAGCATCATCAAAAGCTTCGCAGATAATGTCTGCTTTTTCGAGAAGTGCTTCGGCATTATTTTCACTAATGCAAACCGAATGAGTTTCGATTGCCACATACGGAGCAATTTCCGAAAGGTTTTCTTTCAAGGCATCTGTTTTGCTCATACCAAGCTGATCAGCTTTATATTGCTGACGGTGCAGATTGGTGATGTCAACACTATCGAAATCAATAAGAATCAGTTTGCCGACACCTGCACGGGCAAGGGCAAAAGCTATGTTTGAACCAAGCCCGCCGAGTCCGCATATTGCAACGGTTGCGGAATTAAAATTCTTCTGTGCCTTTTCGCCGTGTCTTTTGGCTAAGGCTGCATACCATTCTTCTTTTGTCGGAATCAGCTTAACCACCTCCCACAAAGCTTACAACTTCAATACTGTCGCCGTCCTGCAGTAAGGTTTCACTGTATTCACTCTTAAAAACGATGTCGCCGTTACGCTCGACTGCGATTCTTTTCGGGTCGTAATTTGTAGTTGCAAGATATTCTGCGATTGTCTTTCCTGCAACGTTCATTTCTTTGCCGTTGATTTTTACCATAAACACACCTCCTGAAAAACAAAAACGGTAAGCTACCGATTTGGTAACTTACCGTTGAGAAGTTGTGTTTTAAAAAGAAAAAGCGACGAAAAATCTGAACAGCTTCAGATTGATTCCGCCACGTCGAAACACTTTTATATTCAGGCATCCCTACGTTGGCATTATCCAAATCAGGTTATCGGTCGAAGGTTTTACCTTCCTCTCAGCCTGTAACACAAGCTCCCGTCTGTTAAATTGT
>JAGALQ010000049.1 GCA_017625095.1 Clostridia bacterium | reverse complement strand
ATTATTCCCACTCGATGGTGCCAGTGGGCTTCGGGGTGAGGTCGTAGAGGACGCGGTTGATGCCTTCGACCTCTGCGGTGATTCTTGCTGTGATTGTGTGGAGGACAGTGTAGGGGATTTCCTCGATTGTGGCTGTCATAGCGTCTGATGTGTTGACAGCGCGGATGATTGCGGGCCAGCCTTCATATCTCTTGCCGTCTCTGACGCCTACGCTCTTCATATCGGGCACAGCGATGAAATACTGCCATACGTGGTTTGAAAGGCCTGACTTATCGAACTCTTCGCGAAGGATTGCGTCTGCCTCACGCAGTGCGTGAAGTCTGTCGCGTGTGATTGCGCCGAGGCAGCGTACACCAAGACCGGGGCCGGGGAAGGGCTGACGGTCAACCATCTCTGCGGGGAGGCCGAGCTCTCTGCCGACTACGCGTACTTCGTCTTTGTAAAGGAGCTTGATAGGCTCGACAAGTCCGAAATGAAGGTCCTCGGGGAGACCGCCGACGTTGTGGTGAGCTTTAACGCCCTTGCTCTCGATAATGTCGGGGTAGATTGTGCCCTGTGCAAGGAAGTCAACATCGTCTGCGAGCTTGCGTGCTTCCTCTGCGAAGAGGTAAATAAACTCGTTACCGATAATTTTTCTTTTTGTTTCGGGGTCTGCAACGTCAACGAGCTTGTCGAGGAAACGGTCTGTTGCGTCGACGTAGATAAGGTTTGCATCGAGTCTGTTGCGGAAAACTTCGATTACGTTTTCGCTCTCGCCCTTACGCATAAGGCCGTGGTTAACATGTACGCAGACAAGCTGCTTGCCGATTGCCTTGATGAGAAGTGCTGCAACAACAGAGCTGTCAACACCGCCTGAAAGTGCGAGAAGAACTTTTTTGTCGCCAACCTGCTCGCGTACGAGGGCAACCTGCTCGTCGATAAAAGCGGCTGCAAGCTCAGGTGTGGTGATGCGTGCCATTGATTCGGGTCTCTTGTTTGAATCCATTATATGTTTCCTCCTTAGAGTAAATTAACATCTTTAAAAAAAATGATGATTTATTATAAAATATCCTTGCGCAAAAATCAACAGTATTTTTACCGCTAATTGACCTGTATATTAAATTTTTTTTGTGCAATTATTATTCTGTGGCGTCAATATGCCTGAAAAGCGGTTGAAAACGCATTGTATATCGCCGTTTGCTGTGATATACTCGCATTATGAAGCACACGGGGAGGAAATAAGCGATGAAAAAAACCGTAGTTCTTGTAACGGGCGGCAGCTCGGGTATCGGCAAGGAAACCGCGCTTGCGCTCAGCAGGTCAGGCTGCATAGTCTATGAAGGCAGCCGCAGAGAGAGCAATATCGAGGGAATAACACATATCACGCTCGACGTTACGGATGAAGCCTCGACTCAGGCGGCGGCACGTGCCGTAGCGGAGAAAGAGGGCAGGATTGACGTGCTTATCAACTGCGCAGGCTCGGGAATTTCGGGCGCTGTTGAGTTTACACGGCTTGAAGATGCGAAAAAGCAGATGGATATCAACTTTTTCGGTACGGTCAATATGACAAAGGCTGTGCTGCCGTATATGCGAAGAGCAGGCAGCGGCAGAATAGTCAATATCAGCTCTGTTGCCGCAGCCTTCCCCATACCTTTCCAGACCTATTACTCAGCATCAAAAGCGGCGATAAATGCCTATACCCTTGCACTTGCCAATGAGGTGAGGGCTTTCGGAATTACGGCTGTTGCCGTGCAGCCCGGCGATATAAAAACGGATTTCACCGCATCCCGTGCAAAATCCGCCGAGGGTGACGGCGAATACGGCGGCAGAATCAGCCGTAGCGTTTCGAAGATGGAAAAGGACGAAGAGAACGGAATGGATGCGGACAAAGCAGGCGCAATGATTGCAAAAATCGCACTTAAAAAGAAATCAAAGCCTGTCTGTACGCTGGGCTTAAGCTACAGGGCGCTGTGTCTGGCGGGCAAGGTCTTACCCGCATCGCTTGCAAACAGAATAATCGGTTCGATGTATGCAGAATAAAACCGTTAAAATAATGAAGGCTTATGAGTCAGATGCTCATAAGCCTTCTGTTTATATTGTCTGTGTCGGTTTAAGGCTTTTGCCGTCGAATATGAATGTGCCGAATTCAAACGCGTTGAGTTTAATTTCAGCGGATATTCCGAAGGCTTTCAGCATTGTGGCTGCAGGTTTATCGGTTGAGTTGAACAGCCTGAGCAGAATGCCGTCATCCTTTTTGCAAAGCCTTGTTAGAATTACGTTGTTGTTATCAAGCTCGATTGCGGTTTCTTTTATCTCGCCAAGACCCGACGGGAAGAACGAAAGCGCGATACATGGCTCGTTGAAAAGCTGTGCCTGCATATCGGTAAAGTCTGTGTCAGCCGTTAATCTGTAGCCGAATTCGCGCTCGCCTATGTCGATGCGGTCGTGTGTGCGGTCGGTGTCGGCAAGGGGTCTGCCGCCTATCGGGTGAGCGGAATAAACGGGAGTTCTCAGCAGTGAAATGCAAAGCTTGCTGCCGTCAACGCTGCCGCCGTGAGTGCCGTTGTTGATTACGGCAAGGCTGTTTTTGCCGTCGGTTATGCCGCACCATTTCTGGTATACGGCTTCTTTACCCTCTGTGCGCAGCTGTTCTGTACCGAAGGCTGTCTGACCGTAGAAATCGGGACTGTCAAGAGTTGAATCAAAGTTGAGCTTATAGAATCTGCTGCTGTCGTTTGAAAGCATACGTATTTTTATGTCGATGTGGTTGCCGTTTTTGGGCAATGTATAAGTTACGCTTGCAAACGAGCTGCCGCAGCCGAAGGTCGCCTGAATCTTAAGCCTTACCGCACCGTTTTCAATAACCCTTACGTTGCCTGTTTTTTCGTCGGGATAGCCATTGAATGCGTTGGCTTTTTCATCGCTGAGAAGTGTGAAGCGGTCGATAACGTCATTGAAGCCGTCTGTATCCATACCCCACGGGTCTTCGTTGTCACGGCTTGCGGTTATGTTTGCACTGCCTGCTTGGAGCATATCAATGCCGTTTACGCAGTATCTGTCAATAAGACCTGTCTTTTTGCTGATGAGCACCTGCATTGTGCCGTTGTCAAAGGTGAAGTGTTCATCGGTCTGACTGCAGGGTTCAATCTGACGTTTCGGATAATTTTCCACATACAGCTCGCAGTCAAAGCGGTTTATGCTCATCGGCTCAAGCTCTGCTCTGAAGCAGACCCTCTTGCGCCAGTCGAGGCTGAACGTGCAGGCTTCCTTTTCGTTCTGTGCGGGCAGGTAGTTGCCGTTTTTATCGCGCACACGCACAAGCGTTACCTCATTTTCGGTCCAGTTCTGATCCTGCAGCTGGAACTCAACCTCAACATCCTGAACCACCTTATACGGATGCGGATTGAAAACAAGAACGGGAATTTCGCCGTCCTTTGCCTTTGGCTGACCCGAGCAAAGCTTAAAGAAAGCCTTGTTTTTGTATCGCTCGGTGATCTCACAGCCGTAGGAGAGCAGACGCAGGCAGTCATCCTCTGCCGCCTTTATGCTTGTGCCGGGCAGAATATCGTGAAACTCGCAGAACAGCAGCGCTTTTTCCGCCTTTTCAAGCTCTGATTTATCGTAATCAATGCCGCTGAGTGCAAGCATTTTTTCGCATACGCTCAGCTCGTTTTCAAGCCTGCGGTGAGATTGCTTGATGCGTGCCATTGTTGTGTAGCAGCCGATCATAGTGTAGTTGAGCGATTTGTCAAAAACCTCAAGCCCGGATTTGTTGATGCGCTCAAAATAGCTCTCGCAATAAGAGTGTCTGATGCCGTGCTCGGGGTGAGCTTTCATAAATTCAGCAATTGTCTGCAGGTCAACCCTTGACGGACCGCCGCCGTGGTTGCCGATGCCCCAGAATGTCATATTTATTCCGTCGCCGTATTCCTCGTTGAGTGCGCGATTGATTTTGTTCATCACTTTGCCCTTGCCCGAGTTGTAGCCGCCAAGCAGCTTATGCGCGATTATTTCGCTGCCGTCAAAGCCGCGCCAGATAAAATCGTGCTCTGCATCAATTCCTGACGGGCGCATAAACACGTATGAATCATAGCCGCATTTTTTCAGTATCTGCACAAGACCTCTCGTGTGACCGAAGGGATCAAAGTTGATTGCCGTTGTGGGTGTTACGCCGAATTTTTCTTTGAAATATTTTCTGCCTGTTTCAATCTGACGGATGAAGCTTTCACCGCAGGGCATAACGCAGTCGGGCTGAAGATACCAGCCGCCCATTATGTGCCACTTGCCCTGCTTTACAAGGCGCTGAATACGCGCAAAAAGCTCAGGTTCGTTTTCTTCAACCCATTCGTAAAGCACGGATTCGTTGTGGTTGAATATGAATCCGTCAAATTCATCACAGAAATCTGCCGCAACGCGGAATGTTGAAATGGCCTCGGCAATTCCCTCGGGACGCTGCCACAGCCATACGGGGTCAAGATGTGCGTTGCATATCATATGTAATTCTTTCATCTGTATCACCGTTTTTTATTTATTCAAGCACAAGATAACCGCAGACATCAAGTGTCACCCTGCCGCTTATCTTTTCGCCGCTTACAATGTTTCTGTACTCTCTGTCAAGCTCAATTTCAGCCGCTTCGTCTGTGAAATTCATAACGAATACGGTGTTGCCCCTCTTTCTGACAGTCACGTTTTCGGGTGTGACTATGCCTGCATCGGGTGCGATTGAAAGCTGTGAAACAAGCTCTCTGCAAAAATCCGCTGTGAAGCTGTCATCGTTGCGGAAGGCGGCATAATATGCCTTGCCCTTGCCGAAGCTGTTGACGGTGAGTGCAGGCATACCTGCGTAAAAATCCCTGCCGTATGTGGCGAGCACCTCGGCGGTGTTTGCGTGGATAATGTCGCATATATGCACAACGTCATAATCCTTGCCGCCGTATGTTGCAACGTTTTTCATACCCTCGGGCAGAGAATCCGTCTCCTCGCACCATACGCCGAAAACCTGTTTGAGGTTGTCTGCAGGCCAGCCACCCAGGAAGCACATATCGTTGCTGTCAACAAAGCCGAAGAGATAGCCTGCAACAAAGCTGCCACCCTCGGCAATATATTTTTCAATTCTCTCTGCCGTGCCGTCCTTGAGCATATAGAGGTAGGGGGCAATGACAAGGTCATACTGCGAGAAATCCGCATCCATCGGGATAACGTCAACGGCAATGCCCATATCGTAAAACGGCTTGTACCACTTGACACATTCGCCAACGTAATCTCTTTTTAGGTTGTTGAAGCCGCAGTAATGCTTTATTGCCCAGGAGTTTTCCCAGTCATAAATTACGGCAACCTTAGCGTTGCTGTAGCCGCCGACAACGCTGTCAAGCTTTTCAAGCACTGTGCCCAGACGGGCAACGTCGCGGAAAACCCTCGTGTTTTCGTGTCCGCAGTGGTCAACAACAGCGCCGTGATATTTTTCGTGTCCGCCCTTGCTCTTTCTCCACTGGAAATACTGCACGCTGTCTGCACCGTGTGCAACCGACTGGATGGATGAAAGCTCCTGCATACCGGGTTTCGGGAGCTTGTTCACATCGTGCCAGTTGACGAGTGAGGGCGTGCTCTCCATCATAAAGAACGGCTGACCGCCTTTCATTGAGCGGAAAGCATCGTGGGCAAAGGCTGTCCTTACGGCAACGCTGCCGTTGTTTCCTCTGTCCCATGCGGGGTAGTTATCCCACGAAATAAGGTCAAGGTGAGAGGCGAATTTCTGGTAGTCTATGCCGTCATACATATTCATAAAGTTTGTTGTTATCGGAATATCGGGTGTGATTTCACGCAGCGGAGCAATCTCGTTTTCATAGAATGAGATGTGGCTGTCGGAAACAAATCTGTTCCAGCACAGCTTCATTGCCGAAACGTGGTTTTCACCTCTGTATTTGGGCGAGTTTATCTGGCTCCAGTCGCTTATTCTGTGGCTCCAGAATCCGTTCCACCATTTTTCGTTAAGCTCTTCAATATCGTTGTGGTAATAATCTTTAAGCCAGTCACGGAAAGCCTCCTGACAAAGCTCGCAGTGGCATTCGCCGCAGTATTCGTTTGATATGTGCCACATTTTAAGCGCAGGATGATTCTTGTAACGCTCGGCTAAAATGTGGTTGATTTCGCGCACCTTCTGCCTGTATATCGGTGAGGTGAGGCAGTGGTTGTGACGCACACCGTACTCATTGCGTATTCCGTTTTCTTCAACGCGCAGCACCTCGGGATATTTCTGTGCAAGCCATGGCGGTCTTGCGCCTGAGGGAGTCGCGAGGATTACGTCAATTCCGTTTGCGTGCAGCTTGTCCATCATCGTGTCAAGCCAGCCGAAGTTGTATACGCCCTCTTCAGGCTCGATAAGCGACCACGAAAAGATATTGATTGTTGCCGAATTGACGTGTGCCAGCTTCATCAGCCGCATATCCTCGTCCCATATCTCGGGCGTGCTTATCCATTGGTCGGGGTTGTAATCGCCGCCGTGTACTATGTGATCAAAAAATTTTTTGTTCATAAAGCTTTGTTCCCTTATTTTCTGTAATTTTAAAGCAAGCACTTACCGTAAGATAAGTGCCTGCAGAAAAGTTTATTTTATTTTGTGCCGAAAAGTCTGTCGCCTGCATCGCCGAGACCTGGCAGAATGTAGCCGTTTTCGTTGAGGCAGCGGTCAAGTGTTGATACAAAGATGTGAACGTCGGGATGCTCCTCAGCAACACGGCTGACACCTTCGGGGGCGCCGATAACTGCCATAAACTTGATGTTTTTGCAGCCGCGCTTTTTGAGCTGATTTATTGCGTCGCAGGCACTGCCGCCTGTTGCAAGCATCGGGTCAACAAGCAGCACGAGCTTGTCCTCGATTCCGACGGGCAGCTTGCAGTAGTATTCGCAGGGCTCGAGTGTTTCTTCATCGCGGTAGAGACCGATGTGGCCTACCTTTGCGCTGGGGAAGAGCACGTGAACACCGTTGACCATACCGAGACCTGCTCTGAGTATGGGCACGATTACGATTGAGTTGTCTTTTACTACCTGCTGTTTGCAGGTTTCAAGCGGTGTTTTAACCTCAACCTCAACCGTGGGCACACCCTCTTTAAGACATTCAAAGGTCATCAGCGTTGTGATTTCTTCAATCAGCTCTCTGAATTCCTTCATGCTTGTCTTTTCGTTACGGAGAATTGCGATTTTGTGGTTTACGAGCGGATGGTCAAATATCGTAACGTTTTCGTAGTTTTTCATAAAGCTTCACTTTCCTTATTTCTTCTTGTTTTTCTGTGATTTTTTGAGGACGGTGTTTGTGATGATGCCGAGGATAAGTGCGCAGGCAATAGCTGTGATTGTTACCTTGCCGATAGAGATTGCCATGCCGCCGATACCGCAGATAAGAATTACGGAAACGGTGAAAAGGTTTGCGTTATCCTCAAGGTCAACCTTACTTATCATCTTAAGACCCGAAACCGCGATAAAGCCGTAAAGTGTGATGCATACGCCGCCCATAACACAGCCGGGGATTGAATCGAGGAATGCGATGAACGGAGAGATGAACGAAACGAGAATTGCCATTGCGGCAGTTGCCGAGATTGTGATAACGGATGCGTTGCGTGTGATTGCGACACAGCCGACGGATTCGCCGTAGGTTGTGTTGGGGCAGCCGCCGAAAAATGCACCTGCAACAGAGCCGATACCGTCGCCGAGAAGTGTGCGGTGAAGGCCGGGGTCTTCAAGCAGGTCTTTGTCGATAATGCTGGAAAGGTTTTTGTGGTCTGCGATATGCTCTGCAAAAACAACGAATGCAACGGGCACGTAAGCAACTGCTATTGTTATAAGATAGTTTACGTTAAACTCTTTGATGCCTGTGAATGCCTTGAGGAATGTAAATTCGGGCACTGCAACAAAGGTGCTCAGACCGACACCGTCTTTGACAAGAGCCTCAAAGGGAGCAAAGTCGATGATCTTGAGTGCATCAATATTTGCGGTGTAGCCGATAACGGTGAATACCATTGCAACGGCATAGCCTGCAAGCACACCGAAGATAAACGGGATGAGCTTGATTTTTTTGCTGCCGTAGGTTGAGCAGAGAATAACAACGAAAAGTGTGACGAGAGCGCAGATAAGAGAAACCCAGATGTTGGTGGTCATAATGAATGCGCCGTTGCTGTCCTGAGGACCGTATGAGAAAACGTCTTTTATGGCTGCAGATGCGAGGGAAAGACCGATGAGCGCAACCGTCGGGCCGATAACAGCCGCAGGCATAAGCTTGTTGATCCAGCCTACGCCGACAAATTTAACGACAACTGCGAGCAGGATGTATACGAGTGCGGCAAATGCAGCGCCGAGTACAAGGCCGAGGTAGCCGAGCGCCATTGATGATGCGCCTGCAAAAGCGGCAAGCATAGAGCCGATGAATGCGAAGGATGAGCCGAGGAAAACAGGGCTGCGGAATTTTGTGAAGAGCTGGTAAACGAAGGTGCCTACACCTGCTCCGAAAATAGCTGCGGATATTGACATACCGTTGCCGACGATTGCGGGCACGGCAATTGTTGCTGCCATAATTGCAAGCAGCTGCTGGAATGCCAGAACGATAAGCTGACCGAATTTCGGTTTGTCGTGGATGTCGTATACGAGCTTGTTACTCATACTGAAAACCTCTCTGATTTTATTTGACAGTTTAGTTTCTGCCATTGTTTTGAGTTTAGCACATCTGTTTTATAAATTCAATCAAATATTGATATTAACAGACATATTTTTACAATATATTGTGTTATTGTTAAAAAAAGCCGCTTCACTCACGGTGAGGCGGCATAAAAATTATAAAGTTAATATTTCACATCGTAATCCTTGATAAAGGTGAAACCGATAACAAGGTCGTGCGTGCCGAACATATTGACGGTTATGTTGAGCGTGAGCGGTGTGGAGTAAACAATGTGTGTTACCCTGTCTGTTTCTTTGTCAACGGTTGCTGTGATTTCGCAGTTGTAGTATTCTGTCGTGAATTTTTCTACAAAGGGAGCTTTTTCGGCAACCTCGCCTGCCTCAATTACGTCGCATACCGCGCCGATGCCTAAGCCTGCAGTGGGGCTTGTCTGACCGTTGAGCTTGAGGTAAATTTCGTATGTGTCGCCTTTGTCCGTGCAGGTTGCCTTGCTGACGTATGACGGGTCAAGCTTGCTGACGTAGCTTTGTCCGGGCACAATGAAGTTTTCCTTGATTGCATCCTTGCCTGTGTATACTATCGGGTCGGTGTCGTCCTTCATAAAAGTGGCTATCATAGTGTCTGCCGTTGACTGAAGACCTGCGGGCACAACAAGCCTGTCTTTGTTTACAATACGCTTTTCATAGTTTTTGGTAACGGCAGAAGCGTCTGCCTTGATTTTGTTTGCACTTTCGTTGAACAGCTCAACAATATCTTCTGTTGAGGAGGGTGTCTGCGGCTGAGTGGTCGTTTCTGCAGTTGTTTCAGCCTCGGTGCTTTCAACCTCAACGGTTGTTGTTTCTTCTGTCGGAGCTGTGTCTGCGGCTGTTGTCTGAGCAAATGCATCCTGAGTCGGCTGTGTTGTCTGCCCGGGAGCTTCTTTGCTGCCGCAGGCGGCTGTTGACAGCATCATTGCCGCAAGGCAGATGACGGCGATTTTTTTCATAATGTATTTCCCCCTGAGTTTTCCGTTTGTGAATTAAAGTATAATCCTATTTTCGGCAAAATTCAATAGCGAAGGGTTACGGGAAAGTAACCCGCCAAAAAATTTACTTCTTGAAAAGGGGAGTGCCGTATGATAAAATATTTTTGTGCTCCGATATATAATTTACAACGCTTTTTCAGCGGAGCATTTTTATCTGATAAGGAGAAAAAATGAAGACACCTGATATTCTTGTAAAAAAAGCACAGGAACTTGAGGAGAAGATGTTCAGAGTTTTTCCGTCCCTTGCACCTCTTGCAAAGCAGTGCTTCCTCAACACAATCGAAACAACGACAAAACAGCTTGACGACGGCACTTATTTTGTAATAACGGGCGATATTCCTGCAATGTGGCTGCGTGACAGTGCGGCACAGCTCAAGCCCTATATAAAATATGCCGCAGAGGATGATGAACTTAAAGAAATATTGCGCGGTGTTATCGCAAGGCACGCTTCTTATGTCAACCTCGACCCGTATTCAAACGCCTTCAATGCCGAGCCTTGCCCCGACAAGTGGAAGGATGCCTCCGATTTTGATCACGATCTGATATGGGAGCGCAAGTATGAGGTTGATTCGCTCTGTGCTTCGGTTTATCTTATGTATGAGTATTACAAGGTGACGAAGGATCCGCTTGTGCTCACGGCTGAAACCGAAAAAATGCTTGAAACAATTGCGGACCATTTCATAAAAGAACAGCACCACAAGGAAAATTCAACATACTTTTTTGACCGCAAAAACTGTCCCGTATCCGATACGCTTCCCTTCGGCGGCTACGGCAGACCCGTCAACTTCACGGGTATGACCTGGTCAGGCTTCCGCCCGTCGGATGATGCGTGCATTTTCAACTATCTTGTGCCGTCAAATATGATGGCTGTTGTTGCAATGCGCAAAGCCGCAGAGCTTGCAGAGGAAGGCTTCGGCAATACGGCTCTTGCGGAAAAATGCCTTAAGCTGGCTGCTGAGATTGATGACGGAATCAGAAACTATGCCGTTGTAAATCATCCGAAGTACGGCAGGATTTATGCCTATGAAACAGACGGCTTCGGCAATTACAACCTTATGGACGATGCCAATTCTCCGAGCCTGCTTGCCGCACCGTATCTCGGCTACTGCGATAAGGACGATGAAATCTACGTCAATACGCGCCGTTTTATTCTCTCGAAGGATAATCCGTATTACTTTGAGGGTAAGGCGGCAAAGGGTGTCGGCAGTCCGCACACACCGAAGAACAATATCTGGCACATTGCTCTGACAATGCAGATTATCACAAGCTCTGATAAGGAAGAAATCCGCAGCTGTCTTGAGATGATAAGCAACACACACGCAGGCACCAACTTTATGCACGAGTCATTCAATGCGGATGACCCGTCAGATTTCACAAGGGTCTGGTTTGCCTGGGCAAACACGCTCTTTGCGCAGATGCTTGAAGGGCTTGAGGGCTGAGCGATAAGACTTAAAAAATAAATTTCGGGTTTGCACGGATGATTTCCTGTGCAAACCTTCTTTTTATATTGAAATATTTTAATGTTGGTGTTATACTGTATAAGACACAATACGGTCTCAAACCCGATTTTTACATAAGAAAGGACGATGAACTTTGGCAGAAATCAAAAACCTTGACGCTGTTGCTGCTCTCGACGCAATGGATGCTCACGTTGACGATTGGCGTGACGCCACAAAGGGCAAGCAGAGAGGTATATTCTCATTTGACGATGTTGTCAACGTCAAGCTCAAGACCCTCAAGAAAAGAATTTACACGGATATTGAGTCAATCCCCGCATGGAAGATGAAGGAATGCATCTACAAGGGTATCGGCGATTACGAATATCTTTATGACGAGTGGAAGGACCTCAACGTCGGTGACCGCTGGGGCAACAACGGCTGGAGCGCATTCTTCAAAAACTCATTCGAAATTCCCGAGCGTTTTGCAGGCAAGAAGGTTACACTCAACGTCTATTTCGGCGGTGACTCCCTTCTTTCACTCAACGGTGAGCCCTATCAGGGTCTCGACCCCTTCCGCAACAGCGTTCTTCTTTCCGACTGTGCCGAGGCAGGCAAGCACTACGATGTTGATATCGAGTCATACTATGTATGGCACTCAAACGAGTCAACTGTCAAGACTCTTTCCTGCTCATTCATCGGTGTTGTCGATCCCGTAATCGAAGAGGTTTACTGGGATTTCAAGGCAGTGTTCAACGCACTGTTTATGCCCGTTCTCGACACAGGCCTTGCAGAGCTTATCCGCTCCGCACTCAAAGAGGCTTTCACACACGTTAACTTCGACGTTGACGGTGACGAGTTCAAGGCAGGACTTCTTGAGGCACAGAAGGTGCTCAAGGACAGAGTTTATAACAACCCCAACTACAAGACAGAGGGTACACTCGCTCTTGTCGGTAACTCTCACCTTGATATTGTATTCATGTGGGCATATAAGGAGTATGTACGTAAGCTCGGCAGAACTCACGCAACAATGCTCAGACTTATGGAGCAGTATCCCGACTTCATCTTCTCACAGAGCACAGCTCCCACATACATCGAAATGGAGAAGCGCTACCCTGCAATGTTCGAGCAGGTCAAGAAGCGCATCGCAGAGGGCAGATGGGAATACATCGGCGCAATGTGGGTTGAGCCCGACTGTAACCTTGTTTCCGGTGAATCCTTTGTCCGTCAGCTTCTTCACGGCGTAAGATACGCTGAGAAAACATTCGGCATCACACCCAAGACCTGTTGGGTACCCGACGTATTCGGTAACGGCTACGCAATGCCTCAGATTCTCAAGAAGGCAGGCGTTGAATATTTCGTAACTCATAAGATGGGCATCTGGAACGATACCAACCCCTGGCAGTATAACACCTTCTGGTGGGAAGGCCCCGACGGTTCAAAGGTATTCTCCATTGTTCCCCCCACACACTTCATCGGCACGGTTGAGGCTGACTCGCTCAAGATGAACTGGAAGAAGTACACAGACAAGGCAACAATCGGCGAGTCAATGTACTGCTACGGCTGGGGTGACGGCGGCGGCGGTGTTGACACCGAAATGCTCGAGTACGTCAAGCGTTATAAGAACTTCCCCGGTCTGCCCGCAACACAGACAAGCAAGATTGAGGATTCACTTGCACGTATGAAGGCAAAGGCAACCGACACAAATATTCCTACATGGAAAGATGAGCTTTATCTTGAGGAGCACAGAGGTGTTCACACCACAAAGGCTATGCTCAAGAAGCTCAACAGATACAGCGAAAACCTCTACCGTCAGGCTGAGATTTTTGCAAGCATTGCAATGGGCTACGGCTATGAGTATCCTCTTGCAAAGCTCAATGAAGGTTGGCAGATGATTCTCACAAACCAGTTCCACGATTCACTGCCCGGCTCACACATCACAGAGGTATTCGGCGACCTTTGCGACATCTATAAGGATATCATTGCAATCGGTGAGAACGTACGTGATGAAGCTCTCAACGCAATCGCAGGCAACATCGGCGCAGGCAACAAGTACGGCAAGCCCTTTGCTCTGTTCAACTCACTCGGTACAGCTGCAACCTCAAAGGTTGAGCTTCCCTACAAGGATGTCGAGATTTACGATGCTGACGGCAACAAGGTTCCTGTTCAGGCTTACACAAAGCTTGACGGCACAAAGGTTCTCACATTTGTTGCAAAGGATGTTCCCGCCGTCGGTTACAAGGTTTACTACACCAAGGAAGCTGCTGTTCCCGCTGCAAAGGCAGTTGAGAGCGCAGATATCGAGAACGCTAACTTCAGCCTTAAGTTTGATGCAGCTGCTCAGCTTGTTTCAATCTATGACAAGAAGAACGGCAGAGAGGTTCTCGAGGGCAAGGGTAACGTATTCCGCATTTACGAGGACCTTCCCGGCAAGTACGATGCATGGGATATCGTTGCAACCTACACAGACCGTGAGTTTGACACCGAGGCAGGCAAGGTTGAGAGCGTTGTAACAGGCGACGTATTCACCTGCGTTACAATCACAAAGAATATTATGAAGTCTGTTCTCAAGCAGAACATCATTATCTATAATGAGCTTGACAGAATCGACTTTGATACATTCATTTCCTGGCACGAGCAGGAGAAGCTCCTCAAGGTCGGCTTTGACGTTGATATCAAGGCTCAGAAGTTCACAAGAGATATCGCTTATGCAACAATCGAAAGCTCCAACTACCGCCACAATCCTTACGATAAGGCTAAGTTCGAGGTTTCTGCTCACAACTTTATCGATATGTCTGAGGATGGCTACGGTCTTACAATTCTTAACGATTGCAAGTACGGCTACGAGGTCAACGAGCAGAGAATGATTATCACTCTCCTCAAGGCTCCGATGAATCCTGACCCCGCATCAGACAGAGGCGATCACTACTTCACATATTCACTCTATCCGCACGCTGGCGGCTGGAAGGATGCCGAGACACTTGTAAGAGGTCTTGAGTTCAATAACCCGATGCTTCCCGTTGAGCTCAGCGATGAGGCTAAGGGCGCAGAGAGCGGCTCCTTCATCAGTGTTGACGGCAAGAATGTTACACTTGAGGCTGTCAAGAAGTGTGAGGATGAGGATGCTTACATCGTGCGTTTTGTCGAGAAATCAGGCAGAAGAACAAAGGTCAATGCTCAGTTCTTTGCTGAAATCGCAAGCGTTGCAGAGTGTAACCTTCTTGAGCGTGAGGACGTTGCAGCAGACATTGCAGACGGCAAGACTCTCAGCTTCGAGATCAATCCGTTTGAAATCAAGTGCTACAAGGTCAAGGTTAAATAAGATAAACCAAAACAAAACAATTAAACCGACCTGTGATTTCGATCACAGGTCGGTTTTTTCTGTAATTATAAGTTTCAGAAAGGCTCCCTTGTGTAAAGGGAGGCTTTGGTGATGCACAGCATTTTTGTTATGTCAATAATCAGGGCGCAGTTTTTATATCAGGTCCTCAACGCCGGGCATTGATGCGGCGGCAGCCATACGGCTGACAGCAATGCTGCCTGCCTTGTTGCCCATATCGCAGGCTTTATAAATATCGCCGCTTCGCTTATACTCAAGCGCCATTGCTGCTGTGAAGCAGTCGCCTGCGGCCGTTGTGTCAACAACATCGGCAGGGTATGCGGGCATTATGCGCAGGTCATTGCCGTCAAAAATGCTGCAGCCTCTTTCGCCAAGCTTGAGCACGACGTATTCCGCCTTGCTTCTCTCTTTTATTATCTGCGAAGCCTTGAGCACGTCTTCCTCGCTGTCGGGTGAAATCCCCGTCAGTGCAAGCGTTTCGCTCTCGTTAGGTGAGATTATGGTTGCACCCTGCATATTTTCAAGCGCAAACTGCTTTGCAGGTCCGCAGTCGATAACGGTTATGATTCCCTTTGAAATTGCGCGGTTTACACACCGTGTGACAACCTCTTCTGCCGTTTCGAACTGCACAAGCAGCAGGTCAAGCTCATCTGTTATAAATTCAGCCGCTTCATCGGGATCGATTTCTGCATTTGCACCCTCATAAACTACAATGCGGTTTCTGCCATCGCCGTCAAGGATGATTGCCGCCATACCCGTCTGAGTGCCTGCGGTTGAAACACCCGAGCGGTCAATGCCGTTTGACTCAAGGTTTTCAATCAGCTTTCTGCCGTTTGTGTCGTCTGCAACCTTGCCTATCATCCTTGTGCCGGCACCGAGCTTTGCAAGGGCGGACGCCTGGTTTGCACCCTTTCCTCCGCAGGAGTAGCTGTATTCCGTGCCGAGCACGTTTTCACCGACTTCGGGCACACGCTGCATACCGAGAATAATATCCATATTTATGCTGCCGACAACGGCAGCTTTTATTTTGCTGTACATTAGCTTTCTCCTTAAAGTACGGCTCTGAATTCGTCTGCCGCAACCTTCATATCTTTATTCTTTATGAAAAGTCCGCTTGTGCCAAGCACAAATATGTCTGCACCTGCAGCGCTGAGCTTTCTGCCGTTTTCGGAGCTCATATTGCCGTCAACCTCTATGGGGATGTATCTGTCCGCAGTGCTGAGCAGTTTGCGTGCTTCGGTTACCTTTTCCTGTGCGCCGTCAAACATTTTCTGCCCTGCAAAGCCTGGTGTAACCGTCATCACAAGCGCCATATCAATGCTGGCCTCAAAGCCTTCGAGGCAGGAGAGAGGCGTTGTCGGGTTTATCGCAAGACCTGCCTGACAGCCGTGGCTGCGTATAAGCTCAAGCGTATCTTTTGCGTTTTCATCCGCTTCATAGTGTATGCAGATAACATCGCCTTTATCAAGCTTCATTCTGTCAATAAAGCGTGCGGGGTTATTTACCATCATATGCACGTCAAGCGGTATATCGGTTATTGATTTGAGTGCGTTTACAAAGTCAAAGCCGAGCGTGATGTTGGGCACAAAGCTGCCGTCCATTATATCAATGTGAAGATATTCGATTTCTGCAGCCTCAAGCTCCCTTACAGCCTTTTCAACATTTGTAAGGTCAGCGCACATCATTGATGCCGAGAGAAGTTTTTTCATATCTGTTTCCAGCCTTCCGGTTGATATTAAAACGGATTATACCATATAAAACCGCAATTTGAAAGAAAAACTGTATATTTTTTACAAATCCTTGCAGTTGGTAAAAATTTATATTATAATTATCAATAATCCTATTTAAGAAAAAAACAGGGGGATTTGCTATGTGGAAGATTATCAGAGTTTTTGTTTCACTGTTTGTAACGCTTGAAATGGGTCTGTCGGGGCTGTTCAACGGCGTTGCACCTGCTAAGGTCGATATGCCTCAGATTCCCGAAACCGAATACGGCAGGTATGTTGACCCGTTTATCGGCACGGGCGGCACACCGTGGACCTGCGGTATGGTCAGCCCTGCGGCAACAGTGCCGTTCGGCTCTGTCAGGCTCGGACCTGATACCTGCTTCCTGGGCGGTGCATACATCGTCAAAACAAACACCTCCGGTTATTATTATGAGCACGGCCATATCCGAGGCTTCAGCCACTCCAGACTTTCGGGTACGGGTGCTGAGGACTATTCAATGTTCAGGGTTACTCCTGCCGTAGGCAGCAGCAGGGCAGGTGTGCTCGCTTATTCACACGCAAATGAGCAGGCATCGACAGGCTACTATGCTGTATATCTTCCGAGCGTAGGCTGTCTTGCGGAGATGACTGCTGACGTGCATACAGGTGTTCACAGATACACCTTCAATACATCAAAGGATGCAAGGTTGTTTATCGACGTCACAAGTGCCGCTGCAAAGTCACAGTCACGCGACGGCAAGGTTGAATACGACCCTGAAACGGGTGTAATCAAAGGCAGCTGTCTTCTCTTCGGTCAGTTTGCAGGCAGATACGACGGTCTGCCCACATATTTTGCCGCTGTTGCGGATAAACCCATCAAAGCTGTTGATATTTCTTCCGATCCCGAAAACTGCTCAATCGATATCAACTTCGGCAATCTCAAGGATGAAAGCGTTGAGCTCAAGGTCGGCATCAGCTTTGTAAGCACCGAAAACGCAATGCTCAACCTCAAGGCAGAAACAGACGGTCTCGACTTTGACGGTGTGCGTGAAAAAGCGGCAGACACCTGGAACGATGCGCTCTCCGTTATAAAAGTCGGTGCGGATGATGAGGACAAAAAGACAGTTTTCTACACAGCACTTTACCACAATATGATAATGCCCACAAATTTCACCGACGTTAACGGTGAATACCTCGGCTTTGATAAGCAGGCTCACGTTGCAGAGGGCTTTACCTACAGAACGGATATGTCACTCTGGGATACCGTGCGTTCAACCCATCCGCTCTATACTCTTATCGCTCAGGATGTTCAGACCGACTGCCTCAAGAGCCTTGTCACAATGGCAAAGCAGGGTGTCGGTGTTCTTCCGCGTTGGCCGCAGGGTGCCGGTTACGCAAGCTCAATGATGGGCGACGTGGCAAACATTATGATTACCGAAAGCTACCTCAAGGGCATCAGGGATTTTGATGTTGAGGCGGCATACGGCTTTATGAAATACACTTCGGAAAATCCTGCCACAAGGTCAGGACGTGATCACGTAAAAGAATATAATCAGTACGGCTATGTTCCGCAGGATCTCTGCCCCGGCAACGAATCCGCAAGCCGCACAATCGAGTATGCGTGGGAGGATGCGGCAATCGCAACACTTGCAGGTGAGCTCGGTTACGCAGAGGATGTTGAAAGATATTCCGAAAAGGCAATGTATTACAAGAATATCTTCGACCCCGAAACAAAATACTTCCGCGCAAGAAACTCTGACGGCAGCTTTGAAAAGCGTTTCAGCCCCTATATGACATCGTTCTACGATATGATTATGATCAACAAGTATGCCGACTACTACTGTGAGGGCAGCGCAAGACAGTGGCGTTGGAGCGCAACACACGATATCGACGGTATGATTGAGCTCTTCGGCTCAAAGGATTACTTTATCAGCGAGCTTGAGGACTTTATGGAGGATGCTTCACTCAGCCGTGCTGCAATTGATCCGGGTCACGGCTTCTGGATAGGTAACCAGCACGATATTCACACACCCTACCTTTTTGCAAACGCAGGCAGACCCGACCTGACACAGAAATGGGTCAGATGGACACTTGAAAACCGCTACAGCACGGATATAAACGGCCTTGACGGTAACGATGACGGCGGCACAATCAGCTGCTGGTACGTATTCTCTTCAATGGGCTTCTATCCGCTTGCGGGCACAGATAAATACTGGCTCGGCTCGCCCAACCTTGACAGCGCCGAAATCAACCTTTCAAACGGCAACGTGCTCAAGGTCAAGGCTCTCAACCAGTCCGATGATAATATCTATGTAAGCTCCGTCAAACTCAACGGAGTCGAGCTTGAAGGCTGCTACGTAACGCACGAGCAGCTTATGGCGGGCGGTGAGCTCGTATTCACAATGAGCGGCACCGCAGAATAAGGAGGATTGACAAATGGCAACATTAAAAGCGATAATCGGCTTTATTGAGGTGGTTTTGCTGTCATTTTTCGCAATACCGATAGGCGGCGAAGTCAGCTACAGCTCAACAACCTATGTACCTCCTACGGTTACAACCCCGATGTATATCGTCGAGGACGGTGCGAGCGATTTTGTTATTGTAACCTCCGATTCACCCGATGAATGTATACTCACAGCCGTTGATGAGCTTCAGACCTATGTCGGAAAGCTCAGCGGTGTTGAGCTCCAATATGTCACCGAGTCGGAGTATGACGGCGGCAAAGCAATTGTTGTCGGTGAAACAGAGCTTGAAGCGCAGATAACTCAGGTTGACCGCAGCTCAATCGGAGCGGACGGATTCCTGCTTTATGCAGACGGCACTTATCTGCTTATCGCAGGCGGCGACAGCAGAGGTACGCTCTACGGTGTGTATACACTGCTTGAGGAGTATTTTGGTGTGCGCTGGTTTACGCCAACGCTTGAGGTTGTGCCCGAAAGCAAGGATCTTGTTGTCGATGCGGCACTCAACCGCACTGTCAGACCCTCATTTGCAATCCGCCGCAATGCCTGCCCCGGTTCAACGGATAATTACCGAGCAAAGATGAAGGTGAATGTTTCCTTCTGGAATGAAGCACCCGAATACGGCGGTGCACTCACCTATGTGCTCTGGGATGTCACACTTGACAGGCTTGTGCCCGATACACTTTTTGCAGAGCATCCCGAATATTTTGCAATGAATCCCGACGGCACACGCACAACGGATCACGTCTGCCTTTCACATCCAGACGTGCTCCCGATTGCGATTGAAAACGCAAGGCAGGCAATTCTCGCTTGCCCCAGAGAAACCTCCGACCATATTCACATCGGTCAGAAGGATAATTCAAACTACTGCCACTGCGAAAGCTGCACAGCACTCTATGAAAAGTACGGCAGTGTCTGTGCTCCGACACTGATATTTACAAATAACTTTGCCGATGCTCTCGACGATGAATTCCCGAATTTCACGTTCACTTTTTATGCATACGGCGAAACCGACAGACCGCCGCAGGATCTCACACTCAGATGTAACGATAACGTTGTGCCCGTGCTCTGCGGTATTCACAGAGCCTGCCGCAGCCATCTGCTGACAGAATGCGGCGCGCAGGACGGCAACGAAACCTTCCAGAATCTGTACGGTGAAAACGAGCCGACTGTTGCACAGGATCACGCAAACTGGGTGAAGGTTGCGGACAGAACGTATATCTACGATTACACAATCAACTTCCTCAACTCAATGCAGTTCTTCTCCAACCTCGAAACCCTTCAGCCGACAATGCAGTATATGCGTGATATCGGTATCACGGGCTATGTCTACAACTGCGGTGACGGACACTCTGCCGCCTTTAATGAGCTGAGAAACTACCTCTACTGTAAGGTTATGTGGGATGTTGACTGCGATATTGAATACCATATGACAGAGTTCCTCAACGCTTATTACGGTGAGGATGCCGCACCGTATATCAGAGAGATTCTTGACGTACAGACCGCACAGATAAAGAAGACAGCGCACGCGTTTGATTTTGACTGGCACTATCAGTCGGGCTTCTATCCGCTTTCAATAATCGCAAAGCTTGACAGACTCTGGGACAAGGCCCTGAACGCTGACGTAACAGATGAGCAGATGTTTAACGTCGAGGTTGCAAACCTCAGCTGGGAATACTTCAAGGCTAACCAATTCCTCGGCGAGTATTTCTTCCTCAATCCTCTGCGATTGAAGGCAAACGAAGAGCTGTATGATGCGATGATAGCACACAAAATTGACAGAGTTTCTTCCTTCGGTCTGATTCCGCAGGACAAGAGCACGGTGGATTTTATGCTCCGTCCTTTTAATTGGAAATAAAAAATGAACCGTACCGTTATCGTAGTGATAGCGGTACGGCTTTTTTGTTTGCTTTATTAACCGTCTTTGAGCTGCTTTACCGTGAGTGTATCGTCAACAGGTGTTTCGATGTATGCGATAAGCTCCTCAAGGTCTGAGGTTGTCCTGAAAAGGTTGTTGCAGTTTTCTCGGATGAAATTCTTTTCAACAGATTGCTCGATTACTGCGTTGAGTCCGTCATAATAGTTAAGGATGTTGTATACGGCAATCGGCTTGTTGTGTCTGCAAAGCTGCTTGAGCGTAAGTATCTCAAAAAACTCTTCATACGTGCCGATTCCGCCGGGTGTGATTATGAATGCGTCTGCGTGGTCTTCCATTATCTGCTTGCGCTCGCGCATTGTGTCTGGTGTGATAAGCTCATCACATTCCTCAAAAATCGCCTCAACGTTTTCTTCGCCGAAAAACTTGGGGATTACACCGATTATGTGTCCGCCCTGCTTTTTTATTCCTCTTGCCGCGGCACCCATAAGTCCGTTTGCACCGCCGCCGAATACAAGTGAATGGCCGCGCTTTGCAAGCTCCTCACCCATAATCTCAGTCTGTCTGATATATTCGGGGTCAATTGTCGGTGACGCAGCACCGTAAACACAAATTCTCATCATAACACTCCTTTCCGATATTATATATAATATGAGAAATCTGATAAAAAATCAACATCAAATTAAAAAAGAGCATTTCCGTTATGCAAAAAGGCTGATTTTTGCCCGTAATTTTTGTTACGTGTGTTTTTTATAAATTGTTGATTTATTACAGTAAAAATGTTATATTATATTCTAAGTAACTATATATAAGGGGGCGGTTTATTGTGGCTGAGCTGAAAAGCTTTTTTGTACAGAATAAAGGCAAATGGCTTTGGGCGGTTGCGGCTTTTGCGCTTTGCGCACTTTTGCAGGAATATGTGTTCCCGATTCTGCTGCTGATTGCTTACATAAAAACCGTCAGCTTTAAAAATTTATCTCTTCGTACGGTCAGCCCACACGGCGTATTTCTTCTGCTGTTTGCAGTGTGGCAGATAATCGGTCTGTTTTACAGCGGCTCAGCGGTTTCGGGTCTGTCAGGCATTGCGGTATGGCTTGCAGGCTTCGTTTCGGTCATTATGATGAGCAGAAGCATTGACTCTCCGCTCAGGCTTGACACGGTTATGTTTGCAGGCTCAATCGGCGGAGGTATCGCAGGCGGTATCGGCGTTATGCAGATGGTGCTTTTCCATTACGGTGAGCTTATCTGGGCACCGCTTAAAACAATTTTCAACCCTTTCTGGCATCAGCTTGATAACCTTGTTGCAAAGCTGGCAATCAACTATCTTCTGCCTGACTTTGCAAAACAATATATTCAGCGCACCGAATTTATTTCAATTGAAGAGCGTGCAAGCAGCACCTTCACAAACCCCGTTATGTTTGCCGCATTCCTTACGATGATGCTGCCGCTTGCAGTTTACTGTATGTTTTATCTTAACGGCAGGGGCAAAAAGCTGGTCAGCTTCGGCTGTGCCGTGCTTATTGTCGGCGGTATTGCCGCATCTTATTCAAGAGGTCCGTATCTTGCGCTTGCGGCATCGTTTATCGTGCTGCTTTTTTACGGCGGCAAACGCACACTTGCCCTGCTCGGCATAGGTGTCGGCGGAATTGCTGCGGTTGCGGTTGTTGCCGACGGTGTTTTCAAACGCTTACTTACGCTTTTCAACGGCAACGATATTTCGGTCAACACCCGCTCGGATATCTGGCGCGCCTGCTTTGATATGCTCAAAGGTCACTGGGTTTTCGGCTACGGTACGGGTGTCAATAACGTGCGTGAGCAGCTTCACGGTACATACCATATAAATCAGCCGCACGCACATAATATTTTTATTCAGACTACGCTTGAAAACGGCATTATCGGCACTGCACTTCTGCTGGGTTCATTTATAGCCTTTGGCATAATGATGCTCAGACTCTGCCGCAAAGGTAAAAAAGAGCGTGCCGTTGCAATAACACTCATCGCTTCGCTTCTGTCTTTCTGTGCCTGCGGTATGACGGATTGCCTTTTCTACGGACTCAAGCTCAACATCTATATGATGATGTTCTTCGGTCTTGCGTCTGCGGCGGTGAATATCTACCTAAAGAAGAAAGAATAACAACACATTATTTTAAAGGACGAGGTTCAGCTTGGTTAATGATGAAACAGAAATCATCGGTATCGTCGAAGACGTTTCGGTGCATATAGAAGAGACCGGCTTTACCGTGCTTGAGCTGTCGAGCGATGATGAATTCATCACCGTTGTCGGTGTGCTGCCCGATGTTGCAGTCGGTGAAAAGCTGACCGTCAGAGGCAATTACGATACGCATCCGCTCTACGGCAGACAGTTCAAGGCAAAATCGTTTGCCCGTTCGCTTCCGTCGAGTGCGCAGGATTTATTCAAGTACCTTTCCGCAGGCACGGTCAAGGGCATAGGTCCCGCAACAGCACAGAAGATTGTTGAGGAATTCGGTGACGATGCCTTCGATATTCTCGAAAACCATCCCGAAAAGCTCAGCAGAATCAAAGGCATTTCAAGGCAGAAGGCAAACACAATCTGCGAGGAGTTTTCGCGGCAGTTTGCCGTCAGACAGACTCTGATTGCGCTCGAGAAATTCGGTATGACCGCAAGAGAGAGCCTTAACGCATACAAAATTTTCGGCTTCAATGCCGTTGATATGATAAAAACAAATCCTTATATCCTCTGTGCCGAGGGCATAGGTGTCAACTTTGAGCGCGCCGATGCGATTGCATCGTCCCTGCCTGAGCAGCCCGAGCAGATGCACCGCATACGTGCAGGTGTGCTTCATGTGCTGCGTCATAACCTCGGTAACGGTCACACCTGCTGCCCGAGAGATAAGCTGGCCCTGCCAGCAACCGAGCTGCTCGGTGTTGAAGAACAGCTTCTTCGTGAGGCAACGGATGCACTTATACGCGACAGACAGCTTGTCAGCGAGGAGCTTGACGGCAGGGAGTTCCTTTTTCTGCCGTATATACACAGAAGTGAAAAAAACGCTGCAAGGCGCATCAAGGTTCTCTGCTCATTTCCTCCTGCAGGCAAACCTACACTGCTTCAGGATATTGAGGATATTGAGAATACGCTTTGCATAAGATATGAGCAAAAGCAGAAGGCGGCAATCATCACCGCTGTCGAAAAAGGTGTGCTTATCCTGACGGGCGGCCCCGGTACGGGTAAGACAACCGCGATAAACGGTATGATATCGCTTTTTCAGAAGGATAATCTGCGCATTGCGCTTGCCGCACCAACAGGCAGAGCGGCAAAACGGATGAGCGAGATTACGGGTATGGAGGCAAAGACCATTCACAGACTGCTCGAGGTTGAATGGGATGATGAAGACAATCAGGCATTTTCCAGAAATGAGCGCAACCCGATTGAGGCTGACGTGCTTATTGTGGATGAGCTTTCGATGATTGATATTCAGCTTTTCTCAAGTCTGCTCGATGCGCTGCCTCTGGGCTGCCGACTGATAATGGTGGGCGATTCCGATCAGCTTCCGCCTGTCGGCGCAGGTAACGTGCTTCACGATATGATAGGCAGCGGTATGCTGCCCGTTGTTGAGCTCAAGGAAGTGTTCCGTCAGGCTCAACGCAGTGTTATTGTCACAAATGCGCACAAAATTGTTTCGGGTGAAAACCCCGACCTTACACGCAAGGACGGCGACTTTTTCTTTATGCCGAGAAGAGTCGGTTCGCAGGCGGCAGAAACCGTGTGTGAGCTTTGTGCGGCACGCCTGCCCAAGGCATACGGCTATTCACCGATAACCGATATTCAGGTGCTCTGCCCTTCAAGGAGGGGTGAAATGGGCACGTACAACCTCAACCGCCGTTTGCAGGAGGTAATAAATCCGCCGGATAAACGCAAAAATGAAATTACCGTCGGTATGTTCCGCTTCCGCGAGGGCGATAAGGTAATGCACATCAAAAACAACTACGATATCCTCTGGAAAAAGCCTGACGGCGAAGAGGGCAGCGGAGTTTTCAACGGCGACATCGGCACAATAGAGTCAATAAGACCCGACGGAATGACAAAGATAATTTTCGATGACGGCAGGGAGTGCAGCTATTTCCCCGACACGATGAGGGAGCTTGAGCTTGCCTATGCCGTTACCGTGCACAAAAGTCAGGGCAATGAGTTTGAGGCGGTCATAATGCCCGTGCTGAACACACCCGAGCTTCTCAGCTACCGTAACCTGCTGTACACTGCGGTTACAAGAGCGAAAAAGCTGATGATAATTGTCGGCAATGAGGAGCAGGTTTACAGAATGGCGCGCAATGACAAAAAGGCAAGGCGCTATTCGGCACTCAGACATTTTCTGCTTGAGTGATAAATAAACAGGAGGGAAAAGATAATGGAAAATTTTACGTTTGATGACGGCATTGAGCCGGGCGGACTCAGGTCACGCAATGAGATAAAGGTGCTTGTCTGCTATCTGCTTGCAGGTGTGGATGAGAGAATAACAAGAAGTCAGCTCTGCGAGATTGCACTTGATAAGGGGCTTGCAAATTATTTCGAGGTCAACCAGGCTGTGAGCGAGCTTATCGAAAACGGTGCAGTTGTTTCCGATTTTATTGAGTGTGAGGAATACCTCAGCGTTACGGAAAAGGGTCGTTCATCCTCAAAAACGCTCGAGAGTCAGCTTCCGCGCTCCGTCAGGGAGAAGGCAATCAACGCCGCAATAAAAATGCTCACCCTTGCAAAGCGCAAGCGTGAGAATAAGGTTGAGGTCGAAAAGCTTGAGGGCGGCGGCTTCCACGTAACCTTCACGATGGAAGAAATGATGAAGCTGACGATTTACGTTGCTGACGAAATGCAGGTTGAAACGGTCAAGAATAATTTCTATGAAGACCCCATCAAGCTGTATTCGGGCATCATAGCTTCACTTACAGTGTAAAATAAATTTTGCATGATTTGTGTTTTTTCAAAACACATTTTATATATCAGGTAATAAACTCAAAGTATTTTATAAACGAAAGGCTGATGAAAAATGGCAAAGTATACAATAGGTCTCGATTACGGCACACTTTCGGGTCGTGCACTTATCGTCAACGTTGAAACAGGCGAGGAGCTTGCAAGCAGCGTTTACGAATATCCCCACGCAGTTATGGATGAGAAGCTTCCCTGCGGCAAAAAGCTCGGTCAGGACTGGGCTCTTCAGCACCCGCAGGATTACATAGACGTGCTCAGCATCACAATCCCCGACGTTATTAAAAAGAGCGGTGTTGATGCGGCTGATATTATCGGTGTCGGTATCGACTTTACAGCTTGTACGGTGCTCCCCACAACAAAGAGCGGCACTCCGCTGTGCTTCCTTGATGAGTATAAGGAAGAGCCGCACGCCTATGTAAAGCTCTGGAAGCACCACGCTGCACAGGCACACGCAACACGCCTTAACGATATCGCAATCGAAATGGGTGAGGAGTGGCTTGAAAATTACGGCGGTAAGATTTCCTCCGAGTGGGCAATTCCGAAGCTGTGGCAGATTCTCGATGAAGCTCCCGAAATCTATGAGAAGGCAGAGCGCTTTATCGAGGCAACAGACTGGGTTGTATGGCAGCTCACAGGTGTTGAAACACGCAACTCCTGCTGTGCAGGCTATAAGGCAATGTGGAATAAGACCACGGGCTATCCCTCAAACGAATTTTTCAAGGCTCTCGACCCCAGAATGGAGAACGTTATTGATGAAAAATTCGGCAGAGAGGTGCTTGCAAGCGGTAAGTGTGCAGGCTATATCACAGAAGAGGCTGCAAAGCTCACAGGTCTCAAGCCCGGCACAGCTGTTGCGGCAGGTATTATTGACGCTCATATTTTTGTTCCCGCCGTCGGTGTATCAAAGCCCGGTGAGATGGTTGCCATTATCGGCACATCAACCTGCCATATGATGATGTCAGACGTTGAGAAGAAGGTTAAGGGTATCTGCGGTGTTGTTGCAGACGGTATTATGCCCGGTCTTTACGGCTATGAAGCAGGTCAGAGCTGTGTCGGTGATCACTTCGGCTGGTTTATTGATAACTGCCTGCCCACAAGCTACTATGAAGAAGCAAAGGAAAAGGGCATCAATATCCACAAGCTCCTTCGCTCCAAGTGTGAGGCACAGAAGCCGGGTGCCAGCGGACTTGTCGCACTCGATTGGTGGAACGGCAACCGTTCAATCCTCGTTGACGTTGACCTTACGGGTATGATTGTCGGTATGACACTTCGCACAAAGCCCGAGGAGATTTACCGTACACTTATCGAGGCAACGGCATACGGCACAAGAATGATTATTGAAAATTACCGTGAGCAGGGTGTTGAGGTCAACTCTTTCTACGCCGCAGGCGGTATCTCACAGAAAGACCCGATGACAATGCAGATTTATGCAGATATCATCAAGATGCCTATCAAGATTGCAGGCTCTGACCAGGGCGGCGCACTCGGTTCAGCTATATTCGGCGCTGTTGCCGCAGGCAGCGAAAAGGGTGGCTATGACGATGCTTTCTATGCCGCAAGCATTATGGGCAAGGTCAAGGACGTTGTCTATGAGCCCATCAAGGAGAATTCAGATATTTACGATAAGCTCTATGCCGAGTATAAGATTCTTCACGATTACTTCGGTCAGGGCGGCAACGATGTTATGAAGCGCCTTAAGGCAATCAAGGGCGAGAACGAATAAATTTTTAAAGGAAACGCAGGTGCCGGAATTTGAGCAGTGACCGTCGCAGAATACATCTCATCGACGAGGCAAGAGGTCTGTCAATAATACTGATGGTGTTTTACCACGCGTTCTTTATGCTCGGCTATTTTTTCGTGATAGAGTTTCTTGCAAAAGCGCAGGTCTTTTTCGAGCCGCTTCAGCCTGTGTTTGCCTGTCTTTTTATATTCATTTCGGGCATTTCGTCAAACCTGTCGCGCAGCAATTTCAAGCGCGGTATAAGGTTGCTGGGCATTGCGCTCGGATTTACACTTGTTACGGCGGTTATACTGCCGCGGTTTGACATCACGGGTGCGGAGATTTATTTCGGCGTGCTCCATCTGCTGAGCGTGTCAATGCTGCTTTATGCGCTGCTGAAAAAGCCGCTGTCAAAGGTGCCTACAACTGTCGGCATACTCGTGTCGCTTGTGCTCTTTGCGCTGACGTATACTGTGCAAAAGGGTAGCTTACTCGGGTTTGATTTGCCCGATGCGCTGTATGACCTCGGCTTTCTGGCACCGCTCGGTTTTCCGGGTCAGGGTTTCTATTCGGCGGATTATTTTCCGCTTATTCCGTTTGTGTTTGTGTTTTTTGCCGGCACGTTTTTCGGCAGGCTCGCAACATCGGGTAAGCTGCCTGAGTGGTGGTACACTCAGCGGTGCAGGCCTTTGGCTGTTGTCGGCGGCAAAACACTTATAATTTATATACTTCACTGGCCGATTATATTTTTAATAGGCTTGATAATCTCGCTGTTTTAATGTATAATGGCTTCAGGTATAAATATTTTTAACAGAACTAAAAAAGTAAAGGTGACTTATTATGGAGAAAAACAGAGTCAGACTCAATATCTGCGGTGCAGATTACAGCATTACAACAGAGGACGATCCCAAGTACGTTATGGCGCTTGGCGATGAGCTTGATGCAGCTCTCACAAAGACACTTCGCGAGAACAGCCGTCTTTCCGTAACACAGGCTGCTATCCTTGCAGCTCTCGAGTATGCTGATATGTACAAGAAGGCAGAGGTCAGCGCAGACAATCTCCGCGGTCAGATCAAGGAATATCTTGAGGATTCCGCACGCTCCAAGATGGATGCTGAGATTGCAAAGCGTGAGGTCGAAAGACTTACAAGAGAGCTTCAGAACGCTCAGGCAAAGCTCGGTGGTTGAGGTATTAGCTCCTGCCGGAACATATGAAGCTGTCGAGGCGGCGGTGCGCTGTGGCGCTCACGCTGTTTACCTCGGCGGCAAAGTGCTGAATGCCCGCCGAAATGCGGGCAATTTCAGTTTAGAGGAGCTTAAATCGGCAACAGAATATTGTCACGTCAGAGGCACAAAGGTTTATCTGACGCTTAATACGCTCGCTTCGGATGCTGAACTTAAAAATGAGGTTCAGTGTGCCGTGCGTGATGCGTGTGCGGCAGGTGTTGACGCTCTTATCGTTCAGGATATGGGCGTTTTTCGTCTTGCAAAAATGTGTGCGCCCACAATGCCGCTGCACGCTTCAACACAGATGTCGGTGCATACACTCGCAGGTGTAAAGCAGCTTGCGGAGATGGGATTTTCACGCGCTGTGCTCGCAAGGGAGCTTTCACTTGATGAGATTGAATATATAGTTAAAAATTCACCTATTGATATAGAGGTGTTTGTTCACGGTGCGCTTTGTATGTGTGTTTCGGGTCAGTGCCTGATGAGCGCTATGCTCGGTTCACGCAGCGCAAACAGAGGGCTTTGCGCCCAGCCTTGCCGCCTGCCCTTTGCCGCACCCGACGGCACGGGTAATGACCTGAGCCTTAAGGACATTTCGGCGGTCGATTATCTTGAAAGGCTTCGCGAAATCGGTGTTAAATCGTTTAAAATAGAAGGCAGAATGAAACGCCCGGAATATGTCGCTGCCGCTGTTACGGCGTGCAGAAAGGCACTTAAAAACGAAAATGATGATGTTCTGCGTGATCAGCTGCGCAGTGTGTTCTCACGCTCGGGCTTTACGCACGGCTACCTGACGGGTGAGCTTGGCAGGGATATGTTCGGCATCCGCCGCAAGGATGATGTTACCGCTGCTGCACCCGTGCTCAAAGAGCTTGCAAGGCTTTATGAAAAAGAGACGCCGCGCGTAGGTGTTGATTTTATGTTCTGCGCCTATGAGGGCGAAACGGCAAGCCTCTCCGCAAAGGCGGCAGGCAAGAGCGCTTTTGTGCTCGGTGAGGTCGAGGCGCAGCCTGCACAGAACGTTCCTCTTACACAGGAAAAGGTGAGCCAGCAGCTCGAAAAATGCGGCGGCACACCCTTCTTTGTGAACAGCATTGAAACGGATATTGATGATAATATCAGCCTGCCTTTGTCGTCAATAAATGCGCTTCGCAGAGCTGCTTTTGATAAACTCTACGAAGAGTTAAAACGCCCTTACAACCACGGTTTTGGGGCAATTAATGTGGAAAACTATGTGAAAAAAGTGAAAAACCCGCAGTTTTTCGCACGTTTTTCTAAGTTTGAACAGGCAAAAGCGGTTTGGGAAAATGTGGAAAAGATTATTCTTCCGCTCTCTCAGGCACAGAAATCGGCAGAGAAAAATGCGGCAAAAACAGTGGCGGAAATACCGAGAGTATTTTTCGGAAAAGAGGACGCAGTGCTCGAAAAACTGTGCACCTTAAAACAGCTCGGAGTAGAGTGGGCGGCGTGCTCAACGCTCGATGCCGTTTACCTTGCAAAAAAGGCTCAGTTGCGGATTATGCTGAGTATGGGAAGCAACGTTTTCAACTCGCTGAGTGCCGCGCAGGCAGAGGAGCTCGGCGCGGAAAAAATTGTCCTCTCGCCGGAGCTTACACTGATACAGGCTTCAAAGGTCGGCGGCAAGAGCGAAAAGGGACTCATAGTTTACGGCAAGCTGCCGCTTATGATAACCCGCAATTGCCCCATAAAGAACGGTGCGGACTGTGCTCACTGCGGCGGCAAACGTCACCTGACAGACAGGCTCGGCGTTCAGTTCCCTGTTGTGTGTGAAAACGGCTATTCGCAGGTGCTCAATTCACGTCCGATTTATATGGCGGACAGACTTGACGAAACGGCGTTTACCGATTTTAATCTGCTCTGGTTTACGGATGAAAGCGCAGAGGAATGTAAACAGGTGCTTGAAAAGTATATGAGCGGTGCACCCGCACCGGATACAAAGGAATTTACACGCGGTCTGTATTACAGAGGCGTTGAATAAACCTTGATATTGAGCTTAGCTTGTGGTAAAATCATTTAAGAAAATATTAAAATGGATTGATGTAATCAATTCAAATCACGGAGCTATGCGATAAATCATGGCGAAAGCCAAATCATGCGAAGCAAATCATTTAGAGGTGAATTTTATGATTTGCCTTACGGCATGATTTGATTCAAAGAATCATGAATTGCAAATTTTTTGCATGATTTGCGATTGCATCGCATTGTCTGAAATTTAAAATACGTAAAGACAGAGGAAAAAACTTTCCTCGGTGTCTCAATCTAAAATAGTAAATCAATTTTATTGAGGTATCAAAAACGGAAAGACAGAGGCTGAAACTCTCCTCGGTGTCTCAACTCAGAATAGTAAATCGATTTTATTGAGGTATTAAAAATGGAACAGTGGGAATTGGACAGAATAAGTGAGCTGACAAGGATTGCACGTGAGCGTGAGCTGACGCCTGAAGAGCAGGAGGAGCGTGCAGACCTGAGAAGAAGGTATATTGATTCTTTCAAGAGAAGCCTTACTTCACAGCTTGACGTGACTTATATTGTTGACGAAAAGGGCAACAAAACTAAGCTCGAGCGTAAGAAAAAGAAAAAATAATTTAACACTGAGAGGTGCTTTAAAATGTATAATTTTTCAATCGGCGTAATTATTGACTCATTCCGTCTTCCTATCAAGGATGCGGTAAAGAAGGCTGCTGAGGTTGGTGCTCAGGGCATTCAGGTTTACTCAACAAGGGGCGAAATGGCTCCCGAGAACCTTGATGCTGCTGCACGTGCCGAATTCAAGAAGTTGGTTGAGGGCAACGGCCTTGTTATATCTGCTCTCTGCGGTGACCTTGGCGGCGGCGGATTCAGCTTTGCTGACAGAAACCCCGAGAAGATTGAGAAATCAAAGAGAATTCTCGACCTTGCAAAGGAGCTTGGCACAAACGTTGTAACAACACATATCGGTGTTGTGCCCGAGGATAAGAACCACGACAGATATAAGGTTATGCAGGAGGCTTGCTACGAGCTTTCACGCTATGCAGACGAAATCGGTGCGCATTTCGCAATTGAAACAGGTCCCGAAACATCTGCAGTGCTCAAGGATTTCCTCGATTCACTCGGTTCAACCGGTGTCGGTGTCAACCTTGACCCCGCAAACCTTGTTATGGTAACAGGTGATGATCCCGTAGGTGCTGTATATAACCTTCAGAAGTATATCGTACATACACACGCTAAGGACGGCGTTCAGAATTTTGCAGAAGATCCCGAAATCGTTTACGGCCTTAAGAAGAGACCCGTTGACGTTATCGTCACAGGCGATTCGTTCGACGAAGTTCCGCTCGGTGAAGGCAGTGTTCCGTGGGATGGATATCTCAAGGCACTTGACGATATCGGTTATAAGGGTTTCCTTACAATCGAGCGTGAGGTCGGCGACAATCCTGCAGAGGATATCCGCAAGGCAGTTAAATTCCTGGAGGATCATATCAGATAATGAAATTTTCAGTCAGTTCATACAGCTTTCAGCGCCTGCTGAACAGCGGAAAGTATACACAGCTTGATCTGATAAACGTTGCAAAAGAGATGGGCTTTGACGGCATTGAGTTTATCGACCTGAGTCCCACAGACGGTATGAGCGACCTTGAATATGCGGCGGTGCTGCGTGCTGCGGCAGAGAAAGCAGGCATTGAGATTGTAGCTTATACAATCGGTGCGGACTTCCTTGGCGAAAAAGGCTGGGAAGCAGAGGCAGAAAGACTTTACGGTCAGGTCGATGTTGCGGCGGCACTGGGCGCCAAGCGTATGCGTCACGATGCAACGGGCGGCTTTAAGGGCGAAGATGCAAAGTATAAGAGCTTTGACAGTGCTCTGCCGATTCTGGCAAACGGATGCCGTAAGGTCACCGAGTATGCCGAGAAAAAAGGCGTTGCAACAATGGTTGAAAACCACGGCTATTTCTGTCAGGATTCCGTAAGGGTTGAGAAGCTTGTCAACGAAGTTGCTCACCCGAATTTCGGTCTGCTCGTCGATATGGGCAACTTTATGTGTGCCGACGATGAGCCTGCGGTTGCAGTTGGCAGAGTTGCAAATTATGCAAAGCACGTCCACGCAAAGGATTTCCATAAGAAGAGCGGCAACGGCCCTGACCCGGGTGACGGATTTTTCCGCACACGCGGCGGTGATTACCTCAGAGGTGCTGTCGTCGGTCACGGCGATGTGCCCGTTTATCAGTGTGTTCAGACTCTCAAGCGCAGCGGTTATGACGGATACGTCAGCATCGAGTTTGAGGGCGTTGAAGATAACGAGTGGGCAATTAAAACAGGCCTTGCAAACCTGAAAAAATACGCGGAATAAAAAAGATAAACCGACCTTTGCTTTAAGATCAAAGGTCGGTTATTTCTTTAGGCTCCCTCTGATGAGGGAGGTGGACAGATTATCATATGAAGTGCAACAAAAAAAATAAATAGAGACACCATAGCCTCTTTAGTGTAAAATGTAAGTGACCAAACAAACAGTTACGGGAGGAAGCTAT
>JAGALQ010000048.1 GCA_017625095.1 Clostridia bacterium | reverse complement strand
CGAGTCATCTTACGATGACCCACCTCCCCTGACAAGGGGAGGCTTCCTTTTTCGCTGGCTTCGAGCTCGCGCATTTTGTTTTAGCTTCGCACTTTTTTCTCCCCCGGTAGAACCGGGGGTTTTGTCTTTGCTGAAGAGACAGTAAAAGAACCAAGGTCATTTTCTAACCTTGGTTTTTTCTGTATTGTCAGATTTCCACTTTCACAGTGAAACCACCTGTAAAGAAATAATAAGTGTTCGTCTGACTTTTCTGGTGGAGATGGCGGTACTCGAAGGCACAGCCTTCGGGTGTGAATTGATTATTGTCCCTTTTTGCTCAACGCAAAAAGATGGACGTGCGGTTTCGAGTACCGCACAAAGAGGTATAAAAAAACAACCTCTCATCCTTAATGGAAAAGAGGCTGTTCTCTATGGTGGAGATGGCGGTACTCGAAACCGCGTCCGAAAACCCATTACCACAACTTTCTACGAGTGTATCCGATCTTTTAGGATTCCCCTCAGGTGCCGCCGAACGGCAGGCTTCACCTTACGGTAGCCTTTAATTCATGGTGTCATACAAGGCTAATCTGGCACGCACGTTCACCGCTGATCGACGCCGTTATCCGGGCCGCGGTGCTCCCGGTAACGACGGCTGCTAAAAGTTAAGCAGCTTTAAGAACTGTATTGTTGTCGTTTATTTTTAATAAACTGTGGCTTTTATAGCGGGTCCACACCGCTACTCGCTTATCATGACTCTGAATCCCCGTCGAAATCCTTTCATCCCCATGTATCACACTTGCGTGTGAGTGAATAAGTAATAATGAATAGTGAAAAATTATTACCTTAACTCAACGCAAGATATGTTTTAACTTATTTCAATAACTATATGATCTCCGTTTTCGTCAACAACATTCAGTATTTCACCAGTTACACCGTCATCAATAAGCCTGAAAATATTGTCAATCTGGCTGTTATTGAGTGATGGAGAGTTGACGTTGAGTATTCCCGAAATTCCCATACCGAGCTTCGTGAATTTTTTTATTGTAGTCAGAGGAAATGCAACGTTAACAGGCTTTTTATTCTCACCCGTAACCTTAATTTTAAGGTTAAGCTTGCTGATGTCAACAGGCGGTGTTTCGGGCACTTTGTCCTGCTGAGGCTTTCCGTCAGCACCACTGAGCAATTCATCAACGCTGACATCAAAAAGTTGCGCAATTTTGGGCAACAGCATAATATCGGGACATGAATTATCATTTTCCCACTTTGAAACAGCCTGTGCCGTAACTCCGAGCAGCTGTGAAAATTCTTCCTGTGTATAACCTTTTGCTTTGCGCAAACGTGATATTCTCATACCGAGAGTTTCATTTGTTTCGTTTTTCTCTTTGCTTTTAAAAATTGTCATTTTTGTTTCCCCTTTCGGCTTTGTGTTGCCTTAATTTTATCGGAGAATGCATAGAAAATGAAGCGAACAAAGGTTGATTCAGCTAAACCAACGGTTAATTCTGACGGAAAAACCGCACAACCAACGGTTGTTATTGGTTGCGCAGGGATAAACCGCGCTCAATATTGCGCTGTGCATCCTTCTTTGCTGCAACTTCACGCTTATCGTAGAGCTTTTTACCTTTGCAAAGTCCGAGCTTTACTTTTGCCCTGCCCTTTACAAAATAGACAGAAAGCGGAATCAATGAAAGACCGTCCTGCTTAACCGTGCCGTAAAGACGGTTTATTTCACGCTTATGCATAAGCAGTTTTTTTGGTCTTAACGGGTCTCGGTTAAAAATATTGCCGTGCTCATACGGACTTATGTGCATTCCGTTTGCGAAAATCTCACCGTCTTTGATTGAGCACCACGAATCTTTAAGATTTATTCTGCCCTGACGGATTGATTTTACCTCCGTACCGAAAAGCTCAATGCCTGCCTCGTATTCTTCAAGAACAAAATAGTCGTGATATGCCTTTTTGTTCTGGCTGACAGTTTTGCCGTTTTGTGTTTCCAAGGCGTATCACTTCCTTTCGTTGTCCTTGGGAGACTCATTTTAACATATTTTCTTATATTGTCAAGAGAAATCTGTCGGAAAATTTTTGCCGTTTATTTTGTTAATCAACTATATATTCCTTGTTTTCATCAAGCAGATATATTTCCGCAATAACCTCAAGGTAAATTCCCTCGGGTCTGTAATCCTCACAAAGCACCTTACCCTCCGTGCGGAAGCGTGCCGCCATAGCAGAGAGAGAATAAGGCAACAGCAGCTTTGCCTGCCTGCGTGTGGGCGGAAGCGCCGCAGCAATTTCGCTGAGAAGCTTATCAAGACCCGTGCCGTCCTTTGCGCTTATCATAACGCTTTTGCCGATCGTCGGCAGATCACCCGTTGATTCGATAAGGTCACACTTATTCATAACGGAGATTATCGGTTTATTCATACAGCCGAGCTCCGTGAGAAGGTCAGCCGTAACGCGAAGATGCTCTGCGCATTCGTCAGACGATGCATCGCAGACGTTGAGAATAACCGTTGCGCTTGCCGCCTCTTCAAGAGTCGATTTGAAGGCTTCAACAAGGTGATGCGGCAGTCTACGGATAAGACCGACGGTATCTATAAGCATAACCCTTCTGCCATCAGGCAGGTCAAGACCTCTCGATGTCGGGTCAAGCGTTGCAAAAAGCTTATCCTCGGCAAGCACACCCGCTTCGGTGAGTGTATTCATAAGCGTTGATTTGCCTGCATTCGTGTAGCCGACGATTGCAACCGTCTGCACGCCGTCCTTCGCTCTTCTTGAACGGAGATTACCTCTGCGCTTTTCAAGGCCTTCAAGCTGCTCCTCAAGCGCAGAGATTCTGCGCCTGATATGTCTTCTGTCGCTCTCAAGCTTTGTTTCACCGGGACCTCTTGTGCCGATACCGCCGCCAAGACGTGAAAGCTGAATACCCTTACCCGTAAGTCGTGGCAATGAATACTTCAGCTGAGCAAGCTCGACCTGAAGCTTACCTTCACCCGATACTGCACGGCCTGCAAAAATGTCGAGAATAAGTGTGGTGCGGTCAACAACACGCACGTTGGTTTCATCCTCTATATTGCGCGTCTGTGAGGGAGAAAGCTCCGCATCAAAAATCAGCAGGTCAACCTCATTATCTTCGCAGAACGTCTTTAACTCTTCCAGCTTACCTGAGCCGATATAGGTTGCGTTATCGGGCTTATCACGCTTCTGTATCATTCTTGCAACAACCTGTGCGCCTGCTGTTCTCGCAAGCTCCTCAAGCTCATCAAGCGAGCTTTCAGGGTCATACTGATCAAAATCAACACACACGAGCACAGCGGTTTCAGGCTGCTGCGAGTTTTCGTAAAATTCTTTCATATATTACTCAATGCCTTTTAATGCTTCGATTTCTGATTTTTCAATCTTAATGCGTCCGTCCTTGATAATTGTTACGTCGTGACGGTGTACTGTTACGGGTGCGGCATTGGGGTTGCGGTCAAGTGAAACCTTGAGCATACCGGTGAGCAGATTTGCATCGGCAACAACGCCTTTGCCGTCCCTTGTGTTGACAATTGCACCGATTTTAGGTGTAACCCTGAGCAGATGCTCGTAAGATTCCTGCTCATATTTGAGGCAGCACATAAGTCTGCCGCAGGTGCCGCTGATTTTGACAGGGTTGAGTGAAAGGCCCTGCTCCTTTGCCATCTTAATGGAAACGGGCTGGAAATCGCCCATATATGAGCTGCAGCAGAATGGTCTGCCGCACATACCGAGACCGCCGAGCATTTTAGCCTCGTCACGCACACCGATTTGTCTGAGTTCAA
This sequence comes from Clostridia bacterium, assembly GCA_017625095.1. Lineage (GTDB taxonomy): Bacteria > Bacillota > Clostridia > Oscillospirales > Acutalibacteraceae > UBA8612. The sequence continues at coordinate 24,360 of JAGALQ010000048.1, read as the reverse complement.
TTCTTGTGTGGAAAACACCTGCAAGGTCCTTTACAAGCTCACGGAAATCAACTCTGCCGTCAGCTGTGAAGTAAAACAGAATCTTGCTGCCGTCGAGTGTATAATCGACATCGACAAGCTTCATATCAAGCCCGTGCTTGACAATTTTCTGCTCGCAGACTCTGAGTGCTTCGGCCTCTTTCTTTCGGTTTTCCTCAAGCTTCTTTATATCTTCCTTAGTTGCCTTGCGGATGATTTTTTTGAGAGGCTTTACGATTTCGCTGTCGCTTACGTCTTTGGGCTCGATTGCGATTTCACCGCATTCAAGACCTCTTACCGTTTCGACAATCACCTTTTCGTCAAGCTCAAAATCCATATCGACGGGATCAAAATAATATACTTTTCCGACATCTTTGAATCGGACGCCTACAACATTTGCCATGATTTTACCTTCTTTATGTGATGTTAGTGTTATTTATCCTGTGCTCTTCTCAACAGACTGCAGAAGCGTGTGGTGAGAAGCGTTTTGTTTGCGTTTTGTGCCGCACTTTTTTCAAGCTGTGCTACAGCCTCCAACAGCCTTAGCAGCTGTGCTGCAGTGCACGAGCGCGAAAGTGCGGTTGCTTCATTTTGCGCAGAGGAAAGGAAGACAGCGTTTATGCTCTGCTTTCGTGCAATCGCATCGCGGAATATGAGCCTGAGCTGTGTAAGTGTGAGCACAAGCAGCTCCGAATCTTTCTCGAATGCGCCAGTTTCACGCATAAGGTCAAACTCATTGTGCGAGAGCAGTGCAGCCGCAACAGCCCTTGCCTTTTCGCAGGCCGCATCGTGCTTTTTGTTGAGCGAATCGCTCAGCTGCTGACCGAGGTTGTATACAGCGGCACGGGAAAGAATAGTTTCGAGAAGTGCCGATGAATTCGGGCAGGTAAGAACAAATCTCACGTATTCGGGAGGCTCCTCAAGAATTTTGAGAAGTGCGTTCTGTGCCTGCTCGTTTGCATACTGCATATTGTGGAGCAAAAACACACGGTGCTTTGCTTCATTCGGAAAAACAAATGCGTTACTGCGTATTGTTCTTACCGCATCGACCTTAAGCGGTGACGCATCATCCTGAGAGGCAAGCGATTCCGAAATATCGGGATGAAAGCCTTTTGCCGCCTTTACACAGTCGGGACAAATTCCGCAGGGCTTTTCACCTGTGCCCGAGCACACGTGAGTTCGGCTGATAAGGCGCGCAATATCAAGCCTGTCGGCCTCACTTGCTCCCTCAAAGATTATTGCATGAGGAAGTCTGCCGGTATCGGCAGCGACGCTGAGCAGGCTCTGAAGCTCACTGTTTATCTGTAAACCCTGAAAATTCATCCTGAAATCCTTAAAGCTTTACGAATTTGTCTACGTCAACAACAAAAACTGTTGCGCCGCCGACTTTAACCTCAAGAGGCACTGATTTTACTGCACCTTCACTTGCCGCAGGTGCTGAAACAACCTGCTTGTGGCTGTGTGCCTTTTTGCCGATAAGGTCAATAACCTCATCAACCTGAGTGTCTTCAACACCTATGAGCAGTGTTGTGTTACCCGCACGCATAAAGCCGCCTGTGGTAGAGAGCTTTGTTGCGCTGAAGCCGGCACGTGAAATTTCCGTAATAACCGCCTGAGCATCGTCGCTGTGAACGATTGCAATTATAAGTTTCATACTCATATCTGTTACCCTTATTTCTGAGCTTTATACTGCATAAGTGCTTTTGCCAGCTGGTCGGGGCAGGAGGTCTGCTTGAAGCCGCAGGTGATGCCCGAAAGCCTGTTTATAACCTCGTCAATATGCATTCCGCCGACAAGCTTACCGATGCCTTTGAGGTTGCCGTTGCATCCGCCCATAAATTCAACATCGGTGATAATATCGTTTTCAACCGTTACTGTGATGGCACGTGAGCAAGTGCCTGATGTTCTGTATGAAAATGTCATTTTGTTTACACCCCGCATTATAATTATAGTTAAAGTAATTATAACTTATTATAAATAATATACTAATGAACCGTTTCTGTCAAGCAAAAGGAAAGCAGACGGCATGACTTTGAGAGCCGTGCCGCCTGCTTTCAAGAATGGGTGTGAAAAGAGGATTGTTATGATTAAGCTATGTTTCTGTGGTTTTGTGTGCGTGAAGATTTGCTGTTGTTGCTGACAACGCGAAGCTGACTGCGTCTTGCCTGAGCAACTCTGTTGTCGCGCTCAATACGCTCGGCACGGAGCTTTGCGGCCTTCTTCTTTCTGTAACGGATAATGACCTGAGCAATGTGGTAGCCGATACGGTCAGCCAGTCTGTCTTCAAAAGCAATGAGCTTTTCTTCGTGTAATATACCTATGAGAACAAGGACAAGAGCGATTGTTGCGATAGTCATCTGAAACCAGAACATATTTTTACTTCCTTTCTTTTTTCGTGTGTTATGTGAGTCGGATTAATTGTTGAACGTTTGTTCTTTACGAGTTTGATTATACCACATTTTCCGAACAAGTCAATACAAATGTTCGAAAAATATTGCAGTTTCAGTCCCAAATATAGGACTATGCTAAAAATCAGATTTTTCTGTCGCGGAGCATTTGATTTTTGAGTTTTTTTTGTTTCTTTACTCGAAATTTGCCAATGCATATACATTATATAACTGCAAACTCAGCTTCATATTCTACAACTTAACCAAAAAAATACACAAAAGTTTTAGCATATTTTGTCGATAACCTTATTGACTCAACACTATATATTGTGTTATAATCACTTTGCAATCAAAAAGCCTCTGACGAAAACGGGTGTTAAGCCTGCGTGGAGTTGACCACGGTGAGGTTTTGTGTATGCCGATCGTCTGGGCAGCATTCCGTAATATACGGGATGCTGCTTGTTTTGTTTTTATAGAATTTTACTGAGAAAGGTGAATAAATATGTTCGAGCAGTGGAACGGTTTTAAAAGCGGCAGATGGCAGGATGAAATCAACGTTCGTGATTTCATTCAGCTTAACTATACTCCTTATGACGGTGACGAGAGCTTCCTTTGCGGTCCTACTGCAAGGACAGCGGCACTCAACGGCAAATTCTCCGAGCTTCTCAGACAGGAGCAGGAAAAAGGCGGTGTGCTTGACATTGATACAGAAACGGTATCGTCTCTCACATCCTATGCACCCGGCTACCTTGATAAAGAGAATGAGATTATTGTCGGACTTCAGACAGATTCTCCCCTCAAGCGAGGTGTCAACCCCTTCGGCGGCATCAATATGACACGTAAGGCTTGCAAAGCATACGGCTATGAGCTCTCCGATAAGGTTGAGAACGAGTTCCTTTACAGAACAACGCATAACGACGGTGTTTTCCGTGTATACAGCGATGAAATCCGTGCCGCAAGACACACAGGTATTATTACAGGTCTGCCCGATGCATACGGCAGAGGCAGAATCATAGGCGACTACAGACGCGTCGCCCTTTACGGTATTGATAAACTTATTGAAGAAAAGAAAAAGGACAAGGTTGCTCTTGCTTCAGGCAACGTTGAGGCAGAGGAAATCCGCAGACTTGAGGAGCTTTTCCAGCAGATTGCATTCCTCGGCAAGCTCAAGGAAATGGCAGCAATGTACGGCTACGATATTTCCGAGCCCGCAAAGGATTCAAAAGAGGCTGTACAGTGGCTCTATTTCGGCTATCTCGGTGCTATCAAGGAGCAGAACGGTGCGGCAATGAGCCTTGGCAGAACATCAACATTCCTCGATATTTATTTTGAGCGTGACCTTAAAAACGGTGTTTATACAGAATCCGAGATTCAGGAAATCGTCGACGATTTTGTTATGAAGCTGCGTATGGCACGTCACCTTCGCACACCCGAATACAACGAGCTTTTTGCAGGCGACCCGATGTGGATCACCGAAGCAATCGGCGGTATGGGCGAAGACGGCAGAACACTTGTCACAAAGTCATCCTTCCGTATACTCAACACATTATACAATCTCAATCCTTCCGCAGAGCCTAATATGACCGTTCTCTGGTCAGACAGACTGCCCATGGCATTCAAGCGCTTTGCCGCAAAGGTCAGCTGTGACACAGACTCAATCCAGTATGAAAACGATGAGGTAATGCGCCCCGTTTACGGTGACGATTACGCTATCGCCTGCTGTGTTTCCGCGATGAGAGTCGGCAAGGATATGCAGTTCTTCGGCGCACGTGCAAACCTTGTAAAGCTCCTTCTTATGAGCCTTAACGGCGGCAGAGACGAAAAGAGCGGTCTTCAGGTTGCTCCCGCAGGCAACAGGTTCGAGGGCGAATATCTCGATTACGATACCGTGCTCAGCCTTATGGATGAGTACCGTCCCTGGCTTGCAAAGACCTATGTCAAGGCAATGAATATGATTCACTATATGCACGACAAGTATGCTTACGAGAAGGTTCAGATGGCTCTTCACGACAGCGATGTTCACCGCTATATGGCATTCGGTGCAGCAGGCCTCTCCGTTCTTGCCGATTCACTTTCGGCAATCAAATACGCAAAGGTTAAGGTTATCCGTGATGAAAGCGGACTTATCACCGATTTCGTAACAGAGGGCGACTTCCCGAAGTACGGCAATGATGATGACAGAGCTGACCTTATTGCAAAAGAGCAGATCGGTCTCTTCTTTGAAGAGCTGAAAAAGATTCCGACTTACAGAGGTGCGGAGCACACGCTCTCAATTCTCACAATCACATCAAACGTTGTTTACGGCAAAAAGACGGGCAACACACCCGACGGCAGACGTGCAGGTGAGCCGTTTGCACCCGGCGCAAACCCGATGCATGGCAGAGATGCTTCAGGTGCTCTCGCTTCGCTCAACTCCGTTGCAAAGCTGACCTACGACGTATGTAAAGACGGCATCTCAAACACATTCTGCGTTGTGCCTCAGGCACTCGGCGGTGACGATGAGACACGTTACGAAAACCTCAGCTCAATTATTGACGGTTACTTCGGTCAGAATGCACAGCACATCAACATCAACGTCTTTGACCGCGATATGCTGATTGATGCTGCAGAGCATCCCGAAAAATATCCCAACCTCACAATCCGTGTTTCGGGCTATGCAGTTAACTTCCACAAGCTTTCAAAAGAGCAGCAGAGAGAAGTTATCGCCCGCACATTCCACTGCTGTATTTAAGATACCTCAATTAAAGTGAGGCTCAGAGCAAAATAGCTCAAACGAGATAAGCTGTACGGATTCAATGAGGTAACGCAGCACCCGATACTTCAGTTGAAGAAATTGAGATAATATGTCTTAAGGTTTAAGAGAGGAGAGGGTCATACCTCTCCTCAATTTATAAAAGGAGAAGCAGTATGAGCACAGTCGGCAAAATCCATTCATTCCAGAGCCTTGGTGCTGTTGACGGGCCGGGTATAAGGTTTGTTGTCTTTATGCAGGGCTGCCCGTACTCCTGCCCCTACTGTCACAATCCCGACACAAGACCTTTCAGCGGCGGTACAGAATACACCGTAGAAGAAATAGTCGAAAAAGCAAAACGCTACAAGACGTATTTCGGCGAAAAAGGCGGCGTTACCGTTTCGGGCGGTGAGCCGCTCATGCAGGCTGAGTTCGTTGCAGAGCTGTTTGAAGAGCTTCACAAAAACGGCATCACAACGGCTGTTGACACGGCAGGTGTCAGGGTCACCGACGCTGTGCGCCGCGTGCTCAGAAGCACAGACACAGTGCTCTGCGACATCAAATTCCCGAGCGATGAGCTTTACAGAAAGCATATCGGCACAGGTATTGATACGGTTCTCGATTTTATAGAAGAATGTAACAAAACAGATGCCGACGTTGTTATCCGACACGTTGTCGTGCCCGGTATGACCGATTCGGAAGACAGCATAAAGCAGATTGCATCGCTTGCGAAGAGCGCAAAAAACCTCTGCAAAACAGAGTTGCTGCCGTTCAGAAAGCTCTGCGAACAGAAGTACAAAGAGCTTGGGCTTGATTTCCCCCTTGCCGACACACCCGAATGCGATGCCGACACGATAAAAAAGCTTTACAGTTTAATTTAAGACAAAAATATAAGCAAGCAGTTTGCAAAAAACTGCTTGCTTTTTTGTTTAAAAGTTATTCTCGTCTGCGAGCACTGCGTGTGCGCAGCGTATGCCGTCAACACCTGCGGAAACAATACCGCCTGCATAACCTGCGCCTTCACCGCAGGGAAAAACACCGCCGATATTGCACTGGAAATACTCGTCACGTGTGATTCTTACAGGTGAGGATGAGCGGCTTTCGGGAGCTGTGAGCACCGCATCCGGCAGTGCAAAACCCTTGAGCTGTTTGTCCATTTTGATTAACGCATCTGCAATTGTGTCGGTCACCTTCTGCGGCAATACCTTACGTATGTCGCCGGGAGTTACACCTGTCGGACAGGACGGTCTGACACTGCCGAGCTTTTCGGATGGAACATTGCTGAGAAAGTCACCCACAAGCTGTGCAGGTGCGCGGTAATCCGAGCCTGCCGCTTCAAACGCCGCACTTTCAATCTCTCTTTGCAGATGCATACCTGCAAGCGGATGCTCACTGCCGAAATCCTGCGGTTCAATACCGACAAGAATTGCGGAGTTTGAGTTTTCACCGTCACGGGCATATTCGCTCATTCCGTTAACTACCATTCTGCCCTTTTCGCTTGAAGCGGCAACAACCGTACCTCCCGGGCACATACAGAAGGTGTATGCGCCTCTGCCTCCCTGAGGATGGCAGGAAAGCTTGTAGTTTGCGGCACCGAGCTTCGGATGACCTGCAAATTCGCCGTACTGTGATCGGTCAATCAGCTCACGCGGATGCTCGATTCTTGTGCCGACTGAAAAAGGCTTCTGTATCATTTTAACTCCGCTTTCATACAGCATCTCAACCGTATCTCTTGCAGAGTGGCCGATTGCAAGTATAACGGTATCTGTTTCAAGCTCGAGTGTTTTACCTTCTGAATTCTCATAAACAATGCCGTGAATAAAGCCGTTTGCAACAATCAGACCTGTCAGCCTGCAGCGGAAGTTGACTTCACCGCCAAGTGCAATAATCTCCTCACGCATTGATTTCACAACACCGCCGAGCTTATCCGTACCGATGTGAGGTGTTGCGGAAAAGAGTATTTCCTGCGGTGCACCGTGGCGCACAAATTCAAGAAAAATCTGTCTGCAGAGTGTATCCTTTATGCCCGTTGTGAGCTTGCCGTCGGAGAATGTGCCTGCACCGCCCTCACCAAACTGCACGTTGCTGTTTTCGTCGAGCTCTTTCGTTTCCCAGAATGTACGCACCTTCTTTGTGCGCTCTTCAACACAGTCGCCACGCTCAAGCACAATCGGTTTCAGACCCGCCTTGGCAAGCGTCTGTGCAGCAAAAAGTCCTGCAGGACCAAAGCCGACTACAACTGGACGCAGCGATGACGTACGCTTGTTTTCGGGCAGGTCATACCTGAAGGGGTTATATTTTTCTGCCTTGCCGTCCTTTGCCTTTGCAATCAGGCTATCCTCATCACCCTCGACGGTTACGTTTACGTTATAGACGAAACAAACGTCGTTTTTCTTTCTTGAATCCACCGCACGGCGTGCAACCTCAAGAGTCAGTATTCTTCTTGCGGGACAGCGCAGTATTTTTGCCGCAGCAGCCCTGAGCTCGGCATCGCCTGCTTCGAGCGGTAATTTTATCTGATTGATTCTTATCATTGTGTTTTCCTCGGAGAGTGTATTTTACAGTCAACAGTATAACTTATTTAAAAAGTTGAGTCAATAACAGAAAAAATCCCGCAACAAAAAATTGCGGGATTGAGAACAATTTATCGGTTGTTGAGGTTTGACTGCTGTTGTTGGGAAGCGCTCATCATACGTTGCATAAGACCGGGTCTCTTCTCTCTCTTAGGCTTGTAGATGGGAGGATTCTTGAGCTTTGCCTGAGCCTTCTTACCTCTTGCGGAGTGGAGATACTTGTTGACCTTGATGACAGGACCCATAAGGTCGTCACACATATAGTCACAGCAGTTTGCAAGCAGCTGCTGGTCTGCACCGAGCTGACCGAGAAGTGTAACAGCAATAACGCTCTGAGTTTCATTGGTTGCATCGGGATAAATCTCGTTGAGGATGTTGAAAAGCTTCTTCATCTCTGTAGGGTCATTGCGTCTGATTGTATCCATAACAGCGTCGCCGCAACCCTGAGCAAAGAAATCCTCAGGCAGGAATTCACCGTACTTTGCTATATTTTCGTTGTAAGCTGCACGGTACTGTGAATAGAGTGAAGATGTGAGGCGGCTTGCAAGTGTGTTTGCATCGTAATAAACGCTGCCGCTTCTTGCAGCTGCTTTTGAAACGGTCTTGGGAGCCTTTGTCTTCTGCGGCGCATCTTTCTTGCAGAATCTGCTCATAACCGTGTCGGAAATCTCACCGCTGATTGAGCGGATATCCTTATCGTCACTTGTTTCGGGGTCGAGAAGAGAAACCGAAACCTCTTTATAATCGGTAAAGTTGCCTTCGCCGTCAGATGTTGTTGAAATCTCAAAAGTGAGCTTCATATCAAAATGCTTAATGGCAACTGCGCTTGCCTCACCCTTGAAATCGAGGCGGTAACCTACACCGTTGTCACCCTTTGCGACGGGTGCTTCACCCTTTTCGATACCTTCGGGGAATACAACAGACATACCTGCCTGCTTCATTGTGGGCTCAACAGCGGCATAGATTTTGCCGAGAGCTTCTTTTATATCAAGCATATTTATTCTCGCGCGGCGCACATTACCGCCACGCACTCCTTCCGTAATAGATATATAATCTTAGTTATTATATCACAGAAGATGTCTTTTGTCTATTATTATTTTTTACGTGTGTCAAGTCGTATCATTTCTTTTCTTACAGGTCCGATAAACGCAATTACAAGTGCCGCGGCAAATGATGTTATAACCAGCTCAGGCAGCATATATGCGGCATTGTAGATAACCGAATACAAAAATCCGAGCAGTGACGGACTGCACTTTTCGGTCAGCATTGCAGAAAAGCTGTTTGCCATAAAGTCGCTGAAGAACCACCCTGCGTATGACCTGAAGAATATATATCCAGATACGATATGTGCGATATACCTCAGAAAGATTGCAAACGCAGTGCCAAGCGCAAAAGAAACGGTATGGTTTGAGATTCTGTTTTTGAATATACCCGAAAGACCCGTAACGCTGAACGCAAAAAGATAGTCGATTGCGAGTATTGCTGCAACGCTTGCTGCGCCCTGACCTGCAAAAGCCTGGCTCACTGCAGCACCGAGTACAGCCTGAAGAATTCCGTGAACAAGTCCGCTGAGCAGACCCCATTTCATTCCGTAGGTGTAGCCAAGCATAGCAACAGGCAGCATTGAACACGCTGTTATACTGCCGCCGAAAGGCCATTCAAAAACCTTGACGAATGAGAGCACCGTTGCAAGGGCGAGCATAACACCGCTTAGTGCAAGTCTTTTTGTTTTTTCCGTGCGAGTGAGACTGTTGGTCGACATATCCGTCAACACCTTCCAATAAAAAAATTGCAACAAAAAACGCCAAGAGGAATTTCTCCTGTTGGCGAATTAAAAAACTGCTGCAACTCTTAAAATTCCTACGCCGGCATTACCCGGATCAGGTTCAAGGGTTACGGGCTCAAGCCCGAATCTCAGCCGATAACATCAGCACCCCTTCGGCATTTTCTGTTGTCGATGGTGATTATAGTCCAAAAAATAATGTTTGTCAAGCAAAGCTTAGTTGTAAGCTCCGTTATACCAACCGACAACTCCGTTCTTTTTGACAATACAGCCATTTGAATGTTCGGAAAGAAGGGATAAAAAATCCCCCTTTTGTACAGCAAGCATATAATCGGAATAATCATAACATTCCGATTCAGATTTCAAGTGCGTATTTGGTATTTGAATTTGTCTTCCGCTGCTTATATGCTCAACCAAAGAAAACTCTTCACCTTTTTTAATGGTTCTGATTTTCCTGTCTGCCCACGAAATCGAAACAGAATCTTTGCTTGCTTCCTGATCATCCAACGCTGTAATTAAAGGTAACTCATCGTAGCTTATATGAGATATCGAATCAACAGAAGAATTTATGTCAGGAATAATAAGAAGATTCAATTGACCGTCTTTTTTTATACCGCAACCGCCGTCCAATGAAATAATCCTCTTATCTTTATTTATGACCGGATTAAACTGTTGTATCGAGGTACTGTACAACGTCACCGGCCAATGTCCTGCAATTACATATTTGTCAAATATAAAAGGGGTTTTTTCTGCAAAAGCATCGTATTTTGTCAATTCCAACACGCTTTTATCAGCATTTTCCCAAACATTCTTTTTGCGTAGTCCGCCATGAACAAACACAAAATTCTGCGTTTCAACAACAGTCGGAAGTTCCGCAATAAATCTGAATTCTTCTTCAAAGTGAGACAGCACATCCGATTTTGCTGCTAAAACATCATTCGGCGATTCTAAAGTGTAACCGCATTCAGCAGCCAGTTCCTGATAAAAGCTGGTTCCGATCCATTCCTTCAAACTAACAATATAGTTAAAAAATTCGTTTGCATTTTCTTCGTTTAAATTCTGAATCAGTTTTATGCGGTAAGCATCTACATTTCCTATAAGCGCAACAACATTTCCACGCTTGTAAAGCTCCATAACATACCGTAATGCAGCCAAGTTTTCGGGACCTTTTTCAATAATATCTCCCACTATAAATAAGATATCATCATCAGAAAAAGATGCTTTCTTCAAAATGTTTTTGAAATATGATAAACAGCCATGAATATCACTGGTTACAAGTATTCTTTTTTCGGGCTCAATATATATTTGCTCAATCTTAGTTTTTAACTGTATCATTTTATTTTTCCTTTTGCAGTGTTGATAGAAGAAATGAGCATCCTTCGAATTGATCCGCAATCATGTAGATTCGTTTTAGAAACATCATCAGAAAGCAACCCTGATTTTTGCGCAATTTCTATCCAATATTCAGTTTCGTAGCATTCTTTTAATGCTATTTGCAGTTTGGCGATAAAATCAGGACGACTGTGAGCATATTTCGCTTCCCGGATATTTGCACCAATACTTGTCCCGCTTCTCTCCAGTTGATTGGCTAAAGAATAGTGACCTTTGATACCATCGGTAAGTTTCAATATTCGGATCACAAAATCTGTTGACATATCAGCAAGTTTGTTTTCTGCCATTGAAATCACCTCTTTATATTAATTATACTACCAAAAATCAGTTTTTTCAATGAAATCGCGCAGAGCGCGATGAAATCCGATTGATATACGGATGAAATCTGCTTCGCAGATGAAATCGAATCCGTCCTTTTGCCCGACAATGTCGGATTTAGTTGAAAATAAAAACCCCTTTGTCGGTTGACAAAGAGGTTTTTATTTTCTGGAGCTGGTGACGGGAATCGAACCTGCAACCTGCTCATTACGAATGAGCTGCTCTGCCATTGAGCCACACCAGCAAATATTAAGTTAACGGACTATATTATAATAGAGTGTTTAATTTTTTTCAAGTCTTTTTTCAAAAAAGCATAAGTATCTCTTGAAAAAGATTCAATATAGTTTTATAATTGATTTAATATTATTATAAAGGTAGGATATATATGAAAAAACTTCTCTGTACTATTCTTGCAATCGTGGCGGTAGTTTCTCTTGCTGCCTGCTCAAAAAAGCCGACAAACAACAACACTGCAAACGAATCAATAGAAACAACGGCTCCGTTAAACTGGCCGAACAATGCATTTTTCAAGGATATTCCATCTGTAGGTGAAAACATCACATTCTACAAAGAAGATAAAAACGATAAAGGCTACACCTATACATTCTTTGCAGACGAAATGGATTACGACGACTTCTGCAAGTATATCGCTGAGCTTGAAAAAGCAGGCTTCTCAGTATACAAAGAATCACTCCTCAGCACAATAAAAACAGAAGATATGCTCCCCAAAAAACTTGAAAACGGCACACACAACGCTTCATGGATCGGCAACCGCCGCGGTGTCTACATTGCCGCACAGTGGTACGGTGATAAATATTACGAGGAGAATAATCTCCCCGAAGACAGCAACGTAAGACTCGTATTCTACACATATAATGCATTTGCACAGTAAGGAGAAACATAAAATGATCAATCAGCTCGACAAACCCATCAGCGGTGAAACAATCGCAACAATGAAAACAAATGTGGGTGACATCAAAATCCGCCTTTTCGCAGAGCTTGCACCCAAAACAGTTGAAAACTTCACAACGCATTCAAAAAACGGCTACTATGACGGCCTTATCTTCCACCGTGTTATCAAGGACTTTATGATACAGGGCGGCGATCCCGAGGGCACCGGTTGCGGCGGTGAAAGCATCTGGGGCAAGAGATTTGAGGACGAATTCTGTGTTGACCTTCACAACCTCAGAGGTGCACTCTCCATGGCAAACGCAGGCCCCGGTACAAACGGCAGCCAGTTCTTCATCGTTCAGGCTCAGGAGGTTGACCCCGGTTTAATTCAGCAGATGTCTATGCTTGGCGACAGAGGTTTCCCCGCAGAGACAGTTGAAAACTACAAGGCTGTCGGAGGCACACCCTGGCTTGATTTCAAGCACACCGTTTTCGGTCAGGTTTACGAAGGAATGGACGTTGTTGACGCAATCGCAAATGTAAAGACAGGCAGAGGCGACAAACCCGTCGAAGACGTTATTATCAACTCAATAGAGATTGCAACAGCATAAATGAAGGATTCTTCCGTACGCACGCTGGTCTTTCTGTGTCTTATCATAACTGCTGTCGCTGTATTCGTCCATGCGGTTAACGAGGAAGTTAACAAGCCGCAGGTTGTATCCGTCAGGGTTATTTCCGAATCGCGCAACGAATCTCTTATCAACATCAACACCGCTGACAAGGAAACGCTTATGAAGCTCAAAGGTATAGGTGAAGTAAGAGCACAGCAGATAATTGACTTCCGCACAAAGAACGGTATGTTTGTAACCACAAAAGACCTGATGAGAATCGACGGAATCGGCGCAACAATATTCAGCTCAATTCAAAACGATATAACGGTATAAAAGAAAGCACTTACCTCACGGTAAGTACTTTGACTGTCGAAAAAGTCACCGAGAACACAAATAATTCATAGAACGATTTTGACCGTTCTACAAAACAAAGCAAAAAGCCAGGAAGATTTCAAACAAATCTTCCTGGTTTTCATATTTATTATATAAGACTTTAGTACGTTTGCCGTGTTTTTGCCCTCTCGCGGTACCTTTGTACAGCTTCGAGGCAAAGAACACGGCATCCCGTCACCTTTTTCGAAGTCTCACAGCTTGCCAAAAAATAATTTTTCGACAAGCTGAGCATTTACCTCACGGTAAGTGCCTTTTTTATATATGTTTTAATATTTCAATAAGCTCCGATGGTGAAGAAATCAGATAATCCGCGCCTTCATTCTCAAGCGTTTCTCTGTCGCGGAAGCCCCACAGACAGCCGACGCACGGCAAGCCTGCATTCTTTGAGGTTACCACGTCAACCTCACTGTCACCGACATAAACCGTTGTGGTTTTGTCACTTCCGAGCTTATCCATAGCGTAAAACACCATATCGGGTGCAGGCTTTCGCGGAATATCGTCGCTTCTGCCGATTGCAAACGGGATATATTCTCCGAAGAGTTCATTCACAAGTTCTTTTGTGAACACGTCGGGTTTGTTGGAAACAACAGCCATCTTATATCCCAAAGCCTTAACATCGGACAGCATCTGCATAACCGAGTCATACGGTGCGGTTTTGTTGCGCATATTTTCTTTATAATGTGTCTCGAAGATTGAAAGACAGCGGTCAAACTGTGATTTATCCGTACCCTCGGGCAATGCCTTTTCAATCAGGTAAACCACGCTGTTACCAACCATCATACGAACTTCGTCAACAGTACGCACGGGATAACCGAGTGATGACAGCGCATAGTTAACACTGTCTGCCAGGTCATCGAGCGTATTGAGCAGCGTTCCGTCAAGGTCAAATATTACGGTATCAATCATTTTTTCTTCTTACCGAAAAAGCCTTTCTTCTCTTCGCTATCGCCAAGAGTTGATTTCGAGCCAAACTCAGCGTCAAACTCACGGAGAATCTCCTTCTGGCGTGCAGTAAGATTCTTGGGCACGTTAACAACAACGCGCACAAACTGATCGCCCTTACCTCTGCCGTTGACCGACTGTATACCTCTGCCCTTTAGCCTTGTAACGTTGCCGGGCTGAGTACCTGCAGGAATATCAAATCGCACCTTACCGTCAAGCGTGGGCACCTCAATCGTATCGCCGAGCGCTGCCTGAGCAAAGCTGATTGTAACCTCGCACCAGACATCATAGCCGTCACGCTCAAAGAACGGATGAGGACGAACAAAAACTGTTACGTGCAGATTGCCCGAAGGTCCGCCGTTTGCGCCGCTGTTACCCTGACCGCTGACGTTGAGAACCTGACGGTCGTCGATACCTGCCGGCACGTCTACATCAATTGCAACCTTTTTGTTGATTGCACCCTTGCCGTGACACTTTGAGCACGGTGTTTTGATTATCTTACCGTTACCGCCGCAGCGTGAACAGGATTTTGAAGTCTGTATAACACCGAAGGGTGTGCGCTGCTGAACGTTGACCTGACCTCTGCCGTGACATTCGGGACAGGTTTCAGGTGAAGTACCTGCCGCAGCACCGCTGCCGTGACACTCTGAACAGATTTCTACACGGTGGAATTCGACCTTCTTTTTGCAGCCCTTTGCAGCCTCTTCAAACGAAAGGGTTATACGCGCCTGCGTATCGCTGCCCCTGCGCGGTGCATTGGGGTTAGCCTGTCTGCCACCGCCGAAGCCGCCGCCGAAAAAGCTGCCGAAAATGTCACCCAGGTCAAAATCCATTCCGCCGAAGCCGCCGCCAAAACCGCCACCGGGGCCGCCTGCACCATAGTTGGGGTCAACGCCTGCATGACCGAAGCGGTCGTACTTTGACTTCTTATCGGGGTCGGAAAGCACCTCGTAAGCTTCGTTTGCTTCCTTGAATTTGTCCTCGGCTTCCTTATCACCCGGATGAAGGTCGGGGTGATACTCTTTAGCCTTTTTGCGGTATGCTTTTTTTATTTCATCATCGCTCGCTGTCTTACTGACACCGAGCACTTCATAATAATCACGTTTATCTGCCAAGGTATTTCCTCTTTCATAAACCGCTCAATGAGGGACGAAAACTCCGCCCCTCATTGCTGAATAAATTAGTTTTCGTCTGTTACATCTGTGAAGGGTGCATCATAGTAGCCTTCATTGCCGCCGGGAGCTGCACCCTGTGAGGGGTCTGCACCGCCCTGAGCTGCCTGCTGTGCTGCTGCAGCCTCCTGATAAAGGCGTACGGAAATGTCGTTGAGCACCTTTGTGAGCTCTTCCTGACGGGACTTGATAAGGTTGATATCATCGCCCTTGAGAGCTTCCTTGAGAGCATCAATCTTACCGTTGATGTCTGTCTTCTCCTGCTCGGAAATCTTGTCGCCGTTTTCGCTGACGAGCTTCTCGCTCTGGTAAACCATCTGGTCAGCATTGTTGCGTGTGTCAACTTCCTCACGGCGCTTCTTGTCTTCCTCTGCGAAGCGTGCAGCCTCGTTAACAGCCTTCTCAATGTCATCTTTGGACATATTGGAGGAAGCTGTGATGGAGATTGACTGCTCCTTGTTTGTGCCAAGATCCTTTGCGGATACGTGAACGATACCGTTAGCGTCGATATCGAAGGTTACCTCGATCTGAGGAATGCCGCGGGGAGCGGGCATAATACCGTCAAGGTGGAAAATACCGAGGGTCTTGTTGTCTCTTGCAAATTCTCTTTCACCCTGAAGAACGTGAACCTCAACAGAGGGCTGATTGTCAGCTGCAGTTGAGAAGATCTGGCTCTTCTTTACGGGGATAGTTGTGTTACGCTCGATGATTCTTGTGTTGATGCCGCCCATTGTCTCGATACCGAGTGAAAGGGGTGTAACGTCAAGAAGAAGCATACCCTTTACTTCGCCGCCGAGAACACCTGCCTGAAGAGCAGCGCCGATAGCAACACACTCATCGGGATTGATGCCCTTGAAGGGCTCTTTGCCGAGATACTTCTGAACAGCTTCCTGAACAGCGGGAATTCTTGAAGAACCGCCTACCATAAGAACCTTATCAATCTCGCCGACACTGAGACCTGAGTCGGAAATAGCCTGACGAACGGGATTCATTGTAGCCTCAACAAGGTCTGCTGTCATCTCGTTGAACTTTGCACGTGTGAGTGTTGTCTCAAGGTGCTTGGGACCTGTTGCATCAGCTGTGATGAAGGGAAGGCTGATAGAAGAAGTTGTAACACCTGAAAGCTCAATCTTAGCCTTTTCTGCAGCTTCCTTGAGTCTCTGCATTGCCATCTTGTCACCGCGAAGGTCAATGCCCTGCTCAGCTTTGAAGCCGTCTGCAAGCCAGTCAATAATTCTCTGGTCGAAATCGTCACCGCCGAGACGGTTGTTACCTGCTGTTGCAAGAACCTCCTGAACACCGTCGCCCATCTCGATGATGGAAACGTCGAATGTACCGCCGCCAAGGTCATAAACCATAACCTTCTGGTCGTTCTCCTTATCGATACCGTAAGCGAGAGCAGCAGCTGTGGGCTCGTTGATGATTCTCTTTACCTCAAGACCTGCAATGCGGCCTGCATCCTTTGTTGCCTGACGCTGTGCGTCTGTGAAGTATGCGGGAACGGTGATAACAGCCTCTGTTACCTTATCGCCGAGATATGCCTCTGCATCAGCCTTGAGCTTCTGGAGAACCATTGCGGAAATCTCCTGAGGTGTGAAACGCTTGTCATCAATCTTAACACCGAAATCAGTGCCCATCTGGCGCTTGATTGAAGATATCGTACGGTCGGGGTTTGTGATAGCCTGACGCTTTGCAACCTGACCAACCATTCTCTCGCCATCCTTGCTGAATGCAACAACAGAGGGTGTTGTACGTGCGCCTTCAGCGTTTGCGATAACTACAGGCTCGCCGCCCTCAATAACTGCTACACATGAGTTTGTGGTACCAAGATCAATACCGATTACTTTTGCCATAATTAATTACTCCTTTTAAATATATTGTGAAAATATTTATAAACTTTATTTAGTTGGCTACCTGTACGGTTGCGCAACGGATTATCTTGTCGCCGAGCTTATAGCCCTTTGCGAAAACCTGAGCTACAACGCTCTCTTCAAAATCTTCGCTGTCAATGTGCATTACTGCGTTGTGCATCATCGGGTCAAACGGCTCGCCTACCTCACCGAAAGCCTCAACACCGAGCTTTTTGAAGATATCCGCAAACTGAGTGAATATCATCTCAATGCCCTTTTTGTAGGTTTCGTAGTCTGCAGCGGCGTTTGAAGAAGCACGCTCGAAATTGTCGATAACGGGAAGAATCTCGCCGATGATGTAAGCTTTGATATCACCGTTGAGTGCATCCTTCTCACGCTGTGTGCGCTTGCGGTAGTTGTCATACTCTGCCGCAAGGCGGAGATACTGATTCTTCTGCTCTTCAAGCTCTGCCTGAAGCTCAGCTGTCTTATCTGCCTTTTTCTTCGCTTTTTTTTCCTTTTTTTCTTATTTTTCTTCTGCTGCATTTACCTTTTCTTTTTCTTCCATTTTTAACCTTCCTTCCTGTTATTCTTCCAGTGTTTCGGTAAGTATTTTGCCTACAAGACCCGAAACAAACTGCATATACGGAATCAGCTTGGCATAGTTAAGACGGGTCGGACCGATTATACCGAGTGCACCCGACCGCTCACCGTTGATGTCATAATGAGAAATTATGACACTTGAGTTTGCCAGCTGTTTGTATTCGTTTTCTGTGCCGATTCTTATATCGACATCGTCAGTGCCTCTTGCTATGAGCTTTGCAATCGGGTCACCCTTGCGTAAAAACTCCATCAGCTCAATTACATTGCCGTCGAGCTCTCTGTGGTTGAAGAGGTTTGCCTGACCCTCGAGAAGAACATCTGACCTGAGAGCATCCTCCGCAAGGTCTGCAAGAGCCACGAAGAAGGGTGACATCTCAAGTGCAAACTCGCCGAGCGAAGCAACAAGAGTCTGGAGCATTACCGTGCCGATATCTTCAAGCGGCTTTCCGATAAAGTGAGACGCACACACGCTGTAAAAACGTTCAACCGTCTGCTGAGTTATCGGCATATCGCTGCGGCAAGCCTTACTTTTGAGCGTGCCTGCCGAGGTGAGAAGAACGATCATTGCCGTGCGGTTGCTCACCGGAACAATTTCTGCCCTGCGCACCGTTGCTCTGTCCCCTGAAGGCAGAGTCGTTATTGCGGCGCAGTTTGTGAGCTTTGCGATAACCTCGCCTGCTTTTTCAAGCAGCTGCTCCGGGTCACCGCTGCCGGATGAAACCGTTTTGGTGATGCTCTTGCAATCCGCCTCGTTAAGCTCCATCTTATTCATCAGCTTGTCGATATAGTAGCGGTATCCGAGAGTTGTCGGCACACGGCCAGCTGAGGTGTGAGGCTGCTCAAGGTAGCCCATATCGGCAAGGTCCGCCATCTCGTTACGGATTGTTGCAGATGAAACGGAAAAGTCAAGCTCGGTAAGAAGATTCTTTGAGCCGACAGGCTCGCCCGTGCGGATATAGCTCTCAACTACAGCGGCAAGAATTTTCTGCTTGCGTTCGGTCATATCCATCGTCTGTTCCGTCCCCTTTCTGCTTGTGCTAATTTTAGCACTCAGTTGTTTTGAGTGCTAAACTATACCTATAATATATCCGAAATCGCGGAATGTCAAGGGTTTTTTACCATTATTTTTTACAAAAGCCTTATTTTACCGCCAATTCAAAGCAAAAAAGGCAGGCATCCCAACGACGCCTGCCTTAACAAATGTTTTATTATCCGAAGAGAATGCTGTTGACAATACCCTCAAGGCGCTCCTGCTTGCCCGACATGGGGATATCGGTACCCTTCAGGTCAGCCGCATAGGCTGCAAGCTCCTCAAGTGTGGTTTCACCTGCAACGATCTTTGCACCGATACCGGCATTGAAGCTTGCGTACTTATCTTTGACAAAGTTGTTAAGTCTGCCATCCTCAATAAGCTGTGCAGCCTTGATAAGACCGAGTGCAAATGTATCCATACCGAGGATGTAGCTTTCAAACATATCCTCGTATGTGTTGCTGGGTCTGCGGCACTTGGCATCGAAATTGAAGCCGCCTGTCAGACCGCCTGCCTTAATAACCTCGTACATACACATTGTTGCCTCGTATACGTCAAAGGGAAATTCATCCGTATCCCAGCCGAGAAGGTAGTCACCCTGGTTTGCATCGATGCTGCCGAGCATACCGTTGATGGCCGAAACACGAAGCTCGTGCTGGAATGTGTGACCTGCAAGGGTTGCGTGGTTAGCCTCAATATTCATCTTGAAATCTTTATCAAGACCGTACTGACGCAGGAAACCGATTGCGGTTGCGGCATCAAAATCATACTGATGCTTCATAGGCTCCTTCGGCTTGGGCTCGATATAGAAATCGCCCGTGAAGCCTATCTTCCTGCCGTAATCGACAGCCATACGCATAAGGCGTGCAATATTCTCCTGCTCAAATTTCATATCTGTATTGAGAAGAGTTTCGTAACCTTCTCTGCCGCCCCAGAAAACGTAGCCCTTACCGCCGAGCTTGACAGTCAGATCGAGAGCTTTTTTGATCTGAGCAGCTGCAAAGCAGTAAACCTCTGCGGAGTTTGTGCTGCCTGCGCCGTTCATAAAGCGCGGATTTGAGAACATATTGGCTGTGCCCCAAAGGCACTTGATGCCCGTCTCATTCATCTTCTCAAGCATATAGTCGGTGATTTCGTCAAGTCTTGCGTTTGTGACGTTGATATCATCTGCCTCGGGCACAAGGTCAACATCGTGGAAACAGAAATATTCTACACCGAGCTTGCTCATAAACTCAAAGCCTGCATCAACCTTTGCCTTTGCGTGCTCCATAGTGCCCTTCTCATCGGCACCGAAAGATTTGTCAGCCGTATCTCTGCCGAACATATCCGTGCCTGCCGCACCGAGGTTGTGCCACCAAGCCATAGCAAAAGGAAGATAATCCTTCATAGGCTTACCCATAACCGTTTTTTCAGCATCGTAGAACTTGAAAGCGAGGGGATTTGTGCTCTTTGCACCCTCATAAGCGATTTTTGAAATGTTAGCGAAAATCTCACTCATATTTTTATTCTCCTTAATTCAAACCTGCAAACACCGACTTAAGCGACGGATAAATCTGCCTGAAGGTTTCATATTTTTTGTTATAAAGCTCTGTCAGCTCACTGTCGGGATAAACCGTGTCGGATATCTCAACAAGGCTTTCACAAGCCTGACCGACGGATTCAAACTCGCCGCAGCCGACCATCGCGAGGATTGCGCCGCCGTAGCCGGGGCCCTGCTCTGTTTTAACGGTATTGAGCTGAATACCGAGCACGTTTGCCATTATCTTCTTCCAGAGTGCACTCTTTGCACCGCCGCCGCAGATATTGCTTGCTTTTATCTCAATACCGAGCTTCTTTGCAACCTCAAAGCTGTCACGTATTGCAAAAGCAACACCCTCAAACACAGCCTGAAGCATATCTGCCCTTGTTGTATCCATACTCATACCGAGGAACGTTCCGCGTGCATTCGTATCGTTTATCGGGCTGCGCTCACCCATAAGATAAGGCAGGAAATAAACGTTGTTTCTGCCGAGCTTTGAATAGGTTATAGGCTCCTGGTTAGATTTATAATCGTCATCGTGCAGTATATCCTCCATAAACCACTTATTGCACGAGGCGGCAGAGAGCATACAGCCCATAAGGTGATAACAGCCGTCTGCGTGAGCAAAGGCGTGAAGCGCATTGTTCGGGTCAACACCGAAATTACTGCTTGAAATAAACACCGTACCCGACGTGCCGAGAGAAATATTGCACTTGCCGTTGCCTACCGTGCCTGTGCCGATTGCCGCGGCGGCATTATCGCCTGCGCCTGCAACAACTTTTACGTTTTCACTCAAGCCAAGTTCTGCCGCAACATCAGGCTTGACAGTACCGATAACGTCACTGCTCTCATAAAGCGATGGCATCTGCTCTTCTTTCACCGAACATATCTCAAGCATTTTCTGTGACCAGCATTTGTTTTTAACGTCAAGCAGAAGCATACCCGAAGCATCGGAATAATCGCACGAATGAACACCTGTGAGTTTATAATTGATATAATCCTTAGGAAGCATTATCTTTTTGATTCTTGCAAACAGCTCAGGCTCGTTATCTCTCATCCAGAGAATCTTCGGCGCAGTGAAACCTGCAAAAGCAATATTTGCAGTGTTTTCGCTGAGCACGGATTTGCCGATTTCACCGTTGAGATAGTCAACCTGTCTGTGTGTCCTGCCGTCATTCCAGAGTATTGCGGGACGAATAACCTCATCATTTTCATCAAGCACGACAAGACCGTGCATCTGACCGCCTGCGCCTATGCCTGCAATCTGAAGTTTATCGACATCAGCCGTAAGCTCTGTAATACCGTTTCTGACAGCCTCCCACCAATCGGCAGGGTTCTGCTCCGACCAACCGGACCGCGGATAGAAAACAGGATAATCCTTTGAAACCTCGCCGAGAATATCGCCGCATTCATTCACAAGCAGCAGCTTCACGGCAGAGGTGCCGAGGTCTATACCAATGTAAAGCATAAACACACCATCCTCAAACACTAATGAATAATAAATATTATAATGTTTAATGCGCTGTCGGTCAATCGGTTTTAAAAAATTTCCATATTCCGTATCGGTATTATATCTATTTATGCTGTCCATACTCTCAACATAAACAAGGAGGGTATCGGGAAAATGCAGTTTAATAAAGTTGAAATCTGCGGAGTGAACACGGCAAAACTGAAGGTGCTCAAAGAAAGTGAAAAGCGTGCACTTCTCGAAAAAACAAAAAGCGGAGACAAAAGAGCACGTGAGGAGCTTGTAAGCGGCAACCTGAGGCTTGTGCTCAGCGTTATTCAGCGTTTTGCAAACAGAAACGAAAATATGGACGACCTTTTTCAGGTGGGATGCATCGGACTTATCAAATCAATTGATAACTTTGATATCAATCAGCAGGTGCGTTTTTCAACCTATGCCGTTCCGATGATTGCAGGCGAAATACGAAGATATCTGCGCGACAACAACCCCATAAGGGTAAGCCGCTCAATGCGCGACACTGCTTACCACACAATTCAGGCAAAGGAAGTGCTGACAAGCCGACTCGGCAGAGAGCCGACAATAACAGAAATTGCCGATGAAATGAATCTGAAAAAAGAGGATGTGGTGATCGCACTTGAGGCAATTGTCGATCCCGTTTCGCTTTATGAGCCGGTATACAACGACGGCGGCGACACAATCTATGTGATGGATCAGATAGGTGACGGAGGTTCAGACGAAGGCTGGATTGACGAAATACTGATGCGCCAGTCAATCGAAGATCTGTCAGACAGAGAAAAACGTATTCTCGGACTGAGATTCATGAGAGGTCTGACACAGATAGAAGTTGCGGAGGAAATCGGCATATCGCAGGCTCAGGTATCACGGCTCGAAAAAGGTGCACTTCTTAAAATCAAAAACCACGAATAGCAAATAATTACGGTTTAATTTTGTTGTTGACAAGCATAATATTAAGGAGTATAATGACCACACAATCAAAATGAGTGGTGGAGTCTGTCATAGAACACTCAGCGTGTTCTATTTATTTTGGATTGTAATTGGTCAATATACACTTGCGGTGTAAATTCCGATTATGAGGCAGAATCCTTGACTTCAAGGGTTCTGCTTATTTTTTTGACGGGCTCTGCTGCGCTGTTTACGGAGGAAACAACATGAGTCCCATTACCATCACCGCCCTTGTTCTTTTCGCGGTAACCTACATACTGATGATGGCATTCCAGAAGATCAGACCTTACGTCACGGTCTGCTCGGCAGTGATTTTCGTCATCCTCGGCATAACATCAAGCTTCAATCCCGGTGCTTCATTCTTTATGCTTTCAGACGGAACGCCCTTTTCTTTTGGCATAATTCAGGCTTTTGCCGAAATTGACTGGAACGTAATTATGATGATTGCGGGCACAATGGGCACGGTTTATCTGTTCATTGAGTCCAAAATGCCTCAGCTTATGTCCGATATTCTTATATCAAAAATGCCGAATGTCAAGTGGACAATTGTTGCGCTTTCACTTTTTGCCGGCATTGTTTCTGCTTTTGTCGACAACGTAGCAACCGTGCTTATGATAGCACCTGTTGCCCTTGCGTTCTGCAAAAAGATAAACATATCGCCCGTTCCGTCAATTATCTGCATTGCCGTATCATCCAACCTTCAGGGTGCAGCAACGCTTGTAGGTGACACAACTTCAATCCTCCTGGCAAAGCAGGCAAACCTCGACTTTTCCGATTTCTTTGTAGACAGCGGCAGACCCGGTATGTTCTGGGTTGTTGAGGCAGGTGCACTTGTAAGCGCACTTATTATACTGGCTATGTTCCGCAAAGAGAAGAGCAAAATCACCTTCAACACACGCACAAAGGTTGAAGATAAATTCCCGACCTTCCTTCTTGTCGGCACTGTTGCGGCACTTATCGCCGTATCTTTCATTCCCTATAAGGATGCAGCTGCAGAAGGTCAGTTCTACAAACCTGACATTACAAACGGCATAATCTGTATCGCATTCTTCCTCGTCGGTATAATCCGCGAGCTGTTTATAAAAAAGAACAAAGCAATCGTCAAAAACGCATTCAAAGAAATTGACTACTACACAATCGTTCTTCTCGCAGGTCTTTTCGTTGTCATCGGCGGTATCAGCAACGCAGGCGTCATCGACGTTATCGGCCAGGCAATCAAAAACCTCGGCGGCGGTTCACCCTTTGTTGTTTACACAATTATCGTGTGGATGTCGGTCATCCTTTCCGCTTTCATTGACAACATTCCCTACACAGCAACAATGCTCTCAATCGTTCCCGTAATTGCTGAAGGTGTCGGTATTGATCCGACGCTGCTCTACTACGGTCTGCTCTGCGGCGCAACCCTCGGCGGCAACCTCACACCAATCGGTGCGAGCGCAAACATCGCAGGTATCGGTATACTCCGCAAGGAAGGTCACGAAGTAAAGGCAACAACGTTTATGAAGTACGGTGTGCCGTTCACTCTCGCAGCCGTCATAACAGGTTATGTCTTACTCTGGATCATCTGGAAACCGTAAATCAAAGCCACCGGTTGAACCGGTGGTTTGCTCCACCCCTATAAGGGGTTAATACCGGCTCAGCCCCTAAAAGGGGCCACAAAGAATTATTATTGCATCTATATGCACTGCTACCCGTAAACAGGTAATACACCTATCT
>JAGALQ010000047.1 GCA_017625095.1 Clostridia bacterium | reverse complement strand
TGTTCACTCCGCAACAAAATTTATCGGCGGTCACGGAACAACTCTCGGCGGTATCATCGTTGATTCCGGCAAATTCGATTGGGAAGCAAGCGGAAACTATCCTGCAATCGCTGCTCCGAACCCAAGCTATCACGGCGTATCTTTTACAAAGGCGGCAGGTGCGACAGCATTTGTCACATATATCCGTGCAATTCTGCTCCGTGACACGGGCGCAACAATTTCTCCGTTCAACGCATTCCTGCTTTTACAGGGTGTTGAAACACTTTCCCTCCGCCTTGACAGACACGCTGAAAACACGAAGAAGGTTGTAGAGTTCCTGAAAAAACATCCGCAGGTTGAAAAGGTTAATCATCCATCCCTTGCAGAACATCCTGACCACGAGTTGTACGAAAAATATTTTCCCAACGGCGGCGGTTCAATCTTCACCTTTGAAATCAGGGGCGGCGTAAAAGAAGCACACAAGTTTATTGACAACTTGCAGATTTTCTCGCTGCTTGCAAACGTTGCCGACGCAAAATCCCTTGTAATTCACCCCGCAACAACAACTCACAGTCAATTGAGTGCGGAGGAGCTTTTGGAACAGGACATCAAGCCAAACACAATCCGTCTTTCAATCGGCACGGAACATATTGATGATATTATCGCAGACCTTGAAAACGGTTTTGCGGCAGTAAATAACTGATATTTGAAAGGAGATAATTATTATGTCAAACATATACACATCAGCTGACCAGCTTATCGGCAGAACACCACTCCTTGAACTTACACATATTGAAAATAATCTCGGACTTAAAGCGAAGATTCTCGCAAAGCTTGAATACTTCAACCCTGCAGGTTCTGTAAAGGACAGAATTGCAAAGGCTATGATTGATGATGCAGAAAAAAGTGGAAAACTTACTCCCGACTCGGTAATTATCGAGCCGACTTCGGGCAATACAGGTATCGGTCTTGCGGCAGTTGCGGCGGCAAGAGGTTATCGCATAATCATCGTAATGCCCGAAACAATGTCTGTTGAACGCAGACAGCTTATGAAGGCTTACGGTGCTGAGCTTGTTCTCACCGAGGGTGCAAAAGGAATGAAGGGCGCAATTGCAAAGGCAGAGGAGCTTGCAAAGGAAATTCCACACAGCTTTATTCCGTCACAGTTTACAAATCCTGCAAATCCAAAAGCTCACATCTTGACAACAGGCCCCGAAATCTGGGAGGATACCGACGGAAAGGTTGACATCTTCGTTGCAGGTGTTGGCACAGGCGGAACTATAACAGGTGTGGGCGAGTATCTTAAATCGAAGAACCCGAACATAAAAATTGTTGCGGTTGAGCCCGAATCTTCTGCTGTTCTTTCGACAGGTGTTGCAGGCGCACACAAAATCCAGGGTATCGGAGCAGGCTTTGTTCCTGACGTGCTTAACACGAAAATCTACGATGAAATTATCACCGTTTCAAATGAGGACGCTTTTGAAACAGGCAGACTTATCGGCAAGAGCGAGGGTGTACTTGTGGGAATTTCTTCTGGTGCGGCAACTTATGTGGCAATTGAACTTGCAAATCGTTCTGAAAATGAGGGTAAAAACATTGTTGTTCTGCTTCCAGACACGGGGGACAGATATCTGTCAACACCACTTTTTCTGAGTAATTGACAATTCCACATATTTTTGATACAATAAACGGGAGGTGTTTGATATGATGATTTCAACAAGAGGCAGATACGCTCTGCGTGTGATGATTGACCTTGCAGAACATAAAACTGACGGCTATATACCTATGAAGGAAGTTGCGGCACGTCAGGAGATTTCTCTTAAATATCTTGAAAGAATACTTCCCGTTCTTGTAAAAAATGGACTGGTTGAGGGAGTTCAGGGTAAAGGCGGCGGCTACAGACTGAGCCGTGTTCCCGAAGAATGTACCGTAGGCGAAATTCTAAGGCTAACCGAGGGTAATCTCGCTCCTGTTGCTTGCCTTGACTGCAATGCCGAGGTCTGCGAAAAGAAAGATACCTGTAAAACACTTTCCATGTGGACGGAGTTTCATCGTCTGACCAATCAGTATTTTGATGGTATCACCATTGCAGAACTGGCAAACGGCAAGTCTTTATAAAAGCTGAAATATGAGCGGTAATGCATAATCTGTATTACCGCTCATTTTAACTCTTATAAAAAAGTCCATCAGAGTTTAGCCGGTGAAGGCGGCATTAAGGAAAGGTTTATGCAAGTATAAGCCTGATTGTATTTCTATGTAGGAAATCAAGTTCACTCACTATCAACTCGTTTTGCTTTCGCTCACTGTTTTTATATCTTCAAAAAATACTCATGCACAGCGACTGAATCATCCAATTCAGGATGAAAGGCAAGGGCGAGCTGGTTATTTTCCCGTGCCGCTACTGCCTTGCCGTCAACCTCAGCAAGAATTTCCGCTGTCGATACATCTTCGATATACGGTGCTCTGATAAAGGTCATGGGGATTTCTCCGATTTCTTTAAACTGAGCAGTAGTATGAAAGCTCCCAAGCTGTCTGCCGTAGGCATTTCGTCTTGCTGTAATACCCATTGTCCCGATATGGACTGTATCATCAGCAGCAATATGCTCCGCAAGAAGAATCAGCCCTGCACAGGTACCCATGACAGGCATATTACCTATAATTCTTTCACGAACAGGTTCCATGAGTTCAAGTTCATGAAGAAGTTTTCCAATAACAGTACTTTCTCCGCCCGGAAGTATCAGTCCGTCAAAAGAACGCTCAATATCGCGTCTTTGCCTGATTTCAAAAGCCTCTGCACCGCATTCTATGAGTTTCTTTTCATGTTCAATAAATGCTCCCTGCAGGGCAAGCACGCCGATTTTCATTACTTGCCTCTTTCTGCCATCAGCAGGCTGATTTCGTCCTCATTGATACCAACCATTGCTTCGCCGAGATCCTCCGAAAGCTCTGCCAACATTTTGGCATCGTTAAAATTAGTAACAGCTTTGACGATTGCAGCGGCTCTCTTTTCGGGATTGCCCGACTTGAAGATACCTGAACCGACAAACACGCCCTCTGCACCAAGCTGCATCATCAGAGCAGCATCCGCAGGTGTTGCCACACCGCCTGCTGCAAAATTTACCACAGGGATTCGGCCGTTTTCATGCACATACTGCACCAGTTCATAGGGTACCTGCAGCACCTTTGCTTCGTTGAAAAGTTCATCTTCGCTCATAGACTGAATTTTGCGGATTTCACTGTTCATCATACGCATATGACGTACTGCCTGCACAATATCACCTGTGCCCGGTTCACCCTTTGTACGAATCATGGAAGCTCCTTCGTTAATTCTACGAAGTGCCTCTCCCAAATCCTTTGCACCACATACAAAGGGAACATTAAATTTTCTCTTGTTGATGTGGAATTTATCATCCGCAGGTGACAGTACCTCGCTTTCATCAATATAGTCGATTTCAATTGCCTGCAAAATCTGAGCTTCTGCAAAATGGCCGATTCTGCATTTTGCCATGACAGGGATTGAAACTGCATCCTGAATTCCCTTGATCATTTTCGGGTCGCTCATACGGGATACGCCGCCTGCCGCACGAATGTCAGCTGGAATGCGCTCCAGTGCCATTACAGCACAAGCACCTGCTGCTTCTGCAATTTTCGCCTGTTCAGGGGTGGTAACATCCATAATAACGCCGCCCTTGAGCATCTGTGCAAGTTCCTTATTAAGCTTATAACGATTCCGTTCCATATTTTTTCCTCCTGCTTGTATTTTTTCAGTTCGTATGATATAATGATATCACAGAAGCGACTTTATCGCAATGTTCGATTCTGAAATATTTTATAAGGTCGGTAATGATATGATTACATGTAATCTGAATACAAACAGCAAAATCCCGCTTTATATACAGCTTTACAACTTAATAAAGCAAGAAATAGAATTAGGAAATATCAATTGCGGAGAAAAACTCCCCTCAAAACGTGCATTGTCGGCTCATTTAAAAATCAGTATTATTACCGTTGAAAATGCCTATGCACAGCTTCTTGCGGAGGGATATATCATCTCCAAACCTGGAAGTGGTTTCTATGTCGAAAGCATTGCAGAAACTGATAAGGTCAGTTCGGCTTCGGAAATCAGTGAAAGCATACCCGAAACCACGCCAATCCAATATGACTTCCGTACAAACCGTATTGATACCTCAGATTTTCCCTTTTCCATATGGGCAAAGCTGTCCCGTGAGGTGCTCAGCGAACAGAGTACCGATCTGCTCAATGCCTGTCATCATCAGGGAATACCAATTCTGCGTGAAGAAATTGCCTCATATCTCAGAGAATATCGTGGAATGACAGTAGATTCCGAACAAATTGTTGTTGGTGCTGGTTCGGAATATCTGACCGGACTCATCATTCAGCTGCTTGGCAGGGACAATGCATATGGTGTGGAGAATCCGGGTTACAACAAGATTTATGAAATATTCAGTGCCAACACATCGAGAGTATTTCCCATTCCT
>JAGALQ010000002.1 GCA_017625095.1 Clostridia bacterium | reverse complement strand
TTCTTCGGATATGGTGTTGCACTTACTTGACAATTCACCGCTTCCTTTTTCGCTGGCTTCGAGCTCGCGCATTTTGTTTTAGCTTCGCACTTTTTTCTCCCCCGGCAGAACCGGGGGTTTTGTCTTTGCTAAAGAGACAAAGAAACAAGGCATCAGCCATAAGACGGATGCCTTGTTTCTTTGTTATTTGTTATCAGTAAAGCTTAAAGAGCTGAGGAAGCGGATTGTAACCAAGTGCAAAGTACTTGAAGATCCAGATTATAGGATTGAGCTTGAAAACAGCAACATCAAGAACCGTAACGAGACCGCGAAGGAAGAAGGGAAGGTCGATTGTGAAAGGCACGTCAACCTCGGGGAATGTCTCACCCTCTACGTTGAGAACCATCGGATTTGCATAGCAGATGCCGTTATCACCTGAAAGATAGAAACGAACAAACATATAGGGTGTATCAAGAAGCTCATCGTTGTGAAGGTCAAGTGTTGCCTTGCCGTTCTCGATAGATTCGCGCTTGATAACATTGCCGTTGGAAACCCATGTGATGATGTTTGCGTTGATACCCTCAACTGTGATTGTGTCAGCATCCTGATCAACAGTGATGCGCTTTACCTGAGGAGTATCGTCACGCCAATAAGCTCTTGTGTCATAAACATCCTGCTCAACAAAGCCGGGCATTTCTTCCATACCGTTGAGCTCAACACCGTTTGAGAAGTGAGAGATTGAGAAGAACTGACCTTTTTCAAGGCAGGTGCGGAATGCATCGAGTGTGAGCTCCGGCATCCAGCTCATTGTGTAAGCATCGTTGAGTGAAGTTTCATTGTGAGAATCAGCAAAGGTATTGCCCCACGGTACAACACCGTTTGGAATTGTCTTCTGAAGAATCTGATCGTAAAGGATACGGTCACAGCGAGTGTGTGCATCCGTTGCGCTGTTGATACCCATACCGAGTGAATTATTGGGATTATCAAGGAAAATTCTTGCAAACTTATTTACATAATACTCATCAATCTTCTTACCGACATGGTCTGCCGAATCCTTATCGGGATAAACATATTCACCAACGTGAGAAAGGAAAGTGATACCGTCAAGCTTTGCAACCTCGCGGCAGGGAGTTTCATAATCGCCGAAAACGCCAGCATAGCCCTGACCGTACTCTGCCCAATAGCTTGTAAGGTGGCAGTCAGCAAAAGGAGTTGCCATATTCTGCTCGTTACCGAGCGGAACGTCAAGCATACCGTTTGTTGTGGTGCGTTCAAGATAGTAACCGTCACTTACGGTATAAGATCTGTCGGGATTTGTACCGTTGAGGTAGCCCTGATATGCCTCTTCGGGAACAGGAATTATCGGAGCGTTGTTGTTAGTACGTTCCTTCTTGATAAGACGCATAAGAGGCACGGTATCGGGTACAACATTCCAGCCGCGGTTAAGCGTGCCGTGGTCTGTAAGAGCAACTATTTCGTAATCGAGTGCGTAGTGCATATCACAGAACTGCTGTACGGGAAGGAAGCCGTCACTTGCGTTTGTGTGGCAGTGAAGCTGGGTCTTATAATCGTCCCACGCATCCCAGTCGATACCTTCATATGGGTTTGTGATTATGTAGTTTTTCTTCGCCGGTGCAGATGCCAGCACAGGAATTGCAAGCGCAATAAACATAGCACAAACAAGAATGACAGAGAGGAGCTTTTTGTACTTTTTAATCATTATTTTACCTCCGATTCCGTGCATTTTATGCACAATTGATAATTGGATTATACATCTGTAAATCTTTAAAAGTCAATATTTTTTTGTATAAACATAAAAAATATCCCTGACACGAATGTCAGGGATAAAAAAACACTGTTATTTGTTGGTAAACTCGCCTTTGATTTCTGCCTGAGCAGCAAGCTTTGTTTCTTCTTCGGAACCTTCCTGCATAATTTTTGCCATTCTGTCGCGGCGTTCCTGAAGCTCTGTATACATCTGGTTGCGCATTTCTGCATTAAGAGGATAAAAGAACTTGGGTATAATGCCAAGGCTGCTTGTGATAATCGGAATACCAGTACCGAGAGCAAAAATCCACCACTTTGTCTTGGTTGTCTGCGTACCTATTTCAAGGCCCTGCTGATAACCGATCTTCTTCATTACTATGGCATTTATACTGCCCATAACCGTGTTCTGAAGCTTAGCTATCAGTGATTGAGCAACTCCTGTCATAGCTTCTGCGCGGTAACCGTTTTTCCATTCGCAGTAGTCCATAGATTCGTTGACAATTTCGTTGGGAATAACTCGCCTTAAGCCATAGATACACATTTCGAAAATTTCCTCAATGCCCATCATAGGAAGAATAACTTTCTTATTCATAAAGTTATTGTTGATTGAACCTATGCCAAAGACAACCATCCACAGCATATCCGTCCATGCATCCTCAAAAATCCACAGTGCCTTTGTTGAGAAACGCTTACGAAGCGGAGCAACGAAGCTGTAGCTGATGAACTTAACAGGGAACGCGGGAATACCGACAATTGTTTTCCACGTGATCGAACCGATAACGTCGATATAGAAATTGGTTCTGCTCTTACCGATACTGAATCCGCTGAGGAAAGAAGAAATAACCTGGATAAGAACAGGCTTATTATTGACGATAGCCTTAAGACCCTGAATAACGCTCGGACGTTCGACAGACTGCTGAACTCTTTCACGGCTGATTGTAAAGAAATACATAACAAAAATCGTTGAAAGAATTGCACAGGCAAGACCAAAGCCTGCAAAAAGATTGGGAAGCTCCCATTTGACAA
Organism: Clostridia bacterium; assembly: GCA_017625095.1. GTDB lineage: Bacteria > Bacillota > Clostridia > Oscillospirales > Acutalibacteraceae > UBA8612. The sequence continues at coordinate 41,692 of JAGALQ010000002.1, read as the reverse complement.
CCTTGTTGATAACCAGGTCGTAGAGAATACCGAAAATCTGCTTGGGCAAATCTTCAAAAATATGGGACAGAAGATGTGCCATAGTGATAAGTCTTGTACGCTCAACAGGATTAGGCGTAATGGTAGTCATAAAACCTGTGTTTGCAATACTCGTAAACGTGCCTGCAGTTTCCTGCACCATCATCATAATCGAGTAGAAAATAAGCTTTGGCAAGTAGTCGGCAGCCGCACCGGGGAAGACAAACGGAATGACCCAATAGAACAGACCGATTATCATAAGCGGAATCTGACCGAAAAGCATATACGGCTTGAACTTGCCCCAACGCGTACGTGTACGCTCGACAATAACGCCGATAAACGTATCGTTGATAATATCCCAGATTGTTGCTACGATATTATGTAGTGCAAGATAGTTGAAATCGATTTTAACGACGTCGAATATATAACGCTCATAAAAATCGCTAATGTTGAGTGAAGCAGCAGCATCGTTAAGAACATAGGCAACAGTTTCTGCCCTGCCTACGTAGCGTCGGTTGCCCTTGTATTCAACGCTTGGTTGAAAAGCCTGGGACTTGCCGCCTTTTTTGAAAAGCGCCATATATACACCTCCTGAACAATTGATATACAGTATACTGTCTTTATTTTAACATAAAAGCATTAAAAATTCAATAGAAAAATTATCTGAAAATAAAAATTCAGTGAATACCGATTTTTTCTCCTTGACGCTCTGCCATTCGCCGCCGTGAAATACGTGTGCGTGGTTCATCACCCGTGTATGAAGGCCATATAAAAGCGGCGATATCGTATTTTTCATAATCAATCCACTCCAAAAGGCTATCAGCAATGAAACTATTCAACAAAACTGTATGCAATAAATTTACTTATTGAACAATAGAAATGCATATTTAAGTGTGATATAATTAAGGAAAATACCGACGGAGGTTTGTATTATGGCAGGTAAAGTTAAAACTTTATTGCAAACTGCAAAAGAATATTGGCACGAGCCCGCTAAAGGCAACTACATTCCCTACAAAGAAGTTGCTAGTCTCAGCGGTGCAGGCTTCGGTGTTTACTGGACTCTTCTGCTTGCAGGAGAAATCACACTGAGCGCATCAAACTTCCTTGTGGGCGCAAGTATAGGTTTGAGGCCCGTCGACCTGCAGGTTATGCTTATTGTCGCCAATCTTGTAGGTATACCGATTGGTATTTTCCGCAGCTGGTATTATGATAACCACAACCTCAAAGGCGGCAAATTCCTGCCGTTTATCAAGCGGACCGGTCTGCCGATTGTTATTATCTCCACGGTTTTTGTCTGGTTGCCGTACGAGCATATGACATACATAACAAAAGCTGTTGTAGTATGGTTTATGTATATGCTGCTGAGCATGTTCCTGTGTTTCTACAATGAAAGCTACACGTATTTCCAACAGATTATTTCGCCTAACGCACAGGAAAGAGCAAACGTAATGAGTATATCTCAGGTTATCTATTCTCTTGCGCCGACAATTTCTCAGTTTGCCGTACCTTTTATTGCAGGCAAAACGTGGGGACTGCAAAACATCTGGACATACAGAATTATTCATCCTGTTTTCGCATTAATCGGTATTATAATCAGCACCATTTTCTTCCGCAAAGTAAAAGAAAGACTCATCCTGCCTAAAAAGAAGCCCGAAGCCGTAAGATTTTTTGATGCGATACGTGAGGTCGCCAAAAACAAGTATTACTGGATTATTCAGGCTGCCGCCTGGGTTGTATTCCTCGAATCGGGTTACGGTGTTATTTTCGGATGGTCGTTTGTTTACGGTCCGGGTAAAGACAACCCCGAGCTGCTCGGCGTTGCAAACACGTTGATAGGCAATGCCGCACTGTGGTCGATGCTGCTTGCACCGATTGCTATCAAAACGCTCGGCAAACGCAATATGCTGATTCTTGCAAACTCTATCAATGTTGTAATTCTTACGATCCTGTACTTTGTTTATCAGAACATAATTGTTGTTTGTGTGCTCTGGTACATAAACAACTTCATAAACACCTTCTGGAACATCGTTCAGCACAACATTTCCGCAGATATGCGTGACTATCACCAATGGAAAACAGGTGTGCGTGTTGACGGTATGTTCGGTCCGCTCGGTATGATAGGCACGGTTTTAGGCTTTTTCACCGGTATGGTTTACCCCACCATTTATGAAAAGATGGGACTCCAGGACAACTACGACGTGCTTTTTGACGACACAATGCGCAATAACCTTTTTGAGGTGCTGATCGTTTGCTCGATATTAGGCGCAATACTCAACCTCATTCCCTTCTGCTTCTATGACCTGACAGAAAACAAGCACAAAGCATACGTTTCCGTTCTTAAGATCCGTGCAATGTTCGAAAACCACGTGCTCGGTGAGCTTGACAAAGATGAGCTGGTTGAGGTAATGGAGATAATTCATCAGGCAAAAGAACTCATCGGTAAAGAAAAACTGCCCGTTAACAAATCCGCAGACAAAGCTGAAAAGAAACTAATTAAAGAAACCAACCTCGCTATCGAAAGATCGGCAATAATCATCAAGGATCTGGAGAAGTTCACAACCGCAGCAGGCAAGGCAAGGATTGCTGCCGCAAAAGAAGATATCATGCGAGATAAGCTTTATTATTACAGTGATGCAAAAGCCGAAATGCTGACAGCAAAAAGTCTGCCTAAATCAACAGCTGAAGAAAAAGAGATACGCTCCGATGCAATCAAACGTGCACGAACAAAAAAAGAATCAGCTGCGCTTATTGAAAAACACGGAATTGATAACATCTGTGAGCCCGATGAAAGAATTAAAGAAGAAATCGTTAACAGAGAAGCTGCAAGCTTTATTGACAGCCTGAAGATAAGACGCGACCTTAAAGCTTACCTCAAAAAAGTATCGGTTTATCAGAGAGCCGTAAAACCGTATATCGATGCACAAAACCTTCTCGCTCAGGCAGAATACTACACGCACTATGACGAACTTGAAGCTCTTTACACAAATGCAACGGCATCTCAATAAAGCACAAAAACTACCTATAATCAAAGGAGGAAGCTGAAAAAATCAGCACAAATAATTATGAAATACATAACTAAAAAAGAAAGAAACAGCTTTCTGGCAGGTCTTGCGGGACAGAATCTTGTATACTGCATGATTGGTGCATCATTCTTCACCTACTTTATGACAGATATTGCAATGTTTCCGCCTGCAGTGGTTACGGTGCTTTTACTGCTGATGAAGATATGGGACGGTGTCAATGATCCGCTCATCGGTGCAATGGTTGACAGACACCGCTTCAAATCAGGCGAAAAACTCAGACCGCTTCTCAAATACACTCCTGTACCCGTAGGCGTTTTCACAGTGCTTTTATTCATCGTATTCTCTACAAAAGAGAGTCTTCTGTGGCTTCGCATATCTTACTTTGTAATAATGTATCTGTGCTGGGATATTACCTACACGCTGCAGGACGTTGCAATATGGGGTACAACCGCAGTTATATCACCTGACTCTGGTGACAGAGATAAATTTGTTCAGCTTGCAAGAACGGTAGGCTCGATTTTCTACGGTGTTTTCAGTGCTGTAGTCCCGATGGTTATGGAATCAATCGCAAAAATCTCGGGCAACTCACTCCAGCTTATGACCTTTGTTTTCGCCGTAATCTTCGGTCTCGGCGGTGCGCTCATCAGCGCAAAATGCTATAAAGCGCAGGAAAGAGTACGCCTTGTGAAAGCAAGTCAGCAGCAGACCTCACTTTCAGAGTGCTTCAAGCTTCTTTTCCAGAATAAGATGCTTTTGCTTATCACACTGGCAAGTCTTCTCGGCTCTTTTGCATTCGGCAACAATCTTATTACTTACTTCTTCAAATATATGTATCCCGATAATTATTTCGGCGGCTTCATTGGTGCTCTCGGTATCACTACCATTTACTCTGCACTCACCTATGCGCCAAGTTTTCTCGGTATGATTTTTGCGGAAAAACTCAAAAAGCTTTGCAGAGGCTACCGCAACGTAATAATCCTCATTCAGGTATGCACAATTATCGGCAAGGTTGTCGCTTTCCTGATCGGCTATGAGGGCAAAAATATGATTATAGGCATCGCTATTATGGCTGTGCTTTCAATACCGTCAGGTGCAAGCAGCATTGCGCAGACAGCACTCTTCTGCGACAGTGTCGATTATATGGAATGGAAAACAGGCAAGCGTACAGAAGGTGTCACATTCGCAATGCAGACCTTCTTCACCAAGGTTTCAAGCGGTATTACCGGCGGACTTGCAACACTTTCACTCGGTCTTATCGGCTACAAGGCTGTAGCAGACGTTCCCGGTGCTGTATTCTACGGCACACAGAGCGCAACGTTTGAAACGTGGATATGGCCGCTCGTTATGCTCACACCTGCTGTTGCAGCACTGCTCTTCATAATCCCTCTGCTCTTCATCAAATACACACCCGAGCAGAAGGCTCAGGTCGAAAAAGAGCTTCAGCAGCGCAGAGAAGCAGCAGAAGCAACCGAATAATGATACAAAAATGCCCGTACAACATTCTGTACGGGCATAATTTATTCTCTCATTTGTCGCTGACCATATCAGCCATTTTACCGCATTTTTTCCAGATAATATCTGCCTTGGCGCACCACTTGTCAAATCCTGCGGGTGTTGTCGGGAATTTTTTATAGTGACCCGAAATTTTTCCGCCGTTCATAACAGCTTTTAGCAACGCGAGTATTGTTGATATACGAAGCTTTCCCGTAACAATACCCTTGATAAAGCGGTATGCCATTGTAAGTATTTCACCGATTGAAAACCTGGGCATTCCGCCCTCGCCCATCGCGATGAAATTCTTCGTGCTGAAAATAAGATCATTTTCAAAGAAATACTCGTTTTCTTCTGCACTTGAAGCAACAGCACCGATAAGCACAGCCATCTGATTTGCAAAATCAGCACCCTGAGCATCGATATACTTTTTGTTTATCGGCCATAGGTTTTCACGGCTGAGTTGCTTGCCGGATTTAATAAGCGGAATCACAACCTCGAGCACTGCATCCATCTGCACCATTGCTGCCGTTACACCCTCACCGCAGGACGGCTTTGTAATACAGGCAGAGTCGCCGAGCGCAACAAATGAATCGGAAACTAAAGAATACGGAGGTCTGCGATAAGGTGTAAAGCCACGCTCAAAATAATCGATTTTATGAGGAGTGAGGTTAACAGCAGACTCAAACTCCTTATACACCTTTTCGCACATATCAAAGCTTAAATTTGCGCCTATACCGAGAATCGCACCGTCAGGGTTGTGCTGCGGTGCTTCCCACGTTTTATAGAAAGGCCAGGAACGCAGGTTCATCTTATCGTCGGGATTCGTAAAGCTTATGTATCTGAGCACGACATAAAACATATCCGTCGGGTCAATTTCAAACGTTTCTACACCGTAATTATCGGGAAGACTGCGTCTTACCACAGAAGGAATACCCGAACAATCGGCAACAAGTTTTGCTTTGATTTCGAGCTCTTCACCGTTTCTTACACAGGTTACACCTGTAATCTTCCCGTTTTCGTAAATGCAGGATTTAAAGGCGGTTTCATATGCAATCTCTGCGCCTGCCTGCTGTGCCCAGCGGTTGAGCCTGAGGGTATAATCGTGCATATGCATACCGACAACTTTGCCGGGAGAATACTTAGGATGATTGCCGAATGCAGAGCAGACGTGAGTGCTGTCAAACTCGAAAGCATAATCCTCACCCTTGACAGGCCAAGGAATGCCGAATTTATCAAAGTCCTCACGGCCGACATGGAAAATATCATATTTTGTGCCGATTTTTTCCTCAGGCTTTGAATCAATAACAAGAACACTGATTCCCTCTTTTGCAAGCTTATTTGCAAAATAGCTGCCTGCTGTGGCTGCACCGACAATGATTACGTCATAACTGTTTTTCATAAGTCTACCCCCGTCAGATTTTTATAAATTGTAGCATAGAAGCCCTCTTATTTCAATAAAAGAAGTATTACATGATAACCTCTGTTTTAAAATATTTTTCCTGAAAATCTACCTGCTGCATTATTTCCTCTTTTTTAAAATACATATTTTTGGGTGCAACAACCCATTTTTCTTCAATGTCATCAAGCCTTTTAATAACTGCAATAACTTTACCCGTAAACTCTTTTACAGGTTCACTAACGCCGATAACATAGGCATCCTGCTCTTCCCCGTCAGGCGCAATAATGCCTTCAATATAGCCGTAGTTGACAGAATAAAACAGATCTTTGTGCTCCGGATGATAAGTTCCGAGAGGTCTGTCTATAATGACTTTTACTGTTTTACCTATCATTATGAATCTCCTTGAGTTAAATATATTTTTATTATATCACCTGCAACAATGTAATTCAATATTCACATTTTATCTTGCACAGTAAATTACAATATGATATATTAAAATATATAATTTTTCGGAGGAATCGTTATGGCTAAAAAGATTATATGTACATTGCTCGTGATAGTATTTGCATTCTGCAGTATTACGGTTGCTTTTGCCGCCGAAGCCGATGCAAGACTTTACAACGTCTACAGCAACGGTATGCTTTTCACACAGAATAAGGATGCAATTTTTGCAGGTGAAGGAAAGCCCGGCAGCGTAATCAGAGTTCAGCTGCTCAACGATAACGGCTGGCCGATAAGAACAGCATCTTCAAAGGTAAGTGAAGACGGAACTTTTGAAGTGTCTTTCATTTCCCCTGCGGGAAGTTATAACGAATATACCGTTGTGCTTACGCAGGATAACGATGAGTTCGCAAGACTCACAAACGTAGTTTTCGGTGAGCTGTGGATTGCAGGCGGACAGAGCAATATGATGTATCCTCTGATTCAGTCAATAAAGGGCAACGAAATGTTTCAAGCCGGACAGATGCCCGGCAAGTGGCTCAGAGTCTGCTATGAGCCTGCATATCCGAAATATAACGGCACAGAAGCAATACCCGTCGAACCGCAGAACGATATCGCCGATGTAATGTGGATTGACGGCGAAAACCCTTATATATACTCTATGAGTGCAGTAGGTTTCTTTTTTGCAGAAAAGCTTATGAATGAACTTGATATGCCTGTGGGCATTCTCAACTCATCCCTGGGCGGCTCATCTATAAGGAGCTGGCTTTCACGGGAAGCAATTGAAGCTGACAGCACACTCAAAAATGAGTTTATAGACGGCGGTCTTTATATAGATAAATCGGAATGGGATGAAAACAACACCGATATATACACTGCAATGACCGCAAACTACAACCTTCGTACTCACGCATACCGCAACTTCCGCCCTTCGGGTCTTATCTGGTATCAGGGTGAAACCGACCTCATATTCCGCACGGGCACAGATGTCTACGCGCACAGCTTTGACGCATTACAGCAAATGTACACCGATATGTTTGATTACGGCGATGAATTCTTCCCCATAATCTACACACAGATTGCTCCGTACGACTACGGCGATGATTTGCTTCCGGAATGGAACTATTCTTATACTCAGATGCAGTCTGTCCTGCCAGAAAGCCGTGCGATGATAACCTTACTCGATCTGTCTCTTACATATGTGCCTGAAGTGGGTGTAATCCACCCTGCCACAAAGCAGCCTGTCGGTCAGCGTATGGCTCAGGCGGCACTCGGCATGGTTTACGGCAAGAGCGAAACTTACACTGCCGCATCACCCGAAAAAACCGAAATAAAGGATTCGGACATTTACGTAACATTCAAAAATGTCGGTGAAGGATTAACAGCCGACGGTAAATTGCTCAGAGGCTTTGCAATCTGCGGTGCAGACGGAATATACGTTCAGGCTCAGGCAGAAATAGTAAGCGAGGACACGGTAAGAATATGGAGCGACAGCATTCCTCAACCCGTAAGTGCGAGCTACGCATACTGTATGCTCAACACATATTCAAATCTTTACTCAACGATTAATGGCGAAAAATTTATGCCTGTGAGCACCTTTGTGACAAAGGTAATACCGGGTGCAGTCTACTGGTCAGATAAAACCTGGGCAGACTGTGAATTTGACAAGGTATGGCATCTGCTGCCCGACCCGCACAGCGCAGAGTTTGACACCTGGAAAGCAGATGGTGCACAGGTTGCCCTTACAGCAGGCAGCGCATACTCAGGCACAAATGGACTTGAAATTAAATCAACCGAAGACAGCTTTACCGTAAAGCCTGCTCAGCTTTATAAGATTGACAAAGAAAAACCGTTTACTGACATTGAAACCGATTGGAGCAGCTACGGCAAACTCAGCTTTATGGCACGCAACAACGGCACAGCCGACATTTCTCTTGATGAAATGAGAATTTATGTTGATGCGTACAGATGGTATTCACCTGCAGCGCAAGGTGTAAAAGACAGCTCATTGATATTGCCTGCAGACGGTGAATGGCACAAAATCACACTTGATCTTGATTCGCTCTATCTTTTCGGTAACGAATGCGGATTCACCTACGCAAACGAAAAACTCACATATGTACACGAGTTCCGATTTGAGTTCTCGGGAGCAAACGCTGACCTGAGCATTGACAGCTTTGAATTTGCACCCTCAGCAGAAAAGCTCGGCACACGCTTTGAAGCAGATATAGCCGATGCTGACAACGTATTCGAAGTTATAAGCGCAATGTTCACAACGGTAATAGCATTCTTCGCCAACATCTTTTCATAAACAAAATAATATAGCAAAAGCCGCCCATCTTACGATGAGCGGCTGATTTTTTGTATTCTGAGATTAAAGTGAAATCTCCATTGCGCAGTTATAAAGATCCTTGTCGATGGTCTTGGACATTTCGAGAGCCTCGTTGATGTCGTGGTCTGTGATTGTCTCACCGTGCATAACAACAACTCTGTTGCTCTTGCCCTCGTGAAGAAGGTGAACAGCCTTATGGCCCATCTGGCTTGCGACAACACGGTCACGTACTGAGGGTGAACCGCCGCGCTGAATATGGCCGAGAACGATTGAACGTGCTTCAACGCCTGTTTCTTCCTCAATTTTCTTTGCAATTTCGTCAACAGTTATACCGTCGCGGAAACGTACACCTTCAGCAACCATAACGATGAAGTGATGCTTGCCTGTTGAAGCTGTGCGTCTGATCTTTTCGATTACGTTCTTTTCGATATCGTAGGGAATTTCGGGAATAAGGATTGCTGTTGCACCGACTGCAATACCTGCATTGAGTGTGAGATAACCTGCACGTGCACCCATAACCTCAACAACCATACAACGGCTGTGGCTTTCGATTGTATCACGAAGACGGTCAACAAGAGCCTGAACTGTGTTAAGGCAGGTATCAAAGCCGATTGTGTAGTCTGTGCAGACGATATCGTTATCGATTGTGCCGGGAATTGCAACACAGGGAAGTCCGAAATTTGAAAGGTCACGTGCGCCGCGGAATGAACCGTCACCGCCAACAACTACAAGACCTTCGATGCCGTTCTTCTTTGCAACATCAACAGCCTTACGTACAGCCTCTTCGCCTCTGAATTCGGGGCAACGTGCTGTATAAATCTTTGTGCCGCCGCGATGGATGATATCGCAGACATTACGCATATTAAGCTCAATAAAATCTTCCTCAAGAAGACCTTTGTAGCCGTAACGGACACCGACTACCTCCATACCAAGATAACACGCTGTACGTACAACTGCACGAACCGCAGCATTCATACCCGGAGCGTCGCCGCCACTTGTCAGAACACCGATTTTTTTCATAACTCAATCTCTCCTATGTCTTTTGCTCAAAAAATCATTTCTTTATATATTACACAAATAAAAAATTATGTCAAGCCATTTCAAACAACTTTCACTGAAAAACGACATTTTCTGTCCCTAAAACACGTCTGAGCTCCTTGAGTAACGGATCATTCACTTCAACACGTGCACAGCAGTCAGAGTATCCCTTTTTATCATTATAGTAGAAATAGACGGGTGTGTTACCCTCAAAAATGCTCACAAGATTCAGGGCTCTTTTTTCAGCATCAGAGCCTTCGCTATCCACACGCAGGAACAATCCGTGCCTGACTTTTTTTGAAGTATCGGCAACACTTACCTGCTCGGCTGTCGGACAAGGTGAAATACTGTCGCAGACAATGCTCGGCTCTTTATCTTCACGAAGGCTGAGCCTGCCCTTAAGCAGCACAACCGTACCGTTCATAAGAAGATTGCGGCTGTCCGCAACCGTTTTCGGAAACAGAAGTGCTTCAATGTTGCCGCTCGTATCCTCAACTGTTATAAAAGCCATTTCGGCATTGCTTCGTGTAACTTTTTTCTTTATTGAGGTTATTATACCCAAAACTGTTACTTTTGCGTTATCTTCATAGCTTTCCGATTCGGTCAGGTCAAATATTTCAGCACATCCGAGCTTTTCGGCAAGTTTTCTGTACCCTGCCATAGGATGTCCGCTGACATAAAAGCCCACAACCTCTTTTTCACGCAGAAGCTTTTCATCGTCGGGCAATTCCTCGGCATCGGGGATATCGGGACCCGCACCGCTTTCCTCGCCGAGAAGGGTAAAGAAATTCATCTGACCGCTCAGAGCACCGTTTCTGTCGCTTTCAAGCTCCGAGAGAATTGACGGCAGCATAATCAGCATCTGTCTTCTGTTAAGACCAAGGCTGTCAAGCGCACCGCTGTATATCAGACTTTCAACTGCACGTCGGTTGAAATTGCGACCGTAAACGCGTTTGCAGAAGCTGTAAAAGCTGTCAAACCTGCCGTTTTTCTCACGCTCTTCAACAATTGCCGCAATAAGTCCCCTGCCGAGATTTTTGATGGCAAGCAAACCGAAAAGTATTCTGCCGTCCTTAGCGACAAAGCCTGCAAAGCTTGAATTGACATCGGGTGCCTGCACTCTTATTCCGAGCCGCTCACATTCATTGATATAACTGCTGACCTTTGCAGTCTGGTCAAGCACGCTTGTCAGCAGAGCCGCCATAAACTGCGCAGGATAGTGGCGTTTGAGCCATGCAGTGCGATAGGCAACAAGCGAATAAGCCGCAGCGTGAGATTTGTTGAACGCATACGAAGCAAACGAGGACATATCCTCAAAAATCGAATTTGCCGCCGCAGGGTCAATTCCGTTGCGTGATGCGCCCTCAATAAAGGTTACACGCTCTTTTTCCATAACGTCGTGCTTTTTTTTGGACATTGCACGGCGCACAACATCAGCTCTGCCGTAAGAGTAGCCTGCAAGCTCGCGGAAAACCTGCATAACCTGCTCCTGATAAATCATACAGCCGTGTGTAACAGAAAGTATTGGCTTTAGCTTGTCCGATTTATAAACTGTTTTTTGCGGATTGCGTCTGTTTTGTATATAAGTGTCGATAGAATCCATCGGACCGGGTCTGTAAAGAGAAATTACTGCTATCAGATCCTCGAGGTTTTCAGGCTTTATTCTTGCAAGAACAGATCGCATACCTGCGGATTCAAACTGAAATACACCGTAGGTCTGACCTGAAGAAAAAATCCCATAGGTTTCGGGGTCATCAAGCGGTATATTTTCGATATCAAATGTCGGCTCAATTTCCTTAACCGCCTTTTCGGCATCGGAAATAACGGTCAATGTTTTAAGACCGAGAAAATCCATTTTGAGAAGACCGAGTTCTTCAAGTGATGTCATTGTGTATTGAGTAACTACAAACTCGTCACTGAGCGCAAGCGGCACATAATCCTTAACAGGATCACGGGTGATAACAACACCTGCCGCGTGCTTTGATGCGTGGCGAGGCATACCTTCAATCTGCATTGAGTTATCAATAAGCTCTCTTACCGTTTCATCGTTCTCATATCTTGAACGAAGCTCGGATGAGCGTGCAAGTGCTTTTTCGAGCGTTACACCAAGCTCAAACGGAATCAGCTTTGCAACGGCATCAACAGTTGCATAAGGCAAGCCCATTACCCTGCCTGCGTCGCGTACCGCAGCCTTTGCGGCAAGCGTACCGAAGGTAACGATCTGCGAAACGTGGTCAGAGCCGTATTTTGATATGACATAATCGATAACTTCGTGTCTGCGCTCATAGCAAAAATCTATATCGAAATCAGGCATACTGACTCTTTCGGGGTTGAGAAAACGCTCAAAAAGAAGGTTGTATTTCATTGGGTCAATGCCTGTAATGCCTATGCAATAAGCCGCGATGCTGCCTGCACCCGAACCTCTGCCCGGACCGACGGGAATACCCCGACTTTTTGCATAGCGCACAAAATCATGGACAATAAGATAATAATCCGTATAGCCCATCGTATTTATAACATTAAGCTCGTATTCAAGCCGCTCACGGTAATTCTCCGGAGCAGAATTGCCGTAACGCTCAACAAAGCCTTCACGGCACATACGGGCAAAATAATCAAAGTGATCTTCATTACCGGGTGTATCAAAATTAGGAAGCTTTGTGTTGCCGAATTCGATATCCAGATTACAGCGTTCGGCAATAATTGCCGTATTTTCAATAGCCTCGGGTGTATCGGCAAAAAGCGACCTCATCTCATCTTCGCTCTTGAGATAAAACTCATCCGCTTCAAATTCAATGCCCGTGTTTTCACCGAGGATGTGGTTGGTCTGTATACAGATAAGAATCTGCTGGATTTTGGAATCTTCCTTACGGACATAGTGAACGTCGTTTGTTGCAACAAGACCTATGCCCGTCTCCCTTGAGAGACGTTTAAGAAGCGGAAGCACTCTTAATTCTTCCTCGATTCCGTGATTCTGTATTTCGATAAAAAAGTTGTCTTTTCCGAATGTTTCGCTGTACCACTGTGCTGTTTTTACGGCTGAATCATAATCGCCCCGCAGAAGCGCCTGCGGTATTTCACCTGCAAGGCAGGCAGACATGGCAATTATGCCCTCGTGATATTTTTCAAGCAGCTCACGGTCAACACGCGGTTTGGAGTAAAACCCCTGAGTCCAGGCATCAGAAACGATTTTAACAAGGTTGCTGTAGCCTATATCATTTTCGGCAAGGAGAATCAGGTGATATCTTTCGTTATCAATACCGTGCACCTTGTCAAACCTTGTTCTTGCTGCAACATACACTTCACAGCCTATTATGGGTTTGATTCCCTGTGCCACAGCTTCTTTATAAAAGTTTATTGCGCCGAACATTACGCCGTGGTCAGTTATGGCAAGGCTTGTCTGACCTAGACTTTTTGCGGCAGCAATAAGCGGCCTGATGCGGCATGCGCCGTCAAGCAGGCTGAACTCACTGTGAAGATGCAGATGTGTAAAACCGGACATTAAACAAGCCCTCCCTTCGGTTTAAAGTTGAAAAAATTTATTCGGCACTGTTGGCAATGCTTACGATTTTGTTGAGTCTGTGATAAATACCCGAGCGTGAAAGGCTGACGGAAAGCAGACTTCCGAGCTCTTTCAGGCTTGCCTCGGGATATTCTTCCCTGAGCTGTGCAAGCTCCTTGAGTTCTTCGGGCAAATCGTCAAACCGATTATCAGCCCTGAGCTTGCGTATTGCTTCTCTCTGCTCTGTTGCAGCCGCAACAGAGCGGTCGATATTTGCGGTTTCAAAATTAACCTTGCGGTTTATTTTGTTGCGCATATCTTTTTCGATTTTGATCTCCATTATTTCAAGCGCACTCTTCTGAGCACCTATTGTCATAAGAAGATCCTCGATAACTTCACTTTTTTTGATGTAGATAACATAGCTGCTTCTGCGACGCACCATTTTAGGTGTGACGTTGAGCTCCTGCAGAAGATTGAGCAGGTCATCCGCCAGATGGAGATAAGGCAGAAGAAACTCAAGCTGATAGCTTTTTTGCGGACTTGTGAGTGTTGAGCAGCCGAGAAAAGCGCCGCGCACAAAGGCTGCGTGACAGCACTCATCTGTAATATTAGCTCTGTTGATACGCACACCAACCGTTTTTTCGGAAATGCCGAAGGCAGAAAGCACCTTGAGCCTGTCCTCCTTACGGGAAACTGAAACCGAGTATTTACCCGAATCCGACACCTTGACGGCAGGCTGAGTGCCGATAATTGAGCCTACAGCCTGAGCATACAGATTTGCCGTCCCTTCGTGCTCAGTCACAATCATCATTGAAGAAGAACTGAAAGACCTGCCGCACAGCAACAGCCCGTAGGACATTGCGTGGTAGCAGCAGGTCGGCAAGTCGGCTGATATCAGACATATTTCGTCCTTTGCTCTTGCAGCAAAGGACTTTTCCTGTATTTCGTTATTCATAAAAAATTACCCGATATATTTGACTTCCATTTCAAGCTTTACGCCTGTTTCGTTGAACACTTTTTCGCTTACGGTTTTTCCGAGCTCCATTATCTCGGCGGTTGTTGCGCCACCCTTGTTGACAACAAAGCCCGCGTGCTTTTCGCTGACCTGTGCACCGCCGACAGAGAAGCCTTTGAGACCGCACTGCTCAATGAGAGCACCTGCAAAATAACCCTCTGGGCGTTTGAAAAAGCTGCCTGCACTCGGCAGATCAAGCGGTTGCTTATCAACACGGCGTGAAAGAATATCTTTCATCTTTGCATTGATTTCGTCCTTATCGCCTTTCTCGAGTTTTACGGTGATACCTGTAATGACGAAATACTTATCGGTATATGCACTGCGGCGGTATGACAAACCAAGCTGGTCGCCCGTAAGTCTGCCGGGGTTGCCCGAATAATCGAGATGATTGCACGACACGAGAACGTCCTTCATTTCACCGCCGTATGCACCTGCATTCATATATGCCGCACCGCCTGCAGTGCCCGGGATTCCGTAGGCAAACTCAAGACCGGTGAGCGAGTTTTCGAGTGCAAAATTGCAAAGTTTTGCAAGCTTTGTGCCTGCGGTGCAGAATATCATATCATCGTTGAGCAAGCGGATATCATCAAAGTTTGATGCAAGGCGCACAGAAACACCCCTTATGCCGTCATCCGACACAAGGAGATTAGATCCGTTGCCGAAAATAAAGGGTCTGATTTCCTCATCATTGCAAAGGCTGAGCACTCTGCGCAGCTCAGGCTCATTTTTCGGCAGGATGAGAACATCCGCAGGACCGCCTGTTTTGAACGAAGTATATTCTGACATAGGTGCGTTAAGGCGGTACTCAATTCCCGCCTTTTCAACACCCGAAATAATTCTTTCGGTATTATTCATTTCACGAACTGCCTAACTTAATTATTTATCAAGAAGAGCTGCACCGATGATTCCGGCATCGTTACCGAGAACTGCACAGCAAAGCTCAGTCTGCTTTTCTGAATAGATGCTGTATCTGCCGCGACCAACGTGCTTACGCAGAGGAACGAGGAGATTGTCCTTCTCGTGGCTGATACCGCCGCCGATGCATATAACATCAGGCTGAAGAGCATTGATGACATTGACAAGACCTACAGCGATATAGCGGATGTAATTATCAACAACCGATTTAGCTGTTGCGTCACCCTTGCGCATTGCATCGAATGCTGTTCTGCCGCTGACTCTTGCAATATTGTTATCAACAAGATCCCACATTATGCTGTCAACATCCTTCTTCATTGCATCCTTGGTCTGTGCAATGAGGGCTGTAGCGGAAGCATATCTTTCCCAACAGCCGCGTCTGCCGCAGTTACACTGCTCACCGTCCATTGCAATTACCATATGGCCCATTTCGCCTGCGGCATAGTTACAGCCGTTTACAAGCTTGCCGTCAATAACGATACCGCTTCCGACGCCTGTGCCGAGTGTGATTGCAACAAAGCTGTCCTTATCCTTACCTGCACCTGCAAGAGCCTCACCGAGGGCTGCACAGTTAGCATCGTTATCAATATAAATCTTGTCAATGCCGAGGCTTGCGAAAAGAAGAGCCTTTGCGGGAACGTGATCGAAAGCGAGATTGTTTGCATAGTCGATCATACCGAGCTCTTTGTTGACCGAGCCGGGTGTACCGATGCCGATTGATTCGATATCGAAAAGTCTGAGGTTAGCATCCTCAACAGCCATTTTGACTGCTGTTGCGATATCGTCAAAAATCAACTTTGCATCACGGGGAGCATTGGTCTTCATCTTGCCTCTGCCGATGATGTTGAAATTATCGTCTACTACACCGACGGCAATGTTTGTGCCGCCAAGATCTACGCCTACTCTGTACATTTTAAAATTCCTCCAAATAATTTGATTTATTGGTCAGGCATCATGCCATATTTTCATTTCTTCGGGTTTGGGTGAAATATCCTCGTCCATACCCAGACCGTGAAGCAGCTCACGTGCCGCATTGTAGCCGAGCTTACGCTGTCTGTTGTTCATTGCCGCTGCCTCAATAATGATCGAAAGATTTCGACCGGGACGTACGGGAACAACAGTGCTCGGAACATTTATGCCGAGAATCTCTGTGTACTGCGTTTCAAGACCGAGTCTGTCATATATTTTTTCGACATCCCAGTGTTCAAGCTCGACAACCATATCGATTTTTTCCGTCAGCTTGACGGAGCCCATACCGAAAAGTCTGCGTGCGTTAATTATACCAACACCTCTGACCTCGATAAAATGACGGATATTGTCAGGAGCTGAGCCGACGAGCGTACGCGAAGAAACCTTGCGGATTTCAACAGCATCGTCAGCAATAAGTCTGTGTCCCCTCTTGATAAGCTCAAGTGCGGTTTCACTCTTACCTACGCCGCTGTCACCGAGGATAAGCACACCTTCACCGTAAACCTCAACAAGAACACCGTGACGAGTGATACGGGGAGCAAGCTCAACGCCGAGGAACGATATCAGCGTGGACATACAGCCCGATGTTGAATCTTTGGTGGTAAGCACGGGCACACCGTATTTTTCGGCAAGCGGAAGGAACTCCTCAGGAAGCTCGAGCGAACGGGTTGCAATACAAACAACGGGCTTGTGCGAGAGGTAAAACTCAAGACGCTCTGCACGAAGCTCATCCGACATACCGCGGAGATATTCAATTTCTGTCAGACCGAGAAACTGAACTCTGCCCGGATCGAAGTAATCGTCATAGCCCGAAAGAATGAGACCGGGACGGATTACCTCCTGCATAGTGAGCATTATCTGAGCAGGGTCACACGGTGTATAGAGCACGGAAAAAGAGTGGACATCAATTACTTTCTGTAACGAAACCGAGTACTTGGAAGCCAATTCTATACCCTTCCCTTCAAATGATAGTTGGGTATATTATAAATAATTAAAACGCAAACTTCAAGTCATTAAAGAAAAAATATAATTATTTTTGAGAAGCTGACCTGTATTTTTCTCTTGTCGCAATGCCTCCCCTGATGTGACGCTGAGCTTTATTGACATTCAGCACCGCTCTCACCTGTTCATAAAGCATCGGATCAAGTCTTTCGAGCCGCCTTGAAACATCCATATGTACGGTTGATTTGCTGATTCCGTACTGTTTTGCGGCAGCACGCACCGTAGTGTTGTTTTCAACAATATACCTTCCAAGCTCTATTGCTCTTTCCTCAACAATGAAATGCAATATAAAAACCTCCCAAAATCATATCGCTACATTGATATGTCGGGAGGTTGTTTTTTATTCTTGACTTGTCCTTAGTGTCAGCTGATAAAAAAGTCAGCTTCGAGCATTGCACAAAGGCAGTGATAAACAGGAAGTGTAAGCTCCTGAATTTTGAACGTTTCGGTTTCAGGAAGTCTGATGCAAACGTCGCAGCTCTTGCTCATAAGACTGTCTTTACTGCCGGTAATGCCTATACTTTTAACGCCCTTTGCGGCAGCTGCCCTGACAGCATTTACAACGCTTGCTGAATTGCCCGATGTACTCAGCGCAATAAGCACGTCGCCTTTGTTGCCCAGACCGTAAACCTGCTGTGCATAGGCATAATCAAATTCAAGGTCATTGGCAAAAGCAGTAAGCAAAGCTGAATGTGCATTGAGTGACACAGCGGGAAGAGCACCCTGAAGATGAGTGAGTATTTCATCATCACCGTTAAGTGCCTTTTCATTTATCTTTCTGCCGAGAAGAAAGCCTTTCATCAATTCGCCGACAATATGGTCTGCATCAGCCGCACTGCCGCCGTTACCGCAGGCGAGCACCTTACCGTTTGCGTCATAACAATCTTTAATAAGTTTATACGAACTGTATATTTCATTCTCACATACTTCAAGAGCAGGATAGCGGCTGATAAGTTCTTTAAAAATTTCATTTGAAGTCATAATTCACATTTCCTCCGTTCAATCCGTAAAAGCTACACCGAGCGCCGCATAGTCACCTATCGAATCACCGAGCGTTGCAGGCAATACCCTGCACACATCTGACGATAGCGAAAGCGCCTCCGCCTTGATTGCCTCCTCCATTTTTTCCTGAAGCAGAGCCGATGAACGCTGATAAATGCTGCCGATAACAATCGCCTGAGGGTTAAGTATATCAATCAGGACAGCCAAACCTCTGCCCAGATATTCACCGCAGATGCCGTAAATCTCAATAGCCGTTTCATCACCTTCACAGGCAGCCTGCGCAACGGATTTAGCAGTGATTGAATCAAGCTGTGATTCATCCTTACAAAAAGAGGGAACAACACCGATTGAAAGCTTATTTAATACAATCTGTTTAGCGAGCTGCGCTATGCCGCCGCCGCTGCAAAAGCCCTCAAAAGAGCCTTTCTTACCGTAGCCGACAGGTCCGTCAGATGCCATTCTTATGTGACCGACCTCACCTGCCATATCGTTGGTGCCGCTGTACAGTCTGCCGCCGAGAATCAGACCTGCACCCATACCCGTACCGAATGTAAGGAAGATCATATTTTCCGTACCTCTGCCTGCACCGAAACGCCATTCGGCAAGCGCACACGCATTTGCATCGTTCTGCAGATAAGTCCTGATGCCGAGCGCTTTTTCCGTCATCTCAACTATAGGCACATTATCCCAATCAGGCAGATTGGGCGGTGACATTATAACGCCTTTCTTACTGTCAAGCGGTCCGCCACAGCTGATGCCGCAGGCAATGACCTGCTCTGCGGTTACGTTATTACGTTCAAGAATCTTACGTGCACTTTCAAGCAGCTCATCAACAATTTTTCTCCAGCCTCTGTGCAGAACAGTATCAAACTTAATTTTGTCAATTATAAAATCATCCGAAATCTCGGCAGGAATTTCGCCTCTGCCGAGCACAACCGCACACTTTGTGCCGCCGATATCAAAACCGAGGGTATATTTATCCACAGCTGTCACCTCTCAAGGCAGATTATGTCAGAAAAAGTATATCATTGATTTATGTTTGAGGTCAATAACTTTTGTGAATAATCAAAGCATAACATATTGCGGAGGAAATTATATGCTGACAACTCTCACAAGAGGATTCATTCTTTATTTTGTGATAATGATTGCTATAAGGCTGATGGGCAAAAGACAAATCGGTGAAATGCAGCCGACTGAGCTTGTGGTGACAATTCTGATATCTGAAGTTGCGACAATTCCGCTTGACAGCAATGATATACCGCTGATTAACTCTGTGCTTACCGTACTCCTTCTTGCTTCACTGTCAATAATCACTTCTGTGCTGACTCTTCATTCACCGCGTTTCAGAGAGATATTTGAAGGACATCCTGCAGTCGTGATAAACAACGGTGTGCTCGACCGCAAAAAAATGAAAGCACTCAGGCTGACAATACAGGATTTGCTATCAGCAGCACGGCAACAGGGTGTTTTTGACATTGAGCAGATACAATATGCAATTGTCGAAACCAACGGTGCAATCAGCATAATGGTAAAACCGCAGCACAATCCCCTGACACCGCAGATTGCTGACATAAAAGCACCGCAAACAGCTTTGCAGCACCTTATAATTTGCGACGGAAAAATGATAAGACACGCGCTTGAGGAAGCATCACTGAGCAAAAAAGAACTTGACCGCCACCTGAAAAAAGAAAAGATAAAAGCAGAGCAGATAATGCTGCTCACATACGACGGAAAGAATTTTTCAAAGATAATAAAGAAGGATGAAAAGCAATGAAGAGAGGCACTGCGGCTATTATAATGCTGGCATTAATTTTAGGCATAGGCATAACTATAAATACTGTACTACCGAAAAAAGCATATACATTGCAAAGCTATGCGCTCGCTGCCGCCGATGATAAATACCGCTTGAGCAGCTTTGAAAAAGAATGGCAGAAACAAAAGATATATTTCCTCATTTTTACAGAACACGGCAGGATAGAAAACATAGACCTGAACATTGCTGCACTTCATTATGCAGATGACAGCAATTACCGTTTTTTATGCTTGCAGACAGCCTGTGCGCTCGCTTTAATTGCTGATGAAACAGCACTGTCTTTAGGTAACGTTTTCTGAGCCTATTTTTTCGTGTGTGTTCACAAATAATTTACAATGGTTCCGTATACAAACTCAAGTATAATGCGCAACGCAAATCACAATATGTTGTATAGTTTTCTTGCTGTCAGCACATTATATTCCGAATCAAAACGCAAAATTATTGAATTTCTCCGCTTAATATGCTATAATGCAAACAAAGGAGGTGGTTATGTGGTTTTTGTCTGGATAGCAGTAACGGTTGCCTTCATTATTATTGAAGCGATAACAACTCAGCTGCTCACAATTTGGTTTGCGGCAGGTGCTGCGGCGGCAGTAATTGCAACACTGCTTGATGCCTCTCCCCTTGTTCAGTGCATAGTATTTGTTGCAGTTTCGCTCATAGCGCTTATTGCCACAAGACCACTTGTGAAAAAGCTGACAAAGCAGAAATTCTCGCCGACCAACGCTGACAGATTCATAGGCGAAACAGCGATTGTAACCGAGAATATCAGCAACATCGCACAGACCGGTCTTGTAAAACTTCAGGGCACGGTGTGGACAGCCCGCTCTGCCGACGGCGAAGCAATACCCGAGGGAGAAACCGTAACGGTAAAGAAAATCGAGGGTGTAAAACTTATCGTCGAAAAAGCAACATTACCTGCAGAAATAAAAAATTAAAAATATAAACTGCAAAAAGGAGTATTGATTTATGGAATTTGTTATACCCATTATAGTTTTACTCGTTATTGTTCTTCTTGCACTCAACATCAAAATTGTACCGCAGTCAAAAGCTTACGTTGTCGAAAGGCTCGGTGCATACAAAGAAACCTGGCAGACAGGCGTTCATTTCAAAATACCGCTCATTGACAGAGTTGCAAAAATTGTTTCCCTTAAAGAGCAGGTCGTTGACTTCCCGCCTCAGCCGGTTATCACCAAGGATAACGTAACAATGCAGATTGACACCGTTGTTTTCTATCAGATTACAGACCCGAAGCTCTACTGCTACGGTGTTGAGCGTCCCCTTTCGGCAATCGAAAACCTTACCGCGACAACACTGCGTAATATAATCGGCGAGCTTGAGCTTGACCACACACTCACATCACGCGACACAATCAACGCAAAAATCAGAGGCATTCTCGACGAGGCAACAGACGCATGGGGCATCAAGGTAAACCGAGTTGAGCTCAAGAACATCCTGCCTCCCAAGGAAATTCAGGATGCGATGGAAAAGCAGATGAAGGCAGAGCGTGAACGCCGTGAGGCAATCCTCCGTGCAGAGGGTGAAAAGGCAAGCCAGGTGCTTGTTGCTGAAGGTCAGAAGGAATCTAAGATTCTCGCTGCAGAAGCTGACAAACAGTCTGCAATCCTTCGTGCCGAAGCTGTAAGAGAAGCCAAAATCCGCGAATCCGAAGGTGAAGCACAGGCAATCCTTGCGGTTGAAGAAGCACGCGCACAGGCAATCAAACTTATCAACGAATCACAGCCCGGTCAGGCATTCCTGACAATCCGCAGCCTTGATGCATTTGAAAAGGCAGCAGACGGCAAAGCAACCAAGATAATTATCCCGTCCGAAATCCAGTCGGTTGCAGGACTTGCAAAGGGAATTGCAGAAACAATCAAATCCGAATAATAATGAAACAACGCGACAGAATCGGTCCAAGGCTGATTCTGTCGCTTGATTTTTGTTCAAATGTGTCAATATTTTGTGTTTTAAATTAATTAAATGTACAAAATTAGCTTTTAGACTTGTATAATTAAAAGAAATAGTATATAATCGTCCTGTTAGTTTTTACTACGCAAAACAAATTCGAAAAAGGTGATTAAATGGCTACCGAAAAAAATTCCAACGACTATCGTGAGGAACGCAAGGCTCGCCTTGCAAAAGCAGCTAAGAAAAACTCCAAGAAATCTCACAAGATTTCTGTAGGCAAGCTCAGCAAGAAAGCAAAAGCAGTTGTTTCAACTGTTGTTGCGGTTGTAATTGTTGCCGCTATTGCTCTTGCTGCATGCGCTAATTCCGGCGTATTCAAGAGAATGAAGACGATTGAAACCGTCTCAGGCGACAGCTTCTCTGCTGTTGAGTACGAATTCCACTACCGTGACCTTCACAACTACTTCTACCAGTCAGCAAAGTCTTATGACGAATATTACGGTGCAGGCACAGGACTTCAGCAGTTCGGCTACGACACAACCAAGCTTCCCGAGGATCAGCAGTATCCCGGATCAGACTACACACTTGAAGACGGTTCAACCCCCACATGGAAGCAGTTCTTCGAGCACATTGCTGTAAAGAGAATGCAGCAGATTGAAGTTATTTGCGATCTCGCCGAAAAGGACACCGAGTTTGAGCTTGACCCCGCAGCACTTGAAGAAGCAAAGACTCAGATTTCCGATCTGAAGGCACAGCTCAAGGAATCAGCTGCTGCACAGGGCGGCACACCCATTTCCTTCAGCAAGTATCTCCGCTTACAGTACGGCGACGGTATGACCACAACTCTCTTTGAAAAGATTGTTGAAAAGCAGACTATATTCTCTGAGTACAGTGCTTATCTTGCAGAGAAGAAATCCGACGGATATCTCACAGATACTGCATTACTTGAAGAAAACTACAAGGCACAGAAGCTCTTTATCGACTGCGTAGACTACCGTGTATTTGCACTTTCTCCCGACACATCAGCTATTGCAGAAGATGCTACAGAGGAAGAGAAAACAGCAGCAACAAAGCAGGCAACTGAAGATGCAAAGAAAAAGGCTGAAGCAATGTTTGAAAAGGTCAAGGATGATGCATCATTTATCGCTCTTGCTGAAGAAAACGCATTGGAAGCTCAGAAGGCTGCTATGGATTTCTCCAAATCCGAAACAACTCTCAGAACCTTCGCTCAGAACTCTGACGACGGTACAGGCAATCCCACAAATGCATACGGTCTTAACAAAGAAGCTATTGATTGGCTTTACAGCGCAGACAGAAAAGTCGGCGACAAGAAGCTCTTCGATATAGGCGGTGTTCAGTATATCGTATACGTTGTAAAACCCGTATACAGAGACGATGTTACTCTGCCGGTTGACGTTCGCCACATTCTTGTTCAGTTAGATTCCGAAGCTGAGGATAAAGAAGCTGATAAAGCAGCTAAGAAAAAGGAAGCAGAGGCTCTTTACACTTCCATTACACAGGCTGATGACAAGCTTGCAAAGTTCCTTGAGCTCTGTGAGACAGAAAACGACGACACAGGCTCAGCTGCTAACGGCGGACTTTATGAGTATGTTGCTAAGGGTCAGATGGTTAAGCCCTTTGAAGACTGGTCATTCGATCCCGCACGTAAGGAAGGCGATATGGGCATTGTCGAAACAGATTACGGTTTCCATATTATGTACTTCGTACAGACACACGAGTATCCCACATGGAAATATACAATCGCTGATGAGCTCGCTAATGATGAAGTCAGCAAAATGCTTGATGACAGCGTAGCTTCCGATGCTTATACAGTTGCAAAAGATAACGCAGTTGTTGCAAAGCTCAACAGCAGCATCTACGACAGCCTTCTTTCCACATACTACGTTGGTATTTAAAACACATCTGCACTAAAAACAAATCAAAAAGCGCAGCACACTCCGAAAGGAATGTGCTGCATTTTTATTAATATCAATCATCAGCAATCCGTTTTTTCAAATTGATATCAGGTTAAAATATAATCCAACTAAAATCAATAAACCTACATAGGCAAAAGCTCGTTATGCCGAGTGTTCGCAAGGACACTCGGCAGTTTTATTCGCCTTGCAGCGAGTGATATTGCTCCGCAGTTATATAATAGTCCGCATTGTGTTATTCTCTTTCAGACAGTTTTATGCGAATAAAATAACACTGAAGCTGTAAGGCTTCAATATAACTTTTGATTTATCAAGAATATCACTAAAAATTTTAATTTGCAATATCACTCATACATACTTTTAGATCGGCTTGCTTTCAAAGTATATAACCAACTATGACGCTTTCAGCCCGAAAGTATCTGTTTTTCATCAAAAAATTATGAGACACCTTAAAAAGTGTCTCATAACTGTATAAATTATTATTTCTGTCCTTAGCAACCCCGCTCGTTATAAGCGCAGGTTTTGTTTATTTGTTATCTAGCAGCTATAAAGGTTATTCTTTCCTGAAGAGTAAGACTGCCGTGTTCTGTACAGAATCCGCCGTGATCGGTTGTGACAATAATGAGCCAATCTTCCTGAGCGTATGTTTCTCTGGCTTCGATTGCATTAATAATCGTCTTACCGTCAGCCTCTGCAAGAGCAAAGCTCTCTGCATAAACGGGATTGTTAATACTGAATCCTGTATCGTGACCGGCATGGTCAGTATGCTCAAGAGTGAGGAAAATGAAATCCGAGCAATCTGTCGAGTTGACATCTGCAAGGATATTGGAAACTGTTCCAGCATCATCAGATGCATCAAGGAATGTTACATCAAGACCTTTTTCAGCGATATATTCTTTTTCTTTAATATATGTTGAATTCAGATTAACAAAATGTCCGTCCCACGATACATAAAAAGCGGAATCGTCAATTGTGCCGTCTTCTACAAGGGTTGTGAGAAGAGTAAGTTTATCGTTTGATTTTATGATACCGTTGGCTGTAACACCGTGCTCATCAGCCCATACACCTGTAAGCATTGAGCACCAACCGGGAGCTGTCTTTGTTTTCTGCTTATTAAGTGAAGGATAATTGGCACCGCCGCAGTAAGCGAGCTCAACCTCACCGCCGGTTGCAAGCAGATAGCTGATAGCACCGTCTGCATTATCGCTCAAGAGCTTAAGTGCATCCGCACGGCAGCCGTCATAGCCGATTACGATAGCCTTTTTTTCTGTTTTACCCTGTGCAAGAGGTGCATCGTAATGAGCCTTGATCATATCATAAACTTTAGTCTGGGGTGATGCGGTTTCCATAGTGTTGGTATAAACATCAATCGACTCGATGTTTGCGATGTAGGATTCGGCTGTGTCATCAAAGTATGTGCCCGAAATCATACCGCCGAGGCTTAGAAAAAATGTTACGATAACGCATATGGCTTTTGAAAAAAACATTTTTATTCTCCTTTTTATTACAGTGAAAATTATTTAACACTGCTACGTCTGATACAAAAAACGCATTAAAACAGAAATCTTATCCGCAACACGCAGCTGTATTAAACACTTGTATAAATTATATCTAATTTTAGCTGTATGTGTCAACAAAAAATGGTGAAAAAATCCTCTTGAAAACAATGCTTATTTATGATAAAAATATTGACGGTAATTTTTTATATATAAAGGAGTGTCATTAATGACTGCAGTCAAAGAGTTTCTGAACGAAATGATTCACAGCTTTTTCGATTTTACACCTGCAGGTATCATGAGCCTTGTGTGCCTTATTTGTATGATTACGGCATCACTTGTCAAAGGCAAGAATATGAAAATTATACTTATGCTTGTATTCTGCGGTAATTTTTCAATTGCCGTCAGTTATCTTCTTGCGGGCGAAGGCATCAACGGTGCAGCATCCTGCTTCATAGGCGCGGCACAGTCGGTTATCAACTACTTCTTTGACTCAAAGGGTAAGCCGCTCCCCAAGTGGCTTATCGGCATATATATGGCAGCTTTTGTTATTGTCAACCTTGTTGTCAGCTTCTCGACAGGCTTCAATCCCCTTTGTCTGCTCGCAATTGTCGCTTCGCTCACCTTTGTTATGATGATTGACCAGGATAACGGTGCAAAATACCGTTTCTGGGTAATATGCAATTCCGTACTCTGGTGCATATATGACGTGCTTTCAAAGTCGCCTTCAAACTTTGCAACACACATCTGCTTGCTTACATTCACACTTATCGGTATGATAATTCACGACCGCAAAAAGAAAAGTGAGGTTAAAGAATGAGCGTACAGCAGGCTGTCGGCATAGTAATAAAAAACAGAAAAGCTGTATTACATCGCATCGCATATTCTGTACAGGAATTTGAAAACGCTGCTGTTTCCTTCGTCAGAAAAAACGCCGTTATGTGCATTGCTTTTGTTGCAGCACTCGTAACAAGCGTTATCGTACCCATTGATTCACAGTACTTAGGTTATTTTGATTTCAAAACGCTGACGTGTTTATTCTGTGTGCTCGCGGTTGTATGCGCACTGAAAAACATAAACTTTTTCTATATGCTCGCACGCAAGGTAGTTCAGGTATTTAAAACAGCCAGAATGAGCGTGCTTGCTCTTGTTTACATAACCTTTATCGGCTCGATGCTTATTGCAAACGATATGGCGCTGCTGACCTTTCTGCCGCTCGGCTACTTTGTGCTCAACTCAACGGGCAAGCAGAAGTACATGGCGTTCACCTTCATTATGCAGAACATCGCCGCAAACCTTGGCGGTATGCTCACGCCTTTCGGCAACCCGCAGAATCTCTACCTCTATACAAAGTATGAGATTCCCAACCTCGAGTTCATGTCAATTATGGCTCCGCCGTTCATCCTTGCAATTGCGGTTATCACGGTATGCTGTCTGATATTTGTAAAATCAGAGCCGCTGAATCTGAGTGATGAAAAAATCAATCTTGAGCCTAAAAGAACGGTACTCTGCCTCGTTCTTTTCGCACTGTCTGTTCTGATTGTTTTCAGAGGAATCCCCTATTGGATCGGTCTTATTATAATCCCGACCGTACTGTTTGCGGTTGACAGAAAAGCTCTTAAAATGGTTGACTACGGTCTGCTGTTCACATTTGTTTTCTTCTTCATATTCGCGGGTAATATGGCACGAATTGACGCTGTAAGAGAGTTGTTCTCATTTCTTCTCAACAAAAGCACTCTCCTGTTCAGCATCGCCTCCTGTCAGTTTATCAGCAACGTTCCATCGGCTATACTTCTCTCACAGTTTACCGAAAACTACAAAGACCTGCTCGTAGGTGTCAACATCGGCGGCGTAGGCACGCTGATATCTTCACTTGCAAGTCTTATCACGTTCCGTGAATACACAAAGCATAATCCCGGTAAAGCACTTCGTTACGTCGGTATTTTCTCCGCTTTCAACTTTGCTTTTCTTGCCATTCTCACAGGTTTTATGCTTCTGCTCAAATCGGATATACTGCAGATTATCAAATAACAAAAGTGCTTTGCGGCTCAAAACGAACTGCAAAGCACTTGTTTTTATATCAGTCAGCGTAAGTTATCTGTCTGCCAGTGAAAAGCTGAGCAAAACCGCGGTAGAAGCGAACAGCGAAGGTTTCCTCAAGGAAGCCGAGGAATATAATCTTAGCTACAAGGCTTGCGCCGAAGCTGTCATCCCTTGAACTGATTTCGAAAATATCGCCAAGCTCAAACATCTCGTACCAATGAACAACTCTTGTTTTATAGGTTGATGTATCGTTTTCATTAACGTCGATAATTCTGTAGCCGTACTCTGTTGAAAAAGCATCGCCGTTGTAACGTGTGCTCAGAGAATTGACAATATCGATACCCTTATACTTTACACCGAATGCATTTGTATGGTCGTGACCTGTGAAGATACCGAGAACGTCGCCTTTTTCAACCATTGCATCAAACTGACCGAAGTTGAGATAGCCGGGACAGGGAGTTTCGTTGAGAGTTCCGTAGTTTGTGGCGCTTTCATCAAACATATAATACTCACCGTCATTGTAAAGATGCTCAAAAGAGAAAAGAGCCTTACCGTCTGCTTTCTTGAGTGCATCGTAGATTTCGCCGACAATTATATGCTGAAATGCAAGCGAGTTGACACGCTTGCCGCCGTTGAGAAGAGCAAGTAAATCAGATTTTGCCTTATACCAGTTGACCTGATCTTCGCGCACACAGGCATAGCGACCGCTCTCGTCATAATCGCCCGAATCGAACACCCAGAGGTTGAAGGCAATCTTATTGCTGTCGGAAGCAAGCACGGGAACATTATAAGTTCCGCAGCCCGAAAGCAGTTCACCGTCATCGACCGAAACCGAACAATCGAAGGTATTGTAGTAAGCCATAAGGTCTTCTCTTGTTAAACCGTTTTCATTCTCGGAATCGTGATTACCGAAAGTTACCGCAACGGGAATATCCCTTGAATCAAAAACACCCATAAGCTCACCAATAAGGTATTTTGTACATTCCTTATCGCCTACGTTATTAACGTTGTCACCTGTTATAACAACGATGTCGGGCTGCTCACGGTCGCAGGCTTCGCCAAGAAGCCATACGGTATCCTCAACATTATCCGTATCGAGATGGTTATCCGTAACGTGCATTATACGCAGGTTGCCGTTTTCATCAAATCTGATAGGCTCTGCCGTCGTGATATCGACGGCTGCAAATGAGTTGAGCATAAAGCCGAAAGCCATAACAACACTCAACATTACTGCCAGAATTTTTGAACTTTTTTTCATAAAAAAATCCTCCTCTGAAAATCAACTGCTTTAATTTTACAGTAAAACCGTTTTTATTTCAAGCTGAAAATCTGCTGTTAAATAAATATTTAAAGTAAAAATCAGTAATATATGTTCAAAAATTGTTCAAAGATATTGTTTTAATCACTTAATTTTGATAAACTATAGTTTATCTGCAAAAACTAAAATGTCAAGGTGAATTATTTTGTTTGATTATGCACTTGTTTTTTCGGCAACGATACTGTTTGCGCTTCAGTTTCTGTTCAACCAGAAATTTGAAAAAGTAAGAGGAAGCGACGTAAAATCCGCGTTGGAATTTACGCTCTACAAAAATATAATTATCGTTATAATGATGCTGTTCATCAGCGGATTTAAAATTATCTTCACACCGTTCAGCATCGCCCTTTCGGTTGTATATGCTGCAGCTTGCATACTGATGACCTATTTCAGCATGAAGGCGTTTGCGGTTGCTAACCTCTCTGTTTACTCGGTATTTTCAATGCTTGGCGGTATGCTGCTGCCGTTTCTGCTCGGTGTAGGCTTCTATGATGAAAAGCTGACTGTATTTAAAATCATCTGCTGTGTGCTGATTGTAGTTTCTGTGCTGCTCAACATCAAGAGCGGCAAACAGAGCAAAAAAGCATTTCTCTATTATATGGCGGTTTTCGTACTCAACGGCGGAGTCGGTGTAATTTCAAAAATACATCAGTCATCCTCTTACGCACACACCGACAGCACGGGATTTATGTTCATATCTTCGCTTGCCGGAATAATCATAAGCGCAGCATGGCTGCTTATTCAGTATAAGAAGATTCCGATTATCAAGGGCAAAAGCCTGCTTTATGCTTCGGGATACGGAATATTCAACGGAATGGGCAACTGGTTCTTACTGATTTCGCTCGTAAATCTTCCAGCATCCGTTCAGTATCCTCTTGTAACAGGCGGCGTTATGGTGTTCTCAACAATTATCAGCGCAGTAAGAAAAGAAAAGCTGACAAAAACAGATTATATATCTGCCGCAATATCATTTGTCGCTTCCGTACTTATGGCATTTTAATATAGCAAAAAACGTGCCCATCGCAGGGCACGTTTTCTTTTACCATTTGTTTTCTACATATTCGCAGAACGTGAAAAGATCCTTGATTTCGATTTTTGTTCCGTCATCAAGTGTTACGTCACCGTTCCACATACCGTAAACCTGATGACAAAGCATGCTGCCGATTTTTAAATCAACACCGCTGTAGTTATCCAGACTCGGAATCATCGTCATATTGAACCTGCCGTCTTCCGAAATAAATTTCCAAGGTTCAAGATAACGCCCCTTCGGGAACTTCTCCACATCGACTGCACCGATTTTGTGAATCTTGCCGTCATAGAAAATACAGGTTTCCGTTGCATAGCTCTCGTTACCTATCGCCCAGGTTATTTCAAAGCCGAAGAGGTGTCTGTTGCCGTCTTTGTCATAGATGTACTGACTGCCTGTACCCCAATACCATACCATCTCGTGCGGAGTGTTTACTCTGCCCCAGTCAAGCGAACAGAATGCTTTGTCCTTGGTGAATTTATATTCGAAATCGCCCAATCTGAACGAACCCTCGCAAGGCATACATACCTGCTTTGTGGTCATAAAGTACATCGTATCGTAACCGTGGAACGGAAAAACGGTTGTCAGACTCTCAAGCCCTTCAAGGATATCCATAGCCGCATTGACCTCAACCGGTTTCCCCTTATAAAAGCCTTTAAAGCTGAGTGTACGCTCTCTTTCCTTGGTGTGGTAATCCACCAGCGTTTTACCGATTTTATCCTTGTATCTGCTCGGTGCATCAGGGATTGAATGAGAAACGTGTTTATTTGCACCTGCAAAATACTGCACGGCATCGCAGACGGTTTCGCCTGTTTTAAGGTTGACAAGTCTTGCGGAAACATAACCGCCGATGCCGATATTGGCAAAGCTTACAAGCACCTGCATTTCATCATCAGAGATGGTATAAAAATCCCACTCCTTACGGGTGGTTATGATTCTTTTTACGTAGTCACGGTTGTACTCAAAGTAATTCTTTCTCGCCCAACCTCTGACAAGAAGCTTGCCGTCAGGCGAAAGAAGCGGAGTTTTTGAGGTGTATTCAATCTGCTTTGACTTTTCTTTCCAATCTTTAAACGGAACGTAAGTGCGTTTCAGTTCATTACTCATAATAATTCTCCGTAAAAATCAAAGTTTTATTTTTTCAGCAAACAGCTCACCGAGCTTTATTGTGCTGTCAGAATCGTAATGCGCCCAATCGACTTCGCCTTCAGGCTCGTTTTTTGTATCAAGACCGCAGGCAATTGTGTCAATATAAAAGCTGTTTTCTGTTCTTTCTGCGTGCAAAAGCTTTTGTCGGTTTATTTCCTCATAGTATTGCCAGCATTCAGAAATGCCTGCATCAACAAAAACACAGCCGCTCATATATTCACCGAAGTTTTTCTCAATATCATTAAGCAGCATTTCATAACGCTCAATATACGGCAAAGCGTTTTTCTCATCAAGAGCATCGCTCTCACCCTGCATCCAGCAGAATGCGCGGATTTGCGGCTCATAGCCCTGAGCTTTGAGTATCGAGATACTCTCATTCGTTACTTTTACAAGCTCATTATAGCACCATCCCGGTTTACGGTAATGCTCATCCCGCTCATCACCTTCAGCAAAAGCGAGCACATCATAAATATCGCCGCGTGAAGGAGATGCCCAGTTATTTGCAATATCCGTACCGCCGAAAGCACATTTGACAATAAACAGAGTTTTATCCGGGTAGCGTAATGAAAGAACATCTGCCATACCAACCTCGGGGCCGAAAGTATCCTTGCCTGCCTCGGAACAACGCATGGTTGTTTTCACAAAGCCTTCACTTTTCATATCGTGAGAGTAATAATTCATAAGAACGGTATCATATCCGTTCTCGAATTTTTTTATTCGTTCTTCGTCAAAATGTCTTTGCAGATATCCGATATGAGCAACACCCACAGCATTGGACTGACCTGCAAGCACAATGATTTCAGCCTTCATCAGCTACACCTTCAATCAGAAACTTTCTTTTGAGAATTCATAAACCTTTTCAAAATTATTATCAAGACAAATATCCAACGAGAAATTCTTCAGATTTGTAACAACAGACCACTGTGTGCCCCATTTTCCGTTCCAGTCAATTCTGGCATCGCGAAGCAGTGACATAGCCTCTTCCTCGGTGAGAACACCGCCTGTTTCGGCCAATTTTTTCTCAACCGTTTCATATCTTTTCTGACCTGCACCCTTGCCGTGACCCTCACCTTCGCTCAGCTGGAAGTTGGTCACATATGCTTCATCAAGCACATTCATCTTTCCGTCAATCCACTCAACAACGGCAGATTCACCCGATGAATCGCTGATAAACAGATGGAACGAGCTGTTGAAGAAAGTATGAATATCGTAATCATCAAGCATTTCCACAGCTTCGTCAACGTTTGCAGCTTTATCAAGCAACATTCTGACCGCAACAAAAAGCAGCACATCGGGCTTGCCGTTATCCTGATGAATTTCTTTATCCTTAAGCTCAAGTATGGCAACACCGAGCCCTTTTTCGTTGACACCCTCCGTGATCGTGTAAGGACTTACAAGTGATACCAGCTTACCGTAAGGACCGTCTGCCGAAGTGATGGGCATACTGCCAACCCCCATAAGGTGAAGGTCAGACACAGCGATTGATTCATAACCTTCTTCAGGTGAGCTGAAAACAAGCATTGTGTCTGTTTTGACGTAATCGTAGTTTCTGCCCATTATATAATCTCCTTCAGGATTCCGGGCAATAAATGCTGTGCAGGCAAAGCGGCTGTAAACAGCATCAAGCGGTAAGCCGAAGAACATATTATCAGAAATCCAGCTCATAAATTCATCTATACTGCCGACATCTGCCGCAAGCAGTTTATCGAGCTTATAATCGGAAAAGTATCTTGCCTGATAAATACCGTCATCCACTTTCTTTACGCTTGCAACAGTGCGCACCTGGCCACCGAAAAATATATACAGCACAATCAGCCCGATAAGCAGAATACATATAATTGTAATTAAAGCTTTTGCTGCCTTTTTCATATTATCATCTCCTTAAATTTTTTCAGAATCCGTTACCATATAAACGGCACAAGTCGGTATTTTATCCTTTGCTTATACTCCTTATAGCCGTCAAGCTCTTGCTCAAGCAATTTTTCCTCGCCCTTTATTCTGAAAGCAATCAGAAAAGGATAGACAAGAAAAACAACAAACGAATAAACCGAACCGAGCACAAGCGGCATTGCAAGAAACATAAGCACGGTCACAGAATACATAGGATGTCTGACAACTGCGTAAAGCCCCGTATCAACTACCTTCTGATTTTCTTCAACCCTAACTGTACGGCTGAGATATGCATTTTCGCGCATAACCTGAGCATACAGCACATAAGAAAACAAAAACACAGCAGCGGCAATTATGCTGACTGTCTTCGGCAAGGTGTACCACCCAAAGCGAAAACCGAGACCGCAAAGAATAAATCCGACCAAAAACATAAGGCCGCTGAGTTTAACAACTATGTTCTGATCCTTCTGTTTTTCCTTTGAATCCAATCTTTTTTTCAGAAGCTCGGGATTTTTGAAAAACATAACAACGCCCGCAATCAGAATGGGCAAAAACAGTATAGCCATAAACAGCCAGCCGTTAAAAAAACTGAACGTGCCTGCAGGCAAAAAAATCAATGCGCCTACAATAACAACGCCAAACACATATTTAATCAATGCCTGAAAAAACAGTTTTGCCACCATAATAACCTCATTTAATTAAATATCGGGATAAGAATACATCAGTATTTCTATATCAAAATGTTTTCCCTGAAATCCAACCTGCTCAAAAATCTCTGACTTTGTGCGGTCTGTCTATAATAACCGTTACGGTTTCTCCTATCATTAAATTCACCCTAAAAAAGCTTATTGATTGCTGTTACATTATATCATATCGGATACGCATAATGCAATACAGTTAACAGTGGCTGTTTTTCCAACTAATCCTTGACTATAAAAAAAAATACACTATAATACTCTGTAGGTGATGATGAAATGAACACATATTTTAATGAAATAACAGAAAAGCCTGTTAACGTATCCGAAAGCAAAATACTCTACAAAATACCTGCCGGCGCGATGTGCGGTAACGGCGACCTCGGCGTAGTTTTTGACAATAGCGATAAAGACCTTATAATACATATTTCAAAGTGCGATTTCTGGAAATTCGTACCCGGTGCGCACAACGACGGCGGCATAAAAACCGTCGGAAATATCGTGATTAAAAACATTGACCTTTCACAATACAACATAAAGCAGTATTTTGACAAAGGTCTGCTCGAATGCAGATTCGGCGACACGGAAATTGAGTTTTTTGTCGCACCCGAAAACCGTATTTGTTTTCAGATAAATGCTGCCGATACGGACAGATTCCCCTGCGTGAGCATTGAGCTGCCAGACACCTGCAATTCGATAAATTCTCAGTATGTTCAGGATTCGGTGAGCTGCTGCAGCAGAAAATTTGAAGGCGAAAACATCACCCTTGACTCTGCAGTTGCCGTATGCTGCAAAGAGATTGAAGCAGACAGCACCGACGGCAGAAAAACGTCACGCTACTGCATAGCCGTTGTAACAAACTTTGACGATGAAAAATACAGCGAAAAAGCTTTTGAATCCGTCAACAGCTGTAACTATGAAAAGGACAAGACCGCCACAGAAGAAAAATGGCAGAAATTCTTCTCAGCTTCAAAGGTAACGCTTGAAGACAAAGAGATTGAAAAGTTTTATAATTCCAGCCTCTATCACCTTGCCGGCTGTATGGGTAACACTGAATTTCCGCCCGGACTGTTCGGCAACTTCATAACCGATGATTTCTTCCCCTGGGCAGGAGATTATCATATGAATTACAACTATGAAGCGCCCTACTACTGCATCTTTTCGGCAAACCATCCTGAGCTGTTTGACGGATATATGGTACCCATCAACGATATGGCTGAAAATGCGGCAAAATTCGCAAGCTTCTTCGGCTGCAGAGGTTATGCATTCCCGGTCAGCTTCGGTCCGAAAACACTTGACGTATACTCTCAGCCCGACTGCAAGGAACACGGCATACTTTTCCTCGGACAGAAGAGTCACGCTGCATATGCCGCGGTTATTCCGATAATGCACTGGTATTCAACATACGATAAAGATTATGCACGCGAAAACTATTATGACTTTATTTTTAACGTTGCCGCATTCTGGGAGGATTATCTTGTAAAGAAAAACGGCAAATATATAATCAAAAACGATGCCGCTCACGAAATCCCCTACTACCGCGGTAAAAAATTCAGGTATATCACACACAAGGGTCAGATTGAAGCCGTAAACGCAATAAATTCTCTCGGTCTCGTAAAACTGCTCTTCCAAGGCATTTACGATATATCAAAGGAATTAGAACTCAACACAGATAAGCTTGCCGTATGGCAGGAAATTTCCGATAATCTGAGCGATTTCCCGACGTTTATCAAGCACGGCAAGAAATGCTTCAGATATTCAAAGCGCGGCATACGCTGGAGAGATGACAACACAGTCGGTCTTCAGCACATCTACCCTGCTTCTCAGATCGGTTTTTCATCGGGTGAAAAGCTGCTGAAGATTGCGAAAAACACATATTTCATAAACGACAGACGTCTTGATGACAACGGCTCTAACTCCTACCTGCCTGCAGGCGCAAGAATCGGCGTTGACCCCGATTTTATTATTGAGGGTATTAAGCAAAACATCAAAGAATTCGCAATGCCTAACGGATTGTTCCGTCACCACGGCGGAGGAATCGAGCACCTGACAACAGTGCCTGCAACGATAAATGAGATGCTTATGCAGAGTTACGAAGGCATCATCAGGCTTTTCCCCTGCTGGGACAAAAAAAGCAACGCTTCATTTGAAAACCTTCGTGCAGACGGTGCATTCCTTGTAAGCGCAGAGCTTAAAAACGAAAAGGTAAATTCACTTAAAATAAAGAGCCTTAAGGGCAGAAAATGCACGGTAGAATGTGACAGCATAAAATCCGTTATAAGAAAATCAGATAACCAAAGAATTGATTTCACAGCAGAAGGCAACACCGTCACATTCGAAACAAAAGAAAACGAAACATATATCCTCATATAAAATTAAGCTCACGAAAGATCACCTTTCGTGAGCTTTTTTTATGCTCTTGTAAAAACGTAATAGTTAGTATCGTGTCCGCCGTATCTGTAGTCACCGCTTTTCCATTCAATTATCATATAATCTTTTCCGTCAACCGTTCTGATTTCATACTCACAAGCTGACCAATTCCATTTACGCAAGAGAAAATTTTTCGTCCATACGACTGTGTTTTCACCCTCAAAAACAGCATCTTCATATACGCACCTGCTGTTTCCATCCGCAAAAAACTCAACCTCTTTGAAATAAAGCTCATCTATACTCTCCTGTTTCTGAGTGAAATCCGCCTTATTGCAAAGGAATGAATGTGCCATCCACTTACCGATTATCCGCTCATCACTAATAAAAGGTTTGTTTATATCGTCCTTTCTTGCAATACTTTCTGCTGAATAACGCACATTGTCATATTTTTTCAGCAGAAGATATGTCGGTTCACCGCCACGGCATACTTCAGTATCACGCAAACTAATAAGCATATAAGTTCCGTCTGATTTTTCTTCGACCTCATATTCATTATAAATACAGCCTGACAGATAAGAGTTGCTTATAAAATAGCCTTTTGTCCAGCTGTATCCCCAATACTCTTCCCCATCAGGAAGAAAATACAAATATTTTACGTCACCGCCGTAAAAGCCCGTATTGTCACAAAAAATATTCTGCAGATAATCTTCTTTTACTGCGTAAACTCCCTTAACCTCCCATTTACCTATAACCTTTTCGTCATTTATAAACGGTATATATTTTTTCGGTTGAGCAATCTCGTCCACAAGCTTTACAACCTTACAAAATATCTCGCTATCATTCACCGTATATTGAGATATCCGCTGATATTCTGCCGCCTTGATTTCAGTTTCTGCAACTGTACACAAATCAGCAGGATTATCATCTTTTCTGCGTTTGATAACAGCTGTATTATTCGAGAACGAAATATTAAGTTTTGTCATAATTAACTTAGCCTCCTTTAAGTTTTCAAGCGTATCAAGAAATTCTTTTTCCTTTTGTAAAAAAATCGCATTAATTTCACTGTCAGACTTTTTTCCGGAGATAATTTCCTTGATTTCCTGCAAGGAGAATCCCGCTTTTTTCAAAGCGTTAATTCTGTAAAACACAAGAATTTGTTCAGAGGTATAATATCTGTAGCCTGAAAACTTATCGATAAAGTTTGGCTCAAGAAGCTTTTCCCTATCATAATGACGCAAAACAGATATTTTCGTTCCGCATGCCTTTGCAAACTCTCCTATTTTCATAAAACATTCTCCTTTGCAAAACTTAAGGTACCTTACGGCTACAATATAAACCTTAAGTTAAGGTAAGAGTCAAGCTTTTTTTGAAAGAATTTAAAAGAAACAGAAAAAACTATAGCATCCTGATAAAACAAAAAGACCGCTTGAAGGGAGACACTCCGTAAGGAAGTTGTCTCCCTTCGGCTTTTGTAGTCAGCCAGAATGATTGAATTGTAAGGATAATTCAATTCATAACGGAGGATTACACAATGGCAAACTTTATTGAAGAATTTTTCTACGGAAATCTCGACCCACAAGCACGTAGCACAAAGCAAAACAATGCTGTTCAGAAGCAGATGGAAATTTTGATGAACAACGAGGAAAAGCTGACAGCGGCATTGGATGATGAAAACAAGAAGTTGTTTCTTAATTTTGCAAATGCTTGGAGTGTTGTAAACGGCGAATCCACATTAGACAGTTTCATAATGGGTTTTCGGTTAGGTGCGAAATTTACATACGACACCTTTATCGGAACAGATGCTCCGTTCGAGGATCTCTTGAAGGAGTGATGATAATGAAAAAGTATTACATAGTATTTAACGAATACGAAAGAGGCATTATCATCAACGCTCTTAATGACAAACGGAACGCTCTCATTAAAGGGGGGCGGTATACCGATGCAGTTGACGAAGTCCTGCTAAAAGTCATTAACGCAAAACAAAAGAGATTTAAGATTAGATATACGGAGGGTTAAAATTATGAAAAAGACTATATTTGAGCAAATGGGCGGTACATATACAAAGGTTGGAGATTATTATTTACCTGATCTTTTGCCTGCTGAACAAGAAGAACAACCTATTGGTGTATGGGGACAACGACACCTACGGTACATCAAGCAACATCACAAGGTGCGATACACCAATCTGCTAACAAATGGCAAGTTGAACGGTTATCTTGCAGACATTGACAAACAGGCTGAGGATATGTTTTTTCGGCTCGTAAAACAGATGGCGGAGCGTGAAGGCGTGACGGAAAAGCTCAAGGCGGATAATCAAATGGAATGGGTTGCTTGGATGAATAACATCCGCAACAAAGTCACAGAAATCGTAAATACAGAGTTAATTTTTACCTAATACACAACTGCGGTAGGGTTTTCTCCCTACCGCAGTTTATATTTTCTCCTTGACATATATAGATAATCGATATATAATATATAGGTCATCTATATAGTGGGGGGGTAAATTATGTCTATTGATAAAAGTTTGCTTACAGGAAGCACGACTGTTTTAATTTTGAAATTATTAGAGGAAAAAGATATGTATGGTTATGAAATGATTTCTAATTTAGCGAAGAAATCAAACCATACTTTTGACTTAAAAGCAGGAACACTCTATCCTCTTTTACACAATCTTGAAAAAAATGGTATAGTAGAATCGTACGAGGAATCTACAGCAAGTGAACGCACGAGAAAATATTATCATTTAACCGAAAAAGGAAAAGATGTTTTGAAGATAAAAGAAAAGGAATGGCACGAATATTCAACAGCCGTTAACAGAGTCCTAAACGGAGGATTAAGTTTTGCAACAAGATAATAAAATATCAGATTTTTGTAACATAGTTTGCAATCAGATCCGATGGAAGAAAACGCATAAAACTGTGTTTGGAGAAATCGAAAATCATTTAATAGAGCAACGTGATGAGTATATTAACTCAGGATATACAGAAGCAGATGCTACAGATAAAGCCATAAATGATTTCGGTGATGCAACATACATAGGAACGGAATTGGATAGAATTCACAGACCCAAGAATCAACTTGTCTGTTTTATTATTCTTGGCATTCTATCTTTTGTTGGTATATTGATACAATCCATCATAATTCTTTCGGGAAGTATTTCAGCCAATATAGCTCCACAAATTGTCTCGTACATATTGGGGATTGCAATACTGACGGTCACATATTTCATTGATTTTACGATATTATCGAAATATTCATTTCATTTTTATGTAACCGTATTTTTTCTTTCCGTTATTTTGTGTATTTTTCCATTTTACATAAGTTTTAAATATTATATTGCTTTATTATATCCGCTTGCTCTTTCGTGTTCTATCTATCATTTCAGGACAAGAGGATATTTCGGAATTGCAATAAACACACTTTTTACGCTTACATTACTTGTATTTTGTCATTTTACAAACAATATTTTGGGAATTATTCTGTGTTTGTTTATAGCCTTAATAATAACGCCTGTTTCGATATACAGAAAATGGTTCAACATTAAAAGAAGCATAGGATTATTATTATGCCTTTCCCCGTTTATATTGATGATTATAGTTATATTCACTATACCAAGCACACGAGAAGGTATTCTATCAATATTAGGGTATGTTTCTACAAATGACGAACTTGGTGCGGGATATATTCCAAATCTTTTACAAGAGATGACACTAAACGCAAAGATGATTGGCCAAGCAAACACATTGTCAAGTCCTTTTCCGGACATTTTTCATACGGACTATATCTTGGCATTTATATTATATCGTTATGGATGGCTTGCCTTTGGATTTATGGTAGCATTGTTTTATGCGTTAATTATTATCTGTTTAAATGCAGCAATAAAACAAAAAAGTGTATTAGGCCAATTGTTTACTCTATCAATTACTGGAGTTTTTACGGTTCAAATAACATTATACATTTTATCAAATCTTGGAATAGTAAATTCGACACTGTCGGTTTTACCGTTCGTATCATATGGCTCGTTTGCCAATTTGATTAATTTTGCAATGTTAGGAATACTTTTATCGGTATTTAGAAATGAGGAAATTATGGTAGACAGGGTGACGAAACCTTTAATCACACGACAAAAAATAGATGAAATCATATCAAAATTATCATTTGAAGGGATGGATGAAGAATGAGAAAAATAAAATTTATACTCGTATCAATACCATTTTATTTAATAGCAACCATTAGCATAGTTGTATATATGCTTGCTGATATTTTTCCACGAATTTTATTGAGCCCAGAAGGTAGATTGTTCTTACTCGGAATATTCTGTGTGTTTGCATATATCGGTAGCCGTATATTATGCAAAACACCAACAATAAGCAAAAATAAAGTTATGAAGATAACATTTTTTGTTTTTTTCGTTTTATACTTATCTCTGCTTTTAACTTTTACATTATTCGATCCTATGTTTGGCAGAAATGGACATATTAACTTTATTTTATCAGACCGAGTGCTATTAAAAAACTATTTGACAAATTCATTTAACATTATTCCTTTTGCTACCATTTTTGAATATATAAGAGCTCTGTTAACTCAAAGTATGAATTTTTCAACTATAGTAACTAATTTATTGGGTAACTTAGTCGCCTTGACTCCAATGGCTTTGTTTTTACCAATGTTTATTCAAAAATGTGAGAAATTTAAATATTTTGTGCTTTCTACATCTGTAACAGTTATAGTAATCGAATTACTTCAATTGATTTTCGTGACCGGATCGTGCGATATTGACGATTTGATTCTTAATGTTTTCGGTGCTTGCATTGCATTTATAATATTAAAGGCAAAACCAATCAAGAGAATTATTAACATACTTATTTCAAGCGATGAACAAAAAATATGAACAGATGATATCTGAGAGCTAAATAGTATTCCCCACAAATCCGAAAAATATTCAAAACCCGTCGTAAATTTCTTGATTTGCGGCGGGTTTTATGGTATAATATAGTCCCCTTAAATGAGGGGCACAACTGAATACGATGTAAGATTGAGATGTGGCAAAGCCACCCAATGCCAGCGGTATGCTAAGAGAAAATACCGACACCCACCACTCTATGCGTTTTGGTACTGTTAGCGAGTGAATGGGTGCGAAAACAGTCCCGTCTTTGAATTTCAAAGCCGTTACATAGAACATCATTTTGAAGCGAGAGCAAAGCTCCCGCCGATTCTTGATGTCTGTGTAGCGGCTTTTTTGTTTTGCCTTTTTTCGAAAAACTATGCATAAAATCGAAGATTTTTGACGTTAGATAGAAAAGTTTTTTGAAAAGGTTGGATTTTTAGCCCTTCTCGCTGCCTACTAATTGAGGGATAAAAATTTTTTCGAGAAATTTTTGCAAAAATCGAATATTTTACCCCTTTTCGCTGGCTACTTATTGAGGGGTAATTAAAAGCCACTTGTACTTAACAACCGAATAACCGTCCGAATGGGATATGATTTTGCGATGAAACGAGCGAAACAACGCCGCTGAAAAAGCAGGGGCAGGAACGACATTCGGGTAGAACGGCAAAATGGCTCTTGAACTGTAAAAGTCGGTACTTTTTCAAACAGAAAAGGATTTGACGATGTCCGCATCGTTCGGGGTGTTCCTATTAAAAATTCCGTATTTTTCACAAGTCTTGAACTGTGAAAAATCGGTCAAAAATGCCCTACTTACAAAAGACAAGAAAAATCAAGCTATTTTTTGAAAGGAGCGTGAAGTGATGAAAACCGGACTTAAAAAGTCGCAGAAAACAACGGAGATATTCTTCGATGAAGCAAGTCGATGGATAACGGTGGACACATACAACACCGATCTCAAAAACAGATTGACCGCCTATGCCAAAAAGCATCCCGATCTGTGCAGGCTTACCGATG
>JAGALQ010000046.1 GCA_017625095.1 Clostridia bacterium | reverse complement strand
GTCAAGACCGTTCACTACACTGCTACTAAAAACATCAAATTAATTTTGCTATACGAAGATAACTTTTTATTGCTATAGTTTAGTTCATATCACAGTATGGTTTATTGATTATCAAACACAAGTCATATATAATCAATTTATCGGTACCGAAGCAAAAACAAAGGAGTTAATTTTTATGGAAATAGGCAAAAAAATAAAACAACTAAGGCAAAACAAAGGCATAACTCAAGAAACACTCGCCAATAATCTCGGAGTCACATATCAAGCTGTTTCCCGTTGGGAAAACGAAACAACAACACCTGACATAGCTTTATTGCCGCAAATATCTATTTACTTCGGTATAAGTATTGATGAACTATTTGAGTTTACAGAAGAAGCACAATATGAAAGAATAAGTAATATGCTTAACGAAAAATCCGAACTTACAAATGCAGAATTTGAAAGCACAAAACAATTTCTCGAAAAGCAATTACAATATAACCGTGATAATTTATCAGCTGCCAAAATGCTTGCTCAGCTGTATACTCACTATGCGAAAACTTTGAGTATTAAGGCAACAGACTATGCCAAGCTTACATTGGAACTCGGAGATAACAGCAAAGATACACACAATATTCTACGTGATTTTTACGGTTCACCTCACACTGACTGGAATTTCCGTAACCGTCACGAATTGATTAAATTTTACTATAATTACCTTGAACAACATCCTGAAAACATGAGAGCTTACAGATATATGCTTCCTGCACTTATCGCAGACGGCAGAACAGATGAAGCACAAACTTTCATCAATAAAATAAAAAGCAAAGAAAAACCGGAGCTTATCTTTGTGTTTGAAGCAATGCTTTTGCGACGGAAAGGAAAAACTGATGAGTCTGAAATGCTTTTGCAAAATATGAGAAAACAATTTCCGCAAAGCTGGTACACTTGGTCAATAATCGCAGATTTCAAAGCAGACGATTGCAAATACGAAGAAGCTATCCTCTGCTATAAAAAATCTCTTGAACTTCAACCTTCGCCTAAGTATACAGATTCACTTGAAGCAATCGCTCATATCTATGAAATACAAGAAAAATATGAAGAAGCGATATTAACATATCAAAAAATAATTAAGCTTTTAAAAAGTGATTGGAACTTAACATTCGGAGCAACTGTAAACAAATATAAGCAAAAAATCGACGCTCTAAATTCTATTAATATAGCAATTTACCAATAAGATTAAAACGAGCAGACTTGTAAATACACAAGTCTGCCCGTTATTTTATATCTCGTAACTTATAAGCTTTTGCGCTTCTTCGAGAGTTGATTTTTCACCGCAGGCAACAAGTGCTGTCAGCACTGCACCGAATGCAGCCTCCTCACGGTTGAGGGGAATTAACATCTGAGCACCGAGAGCCTGAGAAAAGCGTTTCTGAAGAGGAAGGTTTTTGCGAAGTCCGTTGCCCGAGCCGACAAGCGAAGTCACCTTGCAGCCGGTAGGCTCAATCATCTCAATAATCTCGCTTACCATTCCGCCGAGAAAGCCGTTCATAAGAGCCGAAGGTGTAAAGTTATCAACACCGAGGTTGGTAACAGAACCTCTGAGTTCAGGATCGGAACGGGTACCGCAAAGCTTTGTTGAAACAACAAGCGGGTCTGCAGACTCCCCTGCCGATTCAAGTGCGGCATCCATAAACTTATAGATATTATCAGACTTTTCGCATCCTGCCATTTCAAGGCACGCATTGAAGAAATCCGCAAGCACGGCAAAAGCTCTGCCGCCGCAGAGCGAACAACCGACAAGAATATTCTTGCCCGAACAAAGCGGTCTTATTTCCATATTATCGGGAGCTTCTTTAAGGTCGGTCAGCATTGAAATCTGTCCGCCCGTACCCATATTGACAAGTGCACAGCCATCCATAGTACGCACAGAGCCGATAAAGCTTGCCTGATTGTCACCTATCGCGACACAGACAGGAACACCGTTATATTCACCGACACAGTCAAAATCACAAGTAACCTCAGGGAACAGAGAATAGTCAAGACCTGCTTTTCCGATAGCATCTTCATCGAAACAACCTTTCTCAATATCAAAAAGGCTGAACGATGCCGCATCTGATGAATGCATAAGCGGCGTTTTTCTGCCCGTAAGGACCATCGCGGCATAATCGTGAATTGTGCAGAACTTAACCGCAGAAGACGGAATCAGGGCGTTTTTTGCGTGATAAAAGCACGTTACGGCACCAAAGCCGCTCGCAGCACTGTAGCCCGTTGTTTCACTGAGCACAGAAGCATACGTGCCGTTTTCATATGGCTGATTGCCGCTGCCGTCCTGCCACGTGTACAGAGGGCTTACAGCCTTGCCGTTTTTATCGATATATACGATGCCGTGCATCTGACCCGTGATACCGACAGCGCAGACGGGAGCGAACTGAGCAAAAAGCTCTGCAGCAAGTGCGCAGACCTTATCGATTATCTTTTCGGGTGACTGGATTTTTTCAAAGGGTCTGCCGTCGATAAAGCTGTCATTATCAAGTGTGACGGATTTCAGCAGCTTACCGTTTTCAGCATCAACCGCAATACCGCAGATAGTTGTCGTACCGATATCAAGTCCGATAACGTTCATTTCAAATCCCTCAGATCTTTGTGGACTCAAGGTCAAGTCTTGTGATAATGTCGTTCTGGATTGCAGGTGAGAGATCCAGGAAATTGACGAATGTGCCGTGGATTCTCATAATATAAACTCCGCTCGGAGCATACTTCTCAGGCTCTGCGAGAACCTTGCGAAGTGTGTCGGGAGTGGTGATATTGAAGTAGAGGTATGAGGGAGAAAGATTCTCATTCTTCTCGTTGAAGAAAATGGGCTTGAGAACCTTATCGCCGAACTCCGTGCCCTTCTCCTCATAATCCGCACCCTTGAAGTATTTCGGATCGATACCGAGGTGAGAAGCATAGCCGCCGTTAAACTTGCCGTAAGGCAGCTTCATTGCGGAAATTGTGCGGAAGCCAAGACCGTTGCCTGCTTCACCGTAGAGAGGATCGACACCGTAGCCGAGCATATCTCTTGCAGCTCTGCCGTCGGGTGTTGCACCAACCCAATAGCCGTAGAGAAGATGCGTTGACGGGCTGGACCAGTCAGCACGGAATGAATTGCCGAGATA
This sequence comes from Clostridia bacterium, assembly GCA_017625095.1. Classification (GTDB taxonomy): domain Bacteria; phylum Bacillota; class Clostridia; order Oscillospirales; family Acutalibacteraceae; genus UBA8612. Next base: position 18,024 of record JAGALQ010000046.1, on the reverse strand, counting down.
GTTCTTCTGTGAACGCACAATGTCGGAAATTCTGCTTGCAATCTCTGCCGCTTCATTGTCAACAGACTCGATACCGTTGCCGAACTTGGGAGCGGATTTAAGGAAATCACGAAGTTCTTCATAGCCTTCAAAGTTGACCTTGAGTGCCTCGATAAGCTTGTCACAGTCCTCAGGACGCTCTGCAAGAAGCTTGTCAATTGCCATAAACGAATCGGCAATTACGGAAAGGCCGTGGATAAGGCAGCCGCTGCCGTTGTATTTTGTGCCCTGTTTGGTCGGATGACGTGTGTCAACAGCACTCTCGCAGCCGCCCATAAATGCACTCAGGAAAGGTACACGAAGGTGAGAAAGTGCAACGGAAGCACCGTTAGCCGCATCAGCCATAATCTTCGCATAAATCTCGGCATTTTTGTAGAATGCCTCACGGATATTTCTGAGCAGCTCTTTGCTGCTGCCTGTGTTGACAAAGGTGCCGATATAGTTGCCTGTGATTGTTGACTTGCCTTCGTTGAGGGTAAGCTCAAGAATCTTGGGAAGGTTGAACCAGCTGTTGGTTGTGTTGCCGTTATCCTTGCCCATAATCAGCGGCTCCTGACAGCCTGCAACCGAATAATCGGGCAGATCCGCTTCATCCACACCGCTTGCTCTGAGCACTTCAAAAACAGTGTCATCATTGAAGAATGACGGAGTAAGCACACCGGGTGTAAACATAAACTTGCCCATCTCACGGTAGAGCTTTTCGGGTGTATTCTTGTGAAGCTTGACGGAAAGGATGGGTTGAGGCAGGTTCATATCGTAATATGCGTCCATTATCGCATAGCTCATCTCATTTGTAAGGTCATTGCCCTCAACATCTCTGCCGCTGACAAGAACATTCTGTGAGATTGCCCAGCTTCTGTCACCGACGTTGAAGAAAACAAGGAAGTGACGGAAGAGCTCTGCAGCCTCTTCTCTGCTCTCGCCTGACATTTCTCTGTAAGGCTCAAAAATTCTGTCAGCATTACCTACAGAGAAAGCAAAGGGGTTGGGAGCCTGCTCAAGAGTCATAACCTCCCAGAGGATAAGGAACGACTGGATAGCTTCGTAAAGGCTCTCTGCACCGTTTGCAGGCACCTTGCGAAGCGTATTCTCCATCAACTCAAGCTGAGCCGCACGCTCGGGAGAAGCTGTAAGCTTCTGCTTTGCAGCAATATCGGCATAGCGGTTTGCAAGGGTGATTGTCGCCTCGAGCACCATACGCATATCCTCGAGCATATCCTTGCGCTCATCATTCTTTTCGCTGTTGATCTTCTTTGTAAGGTCAGAAATCATCTTATTCAGACCAAATTTAATAGCCTTGCGGAAATCGGGAATAAGGTGACCCGTAACCTGTTCGATAAAGAAAGCAACCTCGCTTGTGTACTTTGTATACTTATTATATACCGCACTCAGGTCACGGACATAGTCACCGCGCTTTGTGCGCTCACGCATAATATTAATACGCTCCTGCGTAAATTCCTCATTAGGCTCTATATCGTCAAAAACTGCCGTCGGGTCGCAATATCCTGAAAAGGTTTCAACCTGAAAAGCAGGATTTATAAGTGCATAGCTGCGTGCAAAGGAATCACTCTGTGTGCCTGCAAAAACGTTGTTGTCGCTGATTGAAAGCGGAAGCTTTTCGAGAATCATCTTGAGTTCTCTTGCTGCGCGCAGTTCCTCTGTCATACCGTTACCGCCAAAGCCTGTTGCTTTGTATGCAAGCTCACGTGCAAGGAACCAACCGTCAAGACGCTGCTTTGAGCGTTCCTCACGGAAAAGGTCCTTTGCCATTTTTGTTATTTCACCTTTTGCGTAAAAATCAGTAACTTTCATAATATGTAATCCCCCATTCAGGTTCTGACTAATTTGATTGAATTATTTTTAAGGATGCTGCAAAACTTATCAAACTGAGCATCCGTTACAAATGCATCCTGCATCGTGTACTGCATACCGTGCTGCGCCCATTTATCTTTTCCGTACTCGTGATAACGAAGCACCTCGAGCGCAAACCCGTCTTTCATAAGCGGCGAAAGAATTTTTGCAAAGCCTGCCGCGTCTTCTTCCGAAGCATTGAAACCGTTGATAAGCGGTATCCTGAGCAGCAGCTGATTTCTGCTTTGCGACGCAGCTTTTAAGTTTGAGATCACGGTTTCGTTGCCGACACCCGTATATTCACGAAGCTTATCGCTGCTGTGATGCTTAAAATCCATTATCAGATAATCGGTAAGCGAAAACAGCTCAGGCAGGCGCGGATTTGTGCCGTTTGTTTCTATTGCCGTGCTGATACCGTAGGGTCTGAGCATTGTCAGAAGCTCTTTCAGCGCATCAAACTGAAGCGTAGGTTCGCCGCCCGTAAAGGTAACACCGCCGCCGTCGAAAAACATCAGCTCCGAGATAAGAATCTCTTTGAGCACAGCTTCGGTGCTGATACCTTCACCTTCCGCAGTACTCATACTCTCCGGATTAGAGCACCAGGGACAATGAAGGTTGCAGCCTTGCAAATGGTAAACCAGGCGATTACCCGGACCGTCCTGCGAATAGTTGAACCCCTTCTGCAGAATTCTGATATCCGTAATAACCACCTCTTCCACCAATACTTGTAATTATTATTATAATATTTTAGCATAGTAAAATTTATGAGTCAAGGAGTTTTATTTTTCTTTAGGTTTTGTTAACAAAGATGCCAAAAGTCCGCATAACATTGCTGCCGTTATACCTGCCGCACCCGAGGATAAAGGCCCGGTAAGAGCTCCCATAATTCCCTGTTCCTCCACAGCCTGCTTCGTACCCTTTGCAAGCGTATAGCCGAAACCTGTCAACGGCACTGAAGCGCCTGCTCCCGCCCACTTTGCAAGCGGCTCATAAACACCGACAGCACCAAGCACGACACCGATAACAACAAATGAAACGAGAATTCTCGCAGGTGTGAGCTTTGTCGTATCCATCAGGATCTGGCCCACCGCACAAATCGCTCCGCCAACAAGAAAAGCCTTGAGATAGTCCATAAAATAATCCGCTCCTTTTCAGCTATTTTCAGCCGAAAGAAGCGGATTTATTCATCACATAATATATTTGTTTATTACGGGTATTTTTCTTATCAGGCTGACAACAGCAAGACTTGCAGCATATGCAGCGACTGTTAGAACAGGAATTGAAATCAACGGGTTAAACGTGCGACAAGTTATACCAAAAGAATCCAAAAAGATGACATGAACAAGATAAACGCCGAAGCTTGTGGCAGACAAGAAAGAAATCACCTTCAATGTTCTTTCACCGAAGTTCACCGAAGAAAAAACATCCTTGAATGCCAGAAACAGCGCAACCGACAAAAAGCCTATAAGCGGCGACTGAAATGCATACAGAATGAACTGATTCTTCCCTGCCGACACAGAATAAAAATATGTACCGTAAGGTATTAAGACCGCGCTTGCAACGCCAAGCACATATATTGCAATTTTTATTTTTTTACCGGGATCATACTGCCTGAAATAGCAGCCGGCAACAAAATAAAAAGTGAATCCGAAAACAAAATCCATATTGAATTTTTCGTTCACATACGATGCTACGGCATCAACCTTATCTGACAGCGAATAAAGGCTTATGTTAGGAACAATAAACATAAACACACAGCATAGGATAAGAAAATATTCCGTCAGCTTTTTATCCTGAGTGAATTTACGAAGCAAAGGTGTCAGCATATAAAGACCTGCTATCATAAACATAAACCACAGGTGGAAATGTCCTTTTAAGACATTTGACACAAAATCGGTTATAAGCTCCTTGCCGAACGGTCTGTTACTTTTAACCGCCGTGATAACGGCATACGTAACCGACCAGAAAAGAAAAGCCGTAACAATACGCAGGATTTTGACTTTATAAAGCTTACCCAGAGAATATTTACGTGACGGATCAAGCAGAAACGCCCCCGAAATCATAGCAAAAACAGGCACACAAAAATGAGTTATACCGTCATAGACATTACACACGTGCCAATCAAAAGAGCCTATAGGTGCCTGCATACCTGTGCCCGAAACATGAAGCGCAACCATACAGACAGTGCAGAATATTCTGAGCAGATCAAGATAAACCAGCCGCTCAGTTGAATCTTTTTTCAGTTCAGACATACCGCACCTCACTTATACAAAATTCATTTCAAGAGTGATATTACCATATTCGTGAGCATCAGGTCAAGCAGCACGCACACAAAGCAAAAGAGCGTCACAGCAAAGCTGCAACGCTCTTATTAAATAAATTACATTTCTTCGATAAACTTAACAATATCGCCGATTGTCTCGAACTTTTCAAGAACGTTGTCCGGAACTTCAACTTCGAACTCGTCCTCGAGGCTGATTGCAAGGTCAACAAGGTCGAGGCTGTCTGCACCAAGGTCATCTCTGATGTTTGTCTCCATGGTGACATCGCTCTCCTCAAGCTCAAGCTGCTTGCAGATGATTTCACGTATCTGCTCGAAAGGCATAATTTTTCCTCCTAACTTTAATTAACTGTGAATAAGATATTAACAACCTGTTTGCGTACTTATCTTATAGGTTAACTGAAGGTTTGTCAAGTGTTTTCTTGAAATTTGTTTGAAATCAATTGCCGAATGTTGAACTCATATCCTGCTGAACAACCTCTTTGGTCACTTTGACGAACTTTGAAGAAGAGATTTTCTCTTGCAACATACTGAAGTAAAGCTCCTTATCAATAGGCAACTCAACAGTTTTATCAAGCCAGCTGGAAAGGTGTGCACAGTTGGAAATTGTAAGACCGTTAATGCCCTCTTCGCCTCTGCCGACAAGTGCACCGCCGCGAAGAATATTATCGCCGAACTGTGTCATAACCTGAACGTGCTGTGACCAGGGTGCAGGATCGGGCTTGATTGTATATGTCGTGGTATCGATTCTGCCGAAGCCCTCGCCTGCCGTTTCGCAGAATTTCTGACATGACTCAGCGAGCTCGATAACCTCAAGCTCATTGTTTGCGCAGACAATCTTTGCTCTGTCAAGTGTGATTTCAAGGCGGTTTGTGCCCGGATAGTCACCTGTTGTTGTGATGAACACACCTGTTGCGCCGTTGGGATAATCAACATAAATAGTTACGTCATCCTCAACCTCAATGTTGTGCCATTTACCCTCGTGAAGGAAACCGCGGACCTTGCAGGGCATACCGCAAAGCCACTGCCACAAATCGAGCTGATGGGGACACTGGTTGAGAAGAACGCCGCCGCCTTCACCTGACCAGGTTGCACGCCAATCACCCGAATCGTAGTATGACTGTGTTCTGTACCAATCTGTAATAATCCAGTTAACACGCTTGATGTCACCAAACTCGCCGCCCTTGAGGATTTCGCGGAGCTTTATGTAGCAGGGGTTTGTGCGCTGGTTGAACATAATTGCAAAGGTTTTATCGCTCTTTGCCGCAACCTCGTTCATTTCTTCAACCTGCTTGGTATAAACACCTGCAGGCTTTTCAATCATAACGTGAAGACCTGCGTTAAGACCTTCGATTGCATAGGTAGGATGCAGATAGTGAGGTGTTGCAACAAGGATTGCGTCAACCTCACCGGAAGCGATAAGCTCACTGCCGTCGTTATAAACCTTGATGCCGGGGCAAAGTTCAAGCGCTGCCTTGCGTCTTTCCTCTTTGAGGTCAGCAACTGCAGTAAGCTCAAACTCAGGCATACAGCCTGCAAGAATATTCTGAATATGGCTTGTACCCATATTACCGACACCGATGATACCAAGGCGGATAACACCCTTTGAAAGAGAATCGAGAATCTCTTTAAGAGCGCTGACAGCAGCATCAAACGATTCATCCGTGCTTGCGTACTTGTAGCTCTTTTTCTTCTCTATTGATTTCATTGTGCCGTTATCGGCTTCGAGAGCTTCAAGACCATCGAACACTGTGAGATGCGGCTCAAGTGAAAGGAACTTTTCACCGCCGTTGCGTGCAAAACGCTTTATAATCTGTGCAACGTTACCGTCGCCCTTGCCTGCAGGAACAACCTCACCGTTTTCAAAATAAGCATCTTTAACGTGAAGATATTTAACAAAGCCTGCTACCTTTTCATAAGCAACAAGAGGATCTACACCGCACTGAATATAGTTTGCAGGGTCAACAATTGCGTAGAGATTGGGACGGCAATGGCGGAGCACCTCAAGGTTTCTGTCATCTGTGTCGCCATATATGCCCTTCTCGTTTTCAAGGCAGCAATAAATGCCCTGAGAAGCAGAATAATCAGCAAGAGCCTTTACCCTGCGGAGAACTTCCTCACGGTTATCCTCATAGCTCTGACCCTTTGTGAAAAAGAAGCTGAACATACGGATATATTTGGTTTCGAGTATTTTAGCAACCTCAACCGTATTTTTGAACTTTTCAAAGTGAGGTTCAAAGTCCTCATCAATTTCGATCTTGCCGAACGGTGAACCGATTGAAGAAACCTTGATGCCGTTTGCATCAAGTTTCTCTTTGAGAGCCTTTGCCTCATCAACAGTGAAATCGGCTATATTCTTACCGTCAATACCTCTTGGCTCGAAGTAAGACATACCGTTACGCTTGAGAGCAGCTATCTGACCGTCAAGGCTGCCGGAAGCCTCATCGGCAAAGCCTGTGAGAATGAAATTTAACATTTTTCTTCACGCTCCTAAATTTATTTTAATGTTTTCTGTAAAGTTTCTGATCCTGATGCTCAGGCTCGCAGGTGATATTGACACCGAGCTTTTTGAGCAGACGCTCATCAACGTGAGAGAGCATTACACTGACGTGCATCTCACAGCCTCTCAGGCGCTTGAGCTGATCCATCGCCTTTGCGGCATTTTTATCGGTTGCGGCACAGATAGAAAGAGCAAGCAGGATTTCATCGGTGTGAAGTCTGGGATTCTTGCTGCCCATATGCTCAACCTTAAGACGCTGTATGGGTGTTATAACCTCGGGTGAAATAAGGTGAAGCTCATCTTCAATGCCTGCATAGGCTTTGAGTGCGTTGAGCACCATCGCCGCACTGCAGCCGAGAAGCGAGGAGGTTCTGCCCGTTATTATTCTGCCATCGTCAAGCTCAATTGCAGCTGCAGGAGCACCTGTGGCATTTGCACGCTCAAGAGCGGCGGGAACAACAGCTCTGTCCTCCTTGCTCAGCTTTGCCTGACGCATAAGAAGCTCGAGCTTATATATAACGTTCTGATCGATTTTGCCGTCACGTCTCTCACAAAGACCTGTATAGTAGCGGCGGATTATCTCCTTGTTTGCCGCTTCGCACACAGCCTTATCATCAAATATGCAGTGACCTGCCATATTGACGCCCATATCAGTGGGAGATTTGTAGGGTGACGAGCCGTAAATGCTCTCGAATATTGCATTGAGAACAGGGAAAATCTCGACGTCGCGGTTATAGTTGACTGTTGTTTCACCGTAAGCCTGAAGGTGGAACGGGTCAATCATATTAACGTCGTTAAGATCTGCCGTTGCCGCCTCATATGCAAGGTTTACGGGATGAGTGAGGGCGAGATTCCAGATCGGGAAGGTCTCAAACTTCGCATAGCCTGATTTGATGCCACGCTTATTTTCGTGGTAGAGCTGAGACAGGCACGTTGCCATCTTGCCGCTTCCGGGACCGGGAGCCGTTATAATGACGAGCTCGCGCTGTGTTTCAATATACTCATTCTTGCCGTAGCCCTCATCACTGACGATAAAGGGAATGTTTGAGGGATAACCCGGAATTTTATAATGGCGGTAAACCTTTACACCAAGACTCTTCATTCTCTCGGTAAAAACCTCAGCCGAGGGCTGACCCGAGAACTGCGAAACAACAATGCTTCCGACAAAAAGACCTATCTCGCGGAATTCGTCAATAAGCCTGAGCACGTCAGCATCGTAAGTGATGCCGTAGTCGCCTCTGATTTTATTGTTTTCAATATCGGCAGCATTGATTACGATTACAACCTCTGCCTGATCTTTAAGCTCGAGAAGCATTTTCAGCTTGCTGTCAGGCTCAAAGCCCGGCAGAACTCTTGAAGCATGGTAATCGTCAAAAAGCTTGCCGCCGAACTCAAGGTAGAGCTTGCCGCCAAACTGTTCAATACGCTGTCTGATGCATTCAGACTGCATCTTCAGATACTTTTCGTTGTCAAAACCTATCCTGTCCATCAGTTATGTTCTCCGTCCTGCTTTTGAAAACACACAAAAGCACATTTTTAACTGTTGTATTATATCACACAATCACAGTCAATTAAAGGGTTAATTTATAAATTTTTTGTAACCTGCAATAAATTATAATAAGTATTGAAAATTATATTAAAAACAAGTATAATGAATGATACCCTTAATATGGGGTTAAATGGTTTAAATTGCAAAGAGGTGCTATACTTGGTAATCAAAAACGCTCTTGTATACGGTGCGGACTTCACGGCTGAAGTAACCGATATCGAAATTGAAAACGGCATTATAAAGGCAATCGGAAAAACCGATAAGGACGGAGAAGATTTTTCGGGTCTTACGGTGCTTCCGGGATTTATTGATATACACATTCACGGCACGAGACTTGCCGACAGCTCATCCGGAAACGTTGAGGAAATTGCAACAATCAGCAAAGCCCTTGCAGAGCACGGCATAACTTCCTTCTGCCCCACAACCATGACATTGCCGCACGACACGCTTGTCAATGCTTTCACGGCTGTTGCGGAGTATATGAGCAATGAAGAAGGCGCTTATATCCACGGCATCAATATGGAAGGTCCGTATATCTCGCTTGCAAAGAAAGGCGCTCAGGCTGCCGAGCATGTACGCAAACCCGACTTTGAAGAGTTTTCACAGCTCAACGGCATCTGCCCGATAAAGCTTGCCGATGTTGCACCCGAAGAAGACGGTGCGATTGATTTTGCAGAAAAAGCAAGCAGAATCTGCACGGTTTCAGCCGCTCACACGTCAGCAACATTTGCCGAGGCAAAGCACGGATTTGAAAACGGATTCACCCACGCAACACATCTTTTCAACGCAATGACACCCATACAAAACCGTGAGCCCGGTGTACCGGGTGCGGTATTTGACACAGACAACATAACGGCAGAGCTTATCTGCGACGGCTTCCACAATCACCCTGCCGTAATCCGCATGGCTTTCCGTCAGCTCGGAGAAGACAGAATCTGCGTTATAAGCGACTCAATGTCAGCAGCAGATAACGGCGACGGTGAATACGAGCTCGGCGGTCAGACAGTATATGTAAGAGACGGCAAGGCAACACTTGCCGACGGCACGATTGCCGCAAGCACAAGCAACGTATTTGATGAATTCAGAAATCTTCTTGAATTCGGAATTGATTTCCGCTCGGCACTCAAAGCCTGCACGGCAAACCCTGCAAAAGCAATCGGTGTATATTCACAGACAGGCTCGGTTGAGGTTGGCAAGAGAGCAGACCTCACCGTAATCGACAGCGATGCTCAGCTCAGACACGTGTTTATCAAAGGCAAGCAACTGTTCTGACACTGAGCATGCCGATATATAAAGCGGTGCAAAACCGACGGCTCCCCGTGGACAGAGCACGGCTGTTGCCGCACGCCGCCACCGACGGCTTTTATTGACCGCATATTTTCCCCGAGAGAACTGCTCTCAGCACCATACTATGCCATAAGGCACAATTTTGACCCGAAAAAGCTTATCTTTTATAAATGAAAGGAACGATAAAAATGAAAACTTTAGGCGTACTTATCGCAGACGTACACGAATATAACCCCTTCTGCAAATGGGCTTGCGAAAATGGGGCAAAAACATTCACCGAAAACGGAATGCAGATGCTTGAGATGGAATTCTGCGGCAACAGACTTGTTGCAATGATGGTTGGCATAGGCAAGGTCAACGCTGCAATTGCGGCAACAGACCTCATCCTCAGATACGGTGTTGAAGAAATATACAATATCGGTTTTTCAGGTGCGGTCAGAGGTGTACGCAGAGGTGACCTCGTAGCAGGCACAAGCTGCACAGAGTGCGATTTCGACCTCACTCCCCTCGGCTACGAGCTCGGCGTCAAGCCTGATCAGAAATACGTATACGAAACCGACCCCGAGCTTATTGAAGCTTGCAAATCAATCGGACTTTATACAGGTGCTCTCGGCACAGGCGATATGTTCCTCACAAGCAACGAAAAGAAAGCCGATTTCTATAAGCGTTTCGGCATCTGCGCATTCGATATGGAATCGGGTGCAATTGCAGGTACCTGCTACAGATACGGTGTCAAGTCACTGAGCATCCGTAAAATTTCGGACGACAGCGAAGACACAGCCTGTGAAGATTACAGAGAGATGAACAAGAGCGAGGAAATGGGGCTTACCGACACACTTGTTGCTCTTCTCAAGGTACGTTTTAATGGATAACTGTACGCTTTGCCCTCGTATGTGCCGCGCTTCAAGACCGCTTACTGGAACCGGCAGCGGCTTTTGCGGCTTACCTGAACTGCCGGGCATCTGCAGAGCGGACAAGCATATGTGGGAAGAACCCGATATCAGCGGTACGAAAGGCTCGGGCACCGTTTTTTTCAGCGGCTGTGTGCTCAGGTGTGATTTCTGCCAGAACAGTGAGATATCACGCTTTTCCTGCGGCAAAACAGTTGATGCGGCAGGTCTTGCAGATATATTCAGACAGCTCGAGAGTGAAGGCGTGCACAACATCAACCTCGTCAGCCCCACTCCCTATTACCCCGTAATCAAAGAAGCGCTCGCCATTTACAAGCCGTCGGTTCCGATAGTGTGCAACACATCGGGATATGAGCGTGTTGAAACACTGAAGGAACTTGAGGGACTGATTGATATCTATCTGCCTGATTTCAAATACTCGTCATCGGAAGCAGCGGCAAAGTATTCCGCTGCAGCAGACTACCCCGAAGTTGCACTTGAAGCGATAAAAGAAATGATACGTCAGGTCGGTACACCGATACACGGCGAAGACGGTATGATGAAAAAAGGCGTCATGATACGTCACCTTATTCTGCCCGACAATATTGAAAATTCACTCGGTGTGCTTGATATGATTGCAGATAATTTCCCACAGGATATTTACGTCAGCCTTATGGCTCAGTACTTCCCGACAGGAAACGAGAAACACAGCGAGCTGAGCCGTAAAATTACGGAAGAAGAATACGAACGTGTCAGCAGCTATATGATGCTGCTCGGACTTGAAAACGGATATATGCAGGAGCACGAATCTGCCGACAGCAGCTTTGTGCCCGACTGGAATTTGTTATAAAGGAACGTAAGAAAAATGAAACTTAACCACACACCCGAAGAATACTCAGCAAAAGCAAAATCACTTTTCGAGCAAGGCTACAACTGTGCTCAAGCAGTGTTCCTTGCATTCGAAGATATAACCGGACTCGATACAGAATTTGCAGCAAAGGTGTCCTCCTCCTTCGGCGGAGGAATGGGCAGACTGCGCGAGGTCTGCGGTGCGGTAAGCGGTATGTTTGCGGTTGCAGGAATCGCAAGAGGATACAGCGACCCCAAAGCAAAACAGGAAAAAGCAGACCACTATGCATTTATTCAGAGCCTTGCCGCAGAATACAAAAAAGATAATGGCAGCATAATCTGCAAAGAGCTGCTCGATCTGCCCGGCGCACAGGCTCCCGTACCCGAGGAAAGAACGGCAGATTATTACCGCAGACGTCCTTGCGGAGAATATGTGGCATCTGCCGCAAAACTCCTCGCAGAAAAGCTTGCAGAACTTGATTAAATCTGACTCGGAAGGATTTTCAGATGATTAAAGACAGACTCAGAAAAATGCCGTCACTGCTGAGCGGCGCATTGATTTGCGCCGTACTTATGCTGGCTGTGTATGCGCTCAAAGGCATCTGGCCGTTCGGCACAGTTGACGTCACATACGATGATATGGCTCAGGGCACTTTACCGATATACTATCACCTGTACGACTGGCTGCACGGTGACAAAGCAATGACCTTTGACTGGTATACGGGACTTGGCACAAACATCGTTAATTCAGGCACGTTTATGCCGCTCGATCTTATCCTTTGCCTTTTCCGCAGAGATAATCTGCTGTACGCATTAGGTATACTCATTATCGTAAAAGTAATGGCAAGTGCCGCAACATCAAAGTATGTTTTTGACAAGCTGTTTTCAAACACCAATGAAATATGGCGCACTTTATTCAGCATCGTCTATGCAATGTGCTCATACTCAATGTTTTACTACACAAACACATTCTGGTTGGATTTTGTCGTTATTTTCCCTCTCGTTATCTACGGATTAAAACGGCTCCTCGCTGACAATAAGCCGCTCACATATATTCTGTTTTTCGGATATACGCTATACCTTTCGGTTTATATCGGCTTTATGGTAACGCTTGCGGTATTTTTCCTCGGCGGTCTTTATATTTTTCTCATCTGCGACAAGGATAACCGTGCACAGCGCACGTGTATGCTCGGCATCGGCACCGTTGCAGGTATGCTGATTTCCGCATGGCACAGCGTGCCTATGGCAATACAGACGCTCTCATCCAAAAGACTTGAAACAAGCTTTGAAGAATCAACAAAAGCTTCTCCTCTTCTTGAAATACTTGAAACCGACAACATCAAAGCCTTCCCGTTAAAGCTGATTATGCTTGTCGGTCTCCAGCTTGCTTTTGTTCTGACTGTTATTTTTGTTATCAGGCTTATGAGAAACCACAGGGCAAAAGAAGCACTTTTTGTAACAAGCTGTGTTTTCATTTTCTTTGCACCTGTCTTACTCGAAAATATAAACCTCTTCTGGCACGGCGGAAGTTATATTCAGTTTCCGATGAGGTTTTTCTTTATATGTGTGTTTGTGCTGACTCTGCTTGCGCTTGCCTATATTAACACCTACGGAGAAACAATAAAACAGCCGAAATCCGTATTTGTAAAAGTATTGCTCTTTATTGCAATTGCACTTCTGACAGTTGCATTCACATATGCGCTCAGGAATTACGCAATTCTTGAACAAAAAACTTTACCGACCCTGATTCTATATGCATCGGGTCTGCCTTTGTTCTTTATTCTGCTATGTCAGAAAAAGCACATAAGCCGTGCATTCTGCTTCTTACTGAGTGCCGTACAGGCTATGGCAATATGCTACGCAGGTATTGCAGACCCATACGAGCAGACAAGGGAAGATATGCTCTACAACAGCCCGTCTTATCTTGAGTACTGCAACGAGGTTGCTCAGATGGATCTCGGCTGCGGAGAGCTTGGCAGAATCAAAAACCCCGACACATCTCTTAACACAAATTATCCGTTTATTCTTCAGACTCCTGCGCTCTCAAACTGGACGCACAACATTCCCAAATCCGTTCAGGACAGTGCCGTATTACTCGGTTACAGTTCGCAGTATACAAGAATACTCGACTCGTGCGGCACAGCCTTTTCTGACGGTTTGCTCTCCATCAGGAAAGCGGTTGCACGAAAGCATTATGAAACAACAGACAGGTTCAAGGCTATTGAGAACACAGAAAACTTTAAGGTTTATGAAAACACCTGCGCACTTGATATCGGTCTGCTTGGCGACAAATCTATAACAGACGATATAAGCAGCTTCAATCCGTCAGACACATTCGATTTCCAGAATAAGATTTACCGCGCATTTTCGCAGACGGATGAGCAGCTTTTCCACGTTGCTTCAAACAAAGGCAAAACTGCAGACAGAATCGAACTTGTCAAAGCAGACGAAAATGAAATTTTGTTTGCGTACACCGCAGGCGAAAATGAAGAGCTTTATATTCACGTGAGCGATAACCAGAAGAAATCGCTTAAAATATTTGTCGATGACACCCGGAAGCCTGCACCGTATTATAAGCAGACAACCTATGGGTATTTCCCCTCACAGGCTGTAAACGGAATTCTGACACTTGGCAATTTCCATAAAAGCGAAACGGTTTTAATATCCGTACGATGCATCAACGGTGAAGTTTTCACGAAAGATAACGTACAGCTCGCTTATGCTTCACTTGATAAAATCGCTGCACTCAACACGCTTTATTCCGATACCGTTACCAACCTGAAAACGGATAAAACAAGTATCAGCCTCAACTACAACAACACACACGGAAAAGGCAGATATCTTTTCCTTCCGGTAACAAATGACGGCGGATGGAAATGCACACTCGACGGCAAAAAGGCCGATATCGATACGGCAATCGGCTCATATATTGCGGTTGAGTTGCCCGAAGGCAGCGGCTCTGTAGAACTCAACCACAGCACACCGGGATCAGGTATCGGCATAATTCTCGGTCTTGCAGGTCTGCTGCTCTGCGGTCTGCTTATCTTTATGAAAAAGCGTGATTACGATATACCGAAATTCATATCAACACCCGTATATGTTTTGTTCACCGCAGCATTTGCGGCGGCGTTTATTCTCATTTACGCTGTTTCAATCGGATTCTATTTTAAAGGTTTTATCGAGAAATCACTTAATAAATAATCTGCCGCAGTTACGGCTTGACTCAATAAAAATTCAGCTCATTCCTTACAGAGGAGGATTAACCAATGGGTAAAATAATTGCAATAGTAAACCAGAAAGGCGGAGTAGGCAAGACAACCACAGCCGTCAACCTGACAGCCGCAGTAGGCGCGCAGGGCAAAAAAGTGCTGCTTGTCGATATTGACCCTCAGGGCAACGCAACAAGCGGTCTCGGCATAAACAAGCGCGACGTCAGACTCTCATCATATGACAATATAATCAACGCTGTGCCTGCCGCACAGACAATAATCCATTCCCCTTTCAAAAACGTTGACGTTATTCCGTCAACAATGGATCTTGCAGGCGCAGAGCTTGAGCTTGTCGACGTCGAAAGACGTGAAGCAAAGCTTCGCACAAGCCTTGCGCTCGTAAAATCACAGTATGATTTCATTTTTCTCGACTGTCCCCCCTCGCTCGGTCTGATAACACTCAACGGTCTTTGTGCCGCTGATACTCTGCTTGTTCCGATTCAGTGTGAATACTACGCACTTGAGGGTCTTTCACAGCTTATTTCAACAGTACGCAACATCAAACGTCTTTACAATCCGCTCATTGATATAGAAGGTGTTCTGCTGACAATGTACGATGGCAGACTCAACCTCACACAGCAGGTTGTCGATGAAGTCAAAAAATTCTTCCCCCGCAAGGTTTTCAACACCGTTATTCCGCGTACGGTAAGACTCTCCGAAGCACCGAGTTTCGGTCAGCCCGTTATGTACTATGACAAAAATTCAAAGGGCACACTCGCTTACGACAGCCTTGCCACAGAGCTTATAAAAAACGCCAATACATAAAAGGAGGACACTAAAATGGCAGCAAAAAAAGGCGGACTCGGACGAGGACTTGACGCACTCCTTGTCGACAATTCAATTGAAAACATCTCTTCTTCCTCCGCAGTTAAACTCAAACTCAACGAAATTGAGCCGAATAAAAATCAGCCCCGAAAGCTCTTCGATGACGAAGCACTTTCAGAGCTGTCGGCAAGCATAGAAAAGCACGGCATTATTCAGCCGCTTCTTGTAAGACCTCTGCCGGGCGGCACATATCAGCTTGTTGCAGGCGAAAGACGCTGGAGAGCGGCAAGAATGGCAGGTCTCACCGAAGCTCCCGTTGTTATAAGAGAGCTCAACGATGAGGATGCATCCGCACTTGCACTTATCGAAAACTTACAGCGTGAAGACCTTGACCCGATCGAAGAGGCTGAGGGATACCGCTATCTTATGGATACATTCTCAATCACGCAGGAAGAGGCGGCACAGAAAGTGGGCAAATCACGCTCAGCTGTCGCAAACCTTATGCGTCTGCTTTCACTGCCCTCAGATACGCTTGAGCTTGTAAGAGCAAAAAAGCTCTCCGCAGGTCATGCCAGAGCTCTTCTCCCTCTTGAGGATGCAGCGCTCATCACTGCTTTTGCAAATGATATTATAGCAAAAGCTCTTTCCGTAAGGCAGACAGAAAAGCTTGTAAAGGATTTCCTCAAGCCCAAAAAACCCGCTAAAAAGCCTGCGGAAAAAGACAAATATATCACCGAGGTTGAGCTTTCACTCTGCGAATCGCTCAGCAGAAAGGTAAGCATCAAGGGCAGCGAAAAAGGCGGCTCAATCACTATTGAGTTCTTCGATAAAGAAGACCTTGAAAAACTCGCAAAGCTCTTTGAGGACTGATTATGGCACTTGACGGACTTACACTTCAATTTATAAGAAAAGAGATAGCTGATGCGGCTGTAGGCTGCCGCATCGAAAAAGTGCACCAACCCTCCCGTGAGGAGTTGGTGCTCGTTTTGCGTGGCAGAAACGGAGCACACAAGCTGCTTCTGAGTGCAGGTGCAAACTCACCCAAGATTCACTTCACTCAGTTTCCGCCTGAAAATCCCGCAAAACCGCCGATGCTTTGTATGCTGCTCAGAAAGCACCTGACCTCTGCCCTGCTGACAAACGTAAGACAGGAGGGACTTGAGCGTGCGCTTTTCCTTGATTTTGATGCAACAAACGAAATCGGAAATCCCGTCAAGCTGACGCTGTGTATTGAGATAATGGCACAGTACAGCAATATAATCCTCATAAACGAAGAAGGCATTATACTTGACGCGGTAAAACGCGTTGACAGCGAAACCTCATCACGTAGGCAAATACTGCCCGGTATGCTGTATAAACTGCCGCCAAAGCAGAATAAACCTGACCTGACAGCCGTAAGCTCACTTGAAATTGCGGAGAGTGTCGCAGAAAAAGACGGCAAAACGGTAAGCGCAGCAATACTTGCAAGCGTACAAGGCTTATCACCCATCGTCTGCCGTGAGGTTACAAGCAGAGCTATAGGCGAAGACAAGCGTGCTGAAATGCTCACTGACAGTGACATTCAGCTTATCGCACGTGAGCTTGATAACCTGAAAAGCTGCAATCCGACACCCTGCGCCGTAATCGACCCGAGCGGCAAACCACTTGATTTTTCATTTATGCAGATAACTCAATACGGTGATAATGTCAGGCTCAAAGAGTTCGATTCATTCTCTGCACTGCTTGATGATTTCTACTATGAAAAAGACCGTATTGAAAGAACAAAGCAAAACTCATCCGAGCTTCAGAAGCTGGTATCAAACCTCATTCAGCGTACCGCACGCAAGCTTGACCTGCAGAGAGCAGAGCTTGAGCAATGCGCAGACCGTGAACAGCTGAAAATAAACGCAGAGCTTATTGCGGCAAATATCTATCAGCTTCAGAAAGGTGCACCGTTTTATGAGGTGTACAACTACTACACTAACGAGATGATAAGAATTAACGCCAACCCCGCTCTGACACCGAACGAAAACTCACAGAGATATTATAAAGAATACCGCAAAGCCAAAACTGCCGAGCAGATGCTCACTTCACTTATAGATCAGGGAGAAGACGAGCTCGCATACCTTGACACAGTTGCCGATTCACTTTCCCGCGCAGAAACAACGGCACAAATCGCTGAAATCAAGGCTGAACTCAATCACACCGGATATCTGAAATCAAAGCAGAAACCGGGCACAAAAGCTCCCAAGCCTTTGGCTCCTATGGAATATGAATCCTCCGACGGATTTATAATTCTCGTCGGCAGAAACAACGAGCAGAACGACCGTCTTTCGCTCAAAACGGCATCAAAAAACGACATATGGCTTCACACACAGAAATTCCCCGGCTCACACACAATAATCGTATCAGAGGGTCGTGAAGTGCCTGAAAACACACTTATCGAAGCGGCAATCATAGCCGCATATCACAGCAGAGCAAGGCAAAGCTCGGGCGTGCCCGTTGACTATACGCAGGTCAGAAACCTTAAAAAGCCTCAGGGTGCAAAACCCGGCAAGGTCATTTATCACGTATATAACACGCTCTATGTCACACCTGATCGTGACCTTGTAAATAAACTCAGCAAATCAAAGCCACCGGTTGAACCGGTGGTTTGCTCCACCCCTATAAGGGGTTAATACCGGCTCAGCCCCTAAAAGGGGCCACAAAGAATTATTATTGCATCTATATGCACTGCTACCCGTAAACAGGTAATACACCTATCT
>JAGALQ010000045.1 GCA_017625095.1 Clostridia bacterium | reverse complement strand
TATCTATTTCTACAACAATCAACGAATTCAACTTAAAACAAAACTGACTCCGCTTGAAAAACGAAGTCAGTTTACCGCTTAATTAAATATTTCTGCCTTAGGGGCCTTTTTGTACTGTCCGCACAATTTGGGGCAGTTCATCATCAGAGGGAGGCTGACTTAACTATACGCAATATTTAAACAGCAAATTATAATATATTTTTTAATATTCACTTTTTAAAAAGATTATTGAATGTAATATCTGCTCGCTCTGAAAAAATCCTTGGTGTAGATGTTTGGTTTTCTAACCCAATATTATCCCAGGTTGCCGTCCAAACCAAATATGGCGTTAATGGCAAAGTATCTTTGACTTTAAGGTGACATCCGTCCCGGATAAGTAACCCGGCTTTTGCAATCTTTTCAGCATCAAAATATAATCTTGCACCAGTAATGTATTCTGAATCAGCATCCATTATGATTTCTCTTTTCTGTTTGGAGTTTAAAATTATTTCGCAGGTAATACCACTGCCGAACATAATGTAATCACTAAAGTCAGAAGGGTCGCCTAATTGTGCGCCAATTGGAATTTCTTCAAAGATAGCTTTCTCAGACTTAAGCTTGTTCCAACTTTTTAAAGCGCCATCCTGTTTTATTTGTTTCCAATTGTTAATTGGTGTGCTGTGAATCAAAACAGCCGGTTCGTTTTCGCGGAGGAAAGAATCGTTATATGAATGACCTTTATAGTGCGTTTGAACTGCTGTATAATCGGTTTCTGACATTACCAGAATTGCGTTTTTGCTTTGCTTTTTATAGAAGCTGATAAAATCGCCAACTGCCATTATCCAATCTTTACATTTTGCCCGACTTATTTTAACCGTATAGGTGCAGCCATTTTGGCTACCTACTAATTTTTGATATTTATCACTGTCAGTTAACATAAGAACTACCCAGGATGAATCGTATTCATAATTAGTTACAGGGTTTATATTGTTTTCTGTAAAACTGTCGATTCTATATATCATTTCCCGTAACCTCTTTTGTCATAGAAATCAAAAAATAATTATATTTATTTTATCATACTAACGCATATAAAACAACAGCCACCGCTGCTTGAACTGCGGTGGCTGTTTGTGTCAATTTTTTGTGTTTAACAGGGAGATTTATTCGTCATTCTTATGCTCGTTGTAGAAGTCAATTGTTGATGACTCTTCGGTGAGCACGTGTGAGAAGAAGAACTCTTCTCTGGGTTTGGTGTTGATAACCGTAACGGGCTTGATCTGGTTGAGAACAACGCCCTGTGCACGAAGGCTCTCTCTGTAATCCCAGTATGCGTTGGGCTTGAGGATGAGGATTTCGGGGCGGTTGAGCATACCCCAACGTCTGTACTTGTAGTACTTCTCGTTAACGTCCTTAAGCTCTTCATCGAGCACGTCAATCATCTGCTGACGCTTCTCTTCTGTTACGTCGCCCTTGATTTCTGTGAAGAGGCAGTAACGGGGAGGATTGGAGGAGAAGTCGGGATAAAAGCTGTAGCCTACAAAATCAGACTCAGTTCTCTCAAACATTTTCTTCGCTGCATAGTCAACCATTGCGGTTGTTGTCTTTTCGTTTGCAACGTTCATGCTCAGGTTCTTTCTGTAAAGGAACTCAATAACAGGTGTGTCATTGTGCATTCTTGTAACCTGAACGATATCCTCCATGCGGTATCTGTAAAGACCGGATGAGTTTGTGACAACAAGCTCGTACTTTTTGCCGACCTCAACCTCGTTGAGAAGGAGAGTCTTGGGTGCTTCGGTCTCATCATCGTCATCAGCGTCATCGTTTACGGGGATGAATTCGAAGAAGATGCTGTAGGGGATAAGTGCGCTGTCGTGTGTGTCAAGCTCTGTCGGCATTGCAAAGAAGCCTTCAGCAGCAGCGTAACCCATATTGTGAATCGGAATATCGTCACCGATTGAGCGGCGGAGCTTTTCGACATAAACCTTGAGGTTTGAGCCGATCATACCGTAAGCAAATGTGAGCTTGGGCCAGATTCTGGGTGCGATGGGTGTATCGAAGCCCTTGCGGAATTCGTTGCGGAGGAATTCTGCTCTCTTGGGGTTGGGCTTGAGTTTCTTTTCGTATTCTGCACGAAGCTCGGGTGTAATCTTGATGTTTTCGCCGATTGTGCCGTGCTCAATATCGTCGCAGAGCTGTTCCCAGTTTTCCTCAAGATAGTCAAACATTGTTGTAACAAGAGTTATAACAATACTGCCGATGTAGGAAACCTTCTTTTCCTGAAGTGCGAAACGAAGCTGAAGATATGATGTATCAAGCAGCTCTTCGTGTTCGGGATAAAGAAGAGAAACAGGGGATGTTACAAAGAAGTCGGAGAAAGGCTTGAGATATGTCAGCGGAACCTGACCGGCACCGTTGCACATCTTGCCGTCTTCAAGCTTGTGACCTGTAAGGATAATTACGAGCGGACCCATAATAGCAGGCAGCTTTTTGCCTTTGTGCTTTTTGATGTGGCGGGCTGTTGTGGCAACTGTGCAGGAGAAGCCGCAGCACTGCATATTCCACAAGTCAAAAATAGATTTGGGAAGAACCTTCGGCTTGCCGACGCTGCCTGATGATGAGCAGTAACGGATGTTTGCGCCTGTGTACATAATGTTCTTCTCTCTGTTGTGGATCATACGGTCTACGAGTGCGTCATAGTCTTCGTATGTTGAAAGCGGAACTTTTTCGCGGAACTCTTCCATGCTGTGGATGTCGGCAAAGCCGAGCTTTTTGCCGAGCTCGCAGTTTTTGTTCTTTTTAATGATTTTGTTGAGCAGTTTCTGCTGAGCCTTCATCGGATTCTTTGAAGTACGCTCAAATTTAGCGAGAGTTACTTCGCCGAGGAAAACGCCTAAATCAGAAAAATTCATAGTGCACTCCCTTTACCTTTTAATATAAGTCAAATATAATCTTTTTTTATTCATACACGTGACATTATATCATATTCGGAAAAATCGTTTTTTCTAAAAAAGAAAAATAAACACAAAATAAGCAGAAAATATAACAGACAGGTAACAAAATGTACCTGTCTGTCGAATAAGTGATGATTTTGTAAAAATCAGATGAGGCCCTGTGCCATCATAGCGTCAGCAACCTTCTGGAAGCCTGCGATGTTAGCGCCTGCAACAAGGTCATAGCCGAAGCCGTACTGTTCAGCTGCTGCAGCAGAAGAATCGTGGATGTTCTTCATAATCTGCTTGAGCTTTGCGTCAACCTCTTCTGCAGTCCAGCTGTATCTCATGCTGTTCTGGCTCATCTCGAGAGCGGATGTTGCAACGCCGCCTGCGTTAACAGCCTTTGAGGGAGCAACAGCCTTGCAGTTCTCCTTGAGGTATTCGAGGGCATCGTTTGTGGTGGGCATATTTGCAACCTCGATGTAGTAGGGAACACCGTTTGCAACAATCTTTTCTGCCTCAGCCATATTGATTTCGTTCTGTGTTGCGCAGGGCATTGCGATGTCAACCTTAACGCCCCAGGGCTTCTCGCCTGCGTGGAACTCAACGCCGAACTTATCAGCATAATCCTGAACCTTGTCACGGCCTGAAGCACGCATCTCGAGCATATACTCGATCTTCTCGTCTGTTGAGATGCCGTCGGGATCGTAAACGTAGCCGTCGGGACCGGAGATTGTTACAACCTTACCGCCGAGCTCTGCAATCTTCTTTGCTGCGCCCCATGCAACGTTGCCGAAGCCGGAGAGAGCAACTGTCTTGCCCTTGATTTCTTCACCGAAGTGCTTGAGCATTTCAACTGCGTAGTAGGTTGCGCCGAAGCCTGTAGCCTCGGGACGGATGAGTGAACCGCCGTATGAAAGACCCTTACCAGTGAGAACGCCGTTCTCAAATACGCCCTTGATGCGCTTGTACTGACCGTAGAGGTAGCCGATTTCTCTGCCGCCTACGCCGATGTCGCCTGCGGGAACGTCAATGTCGGGTCCGATGTGTCTGTAAAGCTCTGTCATGAATGCCTGGCAGAAACGCATAATCTCTGCGTCGCTCTTGCCTCTGGGGTCAAAGTCTGAGCCGCCCTTTGCACCGCCGATGGGAAGACCCGTAAGGCTGTTCTTGAAGGTCTGCTCAAAGCCGAGGAACTTCATGATGCCGCTGTAAACTGAGGGATGGAAACGAAGGCCGCCCTTGTAGGGACCGATTGCGCCGTTGAACTGAACACGGTAGCCTGTGTTTACGTGGACCTTGTCGCTGTCATCAACCCAGGTTACACGGAATGTGATCATTCTTTCGGGCTCAACCATTCTCTCGAGGAGTGAATACTTCTCGTATTCGGGGTGATTATCGATAACGGGCTTGAGGGATGTGAGAACCTCTGTTACGGTCTGCACAAACTCAGGCTCGTTTGCATGCTTTTCAGCAACGCTTGCAATTACTCTGTCAACATAGTTCATTGTATATTTCTCCAATGCAAGTAAAATTGCGCTTTTAATAATGCGCGACGTTAAAAATTATAATGCCGCCTGCATAAAAATGCAAGATTTTTTCAAAGAAATTTCATTTTTGGCGAAATAATTAGGTTTTTATGCTCAATTTATGCAAGATGTGTGCAAAATGTGCAAGAAAAGCGGCAATAGTAAAAATTAATCTGCAAGTTTTCCTGCAAAAGCATAACGATATTCATCAAGCGAAGTTTCAGCTTATCTGATTTTTGGTGAGCTGAACGGATAGTATATCCAAAATACAGCGTTCTTTCTTCGTTTTGTACATTGTTTGAACCGGTGATTATATAAAAATACCAAAAAGGTAACGGCTTTGTGTGGGCTTTTGCTTGTACATCGACGAAATTTGAATATTTAATTGAAATGGGAAATGCTTTATGTTAGAATTACAGCGTATTTTCGCATTTTATTTTCTTTGTTCAGGAAAGGTTTGGTGCTTTCATATGATGAAGGATATCCCCGAGCTGTTCGGCAGCCTTGTGTTCAACGATGACGTTATGAGCGCACGTCTGCCCAGGGAGATTTACAAATCACTTCACAAGACAATAGAAGAGGGCAAGGCTCTCGATATCACGGTTGCAAACGCGGTTGCCGCAGGTATGAAGGACTGGGCGATTGAGCACGGTGCAACCCACTATACACATTGGTTCCAGCCACTTACAGGTATCACTGCCGAGAAGCACGACAGCTTCCTTTCTCCGCAGGCGGACGGCAGAGTAATAATGGAGTTTTCGGGTAAAGAGCTTATCAAAGGCGAGCCTGATGCTTCATCGTTCCCCTCAGGCGGTCTGCGTGAAACCTTCGAAGCACGCGGATACACAGCCTGGGACCCGACGTCTTACGCATTCATCAAGGATGATTCGCTCTGCATTCCCACAATTTTCTGCTCATTCGGCGGCGAAGTGCTCGATAAAAAAACACCTCTCCTGCGTTCGATGGAGGCTATCGATGCCAAGGCAACACGCCTGCTCAAGCTTATGGGTGACGATCAGGTCACACGTGTCAGCTCAACTGTCGGACCCGAGCAGGAATACTTTCTTGTCGATAAGCAGACCTACCGCAAGCGCCGTGACCTTGTTATCACGGGTCGCACACTCTTCGGTGCAAAACCGCCCAAGGGTCAGGAGCTTGACGATCACTATTTCGGCGTAATCAAACCCAGAGTTAAGGCATTTATGAAGGAGCTCAACGAAGAGCTCTGGAAGCTCGGCGTTTACGCGAAAACAGAGCACAACGAGGCTGCACCTGCTCAGCACGAGCTTGCACCCGTTTTCACAACAACAAACACTGCAGCTGACCACAATCAGCTGACAATGGAAATAATGAAAAAGGTTGCCGACCGTCACGGTCTTACCTGCCTGCTTCACGAAAAGCCCTTTGCAGGTGTAAACGGCAGCGGTAAGCATAACAACTGGTCGCTCTCCACAAACTATGGCAAAAACCTTTTCAAGCCCGGCAAGAAGCCGCAGGATAACCGCATCTTCCTTGTATCGCTGTGTGCAGTGCTTGAGGCGGTTGACCGCAGTCAGGATCTTCTTCGTATCGTATCTGCTTCCGCCGGTAACGATCACCGTCTCGGTGCGGCAGAAGCTCCGCCCGCAATCATATCCGTTTTCCTCGGCGACGAGCTGACAGAGATTCTCGACGCTGTTGAACGCGGTGAGCACGGCGAAAACAAGAAGAGAGAAACCGTTGTGACAGGCGTTGAGGTCCTGCCCGATTTCAAGAAGGACACTACGGACCGTAACCGTACATCACCCATCGCATTTACGGGTAATAAGTTCGAGTTCCGTATGCTCGGCTCATCCTTCTCAATTGCCGATATAAACACGGTTATCAACACAGCGGTTGCCGATGTATTTGACAGACTTGCCGACAGACTTGAAGCCTGTGATAACATTGATGCGGAGCTTGACAAGTGGATGTCGGAGACAATCACCGCCCACAAGCGCATCGTATTTAACGGCAACAACTACAATCAGGCTTGGATTGACGAGGCTCACCGCAGAGGCCTTTATGAGCTGAAGACAACAGCTGATGCAGTTCCGCTTTTCGTCAGCGAAAAGAACGTTGAGCTGTTCACAAAGCACAAAATTTTCACAAAGAGCGAGATGGCATCGCGCTGTGAAATTATGCTTGACAGCTACTGCAAGGTGCTCCACATTGAGGCGCTGACAATGCTTGAAATGGTACGCAAGGAGATAACTCCCGCAGTTGTCACCTACACAAATGAGGTTGCGCAAAGCGTTAAACTCAAGAGCGATATCGGTATCCTTTCCAACAGCGATGCGACTCTGGAGCTCTGCAAAAAGCTCACAGAGCTTACGGATGCGCTTTATGCAAAGACAACGGCTCTTGACAATGCGGTTGTCGGACTTGAGCACGCAGGCACCAGCCTTGATGCTTCGTCATACTGCCGAGATAAGCTTCTGCCCGCAATGAATTCGCTGCGTGCGGTTGCGGATGAGCTTGAAACAATCGTTGCTGAAAAGCACTGGCCGTATCCGACCTACAGCGAGCTTCTTTTCAACGTATAATCTCACATTCAAAGGAGAGCAATGCTCTCCTTTTTAATTTTATGTGCGGTGTCATTCTGAGCGACAGCGAAGAATCTTAAAACTCGAATATATAAGATCCTTCTCTCGCGTTCAGGATGACATTTACAAATAAATATGCGACATAAAGCCGCAGTTGATTTTTCATACCCCTAAAACCGATTTCTGCACCAAAGGACAAAAAAATTCAGGAATGTATGCTATAATATTAAAACAAAACAACAGAAGGGATGTTTTAAAACAATGAAAAAATTCTTAGCAATTCTTCTTGCGGTTGTTCTTGCTTTTTCCGCATTCACAATGGTTTCGTTTGCAGAGGAAACAGAAATCACAGAGGTAACTACAGCTGTTACAGATGCACCCGCAGACAGCACCGACACACCTGATTCACCTACAGACATCAAGGATTCTATGTATGTCAAGTGGATGGAGGACAACTTAGATTTTAATAATACGGAACTTGCCATAAAAACGACATCTTTTACTGATGGAATCGAATCAACATTTGATATGTATATAAAAGACAGTAAAATGGCTTTTAATCTCCCGTTTAAACTTGGCTTTTTTACGCTGAACGGTAAACTGATATTTGACGCTAACAGTGGAGAAGTCAAAGTTTATTCTCCGGTTTTTCCTTTTTTCTATATAGATTTAAGCCCTGATACTATGGTCGACTTTTCCGATGAACTTTCAAATATAACGATGGATTATTCGAATTATGTTCTTGAACAAACATGTTATGTTACTGTTGACGGAACGGAATATTATACTGAGAAAATATTAGACACAGAATCAAATTATAAAACGAACTGTTATTTTAAAGACGGAGAGTTAGTCCGTATGGAAGTAATTGGGTATGATACAAGTTCAACCATATTTGAATTTTCTCACAATGTTTCCGATAAAGACGTAAGCCTTCCATTCTACGCATTTATCGATGTGACACCGCTTATTGATTTCTTCGATTCTTTATTAGGATTAATGTAAACAGCACAAAACCTGCAACGCTTTAGCCAGACGTGCTAAAGGACAGTTTTGCAAGAATACGGTATATTTCGTAAGAGATATACCGTATTCTTGTTTTTTAGGTCTTACGCGGTTTTACGAATTTCTTCCATCATTTCAAGGAGTTCCTTTTCATCAGGAAT
>JAGALQ010000044.1 GCA_017625095.1 Clostridia bacterium | reverse complement strand
TCTTCGATTTCTTCGTACTCTTCATCGTCTTCGATTTCTTCGTACTCTTCGTCGTCTTCGATTTCTTCGTACTCTTCGTCGTCTTCGATTTCTTCGTACTCTTCGTCGTCTTCGATTTCTTCGTACTCTTCGTCGTCTTCGATTTCTTCGTACTCTTCTTCGTCTTCGACTTCTTCGTACTCTTCTTCGTCTTCGACTTCTTCGTACTCTTCATCGTCTTCGATTTCTTCGTACTCTTCATCGTCTTCGATTTCTTCGTACTCTTCATCGTCTTCGACTTCTTCGTACTCTTCTTCGTCTTCAACCTCTTTGGTTGCGGGTTCTGCAACCGGAGCTGCTGCGGTCATAGCGGCAACTTCCTCCGCTGCAATTTCGGGAATTTTTTTGATAAGCTCAATATGCTCGGCATAAGTCATAAGAAGTGCTGAACGGAAATCGTTAGCTTCAACTTTGAGCATATCAATAAGCTTCTGCTGCTCAGCCTGCTCGGCAGCAGCCTTTGCCTTTTCGGCAGCAACACGCTGCTCAGTTGCAGAAATAAGCTCTGCTGCTTTTCTTTCTGCAGCGGCAATCTTTTCGTTATAATAACTGTCAGCTTTGAGCATTCTGTCTCTTGCAGCGGCATCAGCCTTTGCAATCTGCTCGGAAGCAGCTGCATTGGCATCGGAAAGAGTCTTTTCAGCCTGAGCGTTTGCTGAATCAACCGTAGTTTTTGAATATGCGTCAGCTTCGCTTACCATCGCCTCAGACTTTGCCTTGGCATCGCTGAGAATCTCATCAGCCTGAGCAGTTGCGGAATCAACAGCTGCCTTTGCTGCTGTTTCAGCCTCAGCTGTGATTGTAGCTGACATCTTCTGAGCTGTAAGAAGAGCTGCGCTGATGTTATTCTCTTCTTTACGGTATGTTTCCACTTGTTCGGTAAGAGCATTGATGCGTTTGATATAATCGTTCTTTTCCTGATTTATACCCTCTAAAGCTGTGGCTATTTCTCCGATAAATTCGTCAACATCTATTGAGCGGTATGTACCTCTGCCTCCTGAGGGAAAATTGTGAGCTCTGATTTCTGCAGGTGTCATTTTTTATTTCCTCCTTAGATACTGTAATAGCCGTTTTTGATATTTTCGAGTATGTCACCGGAAAAATCGTAATTATGCGGAAGCATAACAAATGTCTTATTGGAGATGCAGCTGATTTTTCCGTTATTTGCAAACACAACACCGCTGAGGAAGTCTATCATTCTGCGAACATCACTGTCACCGACCTGCTCCATATTAAGGAGAACAAGACGCTGCTGATTGATATGTCGTGCAATGTCTCTTGCTGTTTCGATATCAAACATTGAGGGCTTTGCGAGAATCACCTTTGCATTGCCGTTTCTTGATTTGGAACTGAAATCAACCACGTTGTCTGAACTTTTCTGTGCAGGCTGCTCATAGTAGCCATCGTCATCGTAGCCGTATCCATAATCGTCATCGTCATATTCGACCTCTCGCTGACGCTTTGATGAACCTTTGGTAGCACGTGAAAGAATAGAATCAAAAAAGTTCTTTTTGGATGCACGTGCAGGCTTTTCGGGAGCAGCCTCTTCATACTGTTCGTCCTGTTCTTCATCGTAATCATAATCCATGCTGTCAGCGTCGTCGTAATAGTCGCCTTCGCTGTAACTGAGATACTTGCCTACAGAATCCTTGATATTCATAACAAAATCCTCCAAATATAAATTTATCAGTAAATACGCTTGCCGAAAACGGACGAACCGACACGTACAAGCGTGGAACCTTCGAGTATAGCTTCGTAATAATCCGATGACATACCCATCGACAGTACACGTATATCTGTATTATCTAATTTTTTATCGCGAATGTCAACAAACAAACGGTTCATTTTTAAAAAAAAGGCACGCGCATCTTCACTATTTTCGCAAACAGGCGGTATTGCCATAAGACCGCATAGCTTAATGCCTTCAATTTCAGCAAGCTGAGCGAGGGTTTCTTCAGCTTTTTCCCACTCAATTCCGCTTTTTGAATCTTCACCGCCGACGTTGATTTCCGCCAGTATATCGGTTGTTATACCTGCCGCCAGAGAGCGTTTTGCGATTTCGTTGGCAAGGCGCACACTGTCAACAGACTGTATCATGCTGACTTCTCCGACTATCTGTCTGACTTTATTTGTCTGCAGATGACCGATAAGGTGAGCTTCACACGGCAACAAATCAGGTTTTTTACCGAGGTATTCCTGAACCTTGTTTTCTCCGATAAGATCAACGCCGCAACGTATTGCGTGATTGATATATTCGGGAGCAACTGTTTTGGTGACAGCCATCAGCGTGACATCTTCGGGCTTTCTGCCGCTTTTGACAGCCGCTTGGGCAACGCGCTCACGTATAACGCTGAGATTATGCTCGATATCAGAAAAACGCTGAGCATCAAGCAATTGTTTTTCCGTCATACAAATTCTTTCCCTTCACTATTATTTGATCGTACTGCCTTATCTGATTTTTAGAAAGTGCCGCAAGAGCCGCTTCCTTTTCCGCATCAGTCATCTTTGATGTATCCGGCTGTACGGGATCTGCACTGAGGACGTATTCTTCATCAGCCCAGACTATATTGATCTTTTTAAACGATACAAGAGAAGAACGAAGAATATACACACCCTTGACACCGTCCTCTTCACGAACTGCTTCACTGGGAATTTTAAAGCCCTTGACCGTATCGAAAATCAGTTCAATATCTTCAAGACGCATATTTGCAAGTTCTTCGTCCATAACCGTACATTCCAGCACAACAGCGGCTTTTTCAGCACCGGAAACGTTAACGGCAGCAACCTTTGCGCCAAGCATATTCGTTGCCGCATAAGGGAAATCAACCGTTATGTTTCTGCCAACGGTAAGGTTGGATATCTGCTCTATATCAAGAGCACATATAATATACCATTTAAAGCCGGTAACGAGCTTGCCCATAATATTTCCGGGAACAGGTTTAGGGTCACAACTGAGAAGTTTGATTGCATTCTCTGCTGTAATATCCTTCACGTGAGAGTAATCATAGATATCTTCATATCCATCAACATTGTTGATATAGTATCCTGAACCGTCAGCAACAATCTCACTGTATGAAATCTTTTCATTTTCAAGTCTTGTAATTTCTTTTTGCAATCCGGTGATTATTTCATCAAACTTTACCTCTTTGCCAAGAAGAAGCTGTTTTTTGATAATGTTGTCGCGGATATGTGTAAAGCTGTCATTCAGGGTATCAAGTTCACCCGCAAGCACACCGTCCATCAGTTCGGAAATAGATGCGCTAATCTGGGAATCCATTGTTTTGGTATCAATGGCGGATGAGGGCGAAACGGCACGCAGCTTTCCGTAACTTACAAGCTCTGAACGAAGATTTTTCAATCGTGTATACGTTGCTGCATCGTCATCACTGCCGAAAGCAATGGCAACGGTATTTCCGTTTGAAACTTTTCTGCCGTCTTCGGCAACGGGAACAACAGTGCCTGTAGCGGAATTTTCGATATACTGTTCTTCACGGATAAAAAATCCCTGAGTAAAAATGCTGTTATTAACGGTCTGCTCTGTTACGGTAACCGTTTTCACTTTATCAATACCGGTGATATAAAACTGAAAAGCAATGTAGAATATGAAAAACAGCGCAACAAGAATTGTTGCAACACGCCACACAAGCGTTTTGTTATCTGCATAAAAGCCTCTCGCTTTTACTACCGCATCGATGTTCAGATTAATTCTTTTACCTTTTTTGGGTGGCAATTCATTTGTCCTCCTTCTTCCAGAAATTTTTCACACAAGCTGTGTGCATAATCGGCAAGTGAGCCGAAATCGGCATACTCATCGATAAATATCCAGTTTACACGATCATCTCTGCGAAGCCACGTGAGTTGGCGCTTTGCATAACGTCTGGTCTGCATACGCAGATTATCCAGTGCTTCATACAGGGTCATCTCACCTCTGAAATAAGGCATAAGTTCCTTATGGCCTATCGCCTGTGCGGCTGTCGCCTTGTTTTCATCAAGGCAGCGCCTTGCTTCATCTACAAGTCCGTTCTCCGCCATTATGCTTACGCGTCTGTTAATCCGCTCATAAAGATACTCACGCTCGTGAGCATTAAGACCGATTATAAGAGGATTATAAGGAGAACCGTTGAGACGCGAAAGTCTTGTCTGCTCGGTTATCGTGACACCTGTCTGATAATAAAGCTCGAGCGCACGCAGAATACGTTTGGTGTCGTTTTCATGAAGCCTTGCGGCGCTTTCGGGGTCAACAACGCGAAGCTCTTCAAGCAAAGCTGCAGCACCCTCGGTCTCAAGCCTTTTATTAAGTTTTTCACGCAGCTCAAGGTCGGTTGCCTCCTGCGTGAATTCAATATTATCGACGAGTGAAGAGATATAAAGCCCCGTACCGCCTACAATTATGGGCTGTCTGCCCCTTGAAACAATATCGGAAATGCATCTGTTTGCCTGCTCACAGTAAGCGGCAACACTGTAACGCTCACCCTGCGACAGAAAAGACAGCATATGGTGCGGCACACCCTGCATCTCTTCTTCGGTAGGCATTGCGGATGCGATATCCATGCCTTTATATATCTGCATCGAATCTGCGGAAACAACCTCGCCTTTGAGCCTTTTTGCAAGCTCAACACCCAGCGAAGTTTTGCCCGACGCGGTCGGACCCGCAACAACGATAAGCGGAATTTTTTTATTCATAGTCTACGCCCTCACACTCTGCCGAAAAGCCGCTCAAGCTCACGGCGCGTAAGCTTTGCGATAACAGGTCTGCCGTGTGGGCAGTAGCGGATATCCGGCATGGAAAGAACTTTTTCGGCAAACTGCTGCATCTCGTAAAGAGTTGTCGTATCGCCTGCTTTTACCGCGGCACGGCATGCGGCAGAATGGAAAATCCAATCAAGCTTTTCGGTCGTGACCTCACGGCTGTTTGCGGCAAGATAGCCTGCAATTTCGGTAAGCTGAGCAGAAATATCCGCACCCTCAAGGATAACGGGATATTCGCTGACAATCACCGTGCCGTCGCCGAAATCTTCAACCGTGAAACCCGAATCGGCAAGAAGATCTGTGTTTGCAATAACGGCGGCATATTCCTCACGGCTCAGGTGCACGGCAATCGGGCTGATAAGCATCTGTGAGGCGATTTTTTTATTCTGTGCCTTGAGCTGCTCATAAATAATCCGCTCGTGCGCGGCGTGCTTGTCGATAAGAATCATTTCGTTGCCGTATTCGACAAGAATGTAGGTTGAGAAAACTTCACCTATTGCTCTCACCTGCGGTGTTTCTTCTTCTGTAAGAATTATCTTTTCTTCAGCGGCAGGCTCAGGTCGAGCCGCAGCTTCAGGCTGCTGAATCTTTACGGGAGCAGAGAAACCGCTTATCAGATCAGGTTCGGATTCCTGTACTGCGGTGTATTTTTCACTTGAAGATTCAACATGCAACGGCTGAGAAAACGATTCAACCGCTTTGGTATAAACGGCAGGTTCAGGTCTGACTTCAGGTTGTCTGACAACCGGGGCAGCCACCGGTTCGGGCACAGTAGCAGGCTGCTGAAAACGAATCTGCTTTGCAGGTTCAACAGCAGCAAAATACTGTTTTTGCACACGCTGGTTTATTATTTTTGAAACATCCTGAGAGGGAGCCTTATCACCCTGCTCAAGTGCTGTTTTAACTGCGTAATAAACGGCGGAGAAAACCTCTTTTTCGTTGGCGAAGCGCACCTCTGTTTTAGCAGGATGAACGTTGACATCAACGAAATTGAAAGGCATTGTAAGATTGAGCACGCAGGACGGGAATTTGCCGACCATTATCGAGCCTTTGAAAGCCTCCTCAAGTGCGGCGCAGGCTGTCTTTGTGCGTACCATTCTGCCGTTGACATAAAAAAGTTGCATATTGCGGTTTGCCCTTGCGGCAAGCGGCTTTGAGATATAACCGTCAACCTTTACGGTTGAGTTTGAGCCGCTGACGGGAATCAGACTGTCGGCAAACTCCTTGCCGTAAACGGCATATACGGCGCTGATAAGTTTACCGTCACCCGAAGAGCAGAGTGTCTGCTTACCGTCACGGATAAAGCGTACGGCAATATGCGGATGAGAAACAGCAAGTCTGTCCGCAACAGCTGCGACGGAATTTGCCTCGGTAACATCTTTTTTAAGGAATTTCATTCTTGCAGGCACATTGTAGAAAATATCACGCACAACGATTGTTGTACCGACGGGACAGCCTGCATCATCCATACTGATAAACCTGCCGCCCTCGACAACGGCGTGAGTACCGGTCTCCTCCTCTGCCGTGCGAGTGAACATCTCAACACGGCTGACAGCTGCAATTGAAGCAAGCGCTTCACCTCGGAAACCGAGGGTTGCAACACAGTCAAGGTCATCGGAAACGGAAATTTTGCTTGTTGCGTGACCTGTGAACGCATTCTCCACATCATCACGCGCAATACCGCAACCGTTATCGGTGATGCGGATATATTTTATTCCGCCTGCCTGAATTTCAAGTGTGATGGAATCAGCGCCTGCATCAACAGAGTTTTCAAGCAGCTCTTTGACAGCAGAAGAAGGTCTTTCGACAACCTCGCCTGCCGCAATAAGCTCATATATTTCTCTTGGCAACACATTGATTTTAGGCATTGATTTCACCGCTTTTCATTCAGGATTCTTTGGCTTTCTGTACAAATTTATAGAGCACGCTCATCGCTTCAATGGGTGTGAGCGTATTGATATCAAGAGTCTTTAACTCGTCGACGATTTCACTGCCTGCATTTGAGGCAAATGACATCTGCATATCGTTATCGTCAACCGAGCTGAAGAAGTTGGGAGCTGACGTTGCTCTGGGCTCGTCCGATTCAAGCTGACCGAGCACCTGACGGGCACGCTTAACAACGCTGTCGGGCACACCTGCAAGCTTGGCAACATCAATACCGTAGCTGCCGTCGGCACAGCCTCTGACAATACGGCGCAGGAAAGTGATATCATCGCCGCGTTTTTTGACGGAGATGTTATAGTTTTTGACACCGCTTACGGTATTTTCAAGCTCGGTGAGCTCGTGATAGTGCGTTGCAAACAGAGTTTTTGCGCCGAGTTTTTTCTTGTCTGCGGCATACTCAAGTACGGCTCTTGCAATACTCATACCGTCATAAGTGGAAGTACCTCTGCCTATTTCATCAAAGATGATAAGGCTCTTTGAAGTTGCATTTTTGAGGATTGAGGCAACCTCGCTCATTTCAACCATAAAGGTTGACTGGCCGCCCGAAAGATCATCGGATGCACCTACACGGGTGAAAACGCTGTCAACAATCGGGATAACGGCACTTCTTGCAGGCACGAAAGAGCCTGCCTGAGCCATAATTACGATAATCGCAATCTGGCGCATATAGGTTGATTTACCTGCCATATTGGGGCCTGTGATGATAGCACAGCGGTTATCATCGCAGTCAAGCATTGTATCGTTGGGCACAAACGGCATACCGCCGAGCATCTTCTCGACAACGGGATGTCTGCCGTCCGTAATTTTAAGGGTTGATGAATCTGTGATTTCAGGTCTGACATATCCGTTTTCAAGTGCAGAAGCTGCAAACGAACGAAGAACATCAAGCCTTGCAACGGCGTTTGCAGTGCGCTGTATTCTGCCGAGCTGATCAGCAGTCTTGTTGCGCACCTGTGAAAAAATCTCATACTCAAGCTGAACAATTCTGCCCTGAGCACCAAGCACCTTTGCCTCAAGCTCCTTGAGCTCCTGTGTTATGTAGCGCTCGCAGTTTGCAAGAGTCTGCTTGCGGATATAGTCCTCAGGCACAAGCTCCTTGAAGGAGTTTGAAACCTCTATATAGTAACCGAACACGCGGTTGTAGCCGATTTTAAGCTTTTTGATACCCGTTCTGTCCTGCTCACGCTGCTGAATGCCTGCAAGATAGCCCTTGCCGTCATTGACAATGGCACGGAGCTCATCAAGCTCTGTGTTGAAGCCGTCCCTGATCATATCGCCCTCACGCACGGTGAAGGGAGGCTCATCGACAATTGCGGCATTGATAAGCGTTGAAACATCGTCGAGTGTATCAATGCCCGAACGGACTTCCGCCAGCAGAGCTGAGCGGCAGTTTTCAAGATTTGCCTTTACATCGGGCAGTCTGTCGATTGCGGCACTGAGGGCACGAAGCTCCTTTGCATTTGCAGTGCCGTAGGAAATACGGGTGATAAGACGCTCAATATCGTTGATGCCCGTAAGTGAAGCGGCTATGTTGCCGCAGAGCATAGCGTCCTGTGTGAGTTCATCGACAGCATTGTGTCTGCCGATAATTTTTGCGGGGTTTGTGAGCGGCCTGTCAAGCCACTCCCTGATTTCGCGCTTACCCATTGCAGTACAGGTTTTGTCAAGAGTCCAGAGAAGTGAGCCGCGCTTATCGTTTGAGCGCATTGTTCTGGTAAGCTCAAGACTGCGTCTTGCCGCAAGGTCAAGCTTCATAAAGCCGCTCTCGCTGTAATAGTCGAGTGAGCGGATATTCGCAAGGTCAGTACGCTGCACCTCGCGGAGATATTTGATTGATATGCCTGCACACATTATGCCCTGTGCACTGATACCGTGAGCAATTTCATCGGGTGTGTTGCACGAAAACTGTGAGCATATTGCGGCACTTGCTTCATTGAGAAGGCAGTAATCCTCATCGAAAGTTTCTGTCAGAGCGGAGCATTTATCGGTTATAAAAGCTCTGACCGCCTTGAGTGCGGATGCTTCACGGTTGAGGATGATTTCGCTGGGCATAAAACGTGCAAGCTCGTTGATAATCCTGCTTTCAAGCATCTTGCCGTCAATATCTGTCAGATGCATCGCACCGGTTGAAACATCGGCAAAGCAGACACCTGCCGCACCGTCACGGCAGAATATGCTGCAGAGGAAGTTGTTCTTTGTTTCGTCGAGCATATTGCTCTCGATAACCGTGCCGGGTGTGACAATACGGACAACATCTCGTCTGACAATGCCCTTTGCCGTTGCAGGGTCTTCCATCTGCTCGCAGATGGCGACCTTATAGCCTTTTGCAATAAGACGTGCAAGATAACTGTCAACACTGTGGAAGGGCACACCGCACATCGGTGCACGCTCCTCAAGGCCGCAGTCACGTCCTGTAAGAACTAACTCCAGCTCTCTTGAAACAGTTTTGGCATCCTCAAAAAACATCTCGTAAAAATCACCCAGACGGAACATAAGAATTGTGTCGGGATAATTCTTTTTGATTTCGAGGTATTGCCTCATCATCGGTGATAACTCAGCCATTTGCACGCCTCCGCAAAAAGTAAATTAACAGAAATTATAAAGTAAAATCGTGTTTGTTTTATTTCTATGATCACTGTTCGGATTGGTGTGTGTGATTTGCTGATTGATTTCAAAGCAGATTGAAAACGTAAGCGCAGGTAATACTTTGTGTATTACCGAGCATTACGGTGAAAATATGCGAAGAAAGCAACAGCAAGGCACATACACTTAAATCCGATAAAGGGATCAACACTTAGTGACAGTCGCTGCCGCAGGAAGAGCAGTTGCCGCTGCAGCTGTGCTCCTGAGGAGGCTCGCATGTTTCGGGATCTTCTCCCTTGATGCACTCTGTAAGGATAGCAACGATGTAGTTCATCATCTCATCGATATCCATTCTTGCCTTTTCGTAGTTGATCATATTCTGGTTGCTCATGATCTTCTCACGAATCTCCATGAACTCCTCTTCGTATGCTGTAAGCTTCTGCTCGTTTGCATCTTCCTTTGATGCCTCGTGCTGATAGCTCATATGGATAAGCTGCATTTTGCCGATAAGCTCGTTGAGCTCGTCATCCTTCTCGTTTGTCTCTCTGGCTGCGACGAACTTTGCATATCTTTCGTCTGCCTGGATTGCTTTACCGAGTTCTCTTGTAAGTTTGATGATTTCCATTTTTCTTAGTCTCCTAAACTGAAATATTGTTTTCTATAAAATCCCTCTTGGGTTTTATCCGATTAATTCGCCCGACAGTGTCCAGTTGCGTGCCGAAGTGACTCTGACCTGACAGAATGAACCGACAAGCGATTCATCACCGGGGAAGTCAATCATAACGCTGCCGTCCGTTCTGCCGGAAAGCATACCGCCGTTAAATTCCTCTGCAAGCACACGGTAGGTTCTGCCTATCATATTACTGCAGCGCTTCGAGGCGATTTTTTCCTGAGCCTGAGTCAGCTCACGGAACCACCTGCCCTTTTCTTCACGGCTTACCGGATCGGGCATACGTGAAGCCTTTGTACCCTCACGCGGCGAGTAAATGAAGGTGAAGAGTGATGTGAAGCCGACCTCTTCGATAAGAGATACGGTATCCTTAAACTCCTCATACGTTTCGCCCGGAAAGCCGACGATAATATCGCTCGTGAGACTGATATCGGGCATAACCTTGCGGGCATAGCTGACAAGTGAAAGATACTTTTCTCTTGTATATCCCCTGTTCATTTCCCCCAGCACACGGTCATTACCGCTCTGACAGGGAAGATGAAGATGCTTGCTGACCTTTTCGCACTCAGCCATTGCGTCAAGAAGCTCAAACGTACAATCCTTCGGATGTGAAGTCATAAAGCGGATTCTGAAATCACCCTCGATTGCGTTTATCTCCCTGAGAAGCTGCGCAAAGCTCATCTCATCACTGCCGCGGTTGTAAGAATTTACATTCTGACCGAGAAGCGTAATATCCTTGCAGCCGGCAGCTATAAGCTCCCTTGCCTCTGCAAGCACATCGCTGCTCTTTCTGCTGCGCTCTCTGCCTCTGACATATGGCACGATGCAGTAGCTGCAGAAATTGTTGCAGCCGTACATTATCGGCAGCCAGCCTTTGAATGTGCCGTCACGGTGAACAGGCATACCCTCGGCAATAAAGCCTTCCGTTTCAAAAACGTCGAAAACACGCTTGCCGCCGCGGAGCACATTGTAAAGGAGCTCGGGCAGACGGTGGTGTGAGTGTGTGCCGAAAACAAGGTTTACATAAGGGTAGCTCTTTCTGATTTTCTGCCACACGTGCTCCTGCTGCATCATACAGCCGCACAGGACAATTATCATATCCGGATTCTTCTCTTTTATCGGTTTGAGAGCACCGACATTGCCAAAGACACGGTCATGTGCATGCTCTCGCACAGCGCAGGTGTTATAAAGCACGAGGTCTGCGCTTTCTATATCGTCGGTAAAGCTGTAGCCTATCTGTGAAAGCCAACCCTTGAGTCGCTCACTGTCGGACACGTTGCCCTGACAGCCGAATGTGTGCACATATGCCTTGGCGGATTTGCCGCACATTCTCGATTCAAGCACAGTCTTTGCCAACGCAACATATTCACGCTGTTTTGAAATCTGCTCAAAAGGCACATCAAAACGGCGCAATTCTGACTGAATCAAAGTGTTACCTCCAAAATGGACATAAAGCCCTATTTTAATTTCTTTATTATACACTGTAATACTTTATTTTGCAAGTAAATTATTTTAAAATATTTGTTGATTTTGTAGATTTTTTTAAAATATAGTGCTATAATTCTTGTGATAAAAATTCAGCTCCAACGGAGGTTATAAAAATGAAAAAACTCAACATCGGCATCATCGGCGCAGGCAGAATCGGCAAGCTCCACGCTCAGTCAATCTGCTACAACGTTCCCACAGCAAAAGTTCTCGGTATCACAGACGTTTACAAGGATCATCTCCCTGCTCTGTGTAACGAGCTCGGCATTGAAAAAATTTACGACAGCTATGTAGATATGCTCGAAGATAAGGATATCGACGCTGTTCTCGTCTGCTCCTCAACAGATACTCACGCTGACATTGCTATTGCAGCTGCAAAGGCAGGCAAGCACGTATTCTGCGAGAAGCCCGTTGACCTTACACCCGAAAAGGTTCAGGCTGTTATCGATACGGTAAAAGAGACAGGTGTCAAGCTTCAGGTCGGTTTCAACCGCCGCTTCGACCACAACTTCTCAACAATCCGCAAAATGATCAACGACGGCAAGGTCGGCGACGTTGAGGTTATCAAGATCACATCACGCGACCCCGAACCGCCCTCAGCAGAGTATGCTGCAGTTTCCGGCGGTATGTTTGTTGATATGACAATCCACGATTTTGATATGGCACGCTTTATGGCAGGCAGTCCCATCACAGAGGTTTATGCAAACGCAACATGCCTTGTTGACCCCGCAATCGGTGAAGCAGGCGACGTTGACACAGCTGTAATCTCACTCAAGTTTGAAAACGGCGCAATCGGCGTTATCGATAACTGCCGCCGTGCTGCTTACGGCTACGATCAGAGAGTTGAAGTATTCGGCAGCAAGGGTGCAGCATGCGCATCAAATGACACACCCTCAAACGTTGTTCTTATGGACGAAAACGGCTGCACAGGCGAAAAGCCGCTCTACTTCTTCCTTGAGCGCTATATGCAGTCATTCCGCGATGAGATGCTTCAGTTCGTTGACGCAGTTCTCAACGATAAGGAAGTTCCCGCAAACGTTGACGACGGTCTCGCGGCAATCGTAGTTGCACTTGCAGCTAAGAAGAGTGTTGCAGAAGGCAGACCCGTTAAAGTTTCCGAAATCTATTAATTAACCGATAAAGGATTGATCTGATTATGAAACTGACAATGGCACAGGCTCTTGTCAAATTCCTCGATAACCAGTACGTCAGCTTTGACGGTGAGGAAACAAAGTTTGTCAAGGGCATATTCGGAATTTTCGGCCACGGCTGTGTTGTAGGCATCGGCCAGGCACTTGAGCAGGGCGGTCACGACCTGAGATACTACCAGGGCCACAATGAGCAGGGTATGGCTCACGCCGCAATTGCATTTGCGAAGCAGAGCGACAGAAGACAGATTATCGCCTGCACATCATCAATCGGCCCCGGTGCGCTCAATATGGTTACAGCCTGCGGTACGGCAACAGCCAACCGCATTCCCTTGCTTGTACTGCCCGGCGATACTTTCGCCTGCCGTCAACCTGACCCCGTACTTCAGCAGATTGAGCAGCCCACAAGCTACGCCACAACAGCTAACGACGCTTTCAAGGCTGTTTGTAAATACTGGGACAGAATCGAGCGTCCCGAGCAGCTTATGACTGCTTGCCTTAACGCAATGCGCGTACTCACAGACTGGGCAGAAACAGGCGCGGTTTGCCTTGCTATGCCTCAGGACGTTGAGGGTGAAGCATACGATTATCCCGATTACTTCTTCCAGAGAAGAGTGTGGTATCTCGACCGAAGACCTGCAACACGCAGAGAGATTGACGCTGCGGCAGAGCTTATCGACAACGCAAAGAAGCCGCTTATGATTGTCGGCGGCGGTGTCACCTATTCGGGTGCCTGGCAGGCTGCACAGTACTTTGCAGAGCGCTTCAACATTCCGATAGGCGAAACACAGGCCGGTAAGGGACAGATTCCGTGGGATTGTCCGCTCAACCTCGGAGGCATCGGCGTTACCGGCGGTGAGGCTGCAAACGTAATTGCAAACCAGGCTGACCTTATCATTGCAGTCGGCACAAGACTCACCGACTTCACAACATGTTCAAAATGGGGATTCCAGAATCCCGACGTAAAGATACTCAGCATCAACGTCAGCTCATTTGACGCATTCAAGATGGACGCTGTTTCAATCATTGCTGATGCTAAGATGGCATTGCTCGACCTTTCTTCTGCGCTTTCGCAGAAGTATTACCGCAGCGGTTGGGCAGATGAAATCGCCGAAGCTAAGAACGCTTATGTTGAAGAGATGGACGCCTGCTACAACCGTGAGCTTCCCGAGGGACTTTCACAGACGAGAGCACTCGGCGAAATCAACAAGCGCATCGCTCCCGATGCAATCGCACTCGGCTCATCAGGCAGCCTTCCCGGCTGTATGCAGAGACTCTGGAGATGCACTCAGCCCAAGACCTACCATATGGAATACGGCTTTTCCTGTATGGGTTATGAAATCTGCGGCGCAGTAGGCGCAAAGCTTGCAGCACCCGAAAGAGAAATTTATGCAATGGTCGGTGACGGCAGCTTTCTTATGCTCCACAGTGAGCTTTACACAGCCATTCAGGAGGGCATCAAAATCAACGTAATGCTCTTTGACAACACCGGGTGGGGCTGTATCGAAAACCTGCAGAATGCTCAGGGCACAGACACATTCGGCACACGTTTCCAGGCACGTAATCCCCTCACAGGCTTACTTGACGGCGATATCGTACCGATTGATTTTGCAAAATGTGCTGCAGGCTACGGCTGTAAAACATACACCGCAACAAACATCGATGAGCTTATCGAAGCTATTGAAGATTCAAAGAAGCAGACTGTTTCAACACTTATCGACATCAAGGTTGCACACGGCAGCATGAGCCACGGCTATGACAGCTGGTGGCGCGTAGGTGTGGCTGAGGTTTCCACAAGTGAGAGAGTTCAGGCAGCTTACGAAGATATGGCTGAAAACATTGCCAAGGCAAGAGAATACTGATTGAAAGGATAATGCAAAATGCTTAACAAAGATAAAGTATCACTGGCTATTGCCCCTATCGCATGGACAAATGACGACCTGCCCGACCTCGGTGCGGAAAACACATTTGAGCAGTGCATCAGTGAAATGGCACTCAGCGGCTTCAAGGGCAGCGAAATCGGCAACAAGTACCCCAAGGACGTTGAAACGCTCAAGCACAAGCTTGACGTAAGAGGTCTTCGCATCTGTAACGCCTGGTTCTCCTCTCTCCTTCTCTCCGAAGGCTATGAGGCAACAATCGAAGCTTTCATCAAGCACAGAGATTTTCTTCACGCTCTCGGTGCAAAGGTAATCGGCGCATCCGAACAGGGCAACAGCATTCAGGGCAAGCCTGTCAGCATTTTCGGTGAGAAGCCCGTATACACAGACGAGCAGTGGGAGCTTATTGCAAAAGGCTTCAACGAGATGGGTCGCCTTGCAAAAGAAAAGGGTATGTATTTCACAGTGCATCATCACATGGGCACAGGTGTTCAGACAGAGGCTGAAATTGACAAGCTTATGGAAATCACTGACCCTGACCTTGTTTACCTTCTTTACGATACCGGTCACCTTTCATTCTCCGGTGAGGACGCAATCGGTGTTCTCAAAAAGTACGTAAACAGAGTTAAGCACGTTCACCTCAAGAGCATCCGTCAGAGCGTTATTGACGACGCAAAGGCAAAGGACTACAGCTTCCTTGATGCAGTTCGTGCAGGCTCATTCACAGTACCCGGCGACGGTGACTTTGACTTCACACCCGTATTTGATATTCTTGCTCAGGCAGACTACGAAGGTTGGGTTGTTGTTGAGGCTGAGCAGGATCCTGCAAAGGCTAACCCGTACGAGTATGCTTGCATTGCAAGAAAATATATTTCTGAAAAAACAGGCTTATAAAAAACTATCGACAAATCCGCGAGAACATACACAATGAATTAAATTAACTGTGTATTTGCTGCGTTTTTGCCCACTCGAAGTACCCTATGTACTCCTTCGGAGCAAATAACGCAGCATCTCATCGGATTTCTCGATGTTTTTATTTTTTGATTCATCCCTGATTATGAAAGGTTGAAAAAACAATGTTTCTTTTCGACACACATGTTCACACTGCCGAATCAAGCACCTGCGGTGAAATACCCGCAAAGGAAATGGTTGAATACTACAGACGTAACGGCTATGACGGAATTATCATAACCGACCATTTCAAGCCATTCGGCGATGACAGACGCTACGGTCAGCTTGACTGGGAAGGCAGAGTAAACGGTCAGTGGCTCGGCTACGAGCTTGCAAAAGAATGCGAAACCGACGATTTCACCGTACTCA
Organism: Clostridia bacterium; assembly: GCA_017625095.1. Taxonomy (GTDB): domain Bacteria; phylum Bacillota; class Clostridia; order Oscillospirales; family Acutalibacteraceae; genus UBA8612. The sequence goes on along the minus strand of JAGALQ010000044.1, from coordinate 142,560 downwards.
AGGGCGTTGAAATCCGTTTCAAAGACGACGAAAACGATTATCTTGTATTCGGCACAGACAAACAGTTTTACCTCGATCACCCCGATATAACCGAAACAGGCGTAGAGCATTTCAGAAAGGTTATAAATGAGTATGAAGATATACTTCTCTTCCAGGCTCATCCCTTCCGCAACGGTATGCAAATTGTTAACCCATACCTCCTTGACGGAATTGAGGTATACAACGGCAACGCAAGCCACAACTCACGCAACAGCATAGCTTACGAATGGGCAAAGCTTCACGGCAGGATGATGCTTTCTGGCACAGACAACCACGAGCCTTTCCGCTCAACACCCGGCGGCGTTTATTTTGAGGAGCGACCGACAGATGAAAAGCAGCTTGTGCAGATGATAAGGGCACAGAAATACAAACTCAAACTGCCCGGAGGTATAATCAGATGATATTTCCGCTCAAGATGAAAGAAAACCGCGTGTGGCGACTCTACTACGGCGGTAAACTGATAGACAAGATGAGAGGATACGCTTACGGCAACGGTGAAGACGGCAACTTCCCCGAGGACTGGCTGGCAAGCGTTGTTGTTGCAGACAACCCCGACAGAGCTGACAAGCCCGAAAAAGAGGGTTTGAGCAAAATCGAGACAGAAGACGGCAGCGAGCTTTATCTCAAAGACCTGATAGACTCCGACCCCGAAACATATCTCGGCGAAAAGCATATAGAAAAATTCGGTGTTAATTTCGGTGTGCTGACAAAATTCCTTGACTCTGCAGAACGTCTGCCGATTCAGGTGCACCCGACAAAGGATGCGGCAAAACGCCTTTTCAACTCCGACTACGGCAAGACCGAATCTTGGTACATTCTCGACAGCCGTGTTATTGACGGTGAAGAGCCTTACATTCTGCTCGGCTTCAAAAAGCCTGTAACCGCTGAAAAATGGAAAGAGCTGTTTGACAAGCAGGATATGGCGACAATGCAGGAATATATGCACAAGATTATTGTTAAGCCCGGTGACGTATACCTGATTACGGGCGGCACTCCCCACGCAATAGGCTCGGGCTGTATGCTGCTTGAGGTACAGGAGCCGACCGACTACACAATCAGCGTTGAAAAGTGCGATATGCGCGGCAACCTTATGCCCGACCACCTCTGCCATATGGGTCTCGGCTTTGAGAAGATGTTTGAGTGCTTCACTTATGAAGACGTAACAAAAGAAGAGCTTCTCAACAGATACGCGCTAACTTCAACAGTGACAGAAGAGGGCGACGGATTCAGAAAAGAGAGCCTTATCACCTACCGCGACACAACCTGCTTTGCACTCAACAGAATCACCGTTGAAAAAGCCTATGAGCGTAAAAACAGCGGCAGAGCCTGCTGTATTGCGATAACCAAAGGCAGCGGCGTATTCAAGGCAGACGGCAAGGTGCTCGAAGTAAAAGCAGGCGACTGCCTGTTTGAGCCTGCAAAAACAGTTGACTACGTAATAGAAGCAAACGAAACACTTGAAGTGCTCGAGTGTATGCCGCCGGCATTATAATACCTAAATAAATTTGATAGACAAATCAAAAGGTATAAAACGAGAAAAGAGCGATCATCACAGCTGTGATGACCGCTCTTATTTTCATTAAGATTCTTCGGCTGCGCCTCAGAATGACAGAGCTGATTTATTAACCGTATATCTGAGCCATATCCTCTTCTTCGAAGTTATTTGCTTTGCGGTAGAGAAAGGCTGATTTTTCCTGCTCGTGTTTAATTACCTTGATTTCACCGTCAACAAAGCTGACACAGACATCGTTATCAATACCCATTCCGTCGGGGCCGTTAAGCTTTTTGATTTCGTCCTTGAAACGGTGCCAATACTCGGACTCAAAGTGAGGACAGTTACAGTAAGGCAAAAGACCTACGCAGTCGATAAAAGCAAACTCGCCGCCCTCGAGGCAATCGTCCCAGCCCATATCGAACCAGCACATTGCGCCCGAGCTTAAGCCAGAAAGGATAATCCCCTTCTCATAAGCTTCACGGAAGATTTCGGTTGCGCCTGTTTTATTCCAGGTATCCATAAGGAATTTGAGGTTGCCGCCGTCGACATAAACAATATCACTTGAGAGAATCTTCTCTCTGATTTCATCATAGGTCAGGCTTTCATCGGTAAGATAAAGCCCCTCGCCCGTACAGCCGTACTTTGCAAACGCGTCAATAAATACTTGTGTATCATCGTGAGAATCAAAGCTTGCAGTCGGCAGGAAGAGCATCTTCGGATGCTCCTTATCGCAAAGTGAACAGATATGCTCAATCATAGTCCAGATTTCACCGTATTCAAAGCTGCCGCCACCTATTGCCACAATCTTACCCATTGTTATTTCTCCTTGAATTTTTTTATCCCGGCTCCCTCTGATGAGGGAGCTGTCAGCGAAGCTGACTGAGGGAGAGATTTCTTAACGTATAAATCTATGTATTCACATACACCGTTGAAATTACGGTCAATATCCAAATTGCAAATTCTTATTACTTTTAAATTCATACTTTCCAATTCATTGGTACGAAACTTATCTTTTTGTGATTGTTCCGCTGTATAATGACCGCCGCCGTCGAGTTCGATAACTAAACGAGCTTTGGCACAGTAAAAATCAACTATATAATCGCCTATCGCTTTTTGTCGCTGAAATCTTACAGGATAACTACGCAGAAATTGATACCACAGTTTTCTTTCCCATGGAGTCATATTCTTTCTCAATGCTTTAGCCAGAGGGATGTTGGATTTATTATAATCTTTCATTTTCTCTCCCTCCGTCAAAACCTTCGGTTTTGCCACCTCCCTCATCAGAGGGAGGTTTGTTTAGTGCATCTTAAATATATCATTTTAGCAAAAATTTTTCAAGTCAAATCATAGCCACCAATCATATATCACTGTTAATCTGTCCAAGCTCCCTCTGACGAGGGAGCTGTCAGCAAAGCTGACTGAGGGAGAGACAATAACCATTATCACCTGATAAAATACATATGAATATATAAAGCAAACAAAACATATACTAACCTTAACCAAAACGAAAAGGAGAAGTGAAATGGAACTCAAGGATTCAAAAACGATGAACAATCTGCTTGCGGCTTTTGCAGGCGAAAGTCAGGCACACACAAAGTATTTATACTATGCGGCAAAGGCAAGAGAAAACGGATTTGAACAGATTGCGGCTATTTTTGAAGAAACGGCAAACAATGAAAAAGAGCACGCCGAGATATGGTTCAAGCTGATTAACGGCGGCAAGATGCCCGAAACACTGAGCAACCTCGGCGATGCGGCTGCGGGAGAAAACTACGAATGGACCGATATGTACGCAGGGTTTGCACAGACCGCAAAGGATGAAGGATTTGACCAGATTGCCTTTCTGTTTGAACACGTAGCAAAAATCGAAAAAGAGCACGAAGAACGCTACAGAAAGCTGATAGAAAACATTAACGATGGGCTTGTTTTCAGCCGTGACGGCGACACAATCTGGCAGTGCAGAAACTGCGGACACATCTTCATCGGCAAGGGTGCACCCGAAATCTGCCCCGTTTGCTCACACGCTAAAGCTTACTTCCAGATAAAGCCCGAGAACTACTGATAACAGCTGCAGTTAAATCGGCAGTTTACACAGATCTTATAATGGTCTGAAAGTCTGCACTGCATTTGGTCACCGCATTACTTTTTCAAACAGTCGCTCTCGTGCGGCTGTTTGTTTTTGATTGACACAATTATACACAATGAACCACAAAGTTGCCTTTGCTTAAAAGATAAAGAAAAAGCAGCACACTGCTAAAGTATGCTGCTACGATATTCAAACTGTTTTTCTTTGATATAATATAATATTACATACCTTATTCAAACAAACAAGAAGCCGCCGATCCTGAGAGCTTATGCGGGAGAGCCGTTATTTCCGAAACATGTTTTAAACTGACTCCGAATTACTGTACGGCTCTGCATATCCATCAGATCTTATAATAAGATACTGAATTTTCGTATTTATTTGAGGTTTGTATAGATTGACTGTGTTGCAGCAAGCATTTCGAGGTAAAGATTCTCAATCTCCTCAACAAGCTTGAGCTGTGTTCTGCAACGATCAAGATTATGCTCGGGACGGCTTATACGGAAATAAACGTCACCATTGAGGTAATCGGTAAGGAAACGTATACCGCACTCAAGAGTCATAAGCTTACACGAGAAGGGAAGATAATAAACCTCTGTCTCATTCAGGCTGTCACCTGCGGCGGAGAGGTAACCTTCTGTGTATGCACGGTAGAAATCCATATTGAACTTTACTTTTGAAAGATCTTTTTCGTCCTCATCAGCTGTGTTGCCTGCAAAACGAAGGCTGTCGCCGAAATCGTAAAGTGAAAGACCGGGCATAACCGTATCAAGGTCGACCACACATATGCCCTCGCCTGTCTTCTTATCAAAAAGAACGTTATTGAGTTTTGTATCGTTATGAGTTACACGTACGGGAAGCTCGCCCTTTTCCATAAGGTCAAGCAGCACAGAACAATCTTTTTTTCTGTTGATTACAAATTCAATTTCCTTCTGAACGCTTGCAGCCCTGCCTACCTTATCAGCCTTTACAGCAGCCTCAAAATCGGCATATCGTGATACTGTATTATGGAAATTGGGTATTGTTTCGGCAAGTGTTTCAGCAGGATAATCAGCCAGTAATTTCTGGAAATTACCGAAGGTTTTACCTGTTCTGCGACAAATATCGGGATTGTCGGGGAAATCATAACTGACCGTGTTGATGATATAGTTGATTACACGCCAGTATCTGCCGTTTTTATCGAGATAATAGGGTTTTCCGTCTACTGTTTTGTAAACCTTTATCGACTCTCTCTTGGGATTGCCGCCTGCCTGAATAACCTTGTTGCGCACAAATTCCGTAACGTCGACGTAATTTTTCATAAGAACGTCAGGATCCTTGAAAACAGCCGTATTGATTTGCTGAAGAATATAGCACTTTTCCGTGCCGTCATAATCGAAAAGGAGAAGATACGTGTTGTTTATATGGCCCTGATTGAGAGTCTTGAAATCGTAGTATTCGCCCTTGAATTTATAATTGGCTTTTATCTCTTCGATGTCAAAAAGGTTTGTAATCATAATTGAAAGTCCCCTTAATTATTGAAAAATATTTTTTGAAAATACTCCGACCTATGGAAATCAGGCGTTGATGTTTCCACAGGAAAAAGCGAGGCATAGTGAGGCTGCTCGGTCATGTCACCGCACTTATAAAAATTGGCTCTTATGTATTCAGCATCCGCAACGCTGAAGTTTTTACCGAACACATCGCTGATAAGCTGTTCCGGAATAAACAATTCTGCATTCCAGCCGTCTGAATTAATCTGCGCACGTGCAACGGGATTACAGTTGCTCAGCTCACTGAGAAGCACCCTGTCAAATCTGTCTTTGCCGACAGCGCATAAAAGCGCACCCTTGGGATTAACCTCAAAGTTGACATACCGTTCATCATCAGAAAACGGTTGAAAGAAAAATTCCACGCAGCTGTCGTTACAGACAGGATCGTCACGATTCTCAAAAACAGCTCTGGGACAGGGTTCATCCGCTTCAAAACGAACAAAGATACCTTCATTTTTCACAGCGTATAACCCTGCTCTGCAGGCAATAAAGCACGGATATTCATCGCACCACAAATGGTATTCAAGCTCCGTAATAGGAGAAAATGAAGCAACTGCACGCGTTTCAAACACATTGATTTTTTTCATACTCATTATCCCCTATACTCTCCGAAAAAACAAGAGTTTTTCAGATTAACGTTTTTTTCAGGTAAAATTCTCCTCAAGAGAAGGAACACAAGGACATTCAATCGAGGGCTGACGGTATATCGGAGCAGCCCAACGCACAGCATTGGTAATTATACGCTGCACTTCAGGGATATAGTATGTGGGGTTGCTCTCGTGACCGGGCTGGAAATAGAAAACCTTGCCAAGGCCCTTGTTCCAGCAGCAGCCTGAACGGAAGACCTCGCCGCCTCTGAACCAACCGAGGAAAATAAGCTCATCAGGTGTGGGAATATCGAAACGCTCACCGTACATTTCTTCTGCGGGAATTTCAAAATAATCGCCTATGCCCTGAGCAATCGGGTGTGATGGCATAATGTTCCATACACGCTCTCTGTCAGCATCACGCCAGCAGAGAGAGCAGGTTGTGCCCATAAGTCTGCGGAAAGGCTTAGAGAAATGAGCCGAATGAAGAGCGATAAAACCCATGCCGCACATTACCTGATTGTAAACCAACTCAGAAATCTCATCGGGTACTTTTTCGTGCGCACAGTGGCCCCACCAGATAAGAACATCGGTTCCTTCGAGAAGCTCTTTTGTGATTTCTCCAACCGTACCGAGAGTTACTGTTTTGACACTGATATCGTCGTTTGCGCCCAGGAAATCTGCAATGCAGCCCTGTATACCCTTGGGATATACGGCGGCAATGCTCTCGTCCTCAAGCTCATGTACATATTCATTATATACTACTACGTTTATCATAAGAATTCACCAACTTTTGCATATATTCTTATTTATTTTACTTCATTTTTTTATATAAGTCAACAAAAATATGCAACAAAACAAAAGGCAAGTCTTACGACCTGCCTCTCTGTTACTGCGGTAAAGCTGTAAGCGGTTTGAAAACATATCCTTGTGACAAAGCATAATCAATGATATCTCCGAGTGCCGCAGCATTGTCTGCAGACACGGAATGAAGCAGAATTATCGCACCGGGATGAAGTCTGGAGGTAACCTTCTGATATGCGTAATCGGCACCCTTCTGAGCAGATGTGTCCCAATCGGCATAGGCAAGAGACCAGAAAACACTCTTGTATCCGAGCGACTGCACAAGGTCAAGCGCGCTGTCGGTATAAGCACCCTCAGGAAAGCGGAAATAAGGCGAAGAATAACCGAATTCACAGCGCAGATGATTCTCCACAGTCTGAATTTCATCCGCCATTCTTGTTCGGTCGATTTTACTGAAGTTGGGGTGTTTTGTTGAATGATTGCCTACAATATGCCCCTCTTTTATCATCCGCGCAATAAGCTCGGGCTCAGCCTTGATATGGTCAAGCGTACAGAAAAACGCCGCACTGACATTCTTTTCTTTAAGCGTGTCAAGAACATCAAAGGTATGGCCGTTTTCATAGCCGCAATCGAAAGTGAGATAGAGCACCTTTTCGGCTGATTTTGCATCATAGGTTATCGCATTGAACGATTTGCTGTCAAAGTAGTTCTGCGAATCGACGCTTATCTGATGCGGTTTCGAATCCTTGGCAACTCCGAAGCCGTGGTTTCTGACAGCAGTTGAAAGACCTCTTGTATTTGACGGATCATTCACGCTGAATTCGACGGGAGCAAGCGGTTGATAGCCTGTATAAGTGCCTGCCGATGCAGAGTACGCACCGGTAATATTCTCCGACTTAAAATCGGGATTTTTATAATTACTCTGAGGTCTTGAAGAGGTTTGGTCGACCTGAGTCTGCACCGAAGAAGGAGCGACGGTAACCGTCTGACGGATATCGACCTGCTCCTGCGCTGTGGTTTCCGATGCATCGGGAATCTCACTTTTGTTCTTAACGATAACTATTGCCGCAAGAGCTAAAACAGTAACACAAAATAAAGCTGAAACCGCTTTTTTCATTGACTTTAATCCTCCGTTTTATGTTCAGCGGCTTTTGGCCGCTGCTGAATAAATAATAGCACAGTTTCCGACATTTTTAAAGTTATTTCATCATACACTGCAAGCTATCCATCATTTTTCCGAAAGTTTTCATTGCTTTAGTCATATTTTTTCTGGTCTGCTTTCGCATTGACGGAGTCATCATCGCTGAACCGATAGCCGCAGCGGCACCGCCGACAGCCATACCTAAAGCAACCTTTGACGCTGTTGATTTCACATTATCACCTCACAAAATCAAGTTGTTATTATTCTTGCCGCTAAGAGCATTAAAATCGGCTGAAGTTAATGGAAGAAACAGTTGATATTGCTGTGGCTTTTGTGATATAATGTTTTGGTAATTTTTTAACAGACGGTGGTTTAAAATGGATAGAATAAACCGTGCTCTCGCAATACACGATATATCGGGTTTCGGCAAATGCTCGCTTACGGTTGCACTGCCTGTAATCTCTGCCTGCGGGATTGAAACAACCGTTATGCCGACGGCTGTGCTTTCAACTCACACAGGCGGTTTCACAGGCTACACGTGGCGTGATCTGACAGACGATATGCTGCCTATGGCACAGCACTGGAAAAGCCTTGAAATCGGCTTTGATGCGATATATACAGGCTATCTCGGCTCGTTTGAGCAGATCGAAATTGTCAAAAAAATCGTAAATGATTTCAAGACTGAAGATAACTTTTTTATCTGCGACCCCGCAATGGCTGACCACGGAAAAATGTATGCACTTTTCAATATGGATTTCGCCAAAAAAATGGCTGAGCTGTGCTCACTTGCGGACATCATTGTGCCCAACTTCACCGAGGCCGCATTTATGACGGGCGAGGAATACAGAAAAGGCCCGTACACCAAGGAATATGTGGAAAATATGCTTGTTAAGCTGTCTGCACTCGGTCCGAAAAAAATAGTTCTCACGGGTGTTTGTTTTGACAGTGAAAACCTCGGCTGTGCCTGCTGGGACAACGGCACAATTGACTATGTTATGATGCCCAGACTTGACGGTGTTTATCACGGCACGGGAGACGTTTTTGCAAGCTCACTTTGCGGTGCACTTATGTGCGGCAAAAGCCTTACAAAAGCGGCTGAAATTGCCACAAAATTCACCTGCGGCTGCATTGAACGCACACTTAAATACACACCCGACGTACGCTACGGCGTAGCGTTTGAGGGTGAACTCCCCTCACTTATCAAGGAGCTTGGAATTTATGAGTAAACGTACACTTAACATAGTGCTGATTGAGCCTGAAATTCCGCAGAACACAGGCAATATTGCACGCACCTGCGCCGCTACGGGCGCAAAGCTTCACCTTGTTGAGCCGATGGGATTCAGGGTTGACGACAAAAAATTAAAGCGTGCCGGGCTCGATTACTGGCACCTGCTCGATATTACATACTACAAGGATACGGCAGACTTTTTTGAAAAAAATAAAGACGGCAACTTCTTTTATTTTTCAACAAAGGCAACACACAGACACACCGATGTCTCCTACCCCGACAACACATATCTTGTTTTCGGAAAAGAAACAAAGGGACTGCCTGAGGAATTACTTAAAGAAAACGCCGAAAAATGCGTCAGAATACCGATGATAAACGATTCTGCAGCAAGAAGCCTTAACCTGTCAAACTCGGCTGCAATCGGCGTTTATGAGGTGCTCAGGCAATGGGATTACCCCGAATTATTATGCGAAGGCAAGCTGACAAAATACGAGTGGTGAAATAAAGCACAAAAGATAGCGGGCGGATAATATCCGCCCCTACTTTATAGATTGCGAAATTCATATCGTTTTTACTGAGAGCAAATGTAGGGAACGCTCTTGAGCGTTCCGCAAAGTTACAACAAACCTTGCGGAAGGGTCAAGACCCTTCCCTACGGTACTATTATACATTGATGAAATTTGAGGATGAAACTATGAACAAAAACTCAGCAATCAAATTCATTTTACAAAATGCACGACCTCTTGAATTAGCTGTCTACAAATACTTCTTTGAAAACGAATCAAAGCAAAACGTTATTGATGAGCTTATAAAATTTCAAAATGCCGACGGCGGTTTCGGTAATGCTCTTGAGCCTGACTTTTTCAATCCTAATTCATCTCCCATTGCAACAAATGATGCCATAATCACTCTTTACCGTGTCAATGCACTTGACAGAGATTCTGAAATTGTAAAAGGAATAGTCAGATATTTGGAATCTCACGATTCTTTTGATGAAGATAAAAAACGTTGGTTGTTTGCTATAGACAGTAATAATGATTATCCGCACGCAATCTGGTGGGAGAAAAAAGGCGACGGTATCAGCGGCTTTAATCCGTCAATATCCTTGGCGGCGTTTATGGTTTGCTACGGTAATCGTACATCACTTTATGAAGAAATCATAAAAGAGGGATTTGAACACCTTGAAACATCCGAAGAAATCAGCGGCGATTCATTGAAATGTTTTCTGCTTACATATGAGCTTTTGAAATCAAACAGCATTAAGGATATAATTGATTTGGAACATTTCAAAGATTTGTTGTGTAACGCTATTGATAATTCCATATGCAAGGATATTGAAAAATACGGTGTTGATTATGTACCAATGCCGTCTGACTTTTTCGGCGGTACATATTCGGAATTTATCACACCTGAAATCGAACCGTTCATTGCTGCGGAAAAAGATGTTTTAGGCAAACTGCAAATGGAAGACGGTGGCTTTGATATTACTTGGAAATGGTATACACCGTATCCCGAATTTGAAAAAGCAAGAGCTTGGTGGCGTCCTCGCATTACTATTGAAAAGCTTCTTTTTAATGAGGTACAGATATGAAAACTGAAATATTAAAACAAAATGAAAACAGTTGGAATGCATTAGCTGAAGATTTCTTCGGTGTTACTGCTTTGCCTATACTCGGTTGTTCAATTCCGACAGAGGATGAACTGCACCTTTTCCCTGACCTTAACGGCAAAGCTGTTTTTGAAATGGGCTGCGGCAGCGGTCATTCGCTCAAATGGTGTGCTGAACACGGTGCAAAAGAGCTTTTCGGTCTTGATATTTCTGAAGAACAACTTAAAGCTGCAAAGAAATTGCTCGGAGAAAACGGATATTCCTGTACACTCTTTCATCAGCCTATGGAAGATAACACGAATATTCCGCAGAACTATTTTGATGTTGTTTATTCAATCTATGCAATCGGTTGGACTACAGACCTTGAGAAAACAATAAAAAATGCTGCGTCTTATCTGAAACGAGGCGGCACGTATATTTTCTCTTGGGACCACCCACTTCTGCATTGTGTTGATTTGGAGAGCGTTGCTATTTCGGGCGGTAACAGAACCGTCGCAACCGAAGAACGTATATTATTCAGCGGCAACTATCTTGAAGAAGATTATTACACTTTCGAGAAATACGGCAACCCTCTTACTCTGCAAAACCGAAAACTTTCAACATACATAAACACCCTTGCTGATGCAGGTTTTGCTGTTGAAAAAGTTATTGAAGAAACAAGCGAAACCGTTCTTGAAAAATCAGCTGACTTCAGTTCAGGTTATTACGCTGATTTCAAAGCAAAGCATTTTCCGTTATCAATGGTTATCAAGGCGAGAAAGCTATAATCTCCAATTAAATATGCCAAAAGGCTGTCTCATAAGCAGAATGAGACAGCCTTTTTCATGTGTAATGATATATTATTTTGCAGAAAACATAATTATGAAAGCTTTTTCGCCTTCGGGAAGGGCGAGTTTTATACCTTTTTTCATAAGCTCTTCGCCGGTCATTTCAAACACATTTTCGGGTGAATCGTAATCGTATACACTGTAAACAGCATCAGGAACAAGTCCGTTGAGCTTTACGGTATATTCGCCATTCACAACATCGGCACGCTTATAAACCAGTGCCATACCGCTGTCTGCATCGTAAGAAGAATACTGCATTGCAAGCATTCTATCGGAATAATATCCGCCCGAAGAAAGCGGATAATAATATCCGTTCATCATTGAACGCTGTTCAATATATTCTCCGTAATGCTCGCCATGAACGGTACCAAAGGTTTCAAGACCGAGCGGCATTATGCTTGAACGTGCAGCATACTCGGACTCGCTGTAAAAAACAGTGCCTGAAAGCGGCAGCCAGAACGATATGCCGTACGTATGAGACTGAGTTGCCTCAAGTATATTCTCGTGAGGGTTGCAGTTATAGTCACTTCGCCACACAGGCACACTGCGACGAGCCATTTCAAGGTCAAGCCTTCTGCCGCCCGAAGCGCAGTTATCTATTATAAGCCCTTCAACATTAGCAGTTAAACCGTCAAGGTATGCATAGAGGTTTGTCACGTAGTGGTTTTCCGTTATGCCCTTTCTGCCGCCGTAATACGCTTTATCAGCATATTCCCAATAAACGTCAGGCGAAAAATTGAAATCCTGTCGGTAAACGGTAACCTTGTTTTCTTTGAGGAAGGTTGAAATATAGTCTGTAAGGTAGTCTCGTGCTCCGTCCTCTGCAAGATTCCACATCAGGTTATCTTCATCATCAAGCTCTATCAACCATCTTTCGTTTTCCGCACCCTTGGTGTGGAACAGCGAATTTCGGCAAACACGCTCAGGCTCAAACCAGAGAACAAGTCCGCAACCCTTTGATGCAGCATAATCAGCAACCTCAACTATTCCGTTGGGGAAACGGTCGGGATTGGAAACCCAGTTACCGACAGAATCGTGCCAGCCTTCGTTATACTTATACCAGCCTGCATCCATCCAGAAGCAGTCAATTTTGCCGTATATTTCCTCACCGTAACCATCTGCAGCAGCAAAAAGCTCCGCCGCGGTCTGTGTATGCATCGGACCTGAAAACTCAAGCATAGTCATCGTATCGGGAATATTTTCAGGGTATACGCAGTTGCTGACCCAGCTTCTGAAGCTGTTAAAGCCTTTCAGAGGATTGTCACCGTCATAAAAGCTGACCGAGACAAGAGGCGAACGCACCTCTTCACCGGGCAGAAGATATGCCTTGAAATTCTCCTGTTTTGCCTTAACAAAGACATCACCGCCGAATGCAGAAAGATCAGTACGCCAAAGCCCCGTCCAACCGATGCCGAGCACGATGCCGCCGTTTTTGCCGCTGATATTAAAATAAGGCAGGTTAATATCGGTTGATCTGCCGTCATCGCTTACAAATACGGAAGGAATCAGCGAAAGACACCTTTGCATCATAGCAAAATCGTAGGGATTATCACAGCTTCCCATAGAGTAATACAGCTGAGCCTCTTCAATAGCGAAAGCTGTATTTGCAGCATAAAAATCGCTTATGACGGGCGAATCCGAACCGCCGCTGTTTCTGACGCTGACCGTCCACTCACAAGTTGCGTTTTTTTCGTAAATTGTGGCTTCAACAGTTGCCTCAAGGTCGCTTAATTTGTGGTTAAGCGTTATGTAAGAGGTTTTGCCGCCTTTATAAACAGTGCCCTCATCACTTTCGGCTCCTACAAAAACATCCCAATCATTTATGTTTTTAACAAGAGATTTTCCGCCGACCTTAAGATCGTACGGAAGATCTTGAGAACCTGAACGAAGAAGCAGTTTTTCATCAAACCAGCTTCTGCAAAGTTGCTTTTCCTTTTCGCTGATTTCGTTTTCTTCTGCGGTTATGCAATTAAAACTGATATTGCTGTTGTACTTGTTTTCCGGCAGCCTCTCAATCTGTGTAAAAAGATTGCTGAAGCAAGACGAAATGAGCATAAAAATTGCCATCAGAAATTCACGCATAAGAATCCCCTTTCACAACCTTAAACCGATAAATCAGATATCCTTGGAAATTACGTCTTCATAAGTTTCGCGTCTTACAACAACTCTTGACTGACCGCCGCTTACCATAACAACGGGAGGCTTGGGAATACGGTTGTAGTTTGATGACATTGAATAGTTATACGCACCGGTTGAAAGCACAGCCATAATATCGCCCGGCTCAACCTGCTGAACAAGTGCATCCTCCTGAATAAGGTCGCCGCTCTCACAGCATCTGCCTGCAAGAGTTATCTTGAAATCCTTAGGCTTATCTGCCTTGTTTGCGCAGACAAGCTCATAGGTTGACTGATAGAGAATATATCTCGGGTTGTCACCCATACCGCCATCGATTGAAACATAGGTTCTGATATCGGGTATGCTCTTGACAGCACCGACGGTATAGAGAGTTATACCTGCACTGCCTGCAACAGAGCGACCCGGCTCGATTATGATAAACGGCTGAGCAACACCGCGCTTTACACACTCTGCCTTGAGCACGGTTGCGACCTTTGCCATATATTCGGAATACTCAAGCGGATTATCATCGCTCGAATACTTGATGCCGAAGCCGCCGCCAAGATCAAGCTCTGCAACCTCAACACCTGTCTGAGCCTTGATTTCAGCCATAAAGCCAACCATAACCTCGGCTGCGCGCTCAAACGGCTCAACATCAAAAATCTGCGAACCGATATGGCAGTGAATGCCCTTGAAATTAATATTATCGGCAGCGATTGCGGCCTTTACGCCTTCCATCGCCTCACCTGTTTCGAGGGCAAAACCAAACTTGCTGTCAATCTGACCTGTCATTATAAAAGAGTGAGTGTGGGCATCAATGCCCGGCTTTATTCTGAGAATAACACCTACGCTCTTGCCGCTTGATCTGGCTATTCTGCTCAGGTTTTCAAGCTCATACATATTGTCGACCATAATTCTGCCGACACCTGCACTGACAGCCTCCTCAAGCTCGGGGAGTGTTTTGTTATTGCCGTGGAAGTAGATTTTTTCTGCAGGGAAACCCGCCTTGAGAGCAGTATAAAGCTCACCGCCAGAAACAACATCGAGACCCATCTTCTCTTCATTGACAATGCGGCACATAGCCTTGCAGTTGAAAGCCTTTGAAGCATAGATGGCAATACCGTTGCCGCCGTAATTCTCTTCAATAGATCTGACATATGCGCGGCAGTTTGCCCTTATCTGATCCTCATCGACAACATAACACGGTGTGCCGTACTGAGCAGCAAGTTCGACGGTATCTATACCGCCGATTGCAAGATGTCCTTTTTCGTTAACCGATAAACAATCTGAAACAAACATATCTTTCACCTTACCTCAACATACCTTCTCAATTTCGGCTTTGACAGCCTCAACACCGTCACCCTTGACGGATGAGCAAGGTATTTTTGCAATATCTTTATAGTCCGCAAGCTCTGTTTCAAGAGCCTCAAGCCTTGCGTTGAACTGGGTTTTGTTGAGCTTATCGCACTTTGTAAGCGCAATGATAAACGGATAACCCATTTCACGCAGGAATGCAAGCATTGTCATATCATCCGCAGTCGGCTTATGACGCATATCAATAAGCTGAACAACAAGACGAATGTCACGCTCTGTTTTGAAGTAACCTTCCATAAGCTCTGCCCAACGGCGTTTTTCGCCCGGAGCAGCCTTTGCATAGCCGTAGCCGGGAAGATCAACAAGCCTTGCATCACCGACAGAATAGAAATTGACGGTGATTGTTTTGCCCGGAACGGAGCTGACACGGGCAAGCGACTTACGGTTGAATAATTTATTGAGCAGAGAGGATTTGCCGACATTTGAACGGCCTGCAAAAGCAATCTCTGCCTTATCTGATTTCGGCAGCTGTTTTAATGTGCCGAAAGCAGCCTCAAACTGAACTTTGTTGTAATTCATATCGGCTCACCTCATCACTGTACAAAATCGCGCACCGCAACACTCTTATCCTCAACGGGAGCTTTTACCTTCTTGCGCGTAACTTCACCGCCCGGCATTCTGACAAGCGCCGTTTCAAGCACCTTCATAACGTCGCTGACGGGTACAAATTCAATATTTTCCTTAACAACACTCTCAACCTCATCAAGGTCGGATACGTTGCGTTGAGGAATAATAACCTGCTTTGCACCTGCGATATAAGCAGCCATTGTCTTCTCTTTAAGTCCGCCGATAGGAAGCACCCTGCCGCGCAGAGTTACTTCACCTGTCATTGCAACGCTTGACTTTACGGGTATTCCCGTAAGCGCAGACACAAGAGCGGTTGTGATTGTTATACCTGCGGAAGGTCCGTCCTTAGGCACTGCGCCCTCGGGAAAATGCAGGTGAATATCCTTTGTTTTATAGAAATCGGTTTCAATACCGAGCTGTGCGGCACGGCTGCGGATGAAGCTGACAGCCGCGTGTGCCGACTCCTTCATAACGTCGCCGAGTGAGCCTGTAAGCTCAAGCTTGCCCGTACCGTCAAGCACGGCAGCTTCAACATCAAGCATCTCACCGCCGACAGCAGTCCACGCAAGACCTCTTGCAACACCGATTTCGTCTTTGACATATTTATCTTCTTTGCGGTATTTGCGTGCGCCGAGGATTGTTTCAAGGTCAGCAGGCTTTACACTGAAGCTTTTTGCGCCCTGAGCAACTGCAACGGCACCCTTACGGCAGACAGATGCAAGCTCTCTTTCAAGCTTTCGCACACCTGCTTCACGGGTATATCCGTCGATAATTTCGCGAAGTGCGGCATCGGTTACACGCAGTAAACGACCGTTAAGACCGTGGCGCTTTGCCTGTTTGGGAAGAAGATGCTTCTTTGCGATGCAGAATTTTTCCTGTGCGGTATAACTGCCAAGTTCAATAATCTCCATTCTGTCAAGCAGAGGCTGAGGAATGCTGTCACGGTCGTTTGCCGTTGTAACAAACAGCACCTTGCTCAGATCAAACGGAAGCTCGACATAATGGTCGCGGAAGGTATCGTTCTGCTCACCGTCAAGCACTTCAAGAAGCGCAGATGAGGGATCGCCCTTATAGTCTGCACCGAGCTTATCTATTTCATCAAGCAGGAGAAGCGGATTGCAGCTGCCTGCCTGGGTGATTGCGTTTATGATTCTGCCGGGCATTGCACCGATATAGGTTTTTCTGTGACCTCTGATTTCAGCCTCGTCCCTGACGCCACCAAGTGAAATACGTGCATATTTTCTGCCCATTGCACGTGCTACAGAGCGGGCAACAGAAGTTTTACCAACACCGGGAGGTCCGACAAAACAGATGATCTGTCCCTTGATATCGGGCGAAAGCTTGCGCACGGCAAGCATTTCAATCATTCTGTTCTTGACCTTTTCAAGACCGTAATGATCGTCATCAAGCACCTTACGTGCCTTTGTCAGATCGAGTGAATCCTCTGTATAAACTCCCCACGGAAGAGCAATGCAGGTTTCAAGATAAGTGCGTATAACCATTGCCTCGGGTGAGGATTTTGTTGTTTTGTCAAAACGTGAACATTCCTGAAGAAGCTTCTTTCGTACTTCATCGCTGATATTTAGCGCATTGATCTGCTCACGGAAAATTTCAGCCTCATCAGCCTCTTCACCGTCAAGCTCAACGGAAATTGCCCTGAGCTGCTCTCGAAGATAGTATTCGCGCTGATTGCGGTCAATCTGCTCCTGCACCTTGTCCTGAATGCCCTCTTCAATGCGGAGGATTTCGGTTTCACTGCGCAGAATTGCACAGAGTTTTTCCATTCTGCGAAGCGGATTAAGCTCGGCTAAAACAATCTGCTTCTTGGCAGGGTCAATTGCGGTGTTGCTTGCTATGAAGTCGGCAAGCATACCGGGATCTTCCTGAGCGAGCACATCGAGAACAAAATCAGTCGGCATACTTGGGACGAAATCGGAATAATCCTGAAAATCATCCTTACAGACACGGACCAGCGCCTGAGCATAGTCCTTATCCTCGGCTTTGATACGTGTGGTTGTACGCTGCTGTACAAGCGCCACAAGATGGGGGCTTGTCTTCTGGATTTCGACAACGCTGCCTCGGCTTATACCCTCAACCGCAACACGGAGGTTTTCGCTGCCGGGTGCGCTGAGAATCTGCTGAACGTCACAGATGACACCCATCGGATAAAACTCATTCGACTGTGTCGGCTGCTCTGTACGCAGGTCACGCTGCATAACGAGAAAAACCTCTCGGTTGCCTGCCATTGCAGCCTTGAGAGCCGAGATAGACTGTTTGCGGCTGACCTCAAAATGCAGCTGCATATCAGGAAACACAGCCATGCCTCTGATGGCGACTGTTGGTATTGAACGTAAAATTAAATCTCTTGCCATTTTCTCTTTGTTTCCTTTCGTTTGCACATACTTACGCGCAAAGCTTCTAATAGCTTGTTATTTTAACATAAAGCTT
Organism: Clostridia bacterium; assembly: GCA_017625095.1. Classification (GTDB taxonomy): domain Bacteria; phylum Bacillota; class Clostridia; order Oscillospirales; family Acutalibacteraceae; genus UBA8612. Next base: position 124,711 of record JAGALQ010000044.1, on the reverse strand, counting down.
TTTTTAAGTCAACTGTAATAAATGGAACAGTTTTTTACAACGCTCAGAGCATATGTAAAGTATTTACCATTTACAGGATATTGTGCTTTTTAAAATTTAACTATTTGGGAAAGAAACAGCTGAGAAGCTTGATTCTGCTGAATTATTCAAATTACATCAAAGTTCTGAAACCCGTGTTGCAACTTGAGTGTAAAGTAATCATCTTTACGCACGATCAAAAAAGAGTCTGAACACGCACAAGTGTATCAGACTCCTTTTAATTCTCAAACAAAATTATTTGTGACAGATTATATATTTTTCAGACGGTTGTACTCGTCATCCGTTATCTCGATAACACCGCCGTGCTTAAAACCGTAGGGGAAATTAAACAGCTCATCGCAACGCTGAAAATCATTTGCACCGGGCTTTGATGCAACAAACGGCACGTAACCCATTTTGGATTTTTCACAGCCGAAGAAGTCAATCAGCAGACACCATCTGCCATCGGGAAGCGTAAGAGTTGTCGGTGCTTCATACGAGCCGGGTGACACAAGGGTTGACATAAGCTTTTCAAAGCTTTCATCGTGTTCAAACGGACCGTAAAGATTATCCGAAACTGCGTGCATATTCATTGGCGGTTTGTCCGAATTCTTGTAGAAAAGATGGTATTTGCCGTCAGCTTTTACAATGTGAGAATCAAGGATTTCGTTATCCTTGGTAAAGTAAAGCTTCGGCTCGGAAAAAGTTCTGAAATCTTTGGTAGTACAGCAGTAGATTGACATATGGGTGAAATTATCCTCTGCAACGGTTGAGCCCCAATGAATGAGATATTCATCATTCTCCTCATCAAAGAAAATCTCAGGTGCCCACAGACAGCCGAAATCATCCCTGCCGAAATATACAAGCTCTTGCTCCGAGAAGTTAACAAGATCATCTGTTCTCCACAGCGAGAGACATTTGCTGCCCGTACTGTTGACCTTTTTCCAGTCGACCCAATAGTTTTCGTCCATTATGTTGGCAATGCAAAGATCGGTTGTAAGTATCACAAAACCGCCTGTATGCAGACGTACTATCTCAATATCGCGGCAGCCGCAGGTGCCCAGAGTGCTCGTCAGCACAGGCTCACCGTTATTGACTTTCTCCCAGTTCAGACCGTCTTTACTGACAGCAAAATAAACCTGCTCACCGTCCGGAGTAACTTTTTCTTTGAAATGTGTAAACAGATACGGCATCTTTTCACTCTCCAGAATTTGTTGTTAACTCAGATTCTACCAAAAGAAAAAAAGAAATTCAAGTGAGTTTCAGTCTATTGACTTGCAAAAGATATGATATTATACTAAAAAGCGGAAACCAAAATACATTTAAGGATCTGATAACAATGTTCGATTACCCTGAATTTAACAGCGACGGTATACTCACCCTTTGCGAAATGGGCGGCAAAAATGCAGAAATGCTTATGACTATCATAGTTAAGAGATTCAAAGAAAACGAAACTTTTGAAATACTTGACGTCGAATGCGAAACCGCCTTTCTGATTCAGAGAGGCAACGCAGCAATATCATGGAACGGCAGAACAGAAAAAATGTCACGCCGCGATCCGTTTGAGAAGACACCCTACTGCCTTCACGTACCGAGAAACACAAAGGTAAGCATTACAGCGTCAGAGGGTACGGAAATACTTATTCAGCAGACAGATAACGAACGTGATTTTGAGCCTGTTTTCTACACACCCGATATGTGCCTTTATCAGGAGTTCGGCAAAGGTCAATGGGGCGGCACAGGTCACAGAATCTGTTCAACACTTTTCGATTATGACAACGCACCTTACTCAAACATGGTGCTCGGCGAAGTATTCAATCAGCCGGGCAAATGGTCAAGTTACCCTCCCCACCATCATCCGCAGCCCGAAGTTTACTATTATCAATTCGATAAGCCGCAGGGCTTTGGTGCCTGCTTTATAGGTGACAACGTATTCAAGAGCATACACGGCTCTGTTGCTTGCATAACTGACGGTAACGACCACCAGCAGGTTGTTGCACCCGGCTATGAAATGTGCTACGTATGGATGATCCGTCACCTTGAAAATGACCCATGGTATAAGACAACAAGATTCTATGCACCCGAGCACGAATGGCTGACAAGGGAGAACTGACAATGAAGAATTGCGATATCCACATCCGTGACCCTTTCATACTTGTGCACGACGGCAAGTATTATATGTACGGCACAAGAGCCAAAAGCTTCGGCTATGGTGTAGGCGGTGTTGACGTATACATCGGTACTGACCTTGAAAACTGGTCTGACCCGATTGAGGTTTTTGACAGCAACAAGCACGGTCTCAACCGCGGTGTCAACTGGGCACCCGAAGTGCACAGCTTCGGCGACAGATTCTATATGCTTGTGACGTTCACCAAAGAAAACGGACTCAGAGGCACATACATTCTCGTCAGCGACAGTCCCGAAGGAAAATTCGTGCCGCTTACAGGCAAGGCAATAACACCCGACGCTTGGGAATGCCTTGACGGCACACTCTATATTGAAGACGGTATCCCCTACTGCGTATTTTGTCACGAGCACACACAGATTCTCGACGGCACAATAAACTATATTCAGCTCTCTTCCGACCTCAAGGAAGCCGTAACCGAGCCTGTTGAGATTTTTAAGGCAAGCTCTTTTCTCAAGCGTGAAGCTACCGAAAAAGACCACAACGTTACAGACGGACCGTTCCTTTACAGAAAAGTTGACGGCAAGCTGCTTATGATATGGTCTACCTGCTTCAACGGGTATCTGCAGTGCGTTGCGGCATCCGACAACGGCAAAATAAGCGGCAAATGGTCACATCTGCCCACGCTTTTTGATAAAGACGGCGGACACGGAATGATTTTCACAAGCCTTGAAGGTAAGCTTATGCTCTCACTTCACAGACCAAACGGTCAGCCTGATGAAAGACCTGCATTTTTTGAGATAAAAGAAACCGAAAATTCTCTTGAAATTGTATAATGACATATCAAAACCGCCGATATTAGTTGCATATCGGCGGTTTAATGTTTCGCGCCATTCAACCTGCAGTTGAAAAACGTCACTTTATATGTTATTGTTTAAGCACAGAACCTGTGTTATAGTTCAGGTATCAAAACACGGCGGTGAAAAAACAATGAACATCGGAAATAAAATCAAACAGTTGAGAAAAGCGAGAGGAATAACACAGGAACAGCTGGCAAACGCAATAGGCATCTCTTTTCAGGCAGTAAGCAAATGGGAAAACAACATCGCTCTGCCCGACATAACGCTTGCACCGATACTGGCGAACTATTTCGGAGTTTCAATGGATGAGCTTTTCGACTTCAGCCTTGCGGGAAAAGAAGAAGCAATCGAAATAATCACCTATGAGGCTTACAAATATCGCGAAAGTGATCCTGAAAAAAGCAGAGCCATACTCGAAGAAGGGCTTAAAACATATCCCGAAAACGACATTATTCTCAATAATATTCTCTATGTTGTAACCGACCCTGACGAAACGATTGAAATTGCATCAAGGCTTGTTGAGAGAACACTTGACAGTGAGGTCAAGTATGATGCTTTCAGATTTCTTGCCTACGCTTACAAAAAGAAAGGTGATCTTAAAAGCGCAGAGAATGCAATAGAGCAGATTCCCGAAATCTATTTCACAAAACTTACGGAAATTGCATTCCTTCTAGATGGTGAACCGAAGAGAAATGCAGCCGAAAAACAAAAGTGGATTTCGTTTGAAAACCTGCTTCAGATGATGTGGAAGCTCGCGGAATGCTACGAGGCAAACAATGAAACCGATGAGGCAATAGCTGAAACCGAAAAGGCACTTGAGCTGTTAAAGATTATGAATCACCCGAATTTCAACGACGTTTATTCGGACTATTTCAGAAAACAGATAAAAAGAATGAAAGAGAATTAAGCCACCAAAAGCTCCTTGTTACGGTAACAAGGAGCTTTTTATAATCTGAAACAAAACTGACACAGAAATAACATATTTTGCAGTATACCTTTTTACAAAAAGTTCAAAAAAGTATAAAAGTATTCAGATATCATTTAAACGAACATCAGGAAAGGATGATTATATGAAAGCATTCAAGGCAACAGTAATGGCACTTGTTATTCTACTGTCTTTTACAGCATGCAGTAAGCCGCCTGTTGACACAAGCAGCAGTATACCGGTCGGCGCAACCGAAATTGTGCTGAGTGACAGTGGTATTACCACCGACAACACCACCGTCAGCAACAACCCTGCTGATGCGGTATATACCGCAAATGATATTATCTACTATGAATCCGGCAAGGATTTCACCTACGGTGAAGGCTCTGAAAAAGATGCACATTCTGCTGAAGAAGCCTCGGAACACACGGTTGTACATATCACCAAGGCAGGTACATATGTCTTAAGCGGCACATTGACAAAAGGTCAGATTGCCGTTGACCTTGGCGAAGACGCAAAAAACAATCCTGAAGCAACTGTTACACTGATTCTAAACGGTGCCGAAATATCCTGCTCGGTTGCTCCTGCAGTTATTTTCTATAACGTTTATGAATGCGCAGGCGAAGAAGCAACAAAGGATGTAGATACGTCTGCCGCCGGTGCAAACGTTATTATCGAAGACGGCACGGTCAACACGGTAAACGGCTCTTACGTTGAACGAATTTACAAACCCGAAACCGTTGTACTCAACGATGACAATACCGAGGTAGAGGATGCAGAGAAACTTCACAAATACGATGGTGCTTTTTACTCAAAGATGACTATGAACGTCAGCGGCGGTAAACAAGGCACAGGTGTGCTTAACATAAATGCCGAAAATGAAGGTATGGACAGTGAAATGCACCTGACTGTCAATAGCGGCAACATCAACATAAAATCGGGCAATGACGGAATCAATACCAACGAAGACGGTGTTTCCGTAACAACGATAAACGGCGGCAAGCTGACAATTGAGGTTACAGGCACAACCGGTGAAGGTGACGGTATCGATTCAAACGGTTGGCTTGTAATCAACGGCGGAACAGTTAAGGCCTATGCTTGTTCAGACAGTGCCGATGCAGGCATTGATTCGGATATGGGTATTCACATAAACGGCGGAACGGTTATTGCAAGCGGTCATATGATCGACAGATTTGCAGATGGCGGACAGAATTACGCAGTATTTAACTTTGCACAAAAACAGACGGGCAATGAAACCGTTATACTTAAAGATCAGAACGAAAAAACTGTTTTTGAAGAAACTCCCGTCAACTCATACTCTGTTCTGATTTTCAGCAGCCCCGAATTAAAGGAAGGTACATATACACTTTTCAGCAACGGAATTCAACTTGCAGGACAAAGCGGAAATATGTTCGGCAGACCGCAGATGCCCGAAGGTATGACACCGCCTGAAATGATCGAAGGAAATCAACCTCCAATGCCTGAAGGCGAAACGCATCCGCAAGGATTCAAGCCACCTGAAGAACCGTCTGAAGGCTTTGAACCACCGGAAAAGCCTGACGATATGACTCCGCCTGAACATCCCGACAGAATCCCAAAAGATAAGCCTGATGACAATAACGAAGGCTCTGTGGAACTAACTGACGAATTTGTTGTAAAAAACGGCGGTAACGTATTCGGATCAATATCAGAAAGTGAATAAGCAAAAACTCCTGCGGCGGTTTGACCCTGCCACAGGAGTTGCTTTTTATAGATTACAATATCAGATTCAACCGATAACTCTGACTCTGTAGACACCATCAACATCAGCGAGCTTATCTGCACAGTCGCCTGTCATATCGGCAACAGTGTAAGAAACGCCCTTGCGTGAAGCTGTGTTTACGTTTGCCGTGCTGCCCTCCATAGCGGCAACAACATCAGCAAAAGCAGACTCTGCGTGGATTACGCAGACACGCTTACCTGCAGGAGCTGCAAGGCGCATTGCAGGCACGTTGACAGAATTTACGATCTCACCCTTTTCAAGGTAAGCCTTGATTTCATCTGCTGCCATAACAGCACAGTTATCCTCTGACTCGGGAGTTGAAGCACCGAGGTGAGGCATTGCAACAACACCGTCAACACCAATCTGCTCATCAGTCGGGAAATCTGTAACGTAAGCTGCACACTTACCGCTTGCGAGTGCATCAATAACAGCTGCGTTATCAACAAGCTCACCGCGTGCGAAGTTGAGGATACGTACGCTGTCCTTCATCTTTGAGAATGTATCAGCGTTGATCATACCTCTTGTGCTGTCGTTGCAGGGAAGGTGGAGCGAAACATAATCGGATGCTGCATAAACCTCGTCAAGGCTTGAAACAACCTTAACCTCTGATGCGAGAGCAGCTGCTGCTGCATCGCTGAGGAATGCATCGTAACCGACAACATCCATACCGAGTGCAACTGCTGCGTTAGCAACCTTTGCACCGATTGCGCCGAGACCGATAACGCCGAGAGTCTTGCCCATAATTTCGGGGCCGACAAACTGTGACTTGCCTTTTTCTACGAGCTTGGAAACGTTTGCACCCTCGCCCTTGAGAGTCTTGCACCAGTCAATAGCTGCGGGAATTCTTCTGGAAGAGAGGAAAAGACCGCAGAGAACAAGCTCTTTAACTGCGTTTGCGTTAGCACCGGGTGTGTTAAAAACAACGATACCCTTTTCTGTGCACTTATCAAGCGGAATGTTGTTTACACCTGCGCCAGCACGTGCAACAGCAACTGTGTTTGCATCAAACTCCATATCGTGCATTGCTGCGGAGCGTACCATTATCGCATCGGGTGCCTGAACATCGTCAGCGACCTTATAGTTGTCACCGAGTCTGTCTGTGCCACAGGCTGCGATTTTGTTGAGAGTAAGAATATTATACATTTTAATCACCTTTTATGCGTTATCTTTTTCGAACTGTGCCATAAACTCTACGAGCTTCTCAACACCCTCATAGGGCATTGCATTGTAGATGGAAGCACGCATACCGCCGACAGAGCGGTGACCCTTGAGGTTGACAAGACCTGCCTCAGTTGCCTCTTTGACAAACTTTGCATCGAGCTCATCGCTGCCTGTAACGAATGTTACGTTCATCATTGAACGGTCTTCTTTATTGACACCGTTCTTGAAGAGCTTGCTTGAATCAAGGAAGTCGTAAAGAAGCTTTGCCTTTGCAGCATTGCGCTCCTTCATAGCCTCGAGACCGCCGATGCTCTTGATCCACTCAAGAACAAGCTTGCAGATGTAGATTGAGTAGCAGGGAGGTGTGTTGTACATTGAATCGTTGTCAGCCATCTCCTTATAGTTGAGCATTGCGGGAGTGTAATCTCTTGCATTGCCGAGAAGATCCTCACGAACGATAACAACTGTCAGACCTGCAGGACCGATATTCTTCTGTGCGCCGCCGTAGATAAGACCGAATTTTGTAACATCCATAGGCTCTGAAAGGAAGCAGGATGAAACGTCGGCAATAAGCGGAACATCGCCTGTGTCGGGGATGTACTTGTAGGTTGTGCCGAAGATGGTGTTGTTGAAGCAGACATATACGTAGTCAGCTTCGGGATCGAAATCTGATTTTTCAAGCTTGGGGATATATGAGAATGTGTCCTCTTTTGAGCTTGCAACCACGCGTACGTCGCCGTACTTGCAGGCCTCTTTGTAAGCCTTTGTTGCAAACTGACCTGTGAGAACATAATCAGCCTTCTTGTTGCCGTTCATAAAGTTGAGGGGAATTGCTGCGAACTGAGTTGATGCGCCGCCCTGGAGGAAGAGGACTTTGTAGTTATCCGGCACACCCAGAACCTCGCGGAAAAGAGCTTCTGTTTCTGAAGCAATCTGCATAAAGACCTTTGAGCGATGGGACATTTCCATTACGGACTGACCGCTGCCCTTATAGTCGAGCATTTCTGCTGCAGCTCTGTTGAGAACGGATTCCGGAAGCATTGACGGACCCGCTGAAAAATTATAAACTCTTGCCATTGAATAAACCTCCTGATAATGGGTCAATTTATATACGAACTATTATATGCACTCAATTTTGTCAATGTCAAGGAATAATTTTTGTAAAATGAAAATCTTGGCAAATTCAACAAAAAGCTGTAATTATCGCCCGAAAAACTGCAACAATTATATGTTGAAAATAATTTAATTTTGGTATAGAATATTACAGGCGAAACTTCCGCCCTAAATTTCATCAACAAAATAAGTAATATATACATCAGAAAGGATGTCCAGTAACAATGAGCAGTGCACTTAACAAAAAGACCGTTGAAGACATTCAGGTCAGCGGCAAAAGAGTTCTTGTACGTTGCGATTTCAACGTTCCGCTTAAGGACGGCGTTATCACAAGTGACAAGAGAATCGTATCATCTCTCCCCACAATCAAGTATCTTCTTGACAACAACGCAAAGGTTATCCTTTGCTCTCACCTCGGCAGACCCAAGGGTGAAGTTGTTCCCGAGTTTTCACTTGCTCCCGTAGCAGCACGTCTTTCCGAGCTCCTCGGCAAGGAAGTAAAGATGGCAACTGACGTTGTCGGCGAGAGCGCACAGGCACTTGCAGCTTCTCTCAACGACGGCGACGTTATGCTTCTTGAAAACGTACGTTATGAGAAGGGCGAAACAAAGAACGATCCCGAACTCAGCAAGGCATTTGCTTCTCTTGCTGACATCTTCGTAAACGATGCTTTCGGTTCAGCTCACAGAGCTCACTCCTCCACAACAGGTGTAGCAGACTACATCCCCGCTGTCTGCGGCTACCTCATCCAGAAGGAAATCTCCTTCATCGGCGGTGCTCTTGAGAATCCGCAGCGTCCCTTCGTTGCAATCCTCGGCGGCGCTAAGGTTTCCGACAAGATCGGTGTTATCACAAACCTTCTTGACAAGGTTGACACACTTATCGTCGGCGGCGGTATGGCATACACATTCATGAAGTACCTCGGCCACAACATCGGCACATCACTTCTTGAAGCTGACAAGGTTGAACTTGCAGGCGAGATGATGGCTAAGGCTAAGGAAAAGGGCGTTAACTTCCTCATCCCCGTAGACAACAAGGTCGGTAAGGAATACGCTCCCGATACAGAGGCAATGATCGTTGATTCAGACGATATCCCCGAAGGCTGGATGGGTCTTGACATCGGCCCCAGAACTCAGGAAATGTTCGCAAACGCTATCAAGGGTGCAGGCACAGTTATCTGGAACGGCCCGATGGGTGTTTCCGAGTGGGAGAACTTCGCAGCAGGTACAGTTGCAGTTGCTAACGCAGTTGCAGAGTCCGGCTCAATCTCCATCATCGGCGGCGGCGACAGCGCAGCAGCTGTTCAGAAGCTCGGCTTCGCTGACAAGATGAGCCACATCTCCACAGGCGGCGGCGCTTCTCTCGAGTATATGGAAGGCAAAGAGCTTCCCGGCATTGCAGCTCTCAACGAGAAATAATTAACCATCGTTTGCCCGTGTATATCAACGTACACGGGCAATGTTATATTGATTAAATTTTTTGAAAGGATGTTTATAAAATGGACAAGAATCTCCGTAAAGTAGTTATCGCTGGTAACTGGAAAATGAATAAGACTCCTGCTGAGGCAACAGCTCTCATCAACGAGATCAAGCCCCTCGTTGCAGATGCAGATTGCGACGTTGTTGCTTGTGTTCCCTATATCGACCTCTTCGCAGCTATGGAAGCAGCAAAGGGCTCCAACATCAAAATCGGTGCTGAAAACTGCCACTGGGCAGAGAGCGGCGCATTCACAGGCGAAGTTTCCGCTCCCATGCTCAAGGCTATCGGCGTTGAGTACGTTGTTATCGGTCACAGCGAGCGCAGACAGTACTTCGGCGAGACAGACGTTACCGTTCAGAAGCGCGTAAGAGCTGCTCTTGACAACGGCCTCAAGGTTATCCTTTGCGTAGGCGAGCTCAAGGAAGAGCGCGAGCAGAACATCACAATGGAAATCGTTCGTATGCAGACTAAGGTTGCTCTTCTCGGTGTTACAGAGGCTGAGCTTGACAACATCATCATCGCTTACGAGCCCGTTTGGGCAATCGGCACAGGTCTCACAGCTACTGCAGAGCAGGCTAACGAGGTAAACGGTGCAATCCGCGCTCTCATCGGTGAGCTCTACGGCAAGGCTGCAGCAGACAAGATTGTTGTTCAGTACGGCGGCAGCATGAACGCAAAGAACGCTGACGAGCTTCTTGCTCAGTACGATGTTGACGGCGGTCTCATCGGCGGTGCATCACTCAAGGCTGAGGATTTTGCAGCAATCGTTAAGGCAGCAAGCAAATAATTTCAACTGACTGCGAGGTTTAATGATATGAAAAAGCCTATTCTTCTTTGCATTATGGACGGCTTCGGCAAGAATCCGAGCGACTACGGCAACGCTATCGTTTCCGCAAAGACTCCCAATCTTGACAGCCTTTTTGCAAACTATCCCCTCACATACATCGGTGCATCGGGTCTTGACGTTGGTCTTCCCGACGGTCAGATGGGTAACAGCGAGGTCGGTCACACAAACATCGGTGCAGGCCGTGTTGTTTATCAGGAGCTGACAAGAATCTCCAAGTCAATATCCGACGGTGATTTCTTCACAAACGCTGAATTCACAAAGGCAGTTGAAAACTGCAAAAAGAACGGTTCTGCTCTCCACCTTATGGGTCTTGTATCCGACGGCGGTGTTCACAGCCACAATACTCACCTCTACGCTCTTCTCGAGCTTGCAAAGCGCAACGGTCTTGAAAAGGTTTACGTTCACTGCTTTATGGACGGTCGTGACGTTCCTCCCACAAGCGGCAAGGATTTCCTTGTTGAGCTTTACAAGAAGTGCGGTGAAATCGGTGTCGGCACAATCGCTTCCGTAATGGGCAGATACTACGTTATGGACAGAGAGAAGAAATGGGACCGTGTTGAGAAGGCATACCGTGCAATGACAGCACTTGATGCTCCCAAATTCTCCTGTGCAAAGGAAATGATGGAAAAGTCCTATGCTGACGGCGTAACAGACGAATTCATCGTACCCTGCGTAAACGAGAAGGCTGAAGCTGTAAAGAGCGGCGACAGCGTTATTTTCTTCAACTTCCGCCCCGACAGAGCAAGAGAAATCACACGCGCATTTGTTGACGCTGATTTTGACGGCTTCAAGCGCGATGAGATGCTTGACCTTTGCTACATCTGTATGACTCAGTATGACGAAACAATGCCCAACGTTGAGGTTGCTTACAAGCCCGAGCGCATCACAATGCCTCTCGGTGAAGTAATCAGCAACGCAGGTATGAAGCAGCTTCGTATTGCAGAGTACACAAAGTATGCTCACGTCACATTCTTCCTCAACGGCGGTGAAGAGACCGTTTACGAGGGTGAGGACAGAAGCCTTACAGACTCTCCCAACGTTGCAACCTACGATATGCAGCCCGAAATGAGCGCATACATCGTAGCTGACAAGGTTGTTGCAGCTGTTGAAGAAGACAAGTACGATGCCATTATGCTCAACTTCGCTAACTGCGATATGGTCGGTCACACAGGTATTTTCGACGCTGCAGTTGCAGCTGTTGAGGCTGTTGACGAGTGTGTCGGCAAGGTTGTTGACGCTGTTATGGCAAAGGGCGGCGTAGCTCTTATCACTGCTGACCACGGTAACGCAGACAAGATGTATGAGGATGACGGTTCACCCTTCACCGCTCACACAACATTCCCTGTCCCCTTCTGCGTAGTCGGCTACGACTGCGAGCTTAAAGAGGGCGGCAAGCTCTGCGATATCGCTCCCACAATGCTTCAGATTATGGGTCTTGAGCAGCCTTCACAGATGACAGGTTCTTCACTCATTAAATAAGATATTTAATCAATAACCAAACCGCTGTATCGATATGATACGGCGGTTTTTTCAATCCTCAGTCACCTGCGGTGACAGCTCCTTTCAAAAGGAGCTTTTGACAAAGCAATTTACAGCGATATACAAATAACCTTCTTTCCAAAGACGTAGTATTGTAATAAATACGGGCGACCGGTAGTCGCCCATACCATCTCAAACGTAAGGGCGGCAACCAGCCGCCCGTGTGTTTTTAGAACAATGTAAAAATGTTGTCATTCTGAGCGTAAGCGAAGAATCTTAAAACATAACAAAACAAGATCCTTCACTTCGTTCAGGATGACAAAGCCGTGACAGAGTATTGTCAAGATAAATTTTTGATTATTTCTTTGAATTCATCCGTATCACGAATACAATCAAGCTCATCGTGAATCAACCATTTGTCACGAAGTATTTCACAAAGAGGTCGGGTATCAGAAGTTTCAAAATCAAGTTTTCTTTCAATTATCTCACCAACCAGAACAGAACTGTATTTCTGCTCATCAGGAAATTTATCAAAAGCTTTTGCTTCATCAACAGCTAAATGCAGGTGCTTAAAGGTATTACCTGTATCACCCATAAGCGCATACCTCTTTGCAATATCAAAATCAAGCCATACATCACCCCAACTGTTTTTCGGACGATTACCGTCAAGAATGAGTTTTTCCAGTTCAAAAATCTTACTTATTGCAATTAATTCAGTTTCGACGTCAACAACATCCGCATCGGCTAAAAGCCATATAAATGACTTTAAAAACTCGTAGCTTTGCTTAATTGTATCTCTTAGAAAAGGTAATTTTTCATCCTTTTCCAATGCCCACCACATCTGTCGCTCTTTGCTGAGTTCCATTGACGGAAAGGTTTCGTATATTTTTTTGCCTATTTCTTTTCTGCCGTGAAGAATATGATTGAATGCCAATCTCGATGCAGCTTCAAGTCTGATATTGATATCGGGACAGTACTTCATAATTCTTTCGCCCAAAGCCGTTATCTCAGCATCATACTTTGCCATATTTTCTTCCCATTCAGGAATGTTGCCGTCATCATCACAGGAACCAAAAAGTGCATACATCAGCTTGTTAAGAAGAATGTAATTGTTCGGAAATTCTTTTACACCTTTACGTGCAATAATGACACACTCTTCGATGTTGCCTATGCTTATTGCTTTTTGAAAAGCTTCAAGATAGCTGTTTACAACTTCTTTTTCTTTTGTTTCGTCAACCCCCATAAGTCTGTCAACCGAAATACCGAAGAATTCAGCTATGGTAGGTATTAATTCTATATCCGGATAACAGTTGTCATTTTCCCATCTGGACACAGACTGACAGGAAACACCCAGAATCTCTGCAAATTCTTCTTGTGTAATTTCTCTTTCTTTCCTTAATCTTTTTATGTTTTCACCTATATTCAGTTTCATAACAAAACCTCTTCTTAAAAAATTGAAAGTGCGCACTTCCTGAATATATTGTGACACATAGTAAATTAACTTTCAATATCACGTTAAGAGAGTTTTTTTCAACAATATAGTGAAAACATAAAACAGTTTCATTTTCAGAACAAAGTAAAAATGTTGTCATTCTGAGCGTAAACGAAGAATCTTAAAGCATAGCTACGTAAGATCCTTCACTTCGTTCAGGATGACAAAGCCGTGACGGAAGATCTCTTTATTTTATATGCAGCATAAAGCCGCAGTCACTTTTGTCATTCGTTACAAAAGTAACCAAAAGAACTTTTTATTTTAAGCACTCCGCTACGGCTGACGGATTAAACTCCGCTCGAACGTTTATTATACAGCATCACCGTCAGCCTGCTCCGTTCAAGGTCACGGCATCTGTTATTTCTTGTGAGTTTTTTCTTTTATGTTTTACAACCCTCAGTCACCTACGGTGACAGCTCCCTTAAAAGGGAGCTTTTGACAAAGCAGTTTACAGCGATATAAAATCAAAGCATAACCTCCTTTTGAAAGGAGGTGGATTTTGCGAAGTAAAAGACGGAGGATTGCAAAAAAACAAACACCGCTGTACCGATTAACCCGATACAGCAGTGTTGTTTATACTTTATTCTTTATACTTTATTCTTTATTCTTTGATCATTACATAATAATCCGAAAATATCTCTCCGTTGTGTCCAATCAGATTTTTATCAGACAGCATAAAGCCAAGCTTTTTCAACGCTTCAATTCTTTCTCTTGCCTTTTCAACAGCTTTAGTGGCAATCTTGTCGCAACCAAAAATTTTATATATCAAATCGATTATCAAAGAAAGAATGTTGATAATCCGGTCAGTGTTTTCATAATCGCTTCTTAAATCCAATCTAACCAATCCACAGTTATTAAAATAATCTTCAGCTTTTCTGTTGAAAATTTCAATTGTGCCTATTGCTTCGCTATTATCTTTATCAATAATTGACCAGCGTACAAAGCCCTCTCTTGCATATTCCCACTGCCAATAACCGATAACTTCTTTCATCTTCTCTTCCGTTGTGTAATAAAAAGTATCACCACCGCAATTATCACTGTTGAATAATGCAACAGCTTTTTTATCAGAATATACTTTTAACAAATCACTGCTGTCATCTAACGAAACGCATCTTATTAAATATTCATCATTCTCAAATCTCGGACATTCTTTGTATACACCTTTGATCTTCCAACACATAATATTTCTCCTATTCGATAGAACATTTGTTCTATGGTACCATTAAAATTATTTTTTGTCAATATAGTTTATCATATGCTGCGAAACTATCTACATCAATTCTTTTTATTTTTCCAACCCTCAGTCTCACTTGCGCTCGACAGCTCCTTTCAAAAGGAGCTTTTGATAAAGAAATTTACTTCGCTGTCAATTAGGTATAACCTCCTTTTGAAAGGAGGTGGATTTTGCGAAGCAAAAGACGGAGGATTGCAAAAAAACAAATACCGCTGTACCGATTAATTTCGATACAGCGGTGTGTTTTTTAATGCGTTATTAAAACGCAAATCATGCAAAATTAATTTTGCAAATCATGATTTAGTAAGAAATCAAATTATGCCGTAAGGCAAATCATATTTTTGATAACTCAAAAGTCTGAGACACCAAGGAAAGCAACCGTAACATTATTTACGTATCAATGATTTGCTAAAGCATGATTTGGCGTAACCGCCATGATTTGTCTCTTCGCGACATGATTTGAATTGATAAATCAATTCATTATTGCATATTAGAGAGCAACCTCTTTGCCTGTCTTTGCGGATTCATAGATTGCGCAGAGGATTTTGATCATATCAATACCCTGCTGCGGCTCGAAGATGGGCTTTGCGCCCTCGATAACAACATCATAAAAATGACGGAGGTTGTACATATGTCCGTGCTTTTCGTTGATGTTTGAGGGAGCAATATCGAGAAGCTGACCGTCTTCCTCGGTGAAAATCTCGAGTGCGCCGTTGCGCCACTCAAGACCTGACTTTGTACCTCTAAGCTCAACAAAGCGGTTTTCGCGCTTGATGTTAGATGCCCAGCTGAACTCAATCTGGAGCACTGCTCCGTTATCAAAGCGGATCATACCCATTGCAAGGTCCTCAACGTCAAATGTGCCGTCTGCCATTTTGTCACCGAAATCGGAGTTGACGGAGTCGCTCGAATCGTTATCAGCAAACTTGCAGTATGTATTGCCCGAAACAGCAACCGGTGTGGGATTACCCATAAGCCAGATTGAAAGGTCGATCAGGTGAACGCCAAGGTCGATAAGCGGGCCGCCGCCTGACTGCTCCTTGGTTGTAAACCAGCCGCCCTTGCCGGGGATTCCGCGTCTTCTCTGCCAGCCGCAACGGCCGCAGTAAATCTCGCCCATTTTGCCTGCATCAATATACTTCTTTGCATACTGTGAAGGAGCAACAAAACGGTTGTTACGCATAATCATAAGCGTTTTGCCTGCCTTTTTAGCGGCGGCATCCATACGCAGTGCTTCCTCAACACTTACAGCGTCGGGCTTTTCGCAGAAGACGTGCTTGCCTGCCTCAAAAGCGGCAACTGCAATAATCGAATGAAGATAGTTGGGTGTACAGATATCTACCGAATCAATGCTCTCATCCTTGAGAAGCTCTTTATAATCAGTATAAACATCAGCATCGGGGAAGTAATTATCCTTAAGATACTGTGCCCTCTCCTCGATAATATCGCAAAGTGCAACGACTTCTATTCTGTCATCATTGAGATATTCCTCAAGGTGAGCACCTTTACAGATTCCGCCGTTACCGATAATTCCAACGCGCCATTTTGCCATAGTTGAAAACCTCCGTTTTTTGTTTTGGTTAAAACAACAATATCATTCCTAAACATCAAAGTCAATAACTATAGCAGTTTTATTATATAAATAATAGGTTGACTTGAAACTTTCGGAGTGTTATAATTCTTATACGATTATTAAAAACAAGAAAGGAAAACAAATTATGCTTGAAGCAATTTTTGCATCAAAAGTATTCATCAAGGTTCTCTCTGCACTTTCAGCATTCCTGATGCTGTTCCTCAGCCCCGGCGGCGCAATCGCTCAGCCGCTTGCAGCAAAAAAATGCCCTGCGTTTATGGGTGAAGTTGCAGTTGCAGACCCGATGGATGAAATCGTAGTTCCTCAGAACCCCTACCTTGCAGAAGAGGGCAGAAACGGTATGCACGGTAACTCCTACAACACCGGCTGCTACAACAACATGGGCCCTCTCGGTGTCAACCCCGTTGTCAAGAGCCGCTCACTTAACGTTTTCGGCGGTCTTGTTGCAACATGTATGTTCGACAGCCAGGGCAGAATTATGTGCATCAGCGGTAACGTAGTCGGCTTCCGCCTTCTCCTCCTCGACCCCGATACACTTGAAATTCTCGCAGAAACACGTCTTCCCCAGCGTCCTTCAACAATCGAAGCTATCAAGAGATTTGACTTCGCTTCAATCTCAAGCGATACTTCAGGCGGCGCTTACTGCCACCTTTACGAAGGTGACAAGCCGATCATCGGTAACTCTGAGAACGTAATTCAGATTTACTATGTTGATGAATCCGGCGAAAAGCCCGAATGGAAGGTTGAGAAAGAATACAATATAAGCAGTTACCTTCCCGAAGGATCATACATAACCGACGCTATGCCTGACTACAACGGCAACATCTGGTTTGTAACACGTCCCGGTGAAGTCGGTTATATCGAAAAAGGCACAGACAAAGTTTACCTCACAAAGCTTACATTTGAAGGCAAGGGTGAGGAAATCCAGAACACATTCGGTATGGCAGAAGACGGCGTATACATCGTATCTGACCACGCAATGTACCGTTTTGATATCAAAGAAGACGGCACTCCCTACTACACATGGAGAACAGCTTACGACCGCGGCACAACACTCAAGCCCGGTGCTATCAACCAGGGCAGCGGCACAACTCCCACACTCCTTGACGTTCCCTGCGCAGACGGCAGCATCAAGAAGGTTGTCGCTATCACAGATAACGCTGACCAGCAGGTTCACGTTTGCATCTACGACCGTGAAAACGGCGACATCATCGCTGAGGTTCCCGTATTCACAAAGGGCAAGAGCGTAAGCGAAAACAGCCTTATCGCTCACGGCCGCTCATTCATCGTTGAGAATAACTACTCCGAATCCGGTTCAGGCTTCCTTGTAACAGATCCCACAAGCGAACCCGGTGTTGTAAGAATCGACCTTAACGAAAACTGCACAGATGCGTTCATTGCATGGGAGAGCCAGGAAGCTTCCTGCACAGTTGTTCCCAAGCTTTCAACAAAGAACGGTCTTGTTTACCTCTACACAAG
Source organism: Clostridia bacterium (assembly GCA_017625095.1). Classification (GTDB taxonomy): domain Bacteria; phylum Bacillota; class Clostridia; order Oscillospirales; family Acutalibacteraceae; genus UBA8612. The sequence continues at coordinate 107,143 of JAGALQ010000044.1, read as the reverse complement.
AGAGTATGACGACGCAGAGGATACAGATGACGACGGCATTCCCGCAAACAAGGTTGCATGGTACCTCACCGCTGTTGACTTTGACACAGGCGAAACCGTATTCAAGGTATTCACCGGTATCGGCAGAAACTGGAACAACAGCTATGGCCCGATCACAATCGGCCCCAACAACACACTCTATGTCGGTGTATTCAACGGTCTTATCTCTGTTAAGGATTCCGCAAAATAAAGCATTACAAAATCCGCTTGATTAATCTCAAGCGGATTTTTATATTGCTAAACAGGAAACTTTTATGCTATAATTACATTATCAACTTATCGGAGTGTGATAAATATGGCAACTATTAAATCCGCAATCGGACTTATGCTGGCGATTATTATGTACATAACCAACGGCATATCCTCTTTCATTCCCGGAATAATTCCCGAACCAAAAAGCGAAGCTGACCTTAAGTCAGTCATCAATGAGTTCGACGATATTCCCCTCGCGGACGAAATTATTGTAGTCGAATCAGGCAGGATCTCCAAAGACGAGCGTATGGCAATACAGTGTCTCCAGGGCCTTGTCGGCCGTACAGAGGCTACGATTTTTGTCAACTACGGCCAAGATTCCAAGACCGAGCTTCAGGATTTAAAAGATCAGGGCTGTACACTTTCCTATACCGATGAAAACGGCGATTACTGGACACTTAAAAATCTTGTGCCCCGTTTTGCTTCTCACATTAAAGATAACGGCTATGTTCTTTTCACCGACAGCGACACCCACGCACAGTTGAACCTTGCGTTTAACTACGCAACCGTTTACGGCTGGCTTGCAGTACCTGTTTCTTCAGAAGAAACAGTGAAATCACTCGGTATGGAAAAGAAGCACGATCTTTCAACAAAAGTGCTCGATTTCACTCACGAGCGTGACTTCTATGAGGAACATAAGGATTTCTTCCGTAAAGACTGTCTTGTTCACCTCTACTCATATGCATCAGGTCTGCGTGACCTTGCAGTACAGCAGAAAATTTTCATCACCTATATCGAAGATGCCGACTACGTAGGCAGAGCATTCCGTGATATGATTTTTAACGACCTTGAAACAGGCTCTATGATTCTCGGATGGTGCCAATACGAGATTAAGTTCACACAGTGTGCTTCACGCTTTGGTCACTACGTAATCCCCTCTGACCACAGCTTCAATATGAGCATACTGACCTGCAACAAGATGAAGCTCGGCTCACTCGGTCAGGAAGTCGAATCGCCAGAACTTGACCCGACAAAACACTACGTTGCAATCGTATACAGTGACGGTGACAACGCACAGTGGATTTCAAACGGATTCAGCGAATTCCACACATGGCAGTCATATGAAGATATGGATATACCGGTAACATGGACTTTTGCACCGCAGATGTATAAATTCTCCCCAACAGCCGTTAAGAAATCTCTGGCAAACAAAAATCCTGAAGATTCATTTATTACAGGACCTTCGGGTGCAGGTTACGCAAGAATTTCAATGATGTCACCGAGCGAGATGAGCGTTTATTCTGACCTCACAGCCGCAACAATGCTCAAGAGCGGAATTACAACAATGACTCTGCTGGATGAAATCAACAATGAGCTTGAATTTGCTTCTTACGCACACAAGCTTGAGTATTTTGCAAGATATGATAACATTAAGGGCGGTATTCTTCAGGTTGACCCGGACCCCTACACCAACGGCTACGGCGGCGGTCGCGGCAGAGTATTCTTTGCAAACGACAAGCCTTTCATCAGCGTGGGCTACTCGCTCTGGCACCCGAGCAGTGATATGGCACAGGTAACTCAGGAGTGGCTTAAGCAGCAGGCAGACGTTATAAACACCTACCCTGCTGACATCAACTCAATTAACGGCTACACCGTAATCAACGTACACCCCTGGACAGTCAGCCCTGCAAGCCTGAGATATTTTGTACAGAATCTCAGCGACAATATCGAAGTAATCTCCGCAGACGAGCTGATTGCAGCAGTAGCAGAAAACGTACCGCATAAGGACGCCAAACCCGAAAGATAAGAAACATAATAACACTAAAGGCTTGCAGAGGTTCAACACCTTTGCAAGCCTTTTTATATCACAGCATTTTTTTGAGATACTGTCCTGTATATGATTTTTCGCACTCAGCAACCTCTTCGGGTGTGCCGCAGGCAACGATCTCGCCGCCCCTGTCGCCGCCCTCGGGTCCGAGGTCGATTATGTGGTCGGCAGTTTTTATAATGTCAAGATTATGCTCGATAACAAGCACGGTATTTCCGCTGTCGACAAGCTGCTGTAAAACGGTTATAAGTCTGTGTACATCGGCGGTATGCAGACCCGTTGTAGGCTCGTCAAGGATATAAATAGTCTTGCCCGTTGCAACACGCGCAAGCTCGGTTGCAAGCTTCACACGCTGTGCCTCACCGCCCGAAAGCGTTGTTGCAGGCTGACCGATTTTGATATATCCGAGACCGACGTTATAGAGTGTTTCGAGTTTGCGCTTAACCTTAGGCACAGCGGAAAAGAAGTTCATACCCTCCTCAACCGTCATCTCAAGCACGTCGTAAATTGACTTGCCGCCATATTTAACCTCAAGGGTTTCACGGTTATATCTCGCGCCGTGACACACCTCACAGGGCACATAGATATCGGCAAGAAAATTCATTTCAATTTTAACAATACCGTCACCCTGACACGCCTCACAGCGGCCGCCTTTTACGTTAAACGAAAAACGGTTAGGCTTATATCCTCTGATTTTTGAATCTGTTGTTGCGGCAAAAAGGTCACGGATATCGGTAAACACACCTGTATATGTTGCAGGGTTCGAGCGCGGCGTTCTGCCGATTGGCGACTGGTCGATATTTATAACCTTATCAAGGTAATTGATACCTGTTATCTTATCGTGCTTGCCTGCATATCGACGCGCACCGTTGAGCTCGGCTGCAAGCTTTTTATTGAGAATTTCATTGATAAGTGAGGATTTACCCGAGCCTGAAACACCCGTTACGCAGGTGAGAGTACCCAGAGGTATCTCTACGTTGATATTTTTGAGGTTATTTTCCCTTGCGCCGCAGATTTTAAGTTTCTTACCGTTCCCCTTCCTTCTCTTGTCAGGGACGGGAATTTTTTTCTTTCCGCTCAGGTACTGACCCGTAACGGATTCTTCACACTGCATTATTTCTTCGGGAGTACCGCTGCAGACAATCTGACCGCCGTGAATACCCGGACCGGGACCGACATCAACAACATAATCCGCACTTAAAATCGTTTCTTCATCGTGCTCAACAACTATAAGCGTATTGTCGATATCGCGAAGATGTCTGAGTGTTTCGATAAGACGCGAATTGTCACGCTGATGAAGACCTATGCTCGGCTCATCGAGAATATACAGCACACCCGTGAGCGAAGAGCCAATCTGTGTGGCAAGGCGTATGCGCTGACTTTCGCCGCCCGAAAGAGTGCCTGCAGGGCGGGCAAGAGTGAGATATTCAAGGCCGACGCTGATAAGGAAGCTGAGTCTTTCGCGGATTTCGCGCAGGATGAGCTTTGCGATTTTTGCATCGCGCTCTGAAAGCTGAAGATTATTGATAAACTCAAGCTCCTTTGAAACGGAAAGCTGAGTAAACTCATCAATATTGATGCCGCCTACGGTAACGCACAGCACCTCTTTTTTGAGTCTTGCGCCCTTGCAGTCGGGGCAAGACTGCTCCGACATATACTGTTCAACCTCGCCGCGCATAAGGTCACTACTTGTTTCGTTATATCTGCGCTGAAGGTTGTTGACGACACCTTCAAAATCGGAGCGGTAAGTGCCCGTCATATACTGGGTGTTGCGCTCCATCGTTATTTTTTCACCGTTTGTGCCGTAAAGAAGAATATCAATAATCCTTTTGGGCAGCTCCTCAATCGGTGTATCAAGCGAAAACTTATAGTGCTTGGCAAGGCCATCAAAATACATTCTTGCAATGCTGCCGCTGTCGCTGATGCTCCAGCCGCTTGCTTTGATAGCACCGCCGTTTACGGAAAGTGACCTGTCGGGGATTATTATATCGGGATCAATTTTCATAAAGATGCCCAGACCCGAGCAGGTAGGACACGCACCGTAGGGATTGTTAAAAGAAAACATTCTCGGCTCAAGCTCTTCTATGCACGTGCCGTGGTCGGGGCAGGCATAATTCTGCGAAAAAAGAATCTCGTCGCCGCCTATTACATCGCACAGCACAAGACCTTCCGCAAGTGCAGAGGCTGTTTCAACAGAATCCGCAAGTCTGGAGCGGATTGATTCCTTGACAACAAGGCGGTCAACTATAACTTCGATATCGTGGCGTTTATTTTTTTCGAGCTTGATTGTTTCCGTCAGCTCATAGAGATTGCCGTCAACCCTTGCGCGCACATAACCGCCCTTGCGTGCCGACTCAAACACCTTGACGTGCTCGCCCTTCTGACCTCTGACGACGGGTGCAAGAATCTGAATTTTAGTACCCTCGGGCATTTCAAGAATCTTGCCGACGATATCGTCAACAGTCTGCTTTTTAATCTCTCTGCCGCATTCGGGACAGTGAGGCACACCGATACGTGCCCACAGCAGACGGAGATAATCATATATTTCAGTTACCGTGCCGACAGTTGAGCGCGGATTTTTTGACGTTGTTTTCTGGTCAATTGAAATTGCGGGAGACAAACCCTCAATATAATCAACATCGGGCTTTTCCATCTGACCGAGAAACTGTCTGGCATAGCTCGACAGCGACTCAACATAGCGGCGCTGACCCTCGGCATAGATCGTATCAAAAGCAAGGGATGATTTGCCCGAGCCCGAAAGACCCGTGAAAACAACAAGCTTGTCACGCGGAATTTCAACGTCGATATTTTTAAGGTTGTGCGCTCTGGCACCCTTTACCGTAATTTTTTTCTCTCTCATTTATTTACCTCGTCTTAACTTCTCTATTCTGTCACGAAGGTAGGCAGCGTGCTCAAACTCAAGTATCTTTGCAGCTGCTTTCATTTCATTTGTAAGCTGTTTTATAAGCATTTCGCGCTCTGCACGGCTGAGCTGCTTATCACTCTTTGCGCTGTCGGACTTGGCAGTAATTTCAAGCACATCAGAAACATCCTTAACAATTGTCTGCGGAATAATGCCATGCTTCTCGTTATATGCCATCTGCTTTTCGCGTCGGCGTGCAGTTTCTTCAAGCGCACGCTCCATTGACGGAGTTACGCTGTCAGCATACATTATGACCTCGCCGTTTGAATTACGTGCGGCTCTGCCTATGGTCTGAATAAGTGAGGTTTCACTGCGCAGGAAGCCCTCTTTGTCCGCATCAAGAATTGCAACAAGTGACACCTCGGGTATATCAAGACCCTCACGCAGTAGGTTGATTCCGACAAGCACATCAAATTCGCCAAGACGCAGACCTCGGATAAGCTGCATACGCTCAATTGTATCGATATCGTGGTGCATATAACGCACATTGACACCCATATCACTGAAGTAATCAGTCAGATTTTCAGCCATCTTTTTTGTAAGAGTTGTGACAAGCACACGCTCGCCCTTCTGCGTTCTTTTATTGATTTCACCAAGCAGGTCATCAATCTGACCGTCGGTAGGTCGCACGGATATTTCAGGGTCAAGCAGACCTGTCGGGCGGATAAGCTGCTCTGCAATCTGCGCGCTTTTGCCACGCTCAAATTCACCGGGAGTTGCGCTGACAAAAATCTTCTGACCAGTGCGCTCATAAAACTCATCAAAAGTCAACGGACGGTTATCGAAAGCCGAAGGCAGACGAAAGCCGTAGCCGACAAGGTTTTCTTTTCGTGCTCTGTCGCCGCCTATCATTCCCCTGACCTGCGGCAGAGTGACGTGAGATTCGTCAACAAAAAGCAGAAAATCATCGGGGAAATAATTGAGCAGAGTAAACGGTACAGATCCTGGCGGCATACCCGATAGCACACGCGAATAGTTTTCAATGCCCTTGCAGAAGCCTGTTTCACGCAACATTTCAATATCGTATTCGGTGCGCTGTTTGATACGCTGTGCCTCAAGAAGCTTGCCCTCTTCAACAAACTTTGCATAGACCTGAGTCATTTCATCAAAGATTCTGCCGATTGCCTCTTCCATTTTTTCCTGCGGAATAACATAGTGAGATGCAGGATATATCGCAGCGTGAGTCAGCACAGCTTTAACATCGCCCGTGAGCACGTTGATTTCACTTATACGGTCAATCTCATCGCCGAAAAACTCAACGCGGATTGCGGTATCGGTTGAATAGGCAGGAAAGATTTCGACAACGTCGCCTCTGACACGGAATTTATTACGGATAAAGTTTATATCGTTGCGCTCATACTGGATGCTGACAAGCTTTTCGATAAGCTCCTCGCGGCTTTTCTCCATACCGGGGCGCAGAGATATGAGCATATTCTTGTAATCAAACGGGCTGCCCAGGGTATAGATACACGAAACACTCGCGACAATAATAACATCGCGTCGCTCAGCCAGAGCACAGGTTGCGGAATGGCGGAGCTTATCAATTTCATCGTTGACTGCAGAGTCTTTTTCGATATAAGTATCGGTTGTGGGCAGATATGCTTCCGGCTGATAATAATCGTAGTAGGATACAAAATATTCAACGGCATTCTCAGGGAAAAATTCCTTGAACTCGGTGCACAACTGTGCGGCAAGAGTTTTGTTGTGAGCGAGAACAAGTGTGGGCTTATTCACCTGCGCGATGACGTTTGCCATCGTGAAGGTTTTACCCGAACCCGTAACACCGAGCAATGTCTGTTCATCATAGCCGCTGTTGACGCCGTCGACAAGCGCCTTTATTGCCTGCGGCTGATCACCGGTAGGCTTATATTTTGAATGAAGCACAAATTTATCCACTGTTCTCACTTCCTTTACATATTGATTAAAACACAGTTTTGTGTTATGATAGCTACATTATTTTTTAGGTGTTGATTCATTATGAAAAGCTTCACGATAAAGCAGAACGATGCTTCGCAAAGACTTGACAAATTCATAGCAAAGGCTGTGCCGCTGCTGCCGCAGGCACTGATGTATAAATACATCCGCCTCAAGCGCATCAAAGTCAACGGCAAGCGAGCCGAAATATCCACAAGGCTCAAGGTGGGTGACCTCGTTGAGATGTACATCAACGATGAATTCTTTGAAGCTGCGCCCGAAAAGTACGATTTCCTGCGTGCTTCAACAAAGCTTGACATCATTTATGAGGATGAAAATATAATTCTGCTTGACAAAAAAGTCGGTCTGCTCAGCCACCCTGACGAGGGTGAATATGTTGACACACTTATCACGAGAGTTGAGCGATACCTTTATGAAAAAGGCGAATATGACCCCAAAGGCGAAAACTCATTCGCGCCTGCGCTTGCAAACAGAATTGACCGCAACACGGGCGGAATTGTAATTGCCGCAAAAAATGCCGAATCGCTGAGAATCCTCAACCAGAAAATCAAAGACAGAGAGCTGAGCAAGATTTATCTCTGCATTGCTCACGGCAGATTTGAGAAGAAAGAGGCAACCCTGAAAGCATACCTCATAAAAAACGAAAAGAAAAACAAGGTACAGGTTTTTGACACGCAGAAACCTGACTCAAAAGAGATACGCACGCGTTACAAAGTGCTTGATGAGAGAAATAATCTCAGCCTTGTGAGAGTTGAATTGCTGACAGGCAGGACACACCAGATAAGAGCGCACCTTGCTCACATCGGTCATCCCCTTCTCGGCGACGGCAAATACGGCACAAACGCGATGAATAAAGAGAAGGGCGGATACAAAAAGCAGTGCCTTTACTCATACCGTCTGCAGTTTTCGTTCACAACGGATGCAGGTATTCTGAATTATCTGAACGGCAAAGCATTTGAGGCAAGCGACGTATGGTTTGAGCGCGCATTCAGAGAAGGCTCACTCTGATATCATTTCGTTGAACTGTTCCTCGCTGATAACGGTGACACCAAGGTCGTTAGCTTTTTTAAGCTTACTGCCTGCATCTTCACCAGCGAGAACAAAATCGGTTTTCTTCGAAACAGAAGACGAAACCTTGCCGCCGAATTTTTCAATTATTTCTGCGGCCTGATTGCGTGTATAAGTCGGCAGAGTGCCCGTAAGGACAAAGATTTTGCCTGCAAACTTATCACTTTCGATTTCGCGGAGCGACTTCATATTAAGACCCAGCTCTGCGAGCTTTCCGATAAGCTCAGCTGTCTGAGGCAGAGCAAAATACTGCGCAACGCTCTGCGCCATAATTCCGCCGAAGCCTTCGATTTTTGATATTTCGTCGATATCAGCTTGCTGTAAAGCCTGCATAGTGATAAAGTGCTCACTGAGAAGCTTTGCAGATTTCTGACCGATATGGCGGATACCAAGACCGAAAATAAGCTTATATAAATCATTGTTTTTAGAATCGGCAACAGCCTTTACAAGGTTGTCTGCCGATTTTTTTGCAAAGTGCTCAAGGCCTATAAGATCTTCGGACTTAAGTGTATAAATATCTTCTACGCCTGAAACAAGACCGTTATCGACAAGCAGCTCAACAACAGCTTCACCAAGGCTCTCAATATCCATTGCATCTCTTGAGCAGAAATGAATAAGCCTGCGCTTGAGCTGTGCGGGACAGTCGGAATTGTTGCAGCGCACCGCAGCCTCACCGTTTTCACGGGTGACAGCCGCACCGCAGGACGGGCAAACCTGAGGCAGATTAAACACAGGCTCACCGCAATGCTCAACAACGCTGAGCACCTCTGGTATTATATCGCCTGCTTTGCGTACAACGATTGTATCGCCGAGTGCAATCTGCTTTTCGTTTATAAAATCCTGATTGTGAAGCGTTGCGCGGCTGACAGTTGTGCCTGCAAGCTGAATCGGATCAAATACAGCGGTCGGTGTAAGCACACCCGTTCTGCCGACGGCAACCTCAATATCACGAAGAACTGTCGGTTTCTCCTCAGGCGGATACTTGAAGGCGACAGCCCAGCGCGGGAATTTTGCAGTGCTTCCCATTGCTTCACGCTTTGAAAAATCGTCAACTTTGATAACAGCGCCGTCGATATCGAAAGAAAGAGTGCCGCGCTTTTCGCCGATTGCTTCAATGCGTTTTTTTACATCATCAAAGCTGCTGAAACGCTCATAACCGGGCACTGTTTTAAAGCCGAGAGATGTGAGATAATCAAGCGATTCCTTATGAGATGACAGAGTCTTACCCTCAATACGCTGAATGTTAAAAACAAACATATCAAGACCGCGTGTAGCCGTTACGGATGAATCTTTTTGTCTAAGCGAACCTGCAGCAGCATTACGCGGATTTTTGAAGGGTTTCTCCCCTGCTTCATCCTGTCTGAGCACAAGCTCTTCAAAACTGCTGTGAGGCATATATACCTCACCTCTTACCTCAAGCAAGGGCAGTTTTTCGCTTAGTTCAAGAGGTATTGATTTTATTGTGAGAATGTTGTGCGTTACGTCTTCGCCGACATCGCCGTCACCACGGGTTGAACCGCGCACAAGCCTGCCGTTTTCGTATTCGAGCGATACGGAAAGGCCGTCAATTTTCGGCTCGACAACATAAGCTGCGTCGCCTGCAGCCTGCTTTACACGCTGGTCAAAAGCATCAAGCTCCTCCGTACTGAAAGCATCAAGAAGACTTTCCATACGCACGGTATGGACAACAGGTGCAAACTTTTCGGAAGCCGTGCCTCCTACACGCTGAGTCGGCGAATCAGACGTGACAAGCTGAGGAAACTCAGCCTCAATCTCCTTGAGCTCACGCATCATCATATCGTACTCATAGTCGGTTATTTCTGGAGCATCCTCGTCATAATAACGTTTTATATGATAGTTGAGCTGCTCTTTTAAATCAGCCGCTCTTTTTCTCATAATTTCAAAATCTGCCATAAATCCGCACCTCGTCGCTTAGTATAACTCTATCTTTGTATTTTATCAAAAATAAAAATATAAGTCAACAACAAAAGAACAAATGTTCAGAAGTGAAACAAAAAAAATCCTGCTCTCCCGAAAGAGAGCAGGAAACTGAGTTTATAATCAGAATGTAACGACGTAAGATGACTTTGTGCCGAGCGGGATAGCTGCACCGATCTTATCGAAGTTGATTGTCCACTGGATATCATAATCAGCTGACTTGACATTACCTGTTTCAGCGTCAACCTTAACGACAACCTTACCCATGGGGTAACCCATTGTTGAAAGACCAACCATGCTTGCTGCGATACCGGGAATGTTATCGTTTACAACGCCGGGAAGAACAACGTTGAATGCCTTTGCATTGTGGCCTTCACCGTGCTTAACGGAGTCTGATTTTGCATCAGCCTTTGTAACGATTGTGATTGTGTAAACACCGTCTGCCTCTTTGATATCAGCAGACTTAACGTCTGATGCTGTGAGCTTGGAAGCCCATGACTCGCCCTCTACGGGGAACTTAGCATCGATATCTGCGCCTGTGTATGTAGCAGCACCCTGGCTGTTGTCTACGAGCATACCGTCAAGCCACTTGTCTTCGCCGAGCATCTTGTAGATACCGCCGATAGCGCTGGGAAGTGTGGGAGAATTTGCAAGGTAGTTTGTTACGTGCTTCTGCTCAACACTCTTAGCGTCTGTCTTAACCTTGTTTACTGCTGTGTTGAAGTATTCTACGATTGCTTCTTTGCCTTCGGGCATTGTGGAAGCAGCTTCTGTTGTCTCTTCAACTGTTGTTTCTTCGACTGTTGTCTCTTCGACTGTTGTTTCAGCCTCTGTAGCTTCAGCTGTTGTTTCATCCTCAACAGGAGCAATTACGTCAACTGTGGTTTCCTCGACAGGTGCTGTTGTCTCGGGTTCTTCTTTTCCGCCGCAAGCTGCGAAAGAAAGGCAAAGAACAAGAGCCATAATGAGAGCTGCAATTTTTGTGAACTTATTCATTGTGGTTCATCCCTTCTTATTATTTAGGTATTTTGCTGTTTAACATTGTATATCATAACTATGTTTTTTTAATTCTAATTTAGAATTAAAAAAAATTTAACAAATTTCGACTCATACATCCGTTTGCTGTGCCGCTTCAAAACAGTTTCGTCCTGATTCTATCCAGAAAAATGAGAAGTCCGTATCTGCGAGCGCGTAATAACCTGATCCTTATCTGCTTTGCCTTACCGAACTGCGATAAATCCGCTTTGTCAGCAATACGCACAAACTCCTTATGATTGGCGAGTTCTGAGATAAGTTTCAGTTTTTCCTGCTTTGAAACATTGCTCTGATTTATCTGCAGTACAAGGTCAGCAACGCGCCTGAGAAAACCTGTGTGGTAAAGTCTGCGGCTTGTATCATCATCAAAACCGAGACGTTCAATCTCACGCCACAGAATATTACGCGAGATCATATATTCATCAAGCACATTTATGTCGATTCTGCTCGAAATATTTTCCTCGTTCTCACGGTAAAAATAAAGAACATCCGGTATATAGCTTATCTTTTCAGCCTTACGCACAAGCATTGTTGTAATAATCAGATCCTCACCGTGGTGAACACTCACAACCTCTGATATATCAACGTTTTCAAACAGTCTGCGGGCACAGGCTTTGATTACGACACAGTTCATTCCACTCTCTTTCAGGCTGGTCAGAAAGAACTCACTCTGAGTCACAGACTCTTTCTCCCCGCCAAAAAAATCGTGGCACGGCTCATCACCTTTGAGCAGACGGAAAACAAGCATATCGCATTTAAAACGGTTGATTGCTTCATCAACTTTTTCAAGCAAATTGCCAAACCAGTAATCATCACTGTCCAACGAAAGAACATAGTCACCTGCAGCATTTTTTACGCCGTTGAACCTTGCAGGAATAGGGCCGCTGTTAGGCTGATGAATAACCTTGACACGCTCATCTGCACAGGCAAAACGGTCACATATACTGCCGCTCGAGTCAGTTGAGCCGTCATCGACAAGTATAAGCTCAAAATCCGCTATACTCTGTGACAAGACCGAATTCACACACTCTTCAAGGTATTTTTCGGCATTATATACAGGAACTACTACGCTGTATTTGGGCACAATTACCACTCCATTATCTGTTCGGGATGATCACAAATATCTTGAATCTTATTAATGAAACCAAGCAAATCACTGTATTCGCAAGCACGGTGGTCAAACAGAATCGTCATGGGAAGAATTGTGCGGATTGCAATCTCTTTTTCACCCTTGTCATTCACAACAACAACGGGCTTATCCGTTGCAGCGTAAAGAGCGATAACAGAGGTCTGAGGCGGAATGATTTCAAGGATCGCGCAATGACCGTGTCTGCCTCTGTCAACAGAGCCAAGGTTACTGACGGTGATTGTACCCTGTTCAATATCCTTCTTTGTGATTCTGTCTTTTTCAGGGATGCTGAGGTATTCTTTCTTCGCTTTACCGCTGAGTGTTTTTACTCTGTACTTGCCGAGTTTTGCGCCGAGAAGACGGCAAAGAACAGTCTTGATTTTGCCCTTTTTGAGTGCGGTAATGGTGTTATCCATAGAAACCTCGAACATAGCTTCTGTGAGGTTTGTGTTTTTGAGTCTGCGTGTGACATCCATCATATATTCTGTCATTTCATCAAGAGTCTTGTTCTCAAAATTGTGACAGTTGATAGTCATCATCTCGCCGTTGGGAAGCTGCATGGGAATTGAAAAATGGACCTCATCAAAGCATTTGAGAGTACCCTTGACAAGATGGCGGTTAAACTCAAGATGAGCGTTCATTTTCGGCGATTCTTTAAGCGCAATGGCAATAGCCTTGAGCATAAGAGTATTAATGCTCAGTTTATTCTTCAGCTTGCCTGATTCACGCAGAGTGTTGAACTGTGCCATAAGATCTGTTACATCAAATTCAATCACGGGACCTGCGTGCGGAATCTCCTGCCAGGATTGTGAAGTCATATTCGAAACAATTTTTCTCTGAATTCCGAAATGTTCAACCGTTACGGGTTTCATAAATTCTTACTCCTTTTTAATTTATCAAGTTTTATGCATTGCCGTCGTATGCGGCATAATGAGTTGAGTATGCTGTCTTTAAAGTTTTCTGCAAAATCAACCATTATAAATATACCACATCTGTGCCGAAGTGTCAATTTGTTTATATTTTGTTCATTTTAATTTTTGCATAAATCTATTTACTATTTTGTTTTTTTGGTGTATATTTATAGATTAGAAAATCGAGAAATGTTGTCAAAAAGGAGGAACTGCCGCTTTATGGAATTTTCAATTAACCCTCAGATGATGTTCGGTCTGTCATTCAGCGTACCTGCAGCAGTTGCAGACAAGCACCTCAAGCTTGCAGGCGCCGCACAGATTAAAGTCCTGCTCTGGCTGTTACGTCACGCGGCAGAGAATCCGACAATGGACGAGCTTTGCAAAGCTCTTAATATGAAAAGCGCAGATGCAGCAGACGCAATGCAATACTGGGTTGAATGCGGCATTGTTCTTGAAAACGGCAAAGCACCCGAAGAAAAAGAAGAAACACCGTCCTATGCGGCACCTGCAAAAGAAAACATACCGGTTGAGCTCAAGCCCGAAATCACATACACCCGCCCTACCTCGGAGCAGGTTCTCAAGCGTACAAAAGAAAGCCCCGAAATTCAGTTTATGTTTTTTGAGGCACAGAAAAAGCTCGGCAGAACAATCGGCTATGACGGTCAGTCAACCCTGCTGATGATTCACGACTTTTACGGTCTGCCCGTTGAAGTTTTGCTGATGCTGATTGAATACTGCGTATCAATCGGCAAAAATTCGCTCAACTATATTTCAAAAGCTGCAAAAACGTGGAGCGAAAAAGAAATCGACTCCATCGAAAAGGCAGATGAGCAGATTCACATTCTGCGCCGTTGTGACAGCACGTGGAAAAAGCTCTGTGAGCTGACGGGAATCAGCACACCCAGACCCACAGCTTCACAAAGCAACTATCTTTCACACTGGACAAACGAGCTTAAGTTTGACATTGATATGATTTACCTTGCATACGAGGAAATGGCAAACCATACGGACAAAATCAGTTTCCCATATATCAACAAGGTGCTTGAAAGTTGGCATGACCAGGGTATCACAAGCGATATTCAGGTTGAAGAAGCAAAGCAGCAGCGTGCTGCCGAAAAGCAAAAGCCTGCACAAAAAGAAAAAACACAAGGCTATGAAGCCTCATACGATATAGACGAATTTGACAAAATGTCTCAAACCGCACCGCTCGTTTACAGAAAGAAAGCCGACAAAGGAGAGGAATAAGCAATGAGTTACAGCAAGAATACATATCTGCTTGCTCAGGGAAAGATTGAAAAACGTCGCAAGGATGCTGAAGAAGCACTTGAAATGAGACGCGCCGACGCATACAGCAAGATTCCGAAGCTTGTTGAAATTCAGAGCCGCATCGCAATGCTCGGTGCCGAAGCTGTAAGCGCAATATCAAAGGGGGCAGAAGCACCTGCTTTTATCGCAAACCTCGCAAAAGAGAGTCTTGCCGCTCAGGCTGAGCGCAAGCAGCTCCTCACACAGGCGGGTTTGCCTGAAAATTATCTTGAAGCACAATACACCTGCAGCGTATGCAACGATACAGGTGTCACAGATAACGGCATCTGCAACTGTCAGCGTGAAATGCTGATTTCAACAGCTAAGGACGAAATTGAAAAATACGCTCCGCTAAGACGCTCCACATTCGAGAGCTATTCACTTAAATATTATCCTGTACAGGAAGATGCTTCAGGCGTTTCACCTCAAAAGAGGATGGGCGAAATTGCAACCTTCTGCAAGGATTACGCTTCGGATTTTTCAACCGAATCACCTTCGCTCTTCATGCACGGCGCAACGGGTCTGGGCAAAACGCATCTTTCACTCGCAATTGCAAATTACGCAATCGAAAGAGGATACGGCGTAATCTATGGCAGTGCACCGAATATGTTCGGTATGCTTGAAAGAGAGCACTTCGGCAGACAGTATAACAATGACAGAACATACGAACAGGAGCTGCTTGAAACAGATCTCCTCATTATCGATGACCTCGGTGTTGAATTTTCAACTCAGTTCACCGTAAGCTGCGTTTATAACATTATCAACTCGCGCATACTCAGCCGTAAGCCGACAATTATCAGCACAAATCTCACTGCACGTGAGCTTGAAGAAAAATACACACAGCGCATTACTTCAAGAATTATCGGCAATTTCATCTCACTTAAGTTTATCGGCAAGGATATCAGACAGATCCGAAGTTACTGATTATCCGATTTGCGGAGGAATAAAAAATGAATGCAATTAAAAAATTTCTCAACAGACTTTTCATTGACGGACTCAGCGGAATGGCATCGGGTCTTTTCGCCACACTCATCATCGGCACAATCATACAGCAGATAGGCAATGCAATCCCCGGCACAACAGGCACGGTTGTATTCACACTTGGTAAGATTGCCGCATCGCTTATGGGTGCAGGTATCGGTTGCGGTGTCGCCGCCAAATTCGGTGAAAAGCCGCTCGTCACACTTTCCGCCGCTGTAGCAGGTATGATAGGCGCATTCGCAAGCAAGATTCTTGCGGGCACAATGATAAGCGGTGCAGTTGTATCGTACGCAGGTCCCGGTGAGCCTATGGGTGCCTTTGTCGCCGCATACGTCGGCATCGAAATCGGCAGACTTGTTGCAGGCAAAACAAAGCTTGACATTATTCTCACACCGATTGTGACAATCGGCTCAGGCTCAGTTGTCGGTCTGTTTGCAGGTCCGTACATATCACAGTTTATGACATGGCTTGGCAGTCTCATTAACTGGGGCACAGAACAGCAACCGATTGTTATGGGTGTTGTTGTTTCGGTACTTATGGGCATATTCCTCACCCTTCCGATAAGCTCGGCTGCTATCGGTGTTGCGCTCGGTCTTGAAGGTATCGCTGCAGGCGCTGCGGTTGCAGGCTGCTGTGCAAACATGGTAGGCTTTGCAATTGCAAGCTACCGCGAAAATAAATTCGGCGGTCTTGTCGCACAGGGCATCGGCACAAGCATGCTTCAGATGCCTAACATAGTCAAAAAGCCGATAATCTGGGTGCCTGCTATTATCGCAAGCGCGATTACCGGTCCGATTTCGTCGGCACTTCTCGGTATGGTCAACAATGCAACGGGCGCAGGCATGGGCACAGCAGGTCTTGTCGGTCAGATAATGGGTTATCAGGCTATGACACAGGCAGGAGTCAAGCCTTCGATTGCACTTGCCGAAATGGCGATTGTTCATTTCATTTTACCCGCAATTATAGCCTTTACCGTTTCAGAAGCTATGCGCAAGCTGAACATGATTAAAAAAGGCGATATGAAGCTTGAAGTTTAAATTTTACTACAGAGGTAATTTATTTTGGATATTATTTCATCAATCACAACTCAGTTCGGTCTTCAGAGATGGCAGGTTGAAAACACAGTAAAGCTCATTGATGAAGGCAACACAATTCCCTTCATTGCACGTTACCGCAAGGAAGCGCACGGCACACTTGACGATCAGGTGCTGCGTGAGATTTCCGAAAGACTCGAGTATCTGCGCAACCTCGAAAAGAGAAGAGAAGAAGTCAGATCAGCAATCGAAGGTCAGGAAAAGATGACAGATGAAATTGCTGCCGCACTTGATGCCGCAGTAACTCTTGCTGAAATAGAAGATATTTACAGACCTTTCAAGCCGAAAAGAAAAACAAGAGCAAGCGTTGCAAGAGAAAAAGGTCTTGAACCCCTGGCAGAATATATATTCAGCCAGCCTGTATCGGGCAAAACGCCGATTGAAGCGGCAGAAGAGTACATAAACGAAGAAAAAGGTGTCAATAACGCGGAGGAAGCACTGCAGGGTGCAATGGATATTATCGCAGAGGATATCTCTGACGATGCGAACATCCGCCGCAGAATACGCAACCTTTTCACTGTCACGGGCATTGTAAACTCAAAGGCAGCAGACCCCGACAAAGACAGCGTATATGCTCAGTATTACGATTACAGTGAACCTGTCAACAAAATTGCAAACCATCGCGTGCTTGCAATTGACAGAGGTGAAAAAGAAGACTTCCTCAAAGTCAGCGTAACACTCGACATTGCAAAGGCTCTCGGTGTTATTGCAAGTGTGACATTGCTCAACAACGGCTCACCGTGCACAGATGCTGTGCGTGATGCAGGCGCAGACAGCTACACAAGACTTATAATGCCATCAATCGAAAGAGAAATCCGCTCAATGCTCACAGAGCGTGCAGCGGCAGACTCGATCAAGGTTTTTGCGTCAAACCTCCGTCCCCTTCTGCTTCAGCCTCCCGTCAAGGGTAAGGTTGCACTCGGTCTTGACCCGGGTTACAGAACAGGCTGTAAGGTTGCTGTTGTCGATGCAACGGGCAGAGTGCTCGACACAGGTGTTATCTACGTAACACATTCCGCCGCTCAGAAGCAGGCGGCAAAAGAAACCGTTGCAAAACTCATCAGAAAATACGGTGTTGAGATAATTGCGATCGGCAACGGTACAGCTTCAAAAGAAACAGAAATTTTCACAGCTGAGCTTCTTAAAGAAACAGGCAGCAGTGCAAAATATATGATAGTAAGCGAAGCAGGCGCTTCCGTTTACTCAGCCTCAAAGCTTGCGGCTGAAGAATTCCCGCAGTTTGACGTATCACTCAGAAGTGCGGTTTCTATTGCAAGACGTCTTCAGGATCCGCTTGCAGAGCTTGTAAAGATTGACCCGAAGGCAATCGGTATCGGTCAGTATCAGCACGATATGCCGCAGAAAGAGCTCGGCAACGCACTTGACGGCGTTGTTGAAGACTGTGTTAACAACGTTGGTGTCGACCTCAACACAGCTTCCCCCTCTCTGCTCACAAGAGTATCAGGCATCAACTCAACCGTTGCCAAAAACATTGTGCTTTACCGTGAGGAAAACGGTGAATTCACCGGCAGAACACAGCTCAAAAAAGTACCGAAGCTCGGTGCAAAGGCATTTGAGCAGTGTGCGGGCTTCCTCAGAATTGCAGAAAGCAAAAATCCGCTTGACAATACGGGCGTTCACCCCGAAAGCTATGATGCCGCAAAGGCGTTGCTCGCAGAATGCGGTTATGATATAAAAGACGTCGCAAAGGGCAACATCGCCGACCTTGCCAAAAAGGTTGAGCAGGCAGGTGCAGAAAAGCTTGCAGAAAAACTCGGCATCGGTGTACCCACCCTCAACGACATTGTAAAAGAAATGCTCCGCCCGGGACGCGACCCGCGTGACGAGCTTCCGCCGCCTATGCTGCGCGCAGACGTTATGGATATGAACGACCTTGTGCCCGGTATGGAGATGCAGGGTACGGTCAGAAACGTAATTGACTTCGGTGCATTTGTTGATATCGGTGTACATCAGGACGGACTTGTTCATATATCACGCATCACGGACAGATTCATAAAGCATCCTTCAGAGGTACTCAAAGTCGGTGACATTGTCACAGTATGGGTACTCAGTGTAGATAAAGCAAAGGGCAGAATCTCACTGACAATGAAGAAACCGAAGGAGGCTGAAGCTGTTGGCTAATTTTAACAAGGACCTTACACAGGGAAGTGTAGCAAAACAGCTTATAAAGTTTGCAACACCATTCCTTCTTTCAAATCTGCTGCAGGCTTTTTACAGCGTTGCCGATATGATAATTGTCGGTCAGTTCTGCGGTAAAACAGGTATCACCGGTGTTTCAATCGGAAGTCAGATAAACATACTTGTAACAGGTGCCGCAATGGGTCTTTCGATAGGCGGCACAGTTATGATTGCCCAGTACGGCGGACAGAAAATGTACAAAGAACAGCGTCAGACAATCGGCACGATGACAACGCTGTATATTATTCTTGCTGCGGTACTTACAGTTATAATGTTTTTACTGTGCAATCCGCTCCTGACCCTGCTAAATACGCCGAAAGGCGCATATGATCAGGCTGTTGATTACTACAACATCTGTATGGGCGGCATGATATTTATGTTCCTGTACAATGCAATCAGCGGTGTGCTGCGCGGTATGGGCGACTCGAAACGTCCGCTATACTTCGTACTTATCGCCGCTGTCACAAACGTTGTGCTTGACCTTGTGCTTGTTGGCAAATTAGGCATGGCAAGTGCAGGCGCTGCGTGGGCTACAATTGCCTCACAGGCACTGAGCGTAATAATATCACTGCTGTATCTCGTAAAGAAAAAGTTTTTCTCCGAATACAAACTCAACGACTTCAAGATCAACAAAGAGAGATTAGGACCGCTTTTCAAAATCGGTCTCCCCTCCTCTGTTCAGAGCCTTGTTGTTTCGCTCTCTTTCCTTACCCTTACAGCTCTTGTAAACTCGCTGCCCAACGCTGACATCGCATCAGCCTGCCAGGGTATAGGCGGCAAAATCAACTCGTTTGCAATCCTTCCCGGCCTTGCGATAAGCAGCGCAATCAGCTCAATGGCTGGTCAGAATATCGGCGCAGGTGAATACAAGCGTGCAAAGAAGACAATGTATATCGGTATGATAATGGCTTTCTCAATATCCGTTATTGTTTTTGCGGTTGTAAACTTATTCCCCGAGTTTCTTATCAGACTGTTTGACAGCGAGCCCGAAGTAATCGAAACCGGAGCACGCTATCTGAAGATAATATCTTTTGACTATCTGTTTGCTTCAATAATGTTTTGTTATAACGGTCTTGCAATTGCGGCAGGCAGGACATACATCGCACTTATCAACGCACTTGTCAACGGTATATTCATCAGAGTGCCGCTCGCTTATTTATTCGTCAACGCTATGGATATGGGCTTTGACGGCATTGCAATGGCAATGGGTATGGCTTCAATAGGCGGCATTATCATCGGCGCAATCTTTGTTAAAACCGGCAAATGGAAAAATAAAATCGTTGGAATTGAAAAGTAGGAGGTAACAAACCTGATGAAAAGATTATTGGATATCTTTGCATCTCTTTCTGCAATTATTATCCTCTTTCCTGTTTTTGTTGCAATAGCTTTTATAGTACTGATATCCGACGGCAGACCCGTTGTTTACAGTCAGAAACGTGTCGGTAAAAACGCCGAGCTTTTCACAATCTATAAATTCCGCACGATGAAAAACGGCACAAGACTTGCCGCAACAAACGACCTCAAAGAATCTGACGACAGTATGATAGCCTGCGGCTCTCTGCTCAGAAAGACAAGCCTTGACGAGCTTCCTCAGCTTTTCAACATACTCAAGGGCGATATGAGCTTTGTCGGTCCGCGTCCGCTGATTCCCGAAGAGAAGGAAATACACCAGCTGCGCAAAGAAAACAATATTTACTGCGTGCGTCCCGGTCTGACGGGCTATGCGCAGGTAAACGGCAGAGACAAGTGCACAATTGAAGAAAAAGTCAGACTCGACCGCGAGTATATCGACAAAAAATCCTTGGCATTTGACACTAAAATATTTTTTAAAACTTTCATCAACGTATTCACAATGAGTGACATTGTGGAGGGCGGAAAAGAATAAAAAGCACGCTCTGATCTGTAATTTTGCAGGTCAGAGCGTATTTTTCATACCGTACGAGCATACAATTTATTAAAAATTTTTTATCAGCAGACCTCTTTTTCGCTTGAAAAAAAGTTGATTCTGGTGTAAAATGTAGTAAGATTAGGTGCATTGTCGACCAAATTCGAACACCACGTTATCTACTTAGAGGGAGGTCTTTCTTTTGACTGCGGATTTGCATTGTCACACTAAATTATCTGACGGCTCAATAGGCATTAATGATCTGATAATTTTAGCCAAAAACAAAGGAATTGAAACAATCGCCATAACAGACCACGACTGCCTTGCCGGCACAGTAAGAGGCAAGGTTATAGGCGAGCGTCACGGTATCAACGTCATCCCGGGCGTTGAGCTCTCAGCGTTCAGTAAGGAGCTTGGCAAGGAGGTCCATATACTCTGTTATCAGCCCGAAAGTGCTGACAGACTTGAAGGTCTTTGCCGCAGCAACTCTTTTTTGCGCAAAAGAGCAAGCCAATACCTTATTATTAAGGCTTCAAAGCGTTATCCCATAACGTCAGATCTTGTACTTAAATGCGCCACAGGCTCAACTAACGTATATAAGCAGCACGTTATGCATGCACTTATGGAATGCGGCATCACAACACAGATTTACGGTGAGATTTACCACGAGTTATTTTCTCCCGAAAGTGAAAATAATATTATTGTACAGCCCGATTTCCCTGACCCTAAAGAAGTGGTTAAGCAGGTTAAAGCTGCGGGCGGCATTGCAGTGCTCTCCCACCCTGCACACACAGGCTGCACAGAGCTTACAGACGACCTTATCAAAGAAGGTCTTGACGGCATTGAGGTCTGGCACCCCTGCCACAGTGAAAGCGATATAAGCTCTCTTACGGCACTTGCCAAAAGCAAGGGACTCATTATGACAGGCGGCAGTGACTTCCACGGTATGTATTCCCCGTCAGCAATCGGTTTAGGCGGAATTGAAATACCGCAGCAGCACCTTACAGCTTTTCTCGGATATAAAGCCAGACAGAAAAGACTTGCAAAGAAAGCTGCAGCAGAATAAATAAACAAGAGAGGAAAACAGATGCGCGACGACAGCGATATTAAAATCTTCAGATCCAACCGTGAAGAAAGCGACGCAGGCGACTTGTTTTCGGTTGCAGAGGAGCTCAAATTCCACATCGCAAACGGCAACTCCGCAAAAGCAAAGCAGCTCGGCAAAGAGTTGGCTTTTCTCACGCCCGAAAGCGCCGACCTCAGTGATGAGTTATCGGCTCTGCTCAGTGCTGAATGGATCAAGCCCGACATAAGGATTCAGTTGAGAATTCTTATGGTTTTCTGCGCCGAATACACTCTTCTCAGTGAGCTTTGCCCGATACTTGCAACAACGGCAAGCGAAGCTTTTTATGCTGCACTGAAAGAAGATGCCTACGGCTTTTATAAGAGCATATCAAACGGTGCGGCAATGAGCTTTTACTATATGGCTGTTAAACAGCGCAACACGATAAAAGAAATCGGTGACAGCTTTGCAATGCTTTGCGATGCAAAGACAAGCGATCGCATCAATAACCTTGGCTCACAGGTATTTTTACTCACCTGCAAACACATCGTAAAGCTTATCGAAAATTACGGTTTTGAAAAATAAACAGACAACAAAACAACCACTCACCGTCGAGAAATCAACGATGAGTGGTTTTCTTTATAACTTATTTCTTTTTACATTCGAAGCAAAGCCAATCATTTTTGTTATGACGGGCAATTACCTCAAAGCCGTTTTTCTCAAAAGCTTCAAGCACCTCCGCTTCACGGGGAGCGATTATACCCGAGGCGATAAACACGCCGCCGTCATCGAGGAATTCGCCGACCTGAGAAGAGAAAAGAATGATTATATCGGCAACGATGTTTGCCGCAATAACCTGAAACTTGCCGCTGACCTTATCGGTAAGATTGCCTTTATGTACAATGTACTTCGGCTCTGTGAAGCCGTTTACCTCACCGTTTTCGCGTGCCGTTTTGACGGCGAGAGCATCAATATCGACACCTACTGCAGACTTTGCACCAAGGAGAAGAGAAGCAACGCTGAGAATACCGCTGCCGCAGCCGACATCGAGCATATCGGTATCGGGCGTGATATAAGGCTCAAGTGCCTCAAGGCACAGACGCGTTGTTTCGTGAGTGCCCGATCCGAAAGCAAGACCGGGCTCGATGCTGAGCACTGCCCTGCCCTTTGCATCGTAATCGTCAATCCACAAGGGACGGATGAGCAGTCTCTCGCCTATCTCCATCGGTTTGAAGTATGCTTTCCAGTTGTTTTCCCAATCCTCATTGCGACAAACGTTTGTATCCATTGTGTAGCTGATTTTTTCAGCCGCAAAACGTTCCGTAAGGAAGGCCGTTGCCTCGGCGGGATTGTCTTCGGGTGAAATGTAGATATGAATAAGTCCCTTTGTTCTGTCTTTTGCAAGAAGGTCTTCATCAATCAGGTCAATGCCTGCAATTTCAAAAGCCTCCTGCTCAAGCGTGCGGTAATCCTCAATATAAACACCCGGCACAAGAACCTGTGCGATTGCCGCCGCCTTATCAATATCGTCACTGCTGACGGTTATAATTATCTCTGTCCAATCCATTGTTAATCCACCTTATAAATCAAAGTCCGAGGTTGGTTTCCTGCGTCACATCGACTCTGCCATGATTGTAGAAAGCGCGGTTATCAAGTGCCCACTGACGGGTTGAAAAGCCGCCTGCCTCAACACCCGAAACGGCATTGTTGACCTCGACGATTCTTGCATCAAGCCTGTCAAGCGCAGAAAGAATATCTGCCTCGATAAACAGCGGTCTTACCGCTGCACCGAATTCGGGATCACCGTGATGTGAGATAAGCATATGCTCAAGCAGCACAGCTTTATCGTGAGAAACGCCGAGTCTTTCGGCAGTTTTATCAATAAGCATTGCACCCTTTACGAGGTGACCGAGAAGCGTACCCTCGACACTGTAGCCAGAGGCTATGCCCGTTTCGCCTGCAACAAGCTCCTCAAGCTTTGCTATATCGTGAAGCATTGCACCGCTGAGAAGCAAATCAGCATCGACAAACGGATAAATTCTGCATACGCTCTGTGCTAACCTTACGATTGAAAGCGTATGCTGAAGAAGACCGCTGCGCATTGCGTGATGAAGCTTGAATGCTGCAGGATAATAAAGCAGCTTTTCTTTATTTTCGTTAAGAATTGTTTTGACAAGAGCCTTAAGCTCATCATCTGAAAAAGCATCGGCAATACTGATAAGCTCGTTAAACATCATCTCGCCCGAATAAACTGCCGATGAAACATAATCTTCAATCTTAACACCGTCTGTTTCGTTGACCTTGCGTATACGGTCGACACGAAGCTGGTCGGCATCGTTGAATTTTGTGATTATGCCCTGCACTTTAACAAGTGTATTTGTTTCATAAACACCGTGAAGATTCTCATCATATTTCCAGAGCTTTGCGTTGATTTCACCGCTGCGGTCGCTGAGCACCATATCAAGATACGGCTCACCGTTTTTGTTGAGCTTACGCTCACAGCTTTTTACCAGGCAAAAGCCTGTATGTGTGCCTGATTTTTCGTGGTAACTAAAGTTCAAATCCAACACTCCTATAATTAATAAGCAGATTATACATTGTTATTTAAAAATTTACAACCTGCAGGAAAGAAAATTCATTTTAATTTTAGAAATTCTCATTAAATTTTGTTTATAATATAGATTAAATAAAAAAGTATGGTATAATGGTATATTATTACCCTTTTATGAAAGGATAAGTGAGCTTTTTATGGAGTACAAATTCACGCAGGCAAGTCCTGTGAACGGACTTAACTTTTTATCGGTAGATACTCAATCAAACTTCAAGGTTGCAATTCTAACGGCAAGCTTTGCGCTTCCGCTCGGAGCAGATGCGGCAGCTAACGCGCTTCTGCCCGGTCTGCTCAAGCGCACCTGCAAAAAATATCCGACAATCACTCAGATGAACCGTCACCTCGCATCGCTTTACGGTGCAATGGTAAGCGGCGGTGTAGGCAAAGACGGTGAAAGCCAGATTCTCACCCTTCGCGTAACAGTGCTTGAGGACAGATTTTCGCTTTCAGACGAAAAGATATCTTCTGCAGCAGCAGACCTTCTGCTCGACCTTATCTTTGAGCCCAACTTTGTTGACGGCAAATTCTGCGAAGCTGACGTTGAACGTGAAAAGAGGCTTATGATTGAGCAGATCGAAAGTGAACTCAATGACAAACGTTATTACGCGCTCAAGCGTTGCACAGAGATTATGTGCGAAAATGAAGCTTATTCACTCGGCCGCTGCGGCACAGTTGAAGAAATCAGGGCACTTGACAGCGATAAGCTTGTGCGTGCATGGAAGAATATGCTTTCCTCTGCAATCGTATACATCGGCGTCACAGGCAGTATGAATGCAGATCTCATCCGCAGCCGTTTTGAGCAAAAGTTTGAAGATATTGACCGCTCAAGACTCGCGGAACTCCACACCGAATTCATCACCAGCGCATACGAAACACACAGAGTGCGTGAAGAGATGCCCGTTAAACAAGGCAAGCTCGTGCTCGGTCTGCGTGCAGGTATGACAGACGCCGACGACAACTACTGCGCAATCAAGGTTATGTGCGATATTTTCGGCGGCGGTGTTTACTCAAAGCTTTTCAACAATGTACGCGAAAAAATGAGCCTTTGCTACTACTGCTCCGCAGGCTTCAACAGAGGCAAAGGTCTTATTATGGTACAGAGCGGAATTGAAAACGAAAACGAACAGAAAGCGATTGACGCAATTCTCGCTCAGCTTGAAGACATACAGAAAGGTAACTTCACAGACGAAGAGTTTGACGCATCAATCAAAGGTCTTACAAACCTTGCACACGGTGTCTCCGACACACCGGAAGGTATAGACCGTTGGTACAGCGGTCAGATGCTTGACAGCGACATTATCACCCCCGAAGAATACGCTTCACTTATTTCGACAATAACACGCGAGCAGGTAATTGCAGCCGCTCAGGCAGTAACGCTCGACACGGTATATATGCTTGCAGGCACAGGCACCGAAGACGATGAGGAAGGAGAGGTAACAGAATAATGAAAATCAACGAGATAAAAGACGAGCTTCTTGACGAAAAATGTTACCACATAGTTCATCCTACCGGACTCAACATCTACGTTATGCCAAAGCCCGGATATTCCGGCACTTATGCCGTATTCGGCACAAACTACGGTTCGATTGACACAAAGATTCTCAACAAAAACGGTGAGGTTGAGGATATACCCGAAGGTACGGCTCATTTCCTTGAGCACAAGCTTTTTGAGAGCGAGGACCTTGATGCATTCGCAAGATACGCAAAGACAGGTGCTAATGCTAACGCATACACCTCCTTTGACACCACCTGCTATCTCTTCTCCTGCACAGGCGATTTTGCCGCATCGCTTAAGATTCTTCTTGATTTCGTGCAGTCACCCTACTTCACCGAGCAGACTGTTTCCAAGGAGCAGGGAATTATCGGCCAGGAAATCACAATGTATAAAGACGTCGCCGACTGGGAGGTGCTTTTCAACCTTCTGCGCGCACTCTACCACAGCCATCCCGTAAGAATCGACATTGCGGGGACGGTCGAATCAATCGCTCAGATTTCCGCACAGACACTTTACGACTGCTACAACAACTTCTATAATCTTAACAATATGGTTCTTGCGATTGCAGGTAACGTTAATATTGATGAGATTATCTCAATCTGTGACGAGATGCTCAAGCCATGCGACGAATTCAGGTTTGAAAGAAAGCCGCACGATGAGCCCGAAGAAATAGTACAAAATTATATCGAGGAAAAGCTCTCTGTAGCTGCTCCGATATTCTCATTCGGCTACAAAGAAACCTACGGTCTGCCCAAGCGCAGCCTCAAGCAGAGAATTGCAACATCAATACTGCTTGAAATGATTGCAGGCACAACATCACAGCTTTATAACAGCCTGCTCGAGCAGGAGCTTATCAACACAAGCTTCGGCTTTGAGCAGTTTACAGGCTTCGGATATGCCGCAACATTCTTCAGCGGTGAAAGTAAGAACCCCGAAGAGGTTACAAGACAGATAAACGCATATATTGCCAAGGTACGCAAAGAAGGAATTGACAGCGAAGAATTTGAGCAGACACGCCGCAAGCTTTACGGCAGAGCTGTTATGAGCTTCAACGATATTGACGAGGTTGCAAATGACCTTGTCGGCGCACACTTTGACGGCACGGGAGTTTTTGACGATATTGAAACCTACCGCACGATAACCGCAGACGATATCAGAGAAGTTCTCGACAGCACAATGCGTGAAGAATATGCCGCACTTTCGGTTATCAGACCGATCGAATAAAATTAACAGGACGTGAAAACAAATGGATTCAACAACCGTATATTTCTCCGCCTTTGAAAAAGGCTTTGAGGTTAATTCAATTCTTGCAAGCTTCAGCATTTTTGGTCAGGAAATAACAATACGCTGGTACGGTGCAATTATCGCTTTTGGTTTCCTGCTGGCTGTACTCTGGGGCGGCAGAATGGCATATAAGTGGAAGATGAGCCTTGATAAAATGATTGACGTGCTCATCTTCGGCACATTTGCAGCAATTATCGGCGCAAGACTTTATTATGTTATCTTCCGCTGGGATTACTACTCGCAGAATCCGGGTGAGATAATACAGATATGGAACGGTGGCCTTGCAATCTACGGCGGTATCATCGGCGGTATTATTGCCGCATTTATCACCTGCCGCTTCAACAAGCTCAACTTCTTCAACCTGCTTGACTGCGCAGGTATGAGCCTTCTTATCGGTCAGGGCATCGGCCGTTGGGGCAACTTTGCAAACCAGGAAGCATTCGGCACAAACACAACTATGCCCTGGGGTATGATTAGCGAAAAGACAACAATTTACCTTGCCGACCACAAGGATGAGCTTGAAGCACTCGGTATGAGCGTTGACCCGTACTCACCCGTTCATCCCACATTTCTTTATGAATCGCTGTGGTGCGTCGGCAGCTTCCTTATCCTGCTTGTAATCTACAAGAAATTCCGCAAATTCAGCGGCCAGCTTTTCCTTTCATACGGTGTACTTTATGGCATAGGCAGAGCAATAATAGAAGGCTTCCGCACAGACAGCCTTTATATCGGTGATACCACACTGCGTGTTTCTCAGGTGCTCTCATTCGCCGTTGCGATGTTATTCCTTGCAGCGCTTGTGTTTATGCTGATAAAGACAAAGAAAAATCCCAAACCGATTGAAGGTGTAGATTTCTTCCCCGAGCCTGCACCGAAAAAGGTAAAGACAAAGGGTGCAACATCAAAGGATATGCGCACACTTGCTAAGAAGCGTGCAGACAAGAACACTCAAGCAGAAGAAAAGCAAGAGAAATAAAAACAACGGCTGATTATTCAGCCGTTGCAATTACCTTTTCAGCTATTATTTTTATATCGTCGATTGTCTGAAGCTCGCATATTTCGCGGCGGAGTGCAGCTGCACCGCGTATGCCTTTCATATACCAGGCTGCGTGCTTGCGGGCTTCAAGCATACCGACCTTTTCACCCTTGTATTCGCATAACAACTCAATGTGACGGAGCATAACCTCCATACGTTTCTCAACAGGCGGCTCGGGAATAACCTCGCCTCTTTCAAAGTAAGCGTTAATCTGTTCAAAAGCCCACGGTCTGCCGAGTGCTCCCCTGCCGACCATCACGGCTTCACAGCCTGTTGCATCGAGCAGTTTTCTTGCAGAAACACCGTCGGTAACATCACCGTTTGCAATAACGGGAATGCCGACAGCCTTTCTTACGTCAGCGATATATTCGGGACGTACGGGCGGCGAATACATCTGCACCTTTGTTCTGCCGTGCACGGTGAGTGCCGCGGCGCCTGCGTTTTCGCAACGCTTTGCAAGATCTACACAGTTGATGTTTTCGTCATCCCAGCCGATACGCATTTTGACGGTTACGGGAATATCGACAGCTTTAACTACAGCTTCAACTATTCTTTCGGCAAGCTCGAGCTGCTTCATCAGTGCAGAGCCACCACCGTTACCCGCAATTTTAGGAGCGGGACAACCCATATTTATATCAATTATTTCAGGTCTGAACGCGAGCGTTTTAACCGCCGCTTCAGCCATAAACTTCGGATCATCGCCAAAGAGCTGTGCCGCAGCAGGACGCTCAACATCTGAGATTTTCAGAAGCGACTGCGACTTACGGTCACACATACAAAGACCCTTTGCGCTGACCATTTCGGTTACGGTATATCCCGCACCGAACTGACAACATATTTCACGGAAGGCTCTGTCAGCAACACCTGCCATAGGAGCAAGTGCAGCACTGCCTTTCCAACTGACATTTTTAATCTGCAAATCAAATCACCGACAGGTATTTTAACATAACTGAACTTTCAAGTCAAATGAGAGGAGAAAAGCATAATGAGGTTGATGGTAATTGACGGAAACAGCATACTCAACCGTGCTTTTTACGGAATCAAACTGCTGACCACAAAGGACGGCAAGTTCACAAACGGAATATACGGATTTATGACAATTCTGCTCAGGCTCACCGATGAGGTGAAACCCGACGCAGTGGCAATAGCTTTTGATGTCAAAGCACCTACCTTCCGACATAAGATGTATGACGGATACAAGGCACAGCGCAAAGGTATGCCACCCGAACTTGCAGAGCAGATGCCGACACTTAAAGTGCTTCTCAGAGCACTCGGCTACAAGCTGCTTGAATGTGAGGGGTGGGAGGCTGACGACATTCTCGGCACGCTTGCCTCAGCCTGCAAGGACGGTGACGAATGCTTCATCGCAACAGGTGACCGCGACAGCCTGCAGCTTGTTGACAAGAAGGTAAACGTACTTCTGACAGCAACAAAAATGGGCAGACCGCAGACGATCCACTACGACGAGGCCGCCGTTTTTGAAAAGTACGGTGTAACACCGCCTCAGCTAATCGACATAAAGGCACTTATGGGCGACAGCTCCGACAACATCCCCGGTGTTGCGGGAATCGGTGAAAAGACTGCAGGCGACCTTATTGCACGCTTTGAAAGCATTGATAAGATATATAGCGAGCTTGACACGATTGACATAAAAGAATCTGTCAGAAAAAAGCTTGCTGACGGCAAGGATATGGCATTCTTAAGCCGCACACTCGGCACAATCAGCCGTGAAGCACCGATTGACACAGATTACGCTTCATATATCAAAGGCGAGCCTGATGCATTTGAATCGGTAAAAACACTCACCGAGCTCGAAATGTTCAGTATGATTGAAAAGCTTCACCTTGACCCTAAGGCAGCTCCCGTAACAGAAAAAGCAAAGCCGCAGGAAAAATTCAGCTGTATTGAGTGCGATAACATAGGCGCATTAATTCAAAACATCAAAACAGACGGCAAGGCATATTTCACACTTGACGGCACAGCGGATGAAGTTTCGGATATTTATGTGCGCTCGGACAATAAAGTTGTGCATCTCAATGCGCTCAACTTCTGCTTTATGAGTTTTATTGAAGAGCTGTTTGAAGACGAGAATATTGAAAAAACAACAAATGACTGCAAGGCGGCTTATTCATTTGCGATTTCAAGCGGAATAGAACTGAAAAACATCAGCTTTGACACACAGCTTGCAGGATACATCCTCAACCCCTCCTCCAACAGCTATTCGGCTGACAGACTAGCACTCGAATACGGTGTTGCTCTGCCGCAGGATGAGGACGAGAGCAGTGCGGCTGTTGCGGCATGGCTGCTGCCCGATTTGCAGGAAAAGCTGACGGAAAAGCTCAGAGAAAACGGACAGACTCAGCTTCTCACAGAAACGGAGATTCCTCTTGCACAGGTGCTTGCCGATATGGAGCTTACAGGCTTTGAGGTTGACCGTGGCGGCATAACCGAATTCGGCAAAACACTTGAAGAGGACATAAATAGAATCACGCAGGAGATATATGACGAGGCAGGCTATCAGTTCAACCTCAACTCTCCCAAACAGCTTGGCGAAGCACTTTTTGAAAAACTCGGACTTCCCAAGGGCAAAAAGACAAAGAGCGGCTGGTCAACCAACGCTGACATTCTCGAAAAGCTTGCACCTGGCTTCCCGATTGTTGAAAAAATACTGCAGTACCGCACGTGGGCAAAGCTCAGATCAACCTACTGTGAGGGACTCATAAAGGCAATCGGAGCAGACGGCAGAATACACTCAACACTCAATCAGACAGAAACGAGAACAGGCAGAATTTCCTCCGCTGAGCCTAACCTGCAAAATATTCCCGTAAGAAGCGAACTCGGCAGAGAAATGAGAAAGTTTTTCAAGGCGAAAAACGGCTGTGTGCTTGTTGATGCGGACTATTCACAGATCGAACTGCGAGTGCTTGCACACATCGCTGACGACAGCGAGATGATCGCAGGCTTCAACAGCGGCGACGATATTCACGCAATCACGGCATCGCAGGTGTTCAATATGCCGCTTCAGATGGTTACTCCGCTGATGAGAAGCCGTGCAAAAGCTGTCAATTTCGGCATTGTTTACGGCATCGGCGCTTTCTCACTGGCACAGAATATCGGCGTAACACGCGCTGAGGCAGACGCTTACATCAAGGGCTACCTCCGACACTATGCAGGAGTCAACAGCTATATGGAGAAAATCGTTGAGCAGGCAAAAGAAACAGGCTACGTGCAGACACTTTTCAACCGACGCAGATATCTGCCCGAGCTGACTTCGGGCAACGGCATGCTCAGAGCCTTCGGTGAGCGTGTTGCACGCAATATGCCGATTCAGGGCACCGCGGCGGATATCATAAAAATTGCAATGGTACGTGTATACGGCAGGCTCAAAGCCGAAAAGCTGAAAGCAAAGCTCATAATGCAGGTGCACGATGAGCTTATCATTGAAGCACCCGAAGCAGAAAGAGAAAAAGTTTCGCTTCTGCTTAAAGAAGAAATGGAAAACGCGGTAAGTATGAAGGTAAGTATGCTCGCTGACGTTAACAGCGGCAAAACCTGGTACGATGCAAAAGGATAAAAAAAATCACCCCGAAAGATGAGATTAAAATGGAACTTAAAGAAATAACAAAACAGGCACATGACGCAGCAGTTGAGCTCATTGAACGCTCAGGAATCAAGGCAGGCCAGGTAATGGTCGTAGGCTGCTCAACAAGTGAAATTCAGGGCTTTGACCTCGGCTCACACTCAGGCCCTGAGGTCGGAAAGGCTGTCCTCGACGGCATTCTTCCCGTAGCGCGAGAGCACGGAGTATATCTTGCAGCTCAATGCTGCGAACACATAAACCGTGCTATAATCATTGAAGAAGAGGCTATGGAAAAGTATAACCTTGAGCAGGTCAACGCAGTGCCTCAGCCCAAGGCAGGCGGCTCGTTTGCGACAGCACTCTATGCTGCGCTTGAAAACCCCGTTGCGGTTGAAAACCTCAAGGCTCACGCAGGTCTTGATATAGGCGGCGTACTTATCGGTATGCACCTGAAAAACGTTGCTGTTCCGATGAGGCTCAGCACAAAGCACGTAGGCAACGCACTCATCATTGCAGCACGCACAAGACCGAAATTTACAGGCGGCGAAAGAGCCGTTTATAATGACGATTTGAGATAAGATATGATGAATATAGTTTTTGTCTGCACGGGCAACACCTGCAGAAGTCCTCTGGCTGAAGGGCTGATGAAAAAGCTGCTTGCCGACAGAGGAATAGACTCAATCAACGTCACAAGTGCGGGTCTTGCCGCCTATCCCGGTGACGAGGTGAGCGAAAAATCCGTTATCGCAGCTGAAAAATACGGCGTTGATATATCCGCTCACCGTTCAAAAAGAATCAGCGAATACATGCTCAGCGACTCTGTTTTTGTGTGTATGACCGCTTCTCACGCGCAGGCGCTTGTCCCCTATCTTGAAGAAAACAGGCTTTTTGTTATAGGTAACGGTGTGGCAGACCCGTACGGCGGCACTCAGAAGATGTATGATATGTGTGCCGAGCAGATCAACAGCGCACTACCCGACCTGCTCAAGGACATAATCCGAAGCAATACCGTGATTACCGAAATGGCAAAGGAGCACATAGCGGAAATAGCACGGATTGAAAGGGATACCTTCTCCATGCCGTGGTCTGAAAGCTCGTTTGAGGAGGAGCTTGAATACGTCAACGCTCATTTTCTCACATCGCTACTCGGAGATGAAGTTACAGGCTATATCGGCGTGAATGAGATATGCGGTGAAGCTGACGTAACCAACGTTGCGGTTGACCTGAAATACAGACGTTTCGGAATCGGCGAAATGCTGCTCAAATCAGCCGAAAACGGCGCAACAGCACGTGAATGCGAAAGTATCACGCTTGAAGTCAGAGTCAGCAATACGGCGGCAATTTCGCTGTATGAGAAATGCGGATACAAAAAAGTAGGAAAACGCAAGAACTTCTATGAAAAGCCGACAGAAGATGCATTTTTGATGACTAAATATTTTAAAAAGGGATAAGTCAAGATGAAAATACTCGCAATTGAATCCTCCTGCGACGAAACTGCGGCAGCGGTTGTCGAGGACGGAAGAAAAATTCTTTCAAACATAATAGCTTCCCAGGTTGATGCGCACATCGTTTACGGCGGCGTCGTGCCGGAAATCGCTTCAAGAATGCACGTTGAGGCAATAAGCGGTGTTGTTGAGCAGGCACTTGAAAAAGCCGAATGCACAATGAAGGACATTGAGGCTATTGCGGTAACCTATGCGCCGGGTCTTATCGGTGCCTTGCTTGTGGGTGTAAACTTTGCAAAGGGACTGTCGCTTTCAAGCGGCAAACCGCTTGTACCCGTGCACCATCTGCGCTCACACATTGCCGCCAACTATATCAGCCACGCATCGCTTGAGCCGCCTTTTCTTTCACTTGTTGTTTCGGGCGGTCACAGCCACATTGTCAACGTTAAAAGTTACACAGAGTTTGAAATAATCGGTCAGACGATGGATGATGCTGCAGGAGAATGTATGGATAAGGCTGCAAGAGCACTCGGTCTGCCCTACCCCGGCGGTCTTAACCTTGACCGTGCCGCAAAAGACGGAAATCCGAAAGCTTATACATTCCCTAAACCAAAGGTGCAGGGCAGCGAATTGAGTTTCAGCTTTTCGGGTCTTAAAACAGCCGCTGTAAATGCAATACATAACGCAAAACAAAAAGAAGAAGAAATTAACATTGCGGATTTCGGTGCTTCATATATCAGTGCTGTTGTAAGATGTCTGACAGAAAACACACTCAAGGCTGCTCAGATAACGGGACAGAAAAAAATCGTACTTGCAGGCGGTGTTTCTGCAAACTCCGTACTCAGAAGAGAAATGGAAAACATATGTAGCCAAAACTCACTTGAGCTTTATTATCCCGAGCTTTTCCTATGCGGTGACAACGCTGCAATGGTTGGAGCACAAGGCTATTATGAGTATATTTCGGGCAAAAAAGCGGACGCTGAACTCAACGCATACGCCACAATGCCCATAGATAAGGCTGTTTTTTGAGCAAAACAACACAGTGAGGTGTAAAGCTTTAAGTTTTACACCTCACTATTTTGTTATCTGCACACTGATAACAACTATATATCGAAAAAACAGAAACCTGTTATGTAAAGTACTTTTCTTTACGTAACAGCTCAAAAAAATATATTTTAAAATGGTATTGACTTTTTTCAAATACTGCAAACTGAACAAAAAAACTCAAAAAAATCACTTTTTTTGAACAAAATATCCTAAACGTTCGGATCTTTGTATAAACCCGAAGAACAAAAATCGGAATATGCACAAAAAACTGAATATTTATTATCCGTATACACCGGATTTTAAATTTTCACGCGGATTTTTGTAAAGTTAAAATGTTTACCAATGTGAAAAACCCTGTGGAAAATGTGAAAAACTCATAATTTTTATTCTTTATCAGAATTATATTGACAAGCTTTTTACTTGCAGTGCGTTTTTTATTCTTTTTTCGACATAAAAACACCCTGTGAATATACAGCTGAATATTCACAGGGTGAAAAAGTTAAAAAGTGATTATTTATCAGCAGAAATTCTTTTCTGCAAGGTCACGAAGCATCGAAACAGCGGCTTTCGGGTCATCCGAACCGAACACTGCACTGCCTGCGACGAACACGTTTGCACCGTTTTCAGCGGCAACAGAAACCGTCTTTTCAGCGATTCCGCCGTCAACCTGAAGGTTTACGTCAAGGTTTTCTGCTTTACAGATATCGCGAATCTGCTTGAGTTTGGGCATAGTTTCGTGCATAAATGACTGGCCGCCAAAGCCGGGCTCAACCGTCATAACCAGCACCATTTCAAGTTTTTTGAGGTAAGGAAGCACAGCTGAAGCATCTGTGCCGGGTTTTACGGCAAGACCTGCCTTACAGCCGAGAGAGTGAATTTTATCGATAACTTCATCAATATCATTATCACACTCTGCGTGGAAGGTGATAATATCAGCACCTGCTGCAACAAAATCGCCGACATATTTAAGCGGTTCACTTATCATAAGATGAACATCAAAAACAAGATCACATCTTTTGCGAAGTGATTTGACAATCGGCGCACCGAGTGTGATGTTAGGCACAAAGTGACCGTCCATAACATCGATATGAAGCCAGTCTGCACCTGCTGACTGCATACGCTGCGATTCTTCACCAAGGCGGGAGAAATCGGAAGCGAGAATTGATGGAGAAATAAGGATTTTCATAACAAAAGCCTGTCCTTTCGCATTACTCTTAACCTCATTCTATATTAATTTGATAAAAATATCAATAATTTATAAAAAAGTATTTGCAAAGTTCTAATTATTAATTATAATATATATACTGATATTCTATACTAATCTATAAACAGAAGTGTGATAAAAATGAAATCCGGCATAAAATCAGAAAACAGAAAAAAGAACGTGCGTCTTTTCAAGACCTTTCTCCCCTATCTTTCAAGGCATAAGGGCGAGATTGCGCTTGACCTTTTCTGTGCTTCACTCACAACGGTATGCGAGCTTGCTCTGCCGCTGATTGTGCGTATGATTACGGATACGGCGATGAATAACCCCGCTGACCTTACAGTTAAGCTGATTGTTCAGGTTGCGCTCTTTTACATATTCCTGCGCATTATTGATGCTACCGCCAACTACTATATGGCTTGCGGCGGTCACGTTATGGGTTCGAAGATTGAAACTGAGATGAGAAACGATTTATTCTCTCACCTGCAGGGGCTTTCATTTTCGTTCTATGACAACACAAAAATCGGTCAGCTTATGTCAAGGCTGACAAGCGACCTTTTTGATGTCACCGAATTTGCTCACCATATGCCTGAGGAAGTCCTTATTGCTGTTATCAAAATAATCGGCTGCTTTATCATCTTTGCAAAGATGGATATCTGGTTTACGCTGCTTATCTTTGCAATGTTCCCGCTCATCCTCTTCCTTACAAAGCGCAACAGAACAAAGATGCGTCAGACATTCAAGGATTCGCGCCACCAGATAGGCGAAATCAACGCCATAACAGAGGACAGCCTTCTCGGTATCAGAGTTGTACAGTCCTATGCCAACGAGCCGATTGAAAAAGAAAAGTTTGACAAGGGTTCTAACCTTTTCCTTAAGATAAAAAGACTTTCATACAAATATATGGCGCGTTTCCACACAACCGTCAGACTTTTTGACGGTATGATGTACATACTTGTTATAGCAGGCGGTGCGCTTTTCATCAGCGCAGGCAGAATCACAGCTGCAGACCTGACGGCATACACACTTATGGTTTCAACACTAATGGGCACGATACGCAGAATTGTCGAATTCAGCGAGCAGTTCTCAAGAGGTATGACGGGCATTGAAAGATTCGACGAAATCGTTTCCGAACTCAGTGAAATCAAAGACAGTGAAAACGCACAGGAGCTGACAGATGTCGAGGGTGAGATTGCTTTCAACAACGTGAGCTTTGCATACAAGGGAACTGACACAAACGTGCTCAGCGGCATCAACTTCGCCGTCAAAGCAGGCGAAAGCGTTGCCGTTGTCGGTCCTTCGGGCGGCGGCAAAACAACACTGTGCAACCTTATCCCCCGTTTTTATGAGGTTAATAACGGCTCAGTCACAATTGACGGCAAGGATATACGCGATTTCACGCTCAGGTCACTGCGCTCACACATCGGTGTCGTTCAGCAGGACGTATATATGTTCTCGGGCACTGTTAAAGAAAACATTGCATACGGCAGACCCGGCGCAAGCGATGAAGACATCATCACTGCGGCAAAAGATGCAGGTGCGCACGAATTTATCACACAGCTGCCTAACGGTTATGACACCTATGTAGGAGAAAGAGGCGTCAAGCTCTCAGGCGGTCAGAAGCAGAGAATTTCAATTGCGCGTGTATTCCTTAAAAATCCCGAAATACTGATTCTGGACGAGGCAACAAGCGCACTTGATAACGAAAGCGAAAGACTTGTTCAACAGTCACTTGAAAGACTTGCAAAGGG
Source organism: Clostridia bacterium (assembly GCA_017625095.1). Lineage (GTDB taxonomy): Bacteria > Bacillota > Clostridia > Oscillospirales > Acutalibacteraceae > UBA8612. The sequence continues at coordinate 70,165 of JAGALQ010000044.1, read as the reverse complement.
CAGAACCACGCTGACCATTGCGCACAGACTTACAACCATACGCAACGCAGATCACATACTTGTGCTCACCGAAGACGGTATTGCCGAGCAAGGCAGCCACAACGAGCTGATAAGCAAAAACGGTATGTATGCAGATATGTATGCACTTTATTCAGTTTAATTAACCATGGAGGTTTAAAAATATGCTTAAAAACATTTCACCCATCATTTCACCCGAACTTCTCAAGATCCTTATGGAAATGGGTCACGGCGACGAAATCGTCATCGGTGACGGCAACTTCCCCGCAGCAAGCGTTGCACAGCGCCTTGTAAGACTTGACGGCCACGGTGTGCCCGAGATTCTTGACGCTGTCCTCAAGCTTATGCCGCTCGACACTTATGTTGAGAGCCCCGTTGCACTTATGGACAACGGCGATGCTGCCAACCAGCCGCCTATCTGGGCTGATTACAAGAATATTGTTACAGCCAACGAGGGCGAAAAGAGATTTGAGCTTGTTGAGCGCTTTGATTTTTATGACAGAGCAAAGAAGGCTTACGCTGTTGTGGCAACAGGTGAAACAGCAATTTACGCTAACATTATCCTCAAAAAAGGTGTTGTAATCTGATGAAAAAAGTACTTGCCATAGACTTCGGTGCTTCAAGCGGACGAGTTATTGTCGGCAGCTTTGACGGCAAAAAAATCACACTTGAAGAAATACACCGTTTCTCCAACGACCCCGTAAGTGTAAACGGCACAACGTTCTGGGATGTGCTCAGACTCTTCCACGAAATCAAACAGGGTCTCATAAAATCAAAGGCATGCGGCGAGATATCTTCAATCGGTATTGATACTTGGGGTGTTGACTTCGGTCTTATCGATAAATACGGTCAGCTTCTCGAAAACCCGATTCATTACCGCGACCTTCGCACAAAGGGCATGATTGAAGAGGCTGATAAGATTATTCCGCTCAAGAAGATGTATGAGATGACAGGCATCCAGTTTATGGAGCTTAACACCGTATTCCAGCTGCTCTCGCTTGCCAAAAACCGCCCGCATATACTTGAGCGTGCAGATAAGCTGCTGTTTATGCCTGACCTTTTCGGCTATATGCTCACAGGCAAGAAAACAACAGAGTATTCGATTGCAACCACATCTCAGCTTGTTGATATCAAGACAAAGGGCTGGAGCGGTGAGATTTTTGAAAAGCTCGGCATACCACAGGATATTATGTGCGACATCGTAAAAAGCGGCACCGTACTCGGTGAGCTTTCCGACAGTGTGTGTGAAGAGTGCGGACTTGATAAAATCAATGTCATTTCCGTATGCGGTCACGATACACAGTCGGCTATCACGGCTGTCCCCTGCCCAGACAAGCAGTTTGCATTCATCAGCTCAGGCACATGGTCACTCTTCGGCACAGAGCTCGCAGAGCCCATTGTGAACGAAAAAGCTTTTGAAACAAACGTCACTAACGAAGGCGGATACGGCGAATCCACAGGCTTCCTTAAAAACATTATCGGACTGTGGCTGATCCAGGAGAGCAGACGTCAGTTTGCACGCGACGGCGTACAGTACAGCTATGCCGACCTTGAGCGCGAAGCTCTTGCAGCAAAGCCCTTCGCCTGCTTTATCGACCCGGACGCACCCGAGTTTGTGCCTCACGGCAACATTCCCGAAAGAATCAGAGAATACTGCCGCAAGACAAACCAGCACGTGCCCGAAACAGTCGGCGAAATTATGCGTTGCATCTATGAAAGCCTTGCAATGAAATACAGACAGACCTTTGAAAAGCTCTGCGAATGCACCGAGAGAGATTACGAGGTTATACACGTAATCGGCGGCGGCACAAAGGACACACTGCTCTGTCAGCTGACAGCAAATGCCTGCGACAGAAACGTAGTAGCAGGCCCGATTGAAGCAACTGTGCTCGGCAACATCGCTGTACAGCTTCTCGCAAGCGGCGACATCGAGTCAATCGCAGACGCAAGAAGAATCATTGCAGAGAGCGAAAACGTAACAACATATACGCCCGACAACACAGAGGAATGGGCTCAGGCTTACAGCCGCTACCTCGAAGCAACAAAGTAAACAATACGATTAATTTCGTATTTAATAAACAATTTAATTTATCTACATAAGAAAGGACGAAATCACAATGGCAAAGAACAGATTTATCGGCGATTATCCCGTAATCGGTATTCGCCCTGTTATCGACGGCAGAAGAGGTCCCCTTAAGGTAAGAGAGGGCCTTGAAGACCAGACAATGGGTATGGCACTTGCTGCAAAGAAGCTCTTTGAGGAAAACCTCAAGTACTCAAACGGCGAGCCCGTTAAGGTTGTTATCGCTGACACAACAATCGGCCGTGTTGCAGAGGCTGCTGCATGTGCAGAGAAGTTCAAGAAAGAGGGCGTTATGATCACTCTTTCCGTTACACCCTGCTGGTGCTACGGTTCAGAAACAATGGATATGGATCCCACAACAATCAAGGGCGTATGGGGCTTCAACGCTACAGAGCGTCCCGGTGCAGTTTATCTTGCATCCGTTCTTGCAGCTCACGCACAGAAGGGTCTGCCCGCATTCGGCATCTACGGTCACGACGTTCAGGAAGCTGACGAATCAGCTAACATTCCTGCAGACGTTGAGGAGAAGCTTCTCCGCTTTGCTCGCTCAGCAGTTGCAGTTGCAACTATGAAGGGCAAGAGCTACCTTCAGATCGGCTCTATCTGCATGGGTATTGCAGGTTCATCAATCGACCCCAACTTCCTTGAGGAGTACCTTGGTCTTCGCGTAGAGTCTGTTGACGAGGTAGAAATCATCAGACGAATGACAGAGGGCATCTACAACGAGGAAGAGTTCCAGAAGGCACTCAAGTGGACAAAGGAAAACTGCAAGGAAGGCTTCGACAAGAACCCCGAATTCGTACGCAAGAGCGACGAGCAGAAGGAAAAGGATTGGGAATTCGTTGTTAAGATGATGGTTATCATCAAGGATCTTATGAACGGCAACGATTCTCTTCCCGCAGGCTGTGAAGAAGAAATGGTCGGCCACAACGCTATTGCTGCAGGTTTCCAGGGTCAGAGACAGTGGACAGACTTCTATCCCAATGCTGACTTCGCAGAAGCACTTCTCAACACATCATTTGACTGGGAAGGTGTCAGAGAGCCTTACGTCCTTGCAACAGAAAACGACGTTCTCAACGGCATTTCAATGCTGTTTATGAAGTTACTTACAAACAGAGCACAGATGTTTGCTGACGTTCGTACATACTGGTCAACAGACGCTGTTAAGCGCGTTACGGATTACGACCTTGAAGGTCACGCCAAGGATGCAGACGGCTTCATTCACCTTATCAACTCCGGTGCTTGCTGTCTTGACGCTTGCGGTGAAGTTAAGGATGCTGACGGCAACGCAGTTATCAAGCCCTGGTACGAAATGACTCAGGCTGATATTGATGCTTGCAACAAGGCAACAGAGTGGTGCCCTGCTGACAACGGTTACTTCCGCGGCGCAGGTTACTCCTCACGCTTCCTTACAAAGAGCGAGATGCCTGCAACAATGATCCGTCTTAACCTTGTTAAAGGTCTCGGTCCCGTTGTTCAGATTGCAGAAGGCTGGACAGTTGCACTTCCTGACGAAGTTTCCGACACAATCTGGAAGAGAACAGACTACACATGGCCCTGCACATGGTTCGCTCCCCGCTGCAACGGCGAAGGCCCGTTCAAGTCAGCTTATGACCTTATGAACAACTGGGGTGCTAACCACGGCGCTATCAGCTACGGTCACATCGGTGCAGATATCATCACACTCTGCTCAATGCTCCGTATCCCCGTTGCTCTCCACAACGTACCTGAAGAGAAGATCTTCCGTCCCGCTTGCTGGGGTGCATTCGGCACAAAGGATCTCGAGGGCGCTGATTTCAGAGCTTGCGAAAACTACGGTCCCCTTTACAAATAAGCCCCAAAAACTGAAAGGAGCTGCGATGCAGCTCCTTTTTTGTATTATTTTGGCGAACGATTATTATGCCTGTACAGAAATTTCCGCTTGACAAAATTAAAACGCCTGCGTATAATTAATATTTATATTAAATAATTATTCAGGAGGCACGCAATGGATTGGCAAGAATTTATTCAGGCTACAATCGGTCAATGGGAACTGCTTGTGCGCCTGCTTGTAGCCTGCGTATGCGGCTGCGTTATCGGTGTTGAACGAAGCTTCAGACAGAAAGAAGCAGGCATAAGAACACACGTTATTCTCGCACTTGGTGCAGCACTGATGATGATTGTTTCAAAATACGGATTCTTTGATCTGGTTGCACAGAACATTGACGCCGACGGCTCACGAATTGCATCAAACATCGTTACAGGTATCTCTTTCCTCGGCGCAGGTGTTATTTTTGTGCGAGGCGGCTCAATCAAGGGTCTTACAACAGCGGCAGGTATATGGGCAACAGCAGGTATCGGTATGGCACTTGGCGCAGGTATGTACACAATCGGTATCTCCTGCACAATCGGAATGATAATAATTCAGCTTCTGCTGCACAAGTTTATGCCATTCTCGGAAAATATGGAGACAAACATTATCACCATAAAGGTAACCGAAGGCTCGCAGGGTCTTGACCAGATAACAGAAGAGCTGACAAAAGCCGGAATTATGATAACCGGTATACGCTTCAAAAAGCAGGATAACGGAATCACAAAGGCTGAGCTTACAGTCAGAACAAAGAAAAAGACATCAATGAAAGCACTGCTTGAGCTTGTAAACAATAACGAAGCAGTTCAGGAATTCACACTTGAAAGTTAAAAAAAGAAGGCTTGCAAAGGGCGGCATTTCATAAGAAAGTTAAGCCTTGAAACAGGATATTTTGGTATATAACTGCGTTAAAAATGCTCGAAATCCGTCAAGGATTTCTGCGCTTTTTGCCTTGTTCTATAACCAAACTATCTCTGTTCAAGGTGCTAAGCAGTTTTTATCAGGTTATTTTTCGTTCAGAGGAAGTCATAACCACCAGCTAAGCTGGTGGCTTGATTAAGCCCTAAAAGGGCTTTTTACCGGCAAGCATCTAAAGACGCACTAAACATTCTTTCTTCTGCATCTACTGCTCCACCGCCCGTAAACGGGCACAAGCTTTTCTTTCCGAACTTGTGCTAACCTTTAACTTATTTACAAGTCACTCGCTTCGCTCGATGCTTAAAGCTAAAGCTTTTGACGGAGGTAACCTCCACCGGCAGAGCCGGTGGTTTCCAAAACCAATGACAAAAACACCGCAATACTTTGTGTATTGCGGTGTTTTTTTATGATGTATTAACGTAAAAAGAATCGATAAAAACCTTAACTTCCTTATGAAATGCCGCCCAAAACAAGCCTTCTTTTTTATATGCTGAGCATTGTTTTAAATGCTTTTATATATCCTTCTGCGGTTTCTTCATTGCTGCTTTCGGCAAAAATTCTGAGCAGAGGTTCAGTGCCGGAGAAACGGCAGATAACAAAGCTGTCATCTGCAAAGTAGACCTTACAGCCATCCTCGTAATTAACACGTACAACTTCTTTTTCAAAGTCGGGCAAAGCCTTATCTTCATATATAAGCTTCATTATTTCGGCTTTTTTCTCAGCGGCAAACCTGAGGTTATCTTCTACCATAACGTGCTTGCCGTAGATTTCTTCAAGCTTATCAACCAACTCGGCAGGAGATTTGCCCGTAACGCTCACCATCTCCGTAAAGAGAGAAGCTGCATAAACCGAATCCTTGCCGTGTATATGACCTCTTACCGTAAGACCGCCTGAGGATTCGCCGCCGAGCACAGCATCCGCTTCGTCAATCTTTGCAGAGATATACTTAAATCCGACGGGCACCTCATAGCACTTCTCACCGAAACTTTCGGCAATTCTGTCGAGCATATGCGTAGTGGCAAGATTGCGGACAACAGCACCCTTCCAACCTTTATACTTGATAAGATAATAGTAAAGAACGCAAAGAATTTCGTTAGCATCAATATATCTGCCCGTACGGTCGATTATGCCGAGTCGGTCACCGTCACCGTCCATTGCGATGCCGAAATCATAACCGCCTTTAATTACCATATCCTTAAGCAAGCCAAGCGTCTGCTCAGTAGGAGCAGGCATTCCGCCACCGAAATAAGCATCTTTGTTAAGGTTTATTGTGTCAACGGTGCAGCGAGCCGTGTGAAGAATAACCTGCAGCGGATATGTACCTGAACCGTGCATTGTATCAAAAAGGACACGCGGACCTCGTTCGCGTATGGCGTTCACATCAATAAGATCAATGATATCATCAATAAACTTATTAAAGGGATTGCGAAGATAAATAATCTTGCCGTCATTCACCGCTGTATCAAAATCGCAGTATTCGACCGCGTCAATCTCTTCTATAAGCTCTTCGAGCAATGAAGTTGTTTCAACGTCGGCATCCCTGCCCTCATCGGTGAAAAGCTTTATTCCGTTGTAGTTTGCGGGGTTATGGCTTGCAGTAATCTCAATTCCGTAGTGCAGTCCTTTATCCTTAACGGTGTGCATAACAAGAGGCGTCGGTGCTGAACGGTTGAGAAACCAGACCTCAATGCCGCCCTCAGCCAGCACCTCGGCAACCCACTTTGCCGCATCGACAGAAAGGAAGCGACGGTCATATCCGATAATAATCGGAGTTTCTGTTTTATTCTCCTTGCGTGCAAGCGCAAGAACACCTGCAGCAACACGTCTTATGTTTGATTCAATAAAGTCAGAACCGATTACGGCTCTCCATCCGCCTGTACCGAATTTAATCATAACAGATCTGCCTCCTTAAAGCTTTCTCTGCTTATCATTTTAGCACACACAAACCATATTAAAATACGAATATGGTCTGTATTTTTATGATTTTGGCTCATTTTTGCTTGATATTATAAGCATATACATTTATAATGGTAATCAGGCACGAGGTGAAAGAAAATGGGTTATGAAAAAACAAGGCTTGACACACCGCTGAAGATAGACGGAATATACACCGTACACTATTTTGAATACACAAAAGATTTCAACTATTCCGGTGAATTTCACGATTTCTGGGAGATTGTTTACGCGGACAAAAAGAACGTTGTAATCACCGCCGGAGCAACAGAAATGACACTTAAAGCAGGACAGATGTTTATACATCAGCCCAATGAATTTCACAGCATACGCTGTGACGGCACAAGCGCGGCAAACTCTGTTGTAATATCATTTGACTGTGAGTGTAAGGAGCTTTTTGACATTGCGGGCAAGATACTAAGCTGCAGCTCTGATGAAAAAAAGCTGATGGGACTTATAATAAGTGAAGCTGCTGAAGTTTTTTCTAATCCTCTCGGTTCACCCTACACAACAAAAATGGAAAAAAGCGGAAGCGGAAAATTTGCAGGCGAGCAGATAATCGAGCTGTGCCTTCAAATGCTGCTGATAAACCTGATAAGAGGTAACAAGCCAAGCAAAGAGCAGCAAAAAAACGAACACAACAAGCTGCTGATTGAAATATGCGAATACCTTGAAGCCAATGTTGATAAGCCGCTGAAATTTGACGATATAAGGCGACAGTTCAACGTATCGGCATCGGTTATTAAAAGACTGTTTCAAAGCAGCCTTAACTGCGGAATAATGGAGCATTTCCAGCGTTTGAAAATAGACCGTGCCAAACAGCTAATCAGAGAAAACGAGATGAATTTCACCGAAATATCAGAGCATCTGTCGTTCAGTTCGCCGCAGTATTTTTCATCCACATTCCGAAGAACCACCGGAATGACACCACGCGAATATGCACACTCTGTTAAGGTAAACTTCATATAAAAAATCCGCTGTCAGGTGACAGCGGATTTTGATTTTTATTCGGAGATATAAGTTTTTACTATTTCACCGATATATACACGGTGGTAGTCGCCGTTGTAGTTGCCTTCTATACTTTCATCAAGGAAGCCCTTGGGGTCAATATCCTGAAAAGCGAGCTTTTTGCAGACGAGATTGACCTTTGCCTGCTCAACGCACTCAACACCGTCGAGTGTAACTGTTGTGAAGCCTGTTGCCTCGTATTTGTCGCCGTCCCTGCCGCTGTTGCGGCCGAAATAGGTAAGCTCTTTCTTATATTCACCGTCAAAGAAGTTCATTGAAAAAACATCAGTTTTTTCGAGCAGCTCATAGGTGTATCTCTGCGGACGGATGAAAATGAAAACAACATCCTTACCCCAGATTTCGCCCATACCGCCCCAGCTGACGGTCATAGAGTTGACAGCACCGTCTGCAGCTGCAGTGACAAGCGCCCAATCATCATTAATCAGCTTGACTGCCGACTGCTTTATATCACGGATATTAATTTCTTTGAAAGACATATTACCACTCCATTTTTATTTATTGAGTACGATTTCGTTATAGCACGCTACGCTGTCAGGATGAATGCAGGCACCCTTGAAAACCAGCTCGTTTATGCTGTAACGCTGAGTGTAGAGCATTGTTTCTTCAATGCTTTTTTCGGCAAGCTCACGCACAACGTCAACATCATCGTAAACTCTGTCTGCCGAAATAAAATCGGCAATATATATGACCTTTTCGAGAAGCGACATACCTGCGCGTGCAGTTGTGTGATAACGCACAGCGTCAAGTATCTCTTCATCAGTTATATTCAGCTTTTCCTTGATATATACCGCGCCGCTCATTGCGTGCCACAGCTTATGGTTGACACGCTCAAGCGATGTCAGCTCAAGCTTACCAAGCTCAAAAAGCTCAAAGTGCTCATCCTTGCCTGCTTCTTTAGTAATGTCGTGAAGCAGACCTGCAACAAGCGCTTTTTCTTCATCCGCACCGTAGCGCTTTGCAAGCTCAACGGCACTTTCCGCAACACAGAGCGAATGGTGATAACGGTATTCGGAAAGGCGGCTTTTTAACAGCTCTTTGTATTCTTCGATACGTTTCATCTGTAAAGTCCCCTTTCGTCAATATAGGCACGCACGGCAGGATCTAACCAACCGTCGGTGCTCTCGTTATTTTTGATAAGCTCCCTGATCTGAGTAGAACTCACCTCAAACGGAGCAAGCTTTGAAATATGCAGACGCTTACCTTCAAAAAATTCCGGTACACCATGCTTTTTCAGGAGTGAATCCTCCTGCCTGTCCGCGGCACAAAGCGTTACCATATCGAGAATTTCCTCGTGCTTATACCATCTGTCAAAGCTGAGGAGCATATCTGACCCGACAATAAAAAACAGCTCATCATACGGGTACTGTGCACATATCTCGGTAAGAGTATCAAAAGTGTAACTCTTGCCGCCGCGTGCAAGCTCAATCGTGCTGACGAGTGCATCGGGGAAAGCGAGCATACACATATTCATTCTGTCTTCACCGCTCGCAAGGTCGGTGCTGAGCTTATGAGGTGGCTCAGCCGTCGGAATAACAAGAAGCCTGTCGAGCGAAAGTTCATTGACAAAATGCTCGGCAAGCCTTGTATGACCGATATGAGGCGGATTGAATGTGCCGCCGAAAATACCAAGTCTGCTCATTTTTCTTTTGTTGTGCGTCTACTCTTACGGACAAAGTGAACCTTGTAGCCCTGCTTTTTAGCCTCTTTTTTGGTTGCAGGACGCTTCTTGGGCTCACCCTGCTTCTTTTCACCGTGAAGCTCGGGGCTGTAACGGTAGAGCACAATAACTCCGCCGATAACCTGAATAACGTCTGCACCAGTTGCGGCTGCAAGCTCATCCGCTGCCTGTCTGGGGGTAATCGGACTTGACTCGAGCAGAACCTTGACCTTTATAAGCTCTCTTGCACGCAGCGCATCATCCGTCTGCTTGATAACCGCATCGGACATACCGCCCTTACCGAGCTGAAAAAGAGGCTCAAGTGTATTTGCCTGCGCACGGAACGCAGCTCTTTCTTTACCTGTCATTTTATTCAATCCTTAACTGTTTTTAGCCAGAACTTCAGCAAGTGCTTTGAGCGCATTGCCTCTGTGGCTGATTTCATCTTTTTCTTCAGCTGAAAGCTCAGCAAAGCTCTTATCGCCTACCATAAAAACGGGATCGTAACCGAAGCCGCCGTCACCCTTGGGAGCATAGCCGATCTTACCCTCGCAGCTGCCGTTGACAACAATCTCCTTACCGTCGGGATATGTGCAGCAAACCGTGCACCAAAAGCGTGCGGTACGTTTCTCGTCAGGCACATCCTTGAGGTTTTCGAGGAGCAGAGCGATATTTGCAGGATCGTTACCGTGGTCACCTGCATAGCGTGCAGAATAGACACCGGGCGCACCGTCAAGAGCATCGACCATAAGTCCCGAATCGTCACCGATGCAGGGCATACCGCTCTCCTTACAGCCGCTCTGACTCTTGAGACGGGCGTTCTCTTCGAACGTTGTTCCCGTTTCCTCTACGTCAGTCAGCTCAACACCTGCCTGCTCGGCAGTGAGCACTTCAACACCGAGAGGCTCGAGAATACGGGCCAGCTCGTTGCGTTTTTTCATATTGTGAGTAGCAATTATATACTTCATTTATTCTTCCTCTTCCGGATCTTCAGCTACGTCAAACAGACCCTCTGCAAACGCTGCGGGGCTGAACGGCTGAAGGTCATCCATCTGCTCGCCTACGCCGACAAACTTAACGGGAACGTTGAGATCGTGCTTGATTGCGAGGACAACACCGCCTCTTGCAGTGCCGTCAAGCTTTGTGAGAACAATGCCCGTAATTTCGGCAACATTCTTGAACTCTCTTGCCTGATTGACGGCATTCTGACCCGTTGTAGCATCGAGCACAAGAAGGCTCTCACGGTCGGACCAGGGAAGCTCACGGTCAATAACACGGTAAATCTTGGCAAGCTCATCCATAAGATTCTTTTTGTTGTGAAGTCTGCCTGCGGTATCAATAATGATAATATCGGCATTTCTTGCCTTACCTGCATTGATTGTATCGAAAACAACAGCGGCAGGGTCTGCACCCTCCTTATGCTTGATGATATCGACACCTGCTCTTTCAGCCCAGATCTGAAGCTGATCAATAGCAGCAGCACGGAAAGTATCGGCTGCGCCGAGGATAACCTTCTTGCCCTGAGCCTTGTACATAGCTGCCATCTTGCCGATTGTGGTTGTTTTACCTACACCGTTGACACCGATGACCAGAACGATTGACGGCATTGTGATCATTTCCATCTGCTCGCCGCCGTCAAGAAGCTCTGCAACAATCTCTTTGATTGCCTTTCTTACCTGCTGACCGTTGCGAAGGTTATCCTTTGCAACCTTGGCGCGAAGTCTGTCGATAATCTCCGTTGCAGTTGTGACACCGACATCACCCATTACGAGGATTTCTTCGAGGTCATCAAACATCTCGTCGGTTATTTCGTTAACGCCGTAAAGAACATTATCAATAGCACCTGCCATTGAAATTCTTGTCTTCTGAAGGCCTTTACTGATTTTAGAAAAAATACCCATGGTTTAACTCCGAGTGAAATTAATTTTATTTATCCTGAGGAACAACGCTGATGCCGAGGTCTGCAAGCTGAACACCGTCAACAGGTGCAGGACACTCTGTCATAGGCTCTGTTGCGTTCTGTACCTTCGGGTAAGCAATAACATCACGAAGGCTGTCACAGCCGAGCATCTGCATAATAAGTCTGTCAAGACCGATACCCATACCACCGTGAGGCGGTGCACCGAAACGGAAAGCATCAAGCAGATAGCCGAACTTCTCGTGTGCCTGCTCTTCGGTAAGACCGAGGAGTGAGAAAATCTGTGCCTGGAGGTCGGGGTTTGTGATACGGATTGAGCCTGAAGAAAGCTCGATACCGTTGAGCACAAGGTCGTATGCCTTTGCGCGTACCTTTGCCTTATCTGTTTCGAGGTACGGAATACACTCATCAAGCGGAGATGTAAAGGGATGGTGCATAGCGACAAACTGACCGAGCTCTTCATCCCAATCGAAGAACGGGAACTCTGTAATCCAGAGGAAGTTGTACTTATCCTTCGGGATAATATCAAGCTTGCGTGCAACCTCACCGCGGAGAAGACCGAGAGTTGAAAGAACGAGCGAATTCTTCTTATCGGCAATGATAAGGACAACGTCGCCTGCCTTAGCATCAGCCTTTGCAAGAATTTCCTGCATCTCCTCTTCGCTCATAAACTTTGCGAATGATGAAGCAACAGTGCCGTCCTCATTGAGTCTTACCCATGCAAGACCCTTTGCACCTGAGCCCTTGACAAACTCTGTGAGCTTATCAATCTCTTTACGTGTGAGAGTTGTAACGGCAGACTTTGCTGTGATACCTCTTACACTGCCGCCCTCTGCAATCGCACCTGAGAACACGCTGAAGCCGCAATCCTTAACGATATCTGTGAGGTCATAAAGCTCCATAGCATAGCGTGTATCGGGCTTATCGGAGCCGTAACGCTCCATAGCATCCTTATATGTCAGGCGGACAATGGGAGTTTCAATCTCAACATCGAGAATCTCCTTGAACAGACGCTTAACATAGCCTTCACCGATTGCGAGAACATCGTCCATTTCGACGAATGACATCTCAAGGTCAATCTGTGTGAATTCGGGCTGTCTGTCTGCACGGAGGTCTTCGTCGCGGAAGCAACGTGCAATCTGCATATATCTGTCAAAGCCTGCAACCATTGAAAGCTGCTTGTAAAGCTGAGGTGACTGGGGAAGAGCATAGAAGCTGCCCTTGTGGATACGGCTGGGTACGATATAGTCACGTGCACCCTCAGGTGTGGAACGGATGAGGATGGGAGTTTCAATTTCGATAAAGCCGTTCTCATCAAAATAGTCACGTGTTACCTTTGCAATCTTGTGACGGAGAATGATGTTTGACTGAAGGTCTGGACGGCGAAGGTCAAGATAACGGTGCTTAAGACGTGTAAGCTCCGAAGTCTGGCAACCTGCAACGATATCGAAGGGAGGAGTTTCACTCTTGTTGAGAACGCGAAGGTCTGTAACCTCGATTTCGATTTCGCCTGTGGGGATTTCTGTATTCTTTGAAGAACGCTCACGCACTGTGCCCTTTGCCATAAGGACAAATTCGCTTCTTGCTGTGAAAGCCTTCTCAAAAATTTCTCTGTCGGTGTTATCGTCAAATGCGAGCTGAACGATACCTGTACGGTCACGAAGGTCGATGAAGATAAGTGCACCGAGGTCACGCTGACGCTGTACCCAGCCTGCTACAACAACCTCTTTGCCTGCGTCTGTTGCACGAAGCTCACCGCAGTAATTTGTTCTTTTAAGTCCTGTCATAAAATCCATTGTATTTAACTCCTTTGAGTGAAAATCAGAATAAATCCGTGATATTGAAGCTGCCTGTGTCAACGTCGGAATCGGCAATTGCACTGACAGCCTTCTGAATCAGATAGCTCTGGTAGCTGTCCTCAAAGCCGTCAAGCTCCATTTCGACGTTTTCGCCGCCATCCATATCCTTGAGGATAACCTTGCCCGATTCAATTTCGCTGTCACCGATAACAACAGTGTTGCGTACACCGAGCTTGTTCGCAAACTTCATCTGTGCTTTGACGGAGCGACCTGCCACGTCATACTGTACGCCGATGCCCTCTTCACGAAGAGAAGCTGCAAGCTTAGCGGCAACAATGTTTGCCTCGTCACCCATTGATGCGATATAGAGGTCGGGACGCTCTTCTTCGGGGAGCGATGCGCCCTGTGCCTGAATTACCATCATCAATCGCTCAATACCGAGCGCAAAACCGAGCGACGGAGTTTTTGCACCGCCGAGCTCTTCTGCAAGACCGTCGTAACGACCGCCGCCGCATACAGTGCCCTGTGCACCGATCTGAGTGGAAACGAACTCGAAAACAGTGCGTGTATAATAATCAAGACCGCGTACAATTGTCGGGTTGACAACATAAGGGATATTCATAGCATCAAGATGCTTTTTAACGGTTTCAAAGTGTGCCGAGCAATCTTCACAGATATAGTCGAGAACCTTGGGTGCATCCTTTGCGATTGCGCCGCATTCGGGACTCTTACAGTCGAGGATACGCATCGGGTTTCTGCCGAGTCTGTCAAGGCAGGTGCCGCATAGAGCGTCCTTGTGCGACTCGAAATACTCGTGAAGAGCAGCGTGATACTTCTTACGGCACTCAGGGCAACCGATTGAGTTTATTTCAAGCTGAAGTCCGTCAACACCGAGGAATGAGAAGATGCTGTGAGCAAGAGAGATAAGCTCTGCATCGGCTGCAGGAGCAGCAGTGCCAAGGCACTCAACACCGAACTGGTGGAACTCACGCAGTCTGCCTGCCTGAGGTTTCTCATAGCGGTAGCAGGAAGTGAGATAGCTGACCTTCTGGGGCAGAGGCTCGTTGAAAAGACCGTGCTCGAGGAATGCACGCATTGCACCTGCTGTGCCCTCGGGACGCAGTGTGATTGAACGGCCGCCTTTATCGTCGAAGGTGTACATCTCCTTCTGGACAACGTCGGTTGTGTCACCTACACTGCGGCTGAAAAGCTCGGTGTGTTCAAACACGGGAGTACGAATTTCTTTATATCCGAATTTCGCTGCAATATCGAGCATAGCCTGCTCAACATATCGGTTTTTATAGCTGTCAGCAGGCAGCAGATCCTGCGTGCCTTTGATAGCTTTAGTCACTAATGCCATTTTTAAGTATCCTTTCGCAAGTGAATAAAATATGACTGCAGGGCGGACAAAATAATCTGTCCGCCCTGATAGTTATTTCTTCGGGTTAACAATGTCGCGCCAATCAAGATCGCCACGCTCAAGGCTGTGGATGATTGCCTCAGCGGTTGCGATATTGGTTGCAACGGGAATGTTGTGCACGTCGCAAAGTCTGAGAAGAGTTGCTTCATTCGGCTCACCCGGCTTTGGATTAAGCGGGTCACGGAAAAGAAGAAGCAGGTCAATCTCATTGCAGGCTATACGTGCGGAAATCTGCTGATCTCCACCCTGAGAGCCTCCGAGGAAGCAGTGAATCTTGAGACCCGTTGCTTCGGCAACAAGCTTTCCTGTAGTGCCGGTTGCACATAAATTGTGTCTGCTGAGTATGCCGCAGTATGCAATGCAAAACTGTGTCATAAGCTCTTTTTTGGCGTCGTGTGCAATTAAAGCTATGTTCATATATCTTTTCCTTTCCGAATAATTTGATTAATTCCCTCTATCCGATTACTTATTTTAACAAATAATAAGCTTTAAGTCAATAATTATTTATTATCAGTCTAACTTAAGCGGCACGCGTTTTCCGTCAAGTCGGGCTGCAATGCGTTCAAACGCTTTTGCTGCATTACTCCGTACCGGAAGCGGCTTTCCGCGGCTCATATTAAACGAAACCGCACTGTCCTGCTCCACAATGCCGAGAAGACGAAGGCGCGTAGAATCAATCACATCGTCAATGTTGAGAAGTCTGCGCCTGAGTGTAGCCTTTACATCAAACCGGTTGATTATAAGCCTGCTCTGAGATATGCCCATTGCAGCAAGGTTATCCGCCGCAATTGCACCGTTGCGCACACACACCTCATCAGGCGTTGCAACGATTATTGCCGAGTTTGCCGCCGCTGCAGAGAGCTTGAAACCCATACCGACACCTGCCGGTGAATCAAAAAACATATAATCAAAGCGGTCTTCATACTCTGCCGCGAGCTTCTGCATAGCCTCAGCAGTGTATTCATACTCAAATTCCTTAGGTGCGCAAAGGAGAGTCGGACCATATGCGGTGGGTGTGAGAGCACTTTCCGCAGGACATCTGCCCATGATAACATCGCCCCAGTTAAAGAGCATCGCTTCACTTGCACCGAGTATGATATCAAGGCTTCGCAGACCTATATCACAGTCGATGACAAGAACACTGTGACCTGCCTTCTGAAGAGCACAGGCAAGCCCTGCCGAAACAGAGGATTTACCTACGCCGCCCTTACCGGAGGCAACAACAATTTTTTTTGCCATAGCGCCGCTCCTTTGCACAAATCGAATCAGTCAATCACTTTGTTAAAGCAAACTTCCACATTAATATAATAACAAAAGCAAAGTAAAATGTAAATAGATTATAAAATAATTTGCAGTTTTCAAAGCGTATTAAGAATTTTAGAAAGAGTAATTATTATTCTTCGGGACATTTCCAATCAAAAATCAGTTCGGTTTTTTCAAACGGTATACGGGAATAGTTATCATAAAGCTCCTCACCGTTTTTGAAATTCATAATGACGTTTGTGAGCATATCGACATCCTCAATCTGATGAAAATGCGTGCCGTTGCGGAAATACCACTTGAGATTTTCAGGTACACCGAGGAATTTGTAAACCTCTTTTGCCGCCATTGTTGTCTGCCACGAGCCGACGGGATTGCCCCAGATATCGCTTGCCGCTTCGGAAACAAACAGAACACGAGGAGCAATCATCGCCTTGAGGAAATGGCAATCAAACGGCAGCTCTTCCACTTTGTCACAGTACTCACCGAGCTCGGGTCCCATCCAGAAATCAAATGCACGCCACAAATCGGCAAGTGACTCACTGCGTTTCACTTCACCATTTTCAGTAACAGCTTCAATATTGAGGCGATAGCAGGAGCAGGCACCTGCGCAGGTTTCGTTGGGGTTGACAATTGCCGCACGCTCATCGAGCACACCTGCAAGAGCAGCGGTTTTTCCGCCTCTTGAATGACCCGTAAATGTGATACAATCCATATCGGCATAGCCGAGAATTTCGAGCGCATCAACACAGCGGGAATAACCCCATGCCCATGCACCAAGGGCACCGAATGTGCAATCGGGGTACGCTTCATAAAGCGGACCGTGTCCCCTGCCCTCGTGCTGAACATCGTTTGCAAGCTCAACTCTGTTAAAGAGAACGAGCATTATATTCTTATCGGTAAATGTTGAAATAAACTGCTTATCGAAAGGATAGCCGAAGCAGAGATCGCCGTCAATTACAGCAGGTCTTTTTTCCTCTGTACAGCCACCTTTTATGTACATTGTGAAGCTTACGGGATGTGCTCTTGTGCCCGAAGTCACGCGGTAAGATTCGTTAGTGCCGCCCCATCCGCTGAGCTTTTCAACCTCAACAAATTCGGGTTCGGGAGGCATAGTGCCGTACTGAAGTTCAACGACGCTTTTGTACATTTCTTTGCGACGTCTGAACCAATCTTCACGTGTTGCAACACGGCTTCCGTCATCGAAAACGAACGGATCGGGGAGCTTGCCTGCCACATCGTATTTTGTGATTTTTACGGTATCTTCGGTAACATAACTGCGCATAATTTTTGCCTCCTCAAATTCTTTTTTATATCCGTTTTTCATATGATACTACATATCCCGAAAAATAAAAAGCTTTTTCGCTTAATTTACGTCTGAAGGCTTGTGATTTTTTGTCTGCACTCATTTTCACCGTTCAAAACCTATGCTGGAATCCTCTGATGCTTGCCGCATTTATGGGCACCGGCTTTTACTTTACGCTGAAAACCCGTTTTTTTCAGTTCAGACACCCTGTTATGATTTTTCGCTCGACATTCGGCAGGCTGAAACAAAGCCGCGGTAAAGACGGAATTTCGCCCCTTGCGGCGCTGTCTTCGGCACTTGCCGCCTGTATGGGCACAGGCAACATTATAGGTGTTGCGGCAGCACTTAACGCAGGCGGACCAGGTGCTGTATTCTGGATGGTTGTTTCCGCCCTGCTCGGTGAAATGACGTGCTGCGCAGAAAACATATTAGGTATGGAATACAGAACAAAAAACAGCCAAAACGAATGGATGGGCGGCTCGATGGCTTACATAGAAAAAGCTTTTTCAAGCCGCAAGACAGCCTGCATTTTTTCGGTATTCTGCATTGGTGCATCACTCGGTATGGGCAACATGACACAGAGCAATGCCGTATCGGGTGTTCTGTGCAGCAGCAAAAACGTTTCACCTCTCGCTGCAGGAATCGCACTTGCCGCAATATCGGGTATGATTATCATAGGCGGCATAAAACGCATTGCGTCATTCACAGAAAAGTTGATACCTGCCGTATCGTTTGTTTTCATCACCGTACTTGCGGCAATTATAATCAAAAACCACACCGCTGTTTTCCCCTGCCTGAAAGAAATCTTTTTCTCAGCTTTCGGTTTAAAGCCTATGCTTGGCGGCAGTGTCGGCTACGGCATAAGCAAAGCAATCCGCACAGGTATTGCAAGAGGTGTTTTTTCAAACGAAGCAGGGCTCGGCTCATCCCCTATCGTACACTCGGCATCAAATGAAAAAAGCAGTGCCGTACAGGGTATGTGGGGAATTGTTGAAGTGTTTATCGACACGGTACTGATGTGCACACTGACAGCGCTTGCGCTGATGACAAGCGGTGCTTGGACAGCTGAAAGCAGCCTTACGGAAATTGAAATGAACACCGCCGCATTCTCGGGAATACTCGGCAGATATGCGAGCGGATTTATTGCCGGTTCGCTTTGCATATATGCCTTTGCGACAATTATAGGCTGGGAATATTACGGCGAAAAAGCAGTTGAATACGCCTTTGGCGGCAAGGCTGTCACAGCATACAGAGGTGTATATATGTGCTGCATAGTAATCGGTGCCGTAACAAAGCTCGAAACCGTATGGGCGCTGTCTGATATATTCAATGGGCTCATGGCTGTGCCGAACCTTGCAGCGCTGATTATACTCAGAAAAAAAGCAGTACAGCCGCTGAAGGCTGTACTGCCGTAAAATGTTTTACTGATTATTATACGTTATCCTTGCCGTGCTTCTTTACTGTAAGAGCCTTCATAACGAAGAGGAAGCCGACGGTAAGAACGATACCGATGGGAAGCGCAATGTAAGCGTTGGGAACAAAGCCCGAAACGATATACATAATGAACGAAATAACCGCAACGGAAATCGCATAGGGAAGCTGTGTTGAAACGTGGTTGAGGTGATTGCACTGACCGCCTGCCGAGGACATAATTGTTGTATCGGAGATGGGTGAGCAGTGGTCACCGCAGACAGAACCTGCAAGGCAAGCTGACATAGAAACAATCTGGAGAGGATCGCCTGCCTCGAAGATGATTGTAACAATCGGGATAAGGATACCGAATGTGCCCCATGAAGTACCAGTTGCAAAAGAGATGAAGCAGGCAACAAGGAAGATGATTGCGGGAAGGAAGTTTGCAAGTGCGCCTGCAGAACCCATTACATCGTTAACGAAGGGCTGTGCACCGAGAACACCTGTCATATTCTTAAGAGATGTTGCAAAGGTGAGGATAAGGATTGCGGGAACCATTGCAATAAAGCCCTTGGGTATGCACTCCATAGCCTCTTTGACTGTAACAATCTTACGAAGAACAAAATATGCAATTGCAATAACAAGAGCAATAATGCTGCCCCAGGGAAGACCGACTGTAGCATCTGTATTACCGAAAGCATCGATAAATGAAGCACCGTCAAAAATACCGCCGACATAAAGAAGAGCGAATACACAGATTGAAATAAGAACAAGAATCGGAAGAACAAGGTCGATAACTTTACCCTTGGGATTGTATGAATCCTGAACAGCCTCTGCCTTTTCACCACTTGTGTAGAGGTCGCCCTTAAGCTTTGCATTGACCTCGTGGATTCTCATCGGGCCGTAATCAAACTTCATAAGTGTGATTGCAACGATGAAAACGAGGGTGAGAAGTGAATAGAAGTTAAAGGGAATAGCCTTGATGAAGAGAGAAAGTCCCTGACCCTCTTCGGCATATGAAGCAACCGCTGCAGCCCAAGAAGAAATGGGAGCAATCATACAAATGGGAGCTGCCGTAGCATCGATAAGGTATGAGAGCTTTGCTCTTGAAACCTTCTGGCTGTCTGTTACGGGGCGCATAACCGAGCCAACCGTAAGGCAGTTGAAGTAGTCATCAATAAAGATAAGAACGCCGAGAACAAAGGTGGCAAGCATTGCACCCGTGCGGCTCTTGATGTGGGTTTCTGCCCATCTGCCGAATGCTGCAGAAGCACCGGACTTATTGATAAGGGCAACGAGAACACCGAGAATAACGAGGAACACGAAGATACCCGCAGTACCTGAAACGGCAGAAATAAGGCCGTCGTTTGTGAGGACATCCATTGTGCCGGTAAAACTGAAATCAGCACCGAGGATTGCACCGGCAAGAATACCGATGAACAGCGAGCTGTAAACCTCTTTTGTAATCAGCGCAAGACCGATTGCAATAACAGGAGGCACGAGAGCCCACCACGATGCACGCACAGCACCTTCACCGCCGCAGGTTTCGCAGGCAGCTTCTTCAACAAGGCCCGCGCCACCGCAATCGACACACGGAGCAGTTGCAAGTGCACCGTCTGAAACAAATGCAAAAGCAAGCAGACCGACTATTGCCAGCGCGACAACAGCCAACAGAATTTTTCTTGTCTTTGACATTACAGTCACTCCTAAAAAATTATTAACAAAAAAATGACACGGTGAGTACAAAATACCAACCGTGTCATTCTGATGACATTAATGATATATGATAGCACTCCACAAGTTTTGTGACAGTACGCAGGATATTATCCTGACGTCCCAGCAAAAAGAGCCTGAAACGGGAAACGTTCTTTAAGCTTCGGCAGCTCACCCTTTCATCCTGCATAAAACCCGATACACAGCAGAATTACTTATGAAAGCCGCAACCTCTATCCGTATTATTTTTTATAAAACGAATATATCATACAAAACTCAAGGTGTCAACAAAAAGGCGACAATATTCGTCAAGAAAATGTAAACTATCAGCCGACTGTAAAAGTATGCGTGCCGCCTGCAAGCTCGTGAACACCGTCAGGCAGATAAGCGGTAGCTGTGCTCTGCTCGGGAACGGTAAAGATATATGTAACCTTACCGTTTTCGCGCTTCCATTCGCTTGCAACAGTGCCCATACGTGTGTCAACACTTGCTTTAACCCAATCAAGACGGCTGTCTGTGACAGGTTTGAGGATAATGTGCTTATATGCAGGGTTTGCTTCATCAACGTTGATACCTGCCATATCGCCGTACATCCAATCGGCAACTGCACCGTAGGCATAGTGGTTGAAGGAATTCATATCAGTGCTCCACATTGAGCCGTCTTCGCGAAGGCTGTCCCAATGCTCCCAGATTGTTGTGGCACCCATCTTAACCGAGAATAGCCATGACGGATACTCATCACGCAGGATAAGGCTGTATGCAGTTTCGGCATAGCCGTTATCGGTAAGAGCGTGAAGCAGATAAGGTGTGCCGACAAAGCCTGTCTTGAGGTGTCCGCACTCTGTTACAAGCTCATTGAGCTGTGATGCAGTCTGAGCAACATCGTCACTGATACCGAAATGGACAGCAAGCACGCAGGCTGTCTGTGTGGCATACTCCGGCTTGATTCTGCCGTCGAGCATAAACTCTCTTCTGAAAGCAAGGATTGAAGCCTCACGCTTTGCCTCCTGCTCTGCAGTATCTTCACCAAAGAGCTTCATTGCCTTGATGAGGATTGAGCTTGAATAAATGTAATAAGCGGTTGCAATAAGGTTCTTATCTGTGCCGATGTCGCATTTACCGACATCGCTTGCATCAAGGTTGAGCCAATCGCCGAAGTGCCAGCTCTTGCACCAGATTCCGTCACGGCTCTGCATTTCTATATACTCAATATAATCTTTCATTGACTGAAGGGATTTTTCGATAAGCTCCTTATTGCCGTATGAAAGATAAATCTGCCACGGACAGACAGTGGCGGCATCCGCCCAGGCAGCGGAAGAATTTTCATCGCAGTCGAAAATATCGGGAATAACGTGAGGGATTGTACCCCACGGGCGCTGGTCGGCACGAAGGTCGGCAAGCCACTTGAGGAAGAAACGCTCAACATCGTAGTTATAAGCTGCAGCCTTGATAAACACCTGCGCATCGCCTGTCCAGCCGAGGCGCTCATCACGCTGAGGACAGTCTGTGGGAACATCAAGGTAGTTACCTTTCTGACCCCAGATGATATTTGAATACAGTTTATTGAGTCTTGAATCAGAACACTCAAAATGGCCTGTGCGCTTCATATCGGAATGCACAACGATAGCTGTGAAATTCTCTTTTTTGATTTCGTCGCTCCAGCCTGTAAGGCGGATATAGCGGAAGCCGAAGAAAGTATGATCGGGCTTGTGAATATGCTCCTCACCGTCACAGACAAACTCTGCCTTGGCAAGAGCGCTGCGGAGATTGTCGCGGTAGAAGTTACCCTGAGCGTCAAGCACCTCAGCGTGCTCAATAGTAACGGTTTCGCCCTTGTTGCCCTTGACCCTGAACTCAACATAACCCGTCATATTCTGACCGAAATCAATAACGGTTTCACCCTTGGGCGTGATGATGATTTCCTTTGCCTCAAGTCTTTCCTGCTCGATGATTTTTTCGCCGTCACGATCGATGAGAATATCGGTTTTCTTCGGGAAAATGACGGCATCCATCGGCTTGGGATCGACATAAAGCGGATCATACTTATAGCCGTTATAAAGGTCGGAATAAACATTTTTGCCAAACTCGGTAACCCATGTATCGTCAGTGACAATTACTTCTTCAGTACCGTCATCATATTCAAGTGTAAGAGCACAGATGAGCGCTGTTTCGCGCACACCGAGGAAATATTCGGCACATCTTTCATTACCTGTAAAATATCTGCCCTTCCAGCCGGGACCTACACCGACAGAAAGCGTATTTTCTTCGCCGAGCATATCGGTTATATCATATGTTTCAACCTGAAGACGCTTGCGGTAAGCTGTCCAACCGGGTGTCATAACCTGGTCGCCGATTTTTTTACCGTTAATACGTGCAACGTATGTACCCAGAGAGGTTATCTCAAGGCTCGCTTTTTTTACAGTCTTTACGGTGCTGAACTGCTTTGTATAGCAGATTTCGCACTCTTTTGAAAGCTTGGGACTTTTGATCCAATTGGCATTGAGTATGTTTTTCATAAGGAATCTCCTCCTTTGTTTATTCGTATTCAGCAAGCCTGAGCTGAATATTCTCCCAGTCTTCATAGAGCTGCTCAAGCTTTATATTAAGCTCCTCCAGCTGAGCCGTAAGATCCATAATTTTTTCGTAATCCGCAGTAGTTTCGGGGCTTTCAAGCTCCGCCTGCGTTTCGTTTATGAGAGCTTCCGTGTTTTCTATATTTTCTTCGCAACGTTTAAAGGCGGTGTTGAGCTTTCTCTTCTCGCTCTCACGCTCCTTGCGAAGCTTATAATTATCTACCTTGGGTGCAGCCTTTTCTTTCTCAACCTTTACATCCTGCTTAAGTGCTTCAAGGCGTGCAAGATACTCATCATAATCGTTGCCGAATTCCTCGATTTTTTCTTTACCCAGACGCAGAATGCGGGTAGACAGCTTGTTGATAAAGTATCTGTCGTGCGAAACAATCAGCATTGTGCCGTTGTAGCCGAGAAGTGCATCCTCAAGAGCTTCTCTTGAAGTGATATCGAGGTGGTTTGTAGGCTCGTCAAGCAGCAGCAGATTGTAACCGCCGAGCATAAGCTTAAGCAAAGCTACCCTCGCCTTTTCACCGCCGCTCAGGTCACCGACACGTGCAAAAACGGCATCACCTCTGAACAGGAAGGCTGCAAGCGCATTTCTGACCTGAGTCTGTGAAAGTCTGCGGTACTGATCCCACACCTCATCGAGCACGGTCTTATCGTCATTTAATCCGCTGAGCGTCTGATCGAAATAGCCGACACGCACATTTTCACCGAACTTGCGCAGACCTACCTGCGGAATATATTCGCCCATAACAACGCGCAGGAACGTTGTTTTGCCGCAACCGTTTGCACCAAGCAGGAACACACGCTCGCCTTTTTTGAGAAGCATATCTGCATTTTTAAACAGCGGTTCACCGCCGAAGCCCTTTGCAAGTCCCTGACAGATAAGCACGTCGTTGCCAGTTTCGACAAGCGTTTTAAACTCAAACCTGAGCGTTGCCTCATCAGCCTCTGGCTTTTCGAGTCCGTCCATAAGCCTGTCAATGGATTTCTGCTTGTGTTCCGCAGTTCTGATATTGCGTTCACGGTTCCATCTGCGTTGCTGCTCAATCATTTTTTCAATGCGGTGAACCTCGTCCATCGTATTGTCATAATGACGCTGAGCAATCTCTTTATCCTTTTCTTTCTGCTTTATAAACTCGGAATATCCGCCCTTATAGATACGCATCTTGCGGTGCTCGATTTCCATTGTTCGCGTTGTAACACGGTCAAGAAAATAACGGTCATGCGAAATAATCAGAGCCGCACCCTTATAATCGGCAAGGAACGCTTCAAGCCATTCGACGCTTTCGATATCAAGATGGTTTGTCGGCTCATCGAGCAGCAGCAGATCGGGCGCAGACAAAAGAAGCTTGCCCAGGCTCAGCTTTGAACGCTGGCCGCCGCTGAGCTTGTCACAGGTGAGAGTATGAGTATCTGCAGCAAAGCCGAGGCCGACAAGAGTAGAACGTGCTCTGCTGCGGCAGGTAAGTCCGCCGTCACGCTCAAACTTTTCGGTAAGGCGCAGCTGCTCATCAATCAGCGCATCAATATCGCCGCCGTTGTCTATCATTCTGTTGAGCTGCTCAAGACGCTTTTCAATCTCAATGAGCGGGTCAAACACCGTCATAATCTCATCATAGATGGTTTTATGAGAATTGCGGCAGGCGTGCTGCTCCATATAGCCGACAACAGTATTTCTGCCGGGATGGATTTCGCCCGAGGTTGGCTTTTCAGTGCCGAGGACAAGGCGGAACAAGGTCGTCTTTCCTGTTCCGTTGGCGCCGATCAGACCGACTCTTTCACCTGCATTTATCTCAAACGATACACCGTCAAAAAGAGTTCTGTCGCCAAAAGTCATATTCAGATTTTGTGCGGATAAAACTGCCATTTGTACTCTCCGGAAAATTAAATGTTTTCACTATATGTGAACTTGCGTTCACTCGATATATTTTGCTCAACGCAAAATTCGATATAGGCTCGTTACACTCGCCTGCGATATGATATAAATCCTTTGTGTGCCTCAGCACATATCACATCCGTAAGGATATATCGCGCCGTAAGGCATATCGAAAATCCGAAGGATTTATATCGCTGCAGTTTATCACAGATAAACTGCTTTAAACTCTGCTTTCAAGCACTGTAATTGTGCCGTTTACCGTGTATTCACCTGCAGCTGCAGGAACAAACACACCCTCACCCTTGGTAATGTCAAAGCTGACATCGCCGCAGGAGATTGTGCCGTTACCGTCGAGCACCATAATGTGAACAAATGAATTTTCATCAGCCGAACTTGTATAAGTGCCGCTGATTTCAACCTTATTAACGCTGAAAAGCTCAAAGCTGACAAGCTCTGTTCTGACAGCGCCGTCAAGCTGCTCAACCTTTGTGAGAGTCGGAATTGACGGGCAGGGCGGCTCGCATTTTGTAACGTCAAGTGTTTCTTTGATATGAAGCGGTCTGGGACCGTTGCACTTTGCATCAAAGCGGTTGTAATCATAAGCACGGAAGGTAACGTTTGAATTCTGCTGAACCTCTGCAAGCAGGATACCCTTACAGATTGCGTGGAGTGTGCCTGCCTCGATAAGGAAGAAATCGCCCTTCTTAACCTCTACATAGTTGACAACGTCGTCAATTCTGTTTTCCTCGATTGCCTTTGCAAATTCCTCAGTTGAAATCTTATCCTTAAAGCCGTAGATGATGCGTGCACCGGGCTCACAGTCCATTATGTACCAACACTCGGTCTTGCCGTAGCCGCCGTTATACTGTGCGGCATATTCATCATCGGGGTGAACCTGAACGGAGAGGTCATCCGCTGCATCGATGAATTTGATAAGAATCGGGAAATACTCAAAATTAGCGGCATTTTTACCGAGGATATCCTTGCTGCACTCAGCTATGACCTGAGTGAGAGTTTTGCCTGCATACTCACCCTGCGCAACAGTGCTTTCAAAGTTTTCAAAGCAGGAAAGCATCCATGCTTCCGCACAGTTTTCAAGGTCGGTCTTTATACCGTAATTATCAATAAGTTTTCTGCCGCCCCAGATTGTTCTTACAGAAAAGGGACTGAGCTTTGTCATATACATAATATTTTCCTCCGTAGGTATATTTTTGTGCATATCCGCCCATCCTTTAATCATATAGTTTAGTGAAACGGAGGACGAAAATGACTATAACGCAGTTGATTACAAAGAAGAAGTGCCACAACGAGGATGACGAAGAGCTGATATGCGAAATCCACAGATTAAGTAATGCGCTGACTCTCGCTTACGAAAGGTTTGAGCTGCAATGCGATAACGACCTTGTTGAAGCGACGATTTATGAAATCGAATCACTAAAAGCAAGGCATCGCTACCTGCTTACACTTGCCAGAGAAAGAAACCTGAAATCAACCGAAACGAGGTTGCACAGCTATGGGAATTAACACCGTGCCCGTTATTTACGCCGCAATATGTGTGCTGACACTTACGGCAGTTATGTTAAAACACAAATGCCTTTTCAGAGGTATATTCGCAAGTGCCGCTCAGGGGATTACCGCAGTGTATGCCGTGAAGCTGATAGGTCTTGTCACAGGCACACAGCTCGCCGTTAACTGGTATACGCTCGGCACGGCAGCCGTGCTGGGCTCACCGGGCGTTGCGCTCATACTCGCAGTGCAGACACTGTTTAATACATAACCGTGCAGGTGAGTTTTTCGCCCGCCTTTACGTCGAGCATAAATATGCCGCCGTCAGCCTTATACTCTTTGCCGCCGCAGGAAACTGTTGCGGCATTTTCAATTTCAACACCGATGCATTTATCGTCTGCGCTGATAAGCTCAAACGAATTTACCTTGCCGCACTCAAACTCAGCTGAAATCTCAACATTACCTCTTGCCTTAAGTCCGCTGAAGCTGCCCGAAAGAAGCTTGCTTGTTGCAGGCAGAAGAGATATAAAGCCCTCGTGACTCTGCACAAGCATTTCACCCATACCTGCTGCACCGCCGAAGTTGCCGTCGATCTGGAAAGGCGGATGAGTGTCGTAGAGATTTGGAAGAGTTGAGCGTGTGAAGAGAAGTCTGATATGCTCATAAGTTGCTTCACCGTCACGCAGACGTGCAAAGAGGTTTATAAGCCACGCTCTGCTCCAGCCTGTGTGACCGCCGCCGTTTGCAAGTCTGCGGTCGATAGTGACTCTGATAGCCTTGTACAAATCGGGTGTTGCTCTAGTGATAAGGTCAGCAGGATAAATGCCGAATGCGTGGGAAATGTGACGGTGACCCGGCTCTGCCTCCTTATAATCCTCAAGCCACTCCATAAGCTGACCGTGCTTACCGATCTGAATCGGAGGCATTTTGCCGAGCGCTTCGGCAGCCTTTGCGGCTGTTTCACAGTCAATGCCGAGAAGCTTTTCTGTTTCAATATAGAACTCTAACAGACCGCTGACAATTTCAACGTCCATTGTCGGGGACATACACATACAAACGGGCTTGCCGTCTGCACCGATATAATCGTTTTCGGGTGAAGCGGAGGGTCCTGTGAGAAGTCTGCCCTGTGAATCCTCAACCATATAATCAAGGAAAAATTCGACACAGGCTTTGATATACTCATAAGCGGTATCCTTGAGGTATGCAAGATCCTGAGTGTAGAGGTAGTGCTCCCACATATGGAAAGCAAGCCATGCGCCGCCCATCGGCCACAAGCCCCACACACCGTCTGCAGGGGCATTGAAGCCGTAAATATCGCTCAGATGATGAGTGACCGTACCCTTGCAGCCGTAATAATCCTGCGCAGCTTTTCTGCCGCCGACAAGAAGATTTGTATTCATATAATCAAACAGAGCCTGAGTACACTCGGAAATATTTGCCTGCTCTGCCTGCCAGTAATTCATCTGAAGGTTGATGTTTGTGTGGTAGTCAGCGTTCCACGGATTCTGCATACGCTCACCCCATACACCCTGAAGATTTGCAGGAAGTGTACCGGGACGGCTGGAGCTGACAAGAAGGTATTTGCCGAACTGCCAGTAAAGTGACATAAGACCGAAGTCGGTTGCTTTCTTGTCCTTCTTAAGTCTTTCAAGTCTTGCGCTGACAGGCATTGATTCAAGCGCTTCATCACCCCTGAAGCTGATATCGGAGCGTGTCATAATCGCAGAAAAGCTTTTTATATGTGCTTTTTTGAGAGCTTCATAATCGGGTGCTGCCGCAAGCTTTGCGTTGCAGACATCGATATAGTTTTCGGCGATATTATCGGTAACAATGCTGATATAGATAACAGCTTCGTTTGCGGCTTCGACACGGAGTTTGCCGTCATCGGCAGAAACCTCACCGTCGGTTACAACCTTTATGCCGACAGCAAAAGCGTGTGTGCCGTTTGCTGTGCCGCAACGTACGGTAAGCGTATTATCTTCTGTCATATAGCTTTTTACAAAATCACGTTCAAAGCGGAGAGTGAACGATGAAGGAGCGGAGAAAGTGAACTTTGAAGCTATAAGCTTTTCTTCATAAGAAGCAAAGCACTCTTCAACGGTTTCAACATCTTTCTTGGTATACTTTACTGTTGCAATACCGTTGTTTAGGCAGAGGTCACGGCTGTAATTCTTCGCCTTGGCCTTATTGTCAAAATCAATATATACTCTGCCCGCAACCTCGAAGGAAGCGATAACGTTGAAATCATTTTCAAGGTTATCCTCTGCCCACTTTGCAGCCTCAAAATTCTTGCCTTCAAGAAAGAGAGAACGGATGTGATCAATCTTATCTTTAAAGTCTCCGGCAGGCTTCATATCGGTTTTCTCGTCCCATACGGTTTCTTCGTTGAGAACAAACAGCTCGCTGTCAGTTCTGCCGAAAATGCTAAGTCCCATTGAGCCGTTACCGACGGGAGTCGAATTCTCCCATACATCTGCGGAATTTTCCAGGTGAAGTACGTAGTCTTTCATGTTTTTACCTCCGTGGGGTTTTATGTATTTGATAATATATGACAAGTGTCAGGGATACCGAAAAAATCAAAATATCTGTTTTCAAGCGGTATCCATTTTTCAATAAAATTAACAGTCGCATCTTCGCCGTTGCGTTTGGTGATACGTTCAAGCTGAGTTTGGTAATCCGTACGGCAGAAAATGCGCAGGTCATAATCGGCCTCAAGCTTCGGATGCATACAGTAGCTGCCTTCTATTATGATAAGAGCAGGTTCATTGACAGTAACGGTATCGGTAACTTTACCACTCCGGCAATCGAACACACCGTAAGTAAAAGGCATAGCTGAATCGAGATTGTCAACAACCTCACTTTTAAATCGCTCATAGTGGAAATTACCGCCCGGCTCAGACAAGCGCTCTTCACTGCGCATATCGGGCGGAAGGAAAAAGCTGTCGGCATGTATAACCGTGCCGCCAAAAGTGCACTGTATTTCGTTTGCAAGCGTTGATTTACCCGAGGCACAGTTGCCGTCAATCGCAACAACTGCCCTGCCGCGTGCAACAAGACCGGATATACTTTCTCTGATCGCTTTATTCATCTTACGCCTGCCGATTTCTTTATTGTTTCAAGCACACTGTAAGGCACACATACGTTGCCGTCAATGCCTGTACCGATTGAGATGTGCGGTTTCATATCGCAGTGAAAATCAGTGCCGCCCGATATCATCAGGCCATAGCGTTTTGCAAGCGCCTGATATTCATTCTGCATTGCTTCGTCATACTCACTGTAATAGCCTTCAATACCGTCAAGGCCGTAGGATACAAGCTCATTTACATAATCCTCAAGCCCGTCACCGAGCTTCATCTGATGAGGATGCGCAAGAAAAGCAACACCGCCTGCAGCATGAATTGCCTCGATAATGCGCTTTGCCTCAAGCTTCTGGTTGCTGAAATAAGCAGGTTTACCCGAGGCCAGATATTTGTCGAAGCTCTCCTTGACAGATGAGGTGTAACCTTTATCCATAAGCAGCTTTGCATAGTGCGCTCTGCCGATTATTCCGCCCACAGCAAGCTTTGCAGCCTCTTCGACGGTAACGTCAAAACCGAGCTCACGCAGCAATTCCGCCGTCCTGACATTGCGCTCTTTACGTTTTTCGACAACCTCTTTGAGAATTGATACTATTCCGGAGTTGTTGATATCAATATAATAGCCCAGTATGTGCGTCAGGGTTTTTGAACGTGCAGAAAACTCAATTCCCGGAACTACCTCTATGCCGCTGATTCTGCCCTGAGCTACAGCTTCCGCCACACCGCTGACCGTATCGTGATCGGTGAGTGCGATTGCTGCCAGACCGCACTGAGCTGCGTGAATCACAAGCTCAGACGGTGACATTGAGCCGTCCGAACAGTTTGAATGCGTGTGAAGATCAACACAACCTGCCGACATATATCCGCACCTCCGTCTTTCGTATTTATTCATTATAAGTTTTATACTAACACGAATACATTGCTTTTTCAAGACAAAAACGCAAATAATAAGCAATAAACTTTAGCGATTAAAAGCGATAAAATTATTTTTGCAAAAACTATTGACATTCAGTTTTTACGGGTGTATAATGCAAGCAAATTTTCGGAGAAACGGAGCAAAAACAATGCTTTGCAAAACAAACGCAACAGCATACGAGTTTTATTACTTTTACTTTTATTTCGCAGAGAAATAAATAGTAGAAGTGATTTTTGCTGCGCCGAAAAGGCATTAAAAAAGTTTTTTCAGGAGCTTTGCAGTCGAATCACTGCAAAGCTCTTATTTTTTTGAAAGGTTGGTAAAACACAATGGTAGTAGTACTCAAAAACGAAGCAACGACACAGCAGATCAATAACCTTATAAGTTGGTTTGAAGAGCAGAAGGTAGCTGTTCATATATCAAAGGGTGAGTATCAGACGCTGCTCGGTCTCGTAGGCAACACGACAAATATCGACACCGACCTTATCGAAGGCCTTGAGATTGTAGAATGTGTAAAAAGAATTTCAGATCCGTTCAAAAACGCAAACCGTAAGTTCCATCCCGATGACACGGTAGTTGACTGCTCAGGCGTTAAAATCGGCGGCGGTGAATTTGCGATAATCGCAGGTCCCTGCTCGGTAGAGAGCGAAGCACAGCTGCTTGAAATAGCAACAAAGGTAAACGCATCGGGCGCAACACTGCTCAGAGGCGGCGCATTCAAGCCCCGCACCTCCCCCTATGATTTTCAGGGTCTGAAGGCAGAGGGACTTGAGCTTCTTCTTGAAGCCAAAGAAAAGACGGGTATGCCGATAGTAACTGAAATTATGAACGCAAATCATCTGCCTCTGTTTGAAAACGTTGATGTAATTCAGGTAGGCGCACGCAATATGCAGAACTTTGAACTGCTCAAAGAGCTCGGCAAAACAGACAAACCGATTCTTCTCAAAAGAGGTCTTGCAAACACACTCAAGGAACTGCTTATGAGCGCAGAATACATTATGGCAGGCGGAAACGAAAAAATCATACTGTGTGAAAGAGGCATACGCACATTTGAGACCTACACACGCAACACGCTCGATCTCTCCGCCGTGCCGATGCTCAAGGAGCTGACTCATCTGCCGATAGTAATTGACCCGAGCCATGCCTGCGGCGTTGCAAAGCTCGTAAAGCCAATGGCAATGGCTGCAGCCGCTGCAGGTGCAGACGGACTTATGATCGAGGTACATAACGACCCGCCGCGCGCACTCTGCGACGGACCTCAGTCACTCACACCCGAACAGTTTGACGATGTTGCAAAACGCGTATTTGCAATCCGTGAGGCTGTAAAATCACTTGACTGAAAATAGCTTAGGAGGATAAAACAATGAAAGTAGGTATCTGCGGCCTCGGACTTATCGGAGGCTCACTCGCAAAGGCATACAAAAGAGCAGGCGTTGACGTGCTCGGTTACGATATAAACACGGCAGTCACCGACTATGCGGTTATGGCAAAAATAATTGACAAGCCGCTGACAAACGAAACAGTTTGCGAATGTGATTATATTTTTGTTGCACTTTATCCCGAAGCTGTAGTAAACTATATAAAGAGTATTGCGCCGTTTGTAAAAAAAGGAACGGTCGTGGTTGACCTTTGCGGCACAAAAATGAACGTATGTCCGCAGTGTTTTGAAACAGCTGCAGAATACGGCTTTGACTTTGTCGGAGGTCACCCGATGGCAGGCACCCAGTTTTCCGGACTCAAAAACGCAAAGGAAACTCTGTTTGACGGTGCGACAATGATACTTGTACCAAAGCCCGATGAAGATCTGCATCTTCTGGCAAGGCTCAAAGAAGCTCTCGTTGTTGCAGGCTTCGGCAGCGTTACACTCTCCACCGCACAGATTCACGACGTGAACATAGCATACACATCACAGCTTGCGCACGTTGTTTCAAACGCATATGTAAAGAGCCCCCGTTCAAAGGTGCACAAAGGATTTTCCGCAGGAAGCTACAAGGACCTGACACGTGTTGCCTGGCTCAACGAAAAAATGTGGACCGAGCTTTTTATGGCAAACTCCGAAAACCTGATTACGGAAATTGAACTTCTCACAGAAAACCTGAAAAAATACAGCGAAGCACTCAGAGCAGGCGATGCCGATAAAATCGAAGAGTTGCTTCGCGAAGGAAGATTAATCAAGGAAGCAGTTGACAGCAAATGACAGAAATAGCAGTAAACACAGGCAAACCCTATAAAGTACATATCGGCAGCGGAATTATCGGCACCGTCGGAGACGAAATGAAAAAGCTCGGTATCGGCGGCAAAACACTTATTGTAAGTGACGATAATGTGGCATCGCTTTGGATTAAACCGGTAAAAGCAAGCCTTGCCGCAAGCGGGTTTGAAGTGTATGATTTTGTTATACCGCACGGCGAAAGCTCAAAGAATGCAGACAACCTGATTGCAATCCTCAACTTTGCCGCAGAGAACAGCTTCAGCCGCAGTGACACATTTGTAGCACTCGGCGGCGGTGTGGTCGGCGACCTTTGCGGATTTGCCGCAGCCACATATATGAGGGGTATCAGCTTTGTGCAGATACCGACATCGTTGCTTGCGGCAGTTGATTCATCGGTAGGCGGTAAAACCGCAATAGATCTTGACGCAGGCAAAAATCTCGCAGGTGCGTTTCACCAGCCGAAGCTTGTAATCTGCGATATCGACTGTTTTGACACCTTGCCCGATGAAGAATTTGCCAACGGCATGGGTGAAGTTATAAAATACGGTATGTTCTGCGACAGCGAGCTGCTCGATATGCTCGGAAACGATATAGATATACAGGCGACGGTTGCACGCTGTGTATCAATCAAGGCAAGAGTTGTTGAAGCCGATGAATTTGAAAAGGGCGAAAGAGCATTCCTCAACTTCGGTCATACGGTCGCTCACGCAATAGAGGTTCTCAGCGGATACAGCACACCTCACGGCAGTGCCGTTGCCGCAGGTATGGTCGCAATAACCAAAGCCTGCACAGCCAAAGGCATTTGCGAAGCAGAAGCTCTCGATATACTTCTCTCACTGCTTAAAAAATACAATCTGCCTGACAGATTTGACTACAGTGTTGACGATATTTACAGTGCAACACTCAAAGATAAGAAAAACGCAAACGGCTCAATAACACTTGTTCTGCCAACAGAAAAAGGTAAAAGCATACTTAAGAAATGCGATTACAGTGAGCTGAAAGAAATTATTACGCTTGGAATGAAATAAAATGGAAGCTGTCATTACCCCATCCCCTCTCATCGGCAACATTGATGCGCCTGCATCAAAATCGGTTGCGCACCGTGCGCTGATATGTGCCGCGTTTGCAGATAAGCCTACAAAGGTCAGATGCTCGACAACATCTGTCGATATAGAAGCAACCGCACAGTGTCTCAGAGAGCTCGGAGCAAAAATTTCAAAAACAGAATACGGCTTCTTGGTTGAACCGATAACCCGGACGGCAGAAAGTGTTACACTAAACTGTCACGAAAGCGGATCGACCCTGCGTTTTATGCTGCCTGTTGCCGCAACTTCAGGTAAAGTGATTTCACTTTACGGAGAGGGCAAATTACCGCAGCGTCCGATAACTCAGCTGTGCTCGGCACTTACCGAACACGGTGTTTCACTGTCGGCTGATTCTTTGCCGCTCACACTCGAAGGCAAGCTCACTGCGGGCACATACGAAATCAGCGGTGAGGTAAGCTCTCAGTTTATAAGCGGACTTCTGCTCGCGTTACCCGTAACCCACGCAGAATCAACGGTTACCATAACAGGGCAGATACAGTCAAAGCCGTATATTGATATGACTCTTGACGTTCTGAAAAGCTTCGGAATCAAAACAGATTTCACAGGAAACACCATAAAAATATACGCTTCAGACGGATATATTTCACCTGAAAATTACAGTGTTGAAGGTGACTGGTCAAACGGAGCATTCTTCATTTGCGCCAACGCAATAAGCGGCAACAATGTAAAGTGCAGCAACTTGACAAGCAGCTCTGTTCAGGGTGACAAAGCAGTTGCCGAAATTGCAAAGATGTTAACCGATGCAGACGAAAATGAACATATAAGAATTGATGTCGGTGACATTCCCGACCTTGTGCCGGTGCTTGCTGTAACAAGCTGTTTCAGAAAGGGCACAACTCAGTTTTACAACGCGGCAAGACTTAAAATAAAAGAAAGCGACAGACTGCTTTCCACATCTGAAATGATAAAAAATCTCGGCGGTAAAGCTGAAACAACAGACGACTCACTCACGGTTTACGGCAGCGGCACACTGAGAGGCGGCACGGTTGATTCGTTTAACGACCACCGCATTGTAATGAGCACCGCGGTTGCCGCAAGCGGATGTAAAAACGAGGTTACAATAACAAACGCACAGGCGGTAAACAAATCTTTTCCGACATTTTTTGAAGAAATCAGCAAGCTCGGAGCAAAGATACAGACCCTTGAATAACAGGAGGCAAACCGTATGTCATCAACATTCGGCGAAAACTTAAGAATAACAATATACGGTCAGTCACATTCCGATTCAATCGGTGTAACTGTTGAGGGATTCCCGAAAGGATTCCGCATTGACGAGGAAGAGCTTGCCGCATTTATGGCAAGACGCGCACCCGGAAAAGATGAATTTTCAACCCCGAGAAAAGAAGCTGATAAAGTCGAGTTCATTTCGGGAGTCACGGATTCAGTCATTGATTCGGACACTGTGGAGGCTGTAATATATAACACCAACCGTAAGCAGCATGATTATTCGGAGATAAACAACACTCCGCGCCCGGGGCACGCCGACTACACCGCAAAAATGAAATACGGTGAAAGCTATAATGCTACCGGCGGCGGACATTTTTCCGGCAGGCTTACCGCACCTATGTGTATTGCAGGCGGTATGTGTATGCAGTGGCTTGCAAAGCAGGGAATCACAGTCGGCGCACACATCGCGTCAATTCACGGTGTGGAAGATAAGCGCTTTGACCCGGTGAATGTAACCGCTGATGAGCTCGCACAGCTTAAAGAGAAAAAATTCTGCTGTATCGATGACGGTGCCGCAGATAAAATGAAGGCAGAAATCCTGAAAGCAAAGTCTGAGGGGAACTCGGTAGGCGGCAGTATAGAATGCGCCGTTACGGGCTTGCCTGCAGGAATCGGCGAGCATATGTTTGACGGAATCGAAAACCGCATTTCACTTATCGCCTTCGGTATTCCTGCAGTAAAGGGAATAGAATTCGGTGCAGGCTTTGACGTGTGCAATATGTACGGCAGCGAAAACAACGATGAGTTTTACTGCGATGAAAACGGAAACGTACGCACACACACAAACAACTGCGGCGGTATTCTCGGCGGTATATCAAACGCAATGCCCGTTATTTTCCGCGTTGCAATCAAACCGACACCGTCAATAGCAGTTGAGCAGAACACCGTATCACTTAAAGAGAAACAGAACACAACAATAAGAGTCGGCGGCAGACACGATCCCTGCATTGTTCAGCGTGCCGTACCCTGCGTGGAAGCAGCTGCAGCAATCGCAATAACCGACCTGATTTTGAGAAAGAGTGTATGAAAAATGGAACTTGAAAAAATAAGAAAAGACATAGACAGAATCGACTCTCAGCTGGTAGAACTTCTCAAAGAGCGAATGGAGTGTGCGGCTGAGGTTGCAAAATACAAAATCGAAAACGGAATGAGAATCTACGACCCTAACCGCGAGCGTGCACTGCTCAACCGTGTGTCGGAGCTTGCAGGCGAAGAACACGAGGCATCGGCAAGGGTTATGTTCTCACTTCTTATGGAGCTTTCGCGCTCATATCAGAGCAAGATAATTTTGCCTAAATCTAAATATGAAGATATCATAGCTTATGCTGTAAACAACACCGATAAGCTCTTCCCTGAGCGTGCAAGCGTTGCCTGCCAGGGTACGGAAGGTGCTTTTGCACAGATTGCCTGCGAAAAGCTTTTCTCTGTTCCCAACATCACCTACTGCACATCGTTTGACGCTGTTTTCAACGCAATTGACAAAGGGCTTTGCAAATACGGTGTGCTTCCGATTGAGAACAGTACAGCAGGCTCGGTCAACCATATTTACGACCTAATGACAAAGCATAATTTCTATATTGTCAGAAGCACAAGGGTGCAGATCAACCATTGCCTGCTTACCAAACCCGGTGTAAAGCTTGAGAATATAAAGGAAATAATCTCACACGAGCAGGCAATCAACCAGAGCAGCCAGTTTCTCAGCACACTCAAGGGTGTAAAAATTACCGCATACGCAAATACGGCACTTGCCGCAAAGGCTGTTGCAGAATCGGACAGAAACGATATTGCAGCACTTTCATCTCAGGGCTGTGCCGCACTCTACGGACTTACAATTCTCAAGAAATCCGTACAGAATGTAGGCAACAATTACACACGCTTTATCTGCATATCAAAGCAGCCCGAGATTTATCCCGGCGCTGACCGTACGAGCCTTATGCTAGCTTTGCCGCACAAACCCGGCTCACTTTACAGAATCATATCCAGATTCTATGCACGCAACATAAACCTCACCAAGCTCGAAAGCCGACCGATTGCAGGCAGCGATTTTGAGTTTATGTTCTATTTCGATCTCAACGCTTCGGTATACTCCCCTGCCCTTGCTGAACTTATCTGCGAGCTTGAGCACGAGCTTGAGAGTTTCTCATACCTCGGCAGTTACTCTGAAATTATATAAAGAAAGTGAAATAATATGCGTTTCGGACTTCTCGGCCGCAAGCTCGGCCACAGCTACTCGCCGCAGATTCACGCATTGCTCGGCGATTACGAATACCCTCTCTATGAAAAAGAGCCTGAAGAAATTGAAGAATTTATGACATCGGACGGCTTTGACGGAATGAACGTAACTATCCCCTACAAAGAAACGGTTATCCCCTATATGTCACAGCTTTCCGACACAGCCAAAAAAATCGGCTCTGTCAACACGGTAACCCGTCTGCCTGACGGCACACTTTACGGCGACAACACCGACTATTACGGCTTTTCTTATCTTCTCGACAGCGCAGGCTTTGATGTAAAGGATAAAAAAGTTATCGTGCTCGGCAACGGCGGCGCAAGCAAGACCGTTGTATGCGTCTGCACCGATAAAGGCGCAAAGGAAGTAACCGTCATTTCACGCAGAAGTGAAACGGACAACTATAATAACATTTCAAAACACAGTGATGCCGATTACATAATCAACACAACACCCGTAGGTATGTACCCGAACAACGGTGAAAGCCCGATTGACCTTGGTATTTTCAAAAACTGCAAAGGTGTTGCAGACCTGATTTATAATCCGTCAAAAACTCAGCTTCTGCTTGACGCTCAAAGGCTGTCAATTCCTGCAGTTAACGGACTTACAATGCTCTGTGCACAGGGCGTGAAGGCGGCAGAATCTTTTATCGGAAAAGAATTTGGCAGCGACAAATCAACTGAAATCACAAAGAAACTTGAGCAGCAGATGCTCAACATAGTGCTTGTCGGTATGCCCGGCTGCGGCAAATCAACAGCCGCAAAAACGCTTTCGGATATGCTCGGCAGAGAGCTTATCGACACAGATGATTTAATCAGAGAAAACGAAGGCAGAGAGATACCCGAAATATTCAAAGATAACGGTGAAGAATATTTCCGCAACGCCGAAACAGCGGCAGTAAAACACGCAGGCAAGCAGAGCGGAAAAATAATCGCAACAGGCGGCGGCGCAATATTGCGCGATGAAAACAAAGAGGCACTCAGACAAAACTCAGTTGTCGTATTCTTAAAGCGTGATTTATCACAGCTTGACACCGAAGGCAGACCGCTGAGTATAAACAATCCGCTTGAAGAAATGTATAAAAAAAGACTGCCCCACTACGAGGCAGTCTGCGATATAACGGTTGAGGTTGCGCCCGAAAAAGACGAGACGGCAAGGAGCATACTGAAAGGACTTGAGCTGATATGAAAATTCTTGTAATAAACGGACCTAACCTTAATATGCTCGGAATCAGAGAGCCGCATATTTACGGCAGCAAAACCTATGAGGATCTCAAGGATATGATTGCCGCTCACTGTGTGAGCAAAGGCATTGAGGTTGAGTTTTATCAGTCAAACCACGAGGGCGACCTTGTGGATAAAATTCAGCAGGCATACGGCAACACCGACGGAATTGTTATCAACCCAGGTGCATACACCCACACAAGCGTTGCCTTGCTTGACGCAGTAAAAACCGTCGGCATTCCTACTGTTGAGGTGCATATCTCCGACCCGGACGAAAGAGAAGAATTCCGTAAGGTTTCATATATCCGCCTTGCGTGCATTGCCACTGTAAAGGGTAAGGGCTTTGACGGATATACCGAAGCGGTTGATATCTTACTCAAAAACGCCTGAGGACAGGTATCTGCTTCCGCTGTCAGGCAGAAGCACAACAATGTTTTTGCCCTTGTTTTCAGTTTTTGAAGCAATTTCGCAGGCTGCCGCAAGTGCTGCACCCGAGGAGATGCCGACAAGGCAGCCTTCAGCCTTTGCAACAAGGCGCGCGTATTCATAAGCTCTGTCATCGCTGACAGCTATAATTTCATCAATAATATCTCTGTTCAGGGTATCGGGCACAAAGTTTGCACCGATGCCCTGAATTTTATGTGCGCCCGCAACCCCCTTTGTGAGCAGTGGTGATGAAGCAGGTTCAACACCGATAATTTTTATATCAGGATTTTTTTCTTTGAGATACTTTGCAGTGCCGCTGATTGTGCCGCCCGTACCGATTGAAGCAACAAAAATATCAACATTACCGTCGGTATCAGCATATATTTCGGGGCCTGTTGAGAGGTAATGTGCCTGCGGATTATCGGGGTTTGTGAACTGACCCGCAATAAAGCTGTTTGCGGTAGCGGCGGCAATTTCTTCAGCCTTTTTAACCGCTCCGCTCATCCCCTCTGCGGCAGGTGTCAGCACAAGCTCGGCACCGTAGGCTGAAAGCAGCTGTCTGCGCTCAAGCGACATACTCTCGGGCATTGTGAGAATAACCTTATATCCCTTTGCAGCTGCAACCATTGCAAGACCTATGCCCGTGTTGCCGCTCGTCGGCTCAATGATAACACTGCCCGGTATAAGCCTACCTTCTTTTTCTGCCTGCTCAATTATGTGCAGGGCTACCCTGTCTTTGACACTGCCGCCCGGATTAAAATACTCGAGCTTTGCAAGTACTGCCGCTTCAATCCCCTGCTGTTTTTCAAATCTCTCAAGTCTCATAAGCGGTGTTGCGCCTACAAGAGCAGATATATCATCAAAAATTTTCATTCTATAATCACTCCGAAAAATTATTTATACAGCGATTATACAATACTTTTCTCACTTCGGTCAACATTACTGATTCAAATACATAAATTACCCTGCAATTTGTTGCAATTAATAAAAATATATGTTATATTTTATTATATAGTATTGTGAAAGAGAGGGCACAAATATGAGTAAAACTCTTATTATGGCATACGATATCGGTACAACAGGTGTTAAAACCTGCCTTTTCGAAATAGAAAAAACCGTAAATCTCATCGGTGCGGCTATGGACGGATATTCACTCCACGTAAAGCCCGACGGCTCAGCCGAGCAGATTCCCGCCGAGTGGTGGAGCGCAATATGCAACACAACCAAAAAGGTGCTTGCAGACACAGGTATTGACCCCAAGGAAATTGCAGGTATCTCATTCTGCTCACAGATGCAGGGTCTTGTTATAGTTGACAAAAACGGTGAGCCTATCCGTAACGCATTCAGCTATATGGATCAGCGCGCAAAAGAGGAGCTCAAGGAGAATATGGCATACGGCATACAGATTGCAGGTGCAAACATATTCAAGCTTATCCCCTCACTTCTCATAACAGGTGCTGTTTCTGCAAGCGTTAAAGATCCCGTTTACAAATACAAATGGGTCGAAAAACACGAGCCCGAGAATTTCAAGAAGATTCACAAGTGGCTCGACGTTAAAGAATACATAATCTGCAAAATGACGGGCGAATGTGTTATGACGCAGGATTCTGCATTCGGCACACTGCTCTATGATATCCGCGAGGGCAAGAGAGGCTGGAGCAAGACAATATGCAAGCTTCTCGGTGTTAACCCCGATCACCTTCCCGAAATCAAGAAATCATCCGACAAGGTCGGTGTGCTGACAGAAAAATCGGCCGCTGAGCTCGGTCTCTGCCCCGGTACAGCTGTATTCGGCGGCGGCGGTGACGCATCACTTATCGGTGTAGGTGCAGGCGCAACAGCACTCGGCGACACTCACGTTTACTCAGGCACATCAGGCTGGGTAGGAACTGTTGTTGACAAGAGCATTGTTGACACATCAGCTATGATCGCTGCTATTGTCGGTGCTCAGGACGGATACTTCAACTACTTTGCAGAGCTTGAGACCGCAGGCAAGTGTCTTGAGTGGGTAAAGGATCACCTTGCACTTGACGAAATCGGCATTTACCTCAAGAAAGAGAACGTTGCAGAAAGCAAAGAATCAGTCTACACAAGCCTTTACGACTATATGACAGATTCTATCAAGGATGTTCCAGCAGGCTGCGGCGGCGTAATATTCACACCCTGGCTTCACGGCAACCGCTGCCCCTTTGAAGACCCCAACGCAAGAGGAATGTTCTTCAATATCAGCCTTGAAACAGGCAAGACGGAGCTTATCCGCGCAGTGCTTGAAGGCGTTTGCTACCATCTTCGCTGGTTTATCGAAACACAGGATAAGAAGATCAAAACTTCCGACACCATCCGTTTTGTCGGCGGCGGTGCTCTCTCCTCTCTCACCTGCCAGATTCTTGCAGACTGCACAGGCAGAACAATTGAAGTAACACCCAGTCCGCAGAATGCAGGCTCAGTCGGTGCGGCAATCACAGCGGCAGTTGGTCTCGGCATAATTGAGAACATGGAAAAGGCAAAGGCACTTGTTCAGGTAGAGGCAAGCTACAAGCCCAACCCTGCAAACAAGGCTGTATACGATAAGAATTTCGAGGTTTACAAGCAGCTTTACAAGGCTAACAAGAAGAACTTCTCTGTACTCAACGGCTGATAAACAGTTTTGTATGAGGTGAGCAAAATGAGAATAATTGACATTTCCCGCGACATCCTCACCACACCGGTTTATCCCGGTGATCCCGAGCCGAAGATTCACCGATTTGAAGAAATGAAAAAAGGTGCTGACTGCAACCTGACGGCGCTTTGTATGTGTCTGCACAATGCAACGCATATTGATGCACCTAACCATTTCGTTGAAAACGGCGGAACAACAGAAACGCTCGAGCTTGAGAGATTTGTCGGTGACTGCACGGTAATTGAAGCTCCTGCAGGCCCGATTTACGGTGATTTTATTGATAACAACGTTCCCGAAGGGTGCGAACGCGTTATCATAAAAGGTCGCGGCAAGGCATATTTTTCGGAAAACGGTGCTTTTGCACTCGCTTCGCTTGGTGTAAAGCTCGTCGGCACGGATTCAAACTCGGTCGGCACGCAAGGTGCACAGACAGGACCACACAGAGCATTTCTCGGCGCAGACATCCCTCTGCTTGAAGGACTGAACCTTGAAGACGTTACGCCCGGCAACTATTTTCTGGTTGCACCTCCTCTTAAAATAGGCGGTGTTGAAGCGGCTCCGACAAGAGCAATTCTGATTTCCGACTATCTTTTCTGGAGCAAAAAATAAGAGCGTACATCTTGACTAACAAAACATAAAGTGGTAATATATTCGGGCGGTCATCAGCCGCCCGAATAGAATATGCCCCCATAGTTAAATGGATATAACGGGCCCCTCCTAAGGGTCTGTTGTAGGTTCGATTCCTACTGGGGGTGCCACGGAAAAAGCAAGTCGAAAGACTTGCTTTTTTCAGTTAAATCCACCTGCGGTGGGTGAAATATTGCTCTGCAATGTGAAATTCGAGCTTGGCTCGAGTGAAATCGCTCCGGCGACGGGTGGATTTAATTCCATAATCCGTCAGAAATATTTTTTATTACAAACTTTCTGTGATGAGTTTACGTTAATATAATTGACATATTTGCTTTTATGTTATAAAATGTTAATACTTTGTGAAGAAAGTGAAGGATAAAAATGAAAAGAATAATCGCAATACTCACGGCGGCTGTAATGCTGCTGTCATTTGCAGCTTGCGGCAAACCCGAAACACCAAATGAACCAAAAGAAACGACAACCGAAACCAGCGCACAGACAACCGATTACACTGCAGCCGACGACACAACAACAGAAAATCTGACATCGGCAGAAGAAACAAGCGAAGTTGAAACAACATCAGAATCTGCAAGGTCTGATGACCCGAAAGAATGGACCGAAGAAGAAATTGTTGAATTCTACAAAGAAGCTGCCATTAAATCAACAGCCGCAAAAAGTAAACAGACAATGTCGATGACTGAACTTGTCGTAAACGACGGCGACGGCTTTATCGGCGTATTTGTTGAGATGGTTACTCCTCTGTTCAAATCGGCACTTGAGAAAAACTCAACCGAATTTGACGGCATCACAGGCGGCTACGAAAAGCTTTCAGCCGACGATGTAAAAACAGCCAGAGCATATAAAAGCGGCAACTACACCGTTGTTGAAATGACTATGATTGAACAGGTTGACGGAATCCACGGAGATGCCAAGGAAGGCACTGTCGGTCACGCGATCAGCGTAGTCGGAGATATGGCGGTAATAGAAGAAGAGCTGCCGATGTTCACAATTGATTTTGAAAACTCCGATCTTTCCATCCGCTACAAAAATCCGACACTTAAGGTAAAAATCAACAACAAAGGCGTAATTGAAAAAGGCACTTGGAGCTACGACGTAGTAGTTAACCTCAAAAACCTTTACATCAAAAACAACAGGCTGCCTATTGAGCTTACAATCAAGAGCGGTTACGGCTCGGTAGCTTACCTCATAACAACAGGCGGCGGATTCTGATAACACATAAAAAGCAAGGCATATCACTCAAGGTGGTATGCCTGTTTTTTTGTCAACAATCATTATATATAATGTATTATAATTATAAACATCAAAAAAGAAACCCCTGAGATTAGTCAGGGGTTTCAGAGTTATTCAGTTGCAATTATGCTGCATCAGGAGCCTTGAGTTCAAATGTCTCATTGATGAATGTAGCATTGCCTTCGTTGCAGATGCTCCATGTCTCGCAAAGGCCGAGAGGCTCAAGGATATCGGAATTCTCACCAACGGAGATTGTTACGATACC
Organism: Clostridia bacterium; assembly: GCA_017625095.1. Taxonomy (GTDB): domain Bacteria; phylum Bacillota; class Clostridia; order Oscillospirales; family Acutalibacteraceae; genus UBA8612. The sequence continues at coordinate 26,649 of JAGALQ010000044.1, read as the reverse complement.
GTAAACCTTGACGTTAGCCTTAAAGGTCATCTTCTCAGCATTCGGAACTGTGAAGTTCATATCGAAGAGGAAATCGTAGGGAATGTCAAGGTGATAGTTATCAGCGCCGCCTGTCATATAAACAGTAACGTGAACACCAAGACCAACCTCGATACCTGCGTCAACAAGAACGATGTTAACGATGGAGATATCAACATAGAGACCAAGAACAGCCTCGATGCGTGCTTCCATCTCAAGCTCTGAGCCGAGTGCTTCAGACTCACTGATAAGTCTGACCTTGTTGTCGACAATCTCAACACCCTTTGTCTCTCTGGATGTAACGATAAGCTCTACTCTACCGTCGAAGGAGATAACAAGCTTAGCTGTGATACCGACTGTGATTGCAGGGCAGTTGGGGATAGCTACGTCGATTGAGAAAACTTCGATTTCGCTGTCTGCGCCCTTAACAAATTCCATATTCTCTGTTACACGAGTGAAGAAGTCAACGTCGTTAGTGCCTTCGGGAGTCTCGATTTCATCAAGAGACCAATCGTAGGAACCTGTGATTTCTGTTGAATCCTTAAGATCGTAATCAAGGAAAATGAGAGACTTTGTAACCTGTGTTTCGTCAAGTCTGCCTTCAAACTTTGTGTGAAGGTCGAAGTTACGTACTTCGTATGCTTTCTTGACATAAACGCCGTTGATGGGGCCGCCGAGAGAAACGTCGAAACCGCCATCCTTAACAGCTGCGGAAACGTCAAGATCGCCGATTGAGAAGCTGACGTCGATCTTCTCAAGGATTGACTGCTGATTGATACCTGCTGTTTCGGGCTGCTCAAAGGGATTTACGCTGCCTTCGTAGTTGAGGTATGCGATTTCTTCTTCGTCGATGACATCGCCATCAGCTGTCTGGAGTGTGAGACCTGCAGCGTTTTCAACAAGAGCAAGGCTGTTGAGGTTGTACTCTTCACCGTTGTCTGTTGTGATGTCGCCACCGTTCTCGAGATCTCTGTAGTTATCATAGCGAGCATCAACAGCAAGCTTAAGTGCTGCGTCAGCATCTGCCTTTGAGATAGCTACTTTGATGATTTTGCCGAAGATACTTTCTGTAATGTCAACGATGTCTGCAGCGACAGCAGCGTCAAGAGCAGCGTCATCGTTAGCATCCTTTGCACCATCAAGACTTGCAGCAACTGCGAGTGACTTAGCAACAAGAACATTTGTTACGTCTGCGTCAGCATCGTATTCGTCAACAAGTACTTTCCAATCGTAACATGCCTGGATAACTTCAAAGTATTCGTCATCCTCTGCGATGTCGTAATTGGAGCCGTCATCAAGGTCGTATGTGAGGTCAAACTCATCTGCTACGAGAGCATACCACTCAGCCTGTGAATAAGCATCAACAGGTGCGAAAGCGGGAGTGAAACCAAACAATGACATGATGAAAGCCAGGAGCATTGCAATGATTTTCATGCGGGGGACTCTCCTTTCATATTTTCACTTGTCAGAGGTGAGCAGATGCTCTCCTCTCTTATTAAGCACTATAATTATAACAAGTCAAATTAAGAAAAGCAAGGAAAATAAAGAAAAATCAGGTAACTATTCCAACTTTGTTAAAAGTAACGAAAACGTTTACTTTTTTGTTACCAAACACTTTTGTGTAGTGCTTTATTAACAAAATAGCATTTTGCGTTTTGTGCATTTTTACAGCACCCGCTTTTTGATATCGTCATTTTGCACAATTAAGCTACATAATTATTGACAAAACAAGCATTTCTTCGAGTCTCTCGTAAAGTTCTTGCGCCGAGCCGTTGGCATTTAGCACAAACGACGGCCTTTTGTAATTTTCAACAAACCAATCGGCAAAGCTGTGCCTTACAAGCGGTCCGGGTTGTTCTTTAATCCGTTTCATCCCTGCCGAAAGCTCAAGAATACGCGTCATCATTTCCGCACGTTCACTGCCGTTTCTGCACACAGGTGCATAAATATAGTCCGCACCGCTTTCAACAGTCAGCGTATGGCGCACATCGCGCGACCTGCACAGCCTTGAAAGCGCTCTGGTTTCAGGCTCACTCTCAGGAACTTTGCCTGCATAAAAGTAAGGCCCGGGCGCCGTATATCCACAGCCTTCTGCAGCTTTTTTTGAATGGTTGAATCCGCTTGAAAAATTGAGATTCAAATCCACTCCCCTTGCGTTTGCATACCACAGAGAAGTATCACCGCAAACCCGCTCAACAAGCCCTGCATAGCTGCCTGCCGCAACAGCACCTCGGATTGAAATTTCCATTCCGTCAGGGTTTACGCACGGCACAATCACAACGCCTTTTTCTTTAAAAACCTCGCCGATTCTGATGCCCGCAACCTCTGTTTTCTCCTCAACACAGCTGCACAGCTGCTCAAAAAAGCGAAGCAACACCCTGACACTTGTAACATCGCCGCCCTTTATACCGGCTACAAACAGCGCAGAAGACTGCCTGTTGCCCAACGAAAGCGAAAACAACGCCCTGCCGCTCCAACTTCTTGCACATACGCAGTAGCTTGCAAAAGGATATCTTTCTTTATAGTCATAAACTGTTCTGCGAAGCTGGGCATAATCAAAAACTTTAATATTTTGCTGCATAAAATTACCACCGTCTGTCACGTATAATAAAATCAAACATTCAATTATATGCAGAAATGTGTGGAAATATAATTATCTTCTTCGCTAATGTATGAAATATTACACGATTATGTGCATACTATTCTTCGAGGTGATTTTTATGTGCGGAATTATCGGATTCAACGGCTCAGTCAACGCTGCGCCGTTTCTGATTGACGGATTGAAAAAGCTTGAATACAGAGGATATGACTCAGCCGGAATTGCAGTATATAACGGAAATAAAACCGTAACCGAAAAAAGAAAAGGCAGAATCAGCAATCTTGCATCTGCAGTAAAAAGGCGCGACGATATGTGCGGCAATCTCGGAATCGGTCACACAAGATGGGCAACACACGGTGAGGCAAATGACTCAAACGCTCACCCTCACAAAAGCGGAAAATTCACACTTGTGCATAACGGAATTATCGAAAACCACACCCTGCTTAAAGAAAAATACCTGCCGCTTTGCACTTTCACAAGCGAAACCGACACAGAGACAGTTGTTCATCTGATTAACAGACATTACAGCGACAACTGCCTCGAAGCAATTGCACGGACAGCAAAGCTCCTTGAAGGCTCTTTTGCGCTTGCGATTATCTGCGAGGATGAACCGGAAACAATATTCTGCGTTAAAAAGTCAAGTCCGCTTCTCATCGGTATCGGCAATGAAGCAACTGTTGCATCGGATATATCGGCAATCAGCTGCAAAGCTGAAAAGCTTTACAGAATGGATGACGGAGAAATTGCTGCAGTCACAAAAACGCAGGCTGTTTTTTATGATTTTGACCTGAATATAAAAGAAAAAGCTACCTCACAGTTTTCGGCAGAACGTTCTGAAAGCGAAAAGAACGGTTATGAGCACTATATGCTCAAAGAAATTTTTGAGCAACCCGAAGCAGTCAGAAAAACCGTTGAGGCTTACCTTGGAAACAAAGAAAACACTTTGCCTCTAATCAATAAACCTGAGAGAATATTTATAGTTGCATGCGGCTCTGCTTATCACGCAGGTCTGGTCGGACGGATTTGCATTGAAAAGCTGACCAAAATCCCCGTCACTGTTGAAACGGCATCTGAATTCCGCTACTCTGACCCGCTGACAAACGCAAGCACACCCGTTATTGTGATAAGTCAGAGCGGTGAAACGGCAGACAGTCTGGCAGCAATCAGAAAAGCAAAAGAAAACGGAGCAACAACGTTCGGCATTGTAAACGTACCTGAGAGCAGCATAGCCCTTGAAAGCGATTATGTTATGTACACAAAAGCCGGCACTGAAATTGCAGTAGCGACAACAAAGGCATACTCTGCACAGCTTGCTGCTCTGTATGCGCTTGCAATTCACTTTGCGCAGATATGGGGCACCGAGGACAATACTGTGTTAAATAATCTTAAAGACGCCCTCGGAAAACTTCACATTAAAATCAGGGAAGCTCTCGGCTGTGAAGAACAGATGCGTGAAATTGCGCAACAGCTGGCAACAGTACAAAACGCTTATTTTATAGGCAGAGGCATCGGCTATGCGTTGGCAGCGGAAGCATCACTCAAACTCAAAGAAATAAGCTACATTCATTGCGAAGCCTATGCGGCAGGCGAACTCAAGCACGGCACAATTTCGCTTATAGAGCAAGGAACAAAGGTTTTTGCGGTTTGTTCGCCCAACGGACTTGAGGCAAAGATGCAAAGTAATATTGACGAGGTATCGGCAAGAGGTGCACAGGTTATCGCCATCACTGACTCACACAAAACCAAAGCAGATATAACCGTGCACACCGTATCTGCGACACATCCCCTTTTCTGCGCTAGCACACAAATTGTGCCGCTGCAGCTCCTCGCCTATCACACCGCAAAATTCAGAGGCTGTGACATAGACAAACCAAGAAATCTCGCAAAATCCGTAACCGTAGAATAAAAAAGCCGACAGCCGTCCTACGACAGCTGTCGGCAATATTTTTATCCGTTGAGTATCGGAAAACCGTCATCATCCCAAAGGACTTTTCTTTTTCTTGCGCTGCGGCAAGGGTCATAAAGCGGGTCACCGTCAGAATATCCGCAATTGCCGCTGAAGCATATTTCATCACGTGAGTGATAGACAAACACCCAGTCACCATTTTCATCCTTTACAAAGCTGTTGTGACCCGGACCGTATTCACCGACAAGATCGTCGGATGTTAAAACAGGTCTGTCAAGCTTTGTCCATACAGATACATCTGTCAGATCTGCATTTTCATCGGCATACATCAGACCAACGCAGTATTCGGGTCCTGTCGCAGAAGCTGAAAACGCCATAAACACTCTGCCGCCGTGGCACATAAAAGCAGGACCTTCGTTGACGGGAATATTGACTCTCTCCCAATCATATTCGGGTTTTGTAAGAAGCACTGCAGGTGAAACTGTTTTCCACGACGCAGACGGATCAACAGTTGCAATATAGACATTTGAGTTGCCGCCATTCTGAGCCCACGCAACATAATGTCTGCCATTCAGCTCAAAATGAGTCATATCAAGAGAAAAGTGAGTAAAAGAAAACTCATCGGGTGCGGTGAATTTACCTTTATCCTCCCATTCATCATTGTAAGGGTCTGCGCCCTTACAAGCTATGCAGTGGCAGTTTATATCCCAGACATTGTCGGCACTGCCGCTCGCTGCAAAAAGCACGTACCACCTGCCGTCAATCTCGTGAATTTCAGGTGCCCATATAAAGCGGTGAGAGGTATCACTATCTTTTTCGTGCCATATAACCTTTTCTTCGGCCTCGGCAAGAGCATCTATACAGCTTGCACGGCGGAGGATTATACGGTCATATCCCTCACAGTCATCCTTGCCGTACATCGGATAAGAGGCAGTGAAGTAATACCAACCGTCACTTCCCTTTGTCACATAAGGATCTGCTCTGTCATTAATAAAAATATCTGTTTTTTCGCTCATAACCACACCTCACACGGCACAAATATACTTTTTCGTTTGTTTTGATTTATGAAAGCTTGCCGAGTTTTTCTACAAGAGAGGAATTGCGCGTGGCTGAGATATTATTGATAAAGATAACGTCATCAACATCATTGGAAGTTACAAAATCGGCAAGTTTACCGTTCCAATAACGGTAGTCAATAACGTGAATTTCAGCGTAATTTGCAGTGAGGAACGGCACGAAAGCATTGCCGAACGATTCCTTGATAACAACACAGGATGAACCGTCAGTGATATCGGAATTTACGATATGAACGTACGGGTTGTCGCCGCCGATAAAGGTGCTGTATTTCGTGCCGATTTTCCAGTCTGAAACATCGGCTATAACTTTCCAATTAACGGTATTTCCTTTGTAGTCGGTATAAGTGAGCTTCACGTTGCCCTTGGGTGCGTATGCATACACCGTATCGGGATTCTTTTCGAGTGCAGGATTCTTATCGGTATCCTTATAGAACGCACCCATAAACTCACCGAAATTCTTTTCTTCAAAATCCGAAGGCAACGCAGGTTTCAAGCCTGCCGTCTTTGCATATTCAACATAAGCATAGTATGCGCCGCGAGCCGTCCAATGATGGTCGGTGCGGAAATAGATATACTCATTTCTGTGCGCATAGATACTGTCAAAAATATTCACCTTGACGGCATCGGCAGAAATAACAGAATAAATATAATTTATCGCTTTTTTCTGATCACTTGATTTGAGATCTTTTCTTACAGACGGCTTAAGAACTATATCAATGCTTGTGGGCACAATCATATCGAACACTCTCGCCTTGCCCTTCAGCTGTGCGGCTGCATTATTAACAGCGGCTGCATATTTATCGGCCGTGCTGCGCGAGAAAGTGTAATACTCATAAGCCGCATCATCAACTATAAGCACGGTGCCGAGATTCTGCACAAGAACATCATCGTCAGGTGCATTTTCTCCGCCGTCCGGCACAGTTGCGGGAGCACCACCCTCTTCGGGGATTTCCTCCTCAAGGTTATCGGCAAAACCGCTGATACTGTCACCAATGCCATAAAATGACTTAATTTTAGCGTTAATGTTTATAAACATATCGCGCATCGGAAAAGTGTCGGCATACCACGTGCTGATACCGTTAAAGTAACTGCCGTCAAAGAGTGAAGCAAATGAAAATGACGGAAATTTTGTAAGCTCACGGTTTTCCGACTCTGAATATGTCGGACGCAGCGGCAAATAAAGTGCAACACAAGCACCTGCAAACAAAATTATAAAAAAGCTGATTATTAAAGTTTTTGTCCCTTTCGGGGCTTTTTTTCGGGGGTGTTTTCTCATTTTTGTCTCTCCGTAGTAAATGGTCAGAATTGGAAGTAGAGGAAGGGATTATAGCTGTTGCCGACAAGAGAAGCCGTTGACAGGAACAGCATAACACAAGGATATGCAACACGCATTGCAGCGCATACCAAACTCTGAATATCACCGTTCTTTGAATGGTAGTTGAGCATACCTTTGATTATTTTTGCAACGGGCAGACAAGCAATAATACAGATTATAAGGATAAAAATATTACTCTTGAGCATAACGCCTGCTTCATAGTTTGAAAATCCGTTTCCGTTGCCTAAAAACATACCGCTGAGCACGGTTCTGAGCAGCGGCAGACGTTCAAACTTAAACAGCACCCATCCGAAGAACACTACAACAAGCGTATAAATATGGCATACGGCACGCGGTGCCTTTTTGAGCACCTTGCCGAGGAAAATCTTTTCGAGCGCAATGAAGACAAAATAATAAAGTCCCCAGAACATATAGTTCCAGCTTGCACCGTGCCAGAAACCCGTAAGAAACCACGTGACAAAAAGATTGAAAATCGTGCGCATATAACCCTTGCGGTTACCGCCGAGAGGGATATAAACATAATCGCGGAAGAATGAGCCGAGCGAAATATGCCACCTGCGCCAGAACTCACTGATTGAAGTTGAGCAGTAAGGATAGTCAAAATTCTCTTTATATCTAAAACCTGTCATACGTCCCATACCGATTGCCATATCGGAATAGGCTGAGAAATCGAGATATATCTGCAGCATATAAAACAGCATACCGACCCACAGCGCAAGAACCGGACGTGAGGATAAAATCCTCACATTTGCATCAAGCTGAGCGATATCCGATGCAACGGAATCGCTGAGAAGAAACTTATCCGCAATTGCGCCGCAACTGTTTGCAAGAAGCGATTTCTTTGCAAGACCTGCAGCAAAGCGTGTAATACCTGCAGAGATATCTACATCTCTTATACTGCGCCGCGAAATCTGGTCTGCAATATCCTGATAACGGACAATGGGACCTGCGACACACTGATGAAAGAGGCTTGCATACAAAAGAACATTGAAAAAGTTGCGTTCAACCCTTGCGTCCCCTCTGTAAACATCGATAACATAGGTGAGCAGCTGGAACGTATAAAACGAAATACCTATAGGAAGAGCTATCTGCGCTACGGGAGAATCATTGCCGAAAATGCCTTTGATGTTCTCAATAAAGAAGGTACCGTATTTGAATATGCCAAGCAGACCGAGATCGACGGCACACGCACCAATAAGCGCAAGCTTAGCTTTCGGCTGACCCTTGTAGCGGTCGACCAACAGCGAAAAATACCAGTCCGCAAAAGTCATAATAAGCAGAAGGAGAACATATAAAGGTTCGCCCCACGCATAGAAAACAAGCGAAAAGACAAGCATTATCGTGTTTCTCACCGGTATGCTTTTGGCACAGAAGTATATCGCCAGATTTAACGGCAGAAACAAAAAGACAAAAAACAAGCTGGAAAATACCATTTCTTACTTAATACCCCACTGCAAAATAATAATACCATCCCTATAATAAAACAATAAGGGCAAAGTTCAAGTAAAATAACAAAACTGTAACCAAGCTGTTATTTTTTGTAAACTCTGCCCTTTGTTTATTCACTTATTGCACTCTTACTTCTGAGGAACCAGCTTCTGATCCTTGATATTATTCTGAAGGAACTGGGGATAAGCAGGATTTGAGTGGACATTTAGCATTTCGGGATTGTTGTCGTTTTCGAAGAACCAACGGTAGAGTTCGCCATGTCCGTCGTGTGTTGTGCAGTGAACCATATCCTTAGCAAACCATGTGTTGTCAGGAAGAGCACATGTTGAAGCATCAATATGGTTATCGGGTGAAACGTGAGCGTGACCGTCATTCTCAGCCTGAACGTAACCTACACCGAGAGATTCGCCGAGAGGAGCTACGGTTGCGCCGACAGAAGCATATTTGAGGTCGACCGTACCGTCGGAATCATTGTGCCACGTGGGAACAAGAGGTGTACGCTGAACGCCCCAGGCAGCAAGGATCATAACGGGAACACCGCTTTCGATAACACCGTTGAGGATTTCGTCAGCCTTGCACTGAACCTCATAATGATAATAATCTATTCTTGCTTCAAGCTCTGCATTGGGATTATCGCCGAGCATAAACTTCTTTGCTTCGAGATAATATTCATCCGGTACGAAGGACCAGATGCCGCAGTTTGACTTGAAGACGGGAACAAGAAGTTCATCAAAGACTCTGTCCGCACAGTTATCGACAACACGGTTAACCGCATCGATAAGTGTACCGAGAACACCGGTCATCTTGAGCACATCTATGATAACCATAAGGAAGTCTGCAAGTGTTTCATCCATAATAAGCGGAAGTGCTGTTTCGCCGTAGCGATAGAGAGAATCCTGATTGATTTCAACTCTGCCGCAGAAAAGGTCACCTGCAACAGCTGTGCCTGAAATAGGACAATTCTGGAAAATAACGGACTTAATTTTCTCTGTACCGAACTGTTCAAAATAAGCCATTGTCATAACGCCGCCCATTGATGAAGCGCGGAGTCTGACCTTCTCGTGACCTGTGAGCTCGAGAATATGATCGATATATTTGTCGAGATCCTTTGCAACTACAAGCGGATCGGCACGGAAATCGTAGCCGAAATAATAGTTGTGTTCGAGAGTGTGGGTCGGATCTGTAGGAAGCTCTTCTTTAGTGGTGATATCTGCTGTTGAATCGCCGTTTTCAGCGTTTGCGAGAGGACCGAAAACCTCACCGACAGCAGGAATGAGCTTATCGGCAAAAGCATCGTAATTCTTTGTAAGAACAACGGATACCAACGGAACGATAAGCTTGAAGATAAGCTTTACATAAGTATCGGCCTCAGGGCGGAACACTACCTTTTCATCCTCTGTGCCGGCATTCTGATAAAGTGTTGCGCTGCCCAGAGCTGCAACGTAGATTATCGGCTCCTGACCGCAGTTGCATTGCTGTGATGCCGCTGATGTCTGGAGCACAACCGAGAAGCTGAGCACAAGAACAAGGATCAGACTGATTGATTTTGCAATAATTTTTTTCAAGATCTTTCTCTCCTGTCTGTAAATTTATTCTGTTGTTTTTTATTTTACCATACTGTAAACGTAAATTCAATGTAAAATATTCCATACAGTCCAAAAAAGTTATACAAAGAAACAATAAAAATTTCTACTTGTATTCTTCGGAGTTTTATTGTATGATATATATTAATTATCCGAAAAATAAGGAGTTGTCACCATGGATCCGATTAAAGTTGATTTTTCAAGCAGTGGATCAAACAGAGGCAAATCTGGCAAAACAGTTGTCATTCCTCCCAACAAAGCCGGCTTGAAAATCGTAATCAATCTTGTAGTAACAGCTGTCATTGCTGCTGTTGCCTACTATTTCTACCTTCCCGCATTCAATTTCAAAGCTGTTGAGATGTATATCTATTTCGGTATCATCATCGCAGCATACTGCGCCACAGCTTTCGTAACCTCAGGCGCACTTATGTCACCCGAGTATACACCTTATGCCCGTAAGCGTACCGTTATTCCGCTGATTCTCGGTCTTATCGTTGCAATTACAGCAGGTATCGGTTTCGCAGCATCAAGCGTATTCTTCCGCGCAAAAGATTATCACGAAATCATCACACCTACAGATATCAAGTTCGAAGAAGATATCAAAGAAGCTGACTTTGCAAGCGTTCCCCTTCTTGACAAAGACTCTGCAGCAACACTTGCAACAAAGGCTCTCAGTGATCTTTTCGACGAGCAGGTTGTTTCACAGTTTACCGTTAACTCCTGCGACACACAGATCAACCTCAAAAAGATGCCCGTACGAATCGGCACTCTTAAATACGATAATATCATCAAGTGGTTAACAAACCGCAAGGCAGGTCTTCCCGGCTACCTCGTTATTGATATGACATCACAAAAGGTTGACTACGTTAAGGTTGACGGTGGTATTATCTACTCAGACGCCGATCACTTCAATCGCCTTCTCAAGCGTCATCTCCGCTTCAAGTATCCCACCGCTCTTCTAGGCGAGTCAGTATTTGAAGTTGACGAAAGCAACAAGGCTTGGTGGGTATGCCCGATTTATGACAACACAATCGGTCTCTTCGGCGGACGTGACGTCAAGGGCGTTATCCTCGTAGATCCCACAACAGGTGAATGTGCGGATTACAGCATTGAGGAAGTCAGAACAAACGAAGCGCTCAAATGGCTTGACCGTGTATACGATCCCGACCTTCTTGTTGAGCAGTACGATTACTACGGCAAGTACAAAAACGGCTTCTGGAACTCCATTCTCGGTCAGAAGGACGTTGTTGTCACAACATCAGGCTACAACTACATCGCTCTCAACGATGACGTTTATATGTACACAGGTGTTACATCAATCACTGCAGGCGATAACTCAATCACCGGCTTCACTCTTATCAACCAGCGTACTAAGGACGCTAAGTTCTACCGTGTAAGCGGTGCAACAGAAAACGCTGCACAGGAAGCTGCACAGGGTAAGGTTCAGCAGTACGGTTATGCTGCTACTTTCCCGTTGCTTCTCAACATCGGTAAAGAGCCGACATACTTTATGGCTCTCAAGGATAACAGCAACATCGTTCAGCAGTACGCAATGGTTAATGTCAACCAGTTCACAACAATCGTTGCAACAGGCACATCCATTTCAGCATGTCTTAAGAACTACACCGATCTTCTTGCAGAAAAGGGTATCAAAACAGACATCGATGTAGATTCAATTGAAGATCAGCAGAATACCGGTGCCGTATCATCAGACACAAAAACAACAGCAGGCGCAATCGCTGACATCCGCACCGCAGTTATCAACGGCGACAGCTGCTACTATATCAAGCTCGATGGAGCAAACGTCTATTATGCAGTATATGCATCAGATTTTGAAACAGTAGTTATCGCAAACAAGGGTGATAACGTAGAAATCACATACAAAGAAAGCACTGAGACTATCATCGAAGCTGAAAGTTTCAAACTTAAATAATCCATTGATAGCCGCATCTTCAACCGATGCGGCTGTTTTTATGAAGTAAGGAGAAAAAATGAAATTACTTGAAATCACACCCGAAACCATCACCGAGAATTTCGGCGATATTTCCGCTTTTTCAAAATGGGTTTCCGACCTTCCGCTCAAAATCTTCAACTCCATACCTCAGATTATCGGAGCTGTGATTATAATTGTTGTCGGCATCTTTTTCAGCCGCCTGTGCGGTAGAATACTTATAAAGATTATGAAAAAGAAACGCGTTGACGAGTCTGTTCATCACTTTCTCAAAAGTATGCTTGTTGTATCAATGAGAATAGTTTTCGTGCTCTTTGCTCTGTCTGTGCTCGGTTTTGACATCAGCTCATTTGCCGCCGCACTCGGTGCAGCAGGTATTACCGCAGGTCTTGGTCTGCAGGGATTGATATCTCAGTTTGCAAGCGGAATTGAGATTATGTTCAACAAACCTTTCCGCGCAGGCGATTATATTGCGCTTGAAAGTGTCGAGGGCACCGTTGAAGAAATTCATTTTATGAACACCACACTTCTCACGCCTGACAACAAGCGTGTTGTAATACCCAACTCTCACATAACATCAAACAACCTTATCAACTACACCGCACAGACAACACGCAGAGTAAATCTGAAATTCAACATATCATATAAGGATGATATTGCGCTTGCCAAAAAAGTTATTGAAGAAGCCGTTGCCGCCTGTCCGCACACACTCGACAACCCCAAAACCGTAATTGCAGTAGGTGCACACAGCGAAAGCAGTGTAACGATTGATGCACTTGTGTGGTGCAGGAGCGATAACTACTGGCCGACGTTTTATGATATGCAGGAGCGTGTCAAGCTTGACTTTGACAAGGCTGGCATCAACATTCCGTTCAACCAGCTCGATGTTCATATCACACAAACAAATCAATAAACTTTTCATCTTACCGCTGCCGTCGGGCAGCGGTATTTTTTTGCCCTTTTTCGGGCTTGTTTGTGAATATTTAATTAACATTTACCGCAAAATCGCAAAAATATCACCTGAACGCATTGAAAAAACGGCTGTTTCAGCCTTTGAGTGAGGGGAGCTTTTCTTTCGGGCTGAAAGTTCCGCTCAGAAAATTGCAAGGAAGGTGAAAAAATAGCAAAGAAATCACTCAGCAAAAAAGAAAAGCTGTTTTGTCTGAACTACGCAACTCAACCCGACGGCCGTGACGCAGCAATTAAATCGGGTTATGCGTTAAAACCCTCTGCCGCAGCAGCCAAGCTGCTCAGCCGCAAAGATATCAGAGACGAAATAGCTGTTCTGACTAAGGCACATAAGCCGTGTCACAATGAAGCGGCGGCAGGCTACCGCAAACTGGCATTCGGCAGCATTGCCGATGCAATAAGCCTGATTTTTCGTGAGAACCCCCCGTCAGAGTGTGAGCTTGCAGAGATGGAGCTTTTCAACATCGCAGAAATCAAACGTCCGAAAGGCGGCGGTATTGAAATCAAATTCTTTGACAGACTCAAAGCACTTGAACGGCTTGCGGATATGACAGCTGACGAAGCGGCCGATACTGCCCTGCCCTTCTACCGTGCGTTGGAAAACTCGGCAAACGCAATCAGAAAAAGTGATGCCGGTGAGTAGCAAAAAAGCAGCAGACATTCCGTTCAGGACTTTTTCGCAAAAGCAGCTGACAGCACTAACATGGTGGTGTCCGACTTCACCGTACTGCCATAAGGATGCAATTATCTGCGACGGTGCGGTACGATCCGGCAAAACAGTGTGTATGTCGCTGTCGTTTGTGGCGTGGGCAATGTCAGCCTTTGAGGACACGTCGTTTGCAATATGCGGCAAAACAATAGCATCGCTTCGCCGTAACGTAATACGCACAATGTTGCCGACGCTCGGTAAACTCGGCTTTGAATGCAAAGAAAAAGTATCACGCAACGAAATCGAAATCAGCTTTGGCGGAAGAACAAACAGCTTTTGGCTGTTCGGCGGCAAGGATGAAGGCTCTGCCTCTCTTATTCAGGGTATGACCCTCGGCGGTGTACTCCTCGACGAGGTTGCCCTGATGCCGCGTTCATTTGTTGAGCAGGCTCTTGCCAGATGCTCACTTGAAGGTTCACGCTTCTGGTTCAACTGTAACCCCGACAATCCCCTGCATTGGTTTCACGAAGAGTGGATAAAGAAGCCTGAAGAAAAGAACTGCCTTTATCTGCACTTCACAATGGAGGATAACCCATCCCTTACACCGAAAATAATAAACCGATACCGCAGCCTTTACAGCGGTGCATTCTACGAGCGGTTCGTAGAGGGTAAATGGGTTGCCGCACAGGGGCTTGTATATCCGTTTTTCAGCAGCGAAAGACACGTGTGTCCCGTGCCGCAGAGTGATTTTGAGTGTTGGTACATCTCCTGCGACTACGGCACGGTAAACCCCAGCTCATTCGGGTTGTGGGGCTTATCGGATTCTGTGTGGTACAGAGTCGACGAATACTACCACGATTCACGCGCACTCGGTGTGCAGAGAACCGATGAAGAGCATTACAGCGCACTTGAAAAGCTTGCTGACGGCAGGCAGATAAGTGCAGTTGCGGTAGACCCTTCGGCCGCAAGCTTCATCGAATGCATACGCCGCCACGGAAAATTCAAGGTCATTCCCGCAAAGAACGACGTGCTTGACGGCATAAGAAAGGTTTCCGAGGCGCTTAAATCAGAAAAGATTAAAATCTGCACGCCTTGCCGTGACATCGTACGAGAATTTTCACTCTACCGTTGGGAAGACAACTGCAAGAAAGATACGCCGTGCAAAACCAACGACCACGCTATGGATGACATGAGATATTTTGTAACAACACTTATGAACCGTGACGATTGCGGATTTTTCGCCATCGCTGCAGAAAGGAAGGAGTAAATGAAAAAGAAAAGCATAAAAGAGGCTTCACCCGAAGTCTGTGCCGTGCAGACAGGCAACACAAACAAAACGTTTTCTATGCTTGACTCGGTTATGCCCGGTATGCAGGATATGCAGCTCTACTCCGCACTGCGTGAAGCCGTGCCGATAATTGATGCGGCAATCACAAAGCTTGTGCGGCTTACGGGCGGATTTGACGTCAGATGCACCAACACCGCATCGCAGCAGAAGCTTGACGGATTTATTTCTCAGATATGCGTAAACGGAAACCAGACAGGACTTGAAGCCTTTGTATCGAACTATTTCGAGCAGCTGCTGACCTACGGCACGGCAATAGGCGAAATTGTAACAGACAGCTGCGGCACACCCTGCGCGCTGTTCAACGCACCGCTTGAAAACATTTTGCTCAAAAGAAACGAAAACGGACTCAACATCGATATTTATTCACTCGGCTCAGGATATCCTGAAAAAATCCGATATCCCGAGCTGACGGTAATGAGTGTGCTCAATCCCGATGCGGGTGCACTTACAGGCAACTCAATACTTAAGGGACTCCCCTTTGTTGCAAGCACACTTATGAAGATTTTCCGCACCGTCGGCACAAACTGGGAAAGACTCGGTAACGTGCGCTTTGCGGTAACATACAAACCGCAGAACGACTCACTCGACCGTGCTTATGCAAAGGAGAGAGCCGCAGTTGTTGCGCAGGAATGGAGCAACGCAATGAGCAGTTCGAGCGTAAAAGATTTCGTCGCTGTCGGTGACGTACAGATAAAGGTAATCGGTGCGGAAGCTCAGCTGCCCGACAGCGACGTGCCCGTGCGTCAGCTGCTGGAGCAGATAGTTGCCAAAACGGGTCTGCCGCCGTTTCTGCTCGGTCTTTCATGGTCGAGCACCGAGCGTATGTCATCACAGCAGGCGGATGCACTCACAAGCGAGCTTGAAGCATACCGACGCATTCTCACCCCTGCAATCGCCCATATATGCGACACAGCACTGAGACTTTACGGTCTGCCCGGCAGTGTGGATGTTATCTGGGATGACATTATGCTGCAGGACCTTGTTGAGATGGCGAGAGCAGAGCTCTATTCAGCGCAGGCACAACGACTCGAAGGATAAGGAGGAAAAATGCAGACAGTTTTTAAAAACATAGCAGGCAGTATCACACCTGATACAGCTGCAAGCGATGAGCTTGAGCTCATCAACAGACACACAATCAGACCCTTGAACGAGGATGAGGTTTTCTGCTTCACAATCACACTGTGTGACAACGAAATCGACAGGGATTCGGAAAAGTTCACGGTAGATGCACTGATTAAACTTGCATCTATGTTTGACGGCAAGACAGGCATCACCGACCACAATATGAAAAGCGAAAACCAGACAGCACGTATTTTCCGCACGTGGATTGAGGAAAGCGAAGACGAGCTGACCTCAACGGGCGAAAAATACACCTGCCTGAAGGCAAGGGCATATATGCCGCTCACACCGAAAAACGAAGAGCTTGTGGCTCAGATTGAAGCAGGCATCAGAAAAGAAACAAGCATCAGCTGTTCGGTCAGCTCAATGACCTGCTCGGTATGCAGTGCAGACACACGCAAAAGCGGATGTAAACACCGCAAGGGCGAAATATATGGCGGCAAGCTCTGCTATACGGTGCTTGACGCTCCTACAGACGCATACGAATGGAGCTTTGTTGCGGTACCGGCTCAGCCCAGAGCAGGCGTCACAAAGGCTTTTGAAGCGCAGGAGGGTATGACAATCAGCCAGATGAAAGAAAAATCCGTCGGCTACGATTCAATAACACTCAGCACTCACGCATTCGGCAAGCTGACGGAAGAAATAAACCGTCTTGAAGCACTTGCAAAGGATGCTCAGCTTTACAGAAATGAGCTTGAACAGAGAGTTATCAGGCTTGCCGCAATGTCTGTGCCGTCACTCGGCGAAGGAGAGTTTGAGGATATCTGCAAATCGCTCACAGCCGCACAGCTTTCGGTGCTTGAAAAATCATTTGCACAGAGTGCATCAAAGCTCTATCCCGTCAAGCCGCAATTCAGCGGCAGCATCACTCATACAGACAGCAACAGCGAATTTAAAATTTAAGGAGGAAAAATATGTCAATTTCATTCAAAGGATTTAACGAACAGGTAATTACATTCCGTACAGAAACAGAACTTGAGGCAGGCACACTTGTTAAGATGAGCGACAGCGCAACGGTTGAAGCCTGTGCAGCAGGCGACCTTTTCATCGGTGCAGTTGTCACATCTCACGGAAATATCGCCGCAGTGCAGACGGGCGGTTATGTTTCAATTCCCTATTCCGGCACCGCGCCCGAGCTCGGCATCACAGCCATCTCTGCGGCAGACGGTAAAACGGCAAAAGCTGACGCAAACGGCAGAACAGTAACCGTTATTGAACTCGACACAACAAACGAAACAGCAGGCATCCTGCTTTAATTAAACGAAAGGAGAAAATAAACAATGGCTAATTTTGATAACATCAGACTCGAAAAAGGACTCTATTGCTCAGGTTCATTCACAGGTGCACTTGAGAGCATCGACCCTTCCGAAAACTACAAGGGCAGCTCACTTGAAGGTCTTGACGCATATCAGCGACAGCTCAAGCGATTCGACATCAAGGTAAGCGGCACGGGAAGTGACGTTGTTGAAAAATTCTTCAAAACTTCCGACAGCGCAACACTCTTCCCCGAATACGTCGCAAGAGCTGTACGTCAGGGTATGGAGGAAGCAAACTCACTGCCCAAGATTGTAGCATCGGTCACAAACATCGATTCTCTCGACTACCGCTCAATCACAAGCGTTCCTACAGATGATGACAAGTCACTCAAGGATGTTGCAGAGGGCGCTGTAATTCCCCAGACAGCGGTAAAAACACGCGAAAACCTCGTAAAGCTTCGCAAGCGCGGCAGAATGCTCGTTGCTTCATATGAAGCAATCCGTTTCCAGCGCCTTGACCTTTTCACCGTCACACTCAGACAGATCGGTGCTTACATTGCAAAGGCACAGCTTGCCGATGCAATCGACACAATCATCAACGGTGACGGCAACGACAACGCAGCGGCAACTACCGCAGCAATCACTTCAGGTGAACTCACCTACGCTGACATCGTCAACCTCTGGAAGGACATCGATCCCTACGAGATGAACGTACTTATTGCAAACAATGCAGATGCCGTAGGTATGCTTAACATCAGTGAATTCAAGGATTCCGCTGCAGGCCTTAACTTCCACGCAACAGGCAAGATGATCACACCCATCGGTGCAGAGCTTGTACGCTCCTCTGCAGTACCCGAAGGCACAATTATCGGCCTTGACAAGAACTGTGCACTTGAAATGGTCAAAGCAGGTGAGGTTATGACAGAATACGACAAGCTTATTGACAGACAGCTTGAGCGTGCGGCAATCACCTCAATCACAGGCTTTGCCAAAATATTCTCTGATGCATCCCGTACACTTACCGTCTGATAAGAGAAAGGGGTAACGTATGATAAACAGTCAGACCGTACTTTACAGACTCAGACAGCTTGTTACCCTCGACGAAGAAGGGGCAGAAAACGCTCTGCCCCTTTGCGTAATGTGCCTTGAGGACGTAATGTGCAGACTCCGTAAAAATGCCGACCCGGACGACCCTAGGGTTGCACAGGCAGCTGCGGCACTTGCCAGCTACAGACTTGCGCTGCGCAATGCAGCAGACAGCGACGGCAGTGTAAGTTTCAAAGCGGGTGACGTAACAGTTACACGCTCACCTGCGTCAATGATTGAATATGCTGCAAAAATGCGCGACGAAGCAATAATTCAGGCAACTGACCTGCTTACGGACAGCAGTTTTATTTTCAGGCAGGTGGGCAGATGATAAGCGATGCTGTTTTCGGAAAATACGCACAGAAAGTAAACATACACGATGCAGGAACGGTAAAAACCTGCAAAGCATACATTCAACCGCTCAGATACAAAAACAAAATGTACCTCGACGGAATTTACACGGAAATCGGCTTCAACAGTCAAGGTCATTACCTTTACATCGGCCCGCCCGAACCTGACCTTACACTGATAAGTGATTCCGGATATATTTCGGCTGACGGTACAAGCTACCGCATAGACAGAGCAGAGAAAGTTTTTATGGGAGAAGAAGTTTTTTACATCTGGGCAATAATTCGCACAATAGTGGAGGTGACCTGATACGGCAGATTCAATAAGCGCAATGCCAAAGGAAATTGCAACCTGGCTGAGCGAACAGACATCAGTTTTCGGCAATATTAAATTTCTGACGGAGTTCCCGCCCATACCCAAGGCAACACCGCTCAGGCAGACCATTGTATCCGTCGGTCTTGAAAGTGTTAAAATAACCGATTCTTTTACAGAAAACAACGAGGGTGAACTTGTGCCCGAAGAATACTGCAGGCACGCGGATATAAAAATCCGTTTTTCAATCTACGTGCCATATTCGGCAGGCGGTACAGCCTGTCACGAGGCATTCACAAAAATCGTTGACTGCCTCAATTTCAAAAGCGACCTCAACCTCAAGGAATCGGGCTGCGACACAATCAGCGCCGACAGAGACACCGATGCGTTTGTTATGAGAAGCTGGATAATAATTGAAGCCAAATTCTGTCCTGCAGACTCAGGCAGCATTCAGTACGAATCGTTTTTGCCCAAGACATTCTTCTGCGGTTCTCACATAAACGACCCATCAATCCACGTAACACCTGAGGACAAAGAGGTGTGGGGCAAAAAGTCAGTAACCGGAGTGTACTTCGGCACAGGAAACACAGATCAGACAATAAACCTCGGGTTCAAACCGTCGTTTGTCTTTGTCTGCATTTGCTTTTACCCGATGATTTCAACCGATTCTCAAGGCATTTCCTACTGCTATGCCGGCACTGCAACGCCAAATTATTCGAGCAGCGGAATCAGAATCACATCAAACGGTTTTCAGGTTTCACAGACATCCTCACCGTCATACAACAACACTTACGTTCAGCTCAACAAGCTTTCCGCAGACTATTCTTATATAGCTTTCACATAACAAAATAATAATAAAAAAGCTCTCTTGTTATTGATTTTTCCGTTTCAGTGCTGTATACTGTAAAAAAATCAAGAATAGAGGGCTTTTTTATGTCAACTAAAGAATTTAACAACCGTGGCGTATATTCACTTCTTCTCACACCTTTCAACGTTGACCGTTCAATCGACTTTGAAACATACGAAAAGTATGTTGAGTGGCAGGCTCGTCAGGGTGCCGATCACCTTTTCGCTTGCTGCGGCAGCTCCGAAATGACACATCTCACCCTCAAAGAGAGAGAGAAGCTCGCAAGAATCGCTGTTGAGAGAGCAGGCGGCATGTCCGTCGTTGCAACAGCAAACCTTGAGCCCACCTGGCACGCTCAGATTGAAGAAATCAAGCGTATCGAGCAGACAGGCGTTGACGGTCTTGTATTCGTTTCAAAGGGCTACTGTGCAGACGAAGATAAGCTCTTCACATATCTTGCCGAACTCAGCACACAGACAACACTTCCCATCGTTCTTTACGAGTTCCCCGGTATGCAGCCCCACCTTATGCCTGCTACCGTTTACGGCAAACTTGTTGAAACAGGCAGATTCGTAGGCATTAAGGACACAACCTGCAAGATGGATCTCATCAAGGAAAAGATTGCTGTTCAGGGCGATTCAGCTGTTCTTCAGGCTAACATCCCCTATCTTATGGAAGCATACGAAGCAGGCGCAAGAGGCGTTGTTGCAACACCCACAAGCTGCGGTGCATATCTCTTTGCAAAGATGTATGATGAATTCTTTGTTCAGAACGACCGTGAGGCAGCTAACCTTACACATCAGCAGATCTGTATGCTTGACAACGCTATTGATTCAGGCTTCTGCGCATCCGCAAAGTATCTTGTCAGCCTTTGCGGCGTTGACACATTCAACTGGTACACAAGAGGCTCACACGAGCTTGGTGCTGCACGTCTTAAGTCACTTCGCGTATTCCACGAGTGGTGTAAGGCAACAGGTCTCAAATATTACAACGACTGATTAAAGGCAGGTTTTTTACAATGGCTGAAAGCAAAAGCTTCTCAATATCACGTAAGGGCTACAGCTGCGCTGAAGTAGACGAATTTATCGCCGCTTCAGACTCGGCTCAGGCTCAGCTGCGTGAAAGCTACGCCTCACTTCAGGCTAAGTACGACGGCCTTTTTGAGGAAAACGGCAAACTCATTAAAGAACGCGAACAACTCAGACAGGGCTGCAAAACTATGGCAGCCGCATTAGTACAGTTGCGCGACAACTCAACTGAGGACTACAAGGCAAAATACGAAGAAGCTATTGCACAGCTTGAAAAACTCAGAGCAGAGCAATCGACTCATACGGCAGATTCATCCTCCGCAACACAGATGATTGAAGAGGTTGCACAGGTTGTCAAACGTATCGAAGTTGACGCACGCCGTAAGGCAGACGCCATCACCTCCGCTGCAAAGCTCGAGCAGACGCAAGCAAAGCTCATCAGCTCACGTGTCACTGACGAGGTCAAGAGTCTTATCAGAATGCTTGAAGGCTTCGTTGCAGATCACGTTGAGATTGAAGAAACCGAAGAATAAAATCAACAGGCGTACAGAAAAAGTACGCCTGTTTTTATGAACAT
Source organism: Clostridia bacterium (assembly GCA_017625095.1). Taxonomy (GTDB): domain Bacteria; phylum Bacillota; class Clostridia; order Oscillospirales; family Acutalibacteraceae; genus UBA8612. The sequence goes on along the minus strand of JAGALQ010000044.1, from coordinate 5,192 downwards.
CAAGGGTGGCAAACAAATATGAGAATGAGAAAAAAGAAGTATCTTGAAGAGCGTCTGGCAGAGTGCGACAATATAATTCCGCTTTTCAGTGATGACCGCAACTTTCTTACCGCTATTGAGAAAAAAGAATACATTGACACCGAAGCACTTTTCGGCAACAGCAACCCCGTTGTGCTTGAAATCGGCTGCGGAAAAGGTAAATTCGCCTGCGAGCTTGCAAAACGCAACCCCGACATAAATGTGCTTGCGCTTGAAAAGGTGGCAAATGTTATCGTTATGGCGAGCGAGGCATCAAAGCAGGACAACATACCTAACCTTAAGTTCCTTCACGGCGGCGCAGAGTATCTTGAAAAATATATAAAGCCCGAATCAATTGAGCGTATATACCTCAACTTCTCCTGCCCGTATCCGAAAAAGTCTTATGCCAACCACAGGCTGACAAATGCCCGTTTCCTCAAAAGCTATGCAGTCATACTCAAAAAGGGTGCCGAAATTCATCAGAAGACGGACAATATGCACTTTTTCGAGTATTCGATTGAGCAGTTTACAGGCTTCGGATTCAGCCTCAAAAACGTTTCACTCGACCTTCATAACAGCGACTTTGAGGGGAATATTGAAACTGAGTATGAGCACAGATTTGCTTCACAGGGTTTCCCTATTTACAGACTTGAAGCATATCTTAAATAAACACAAAAGAAAGGCGGCAAACATATGACAGAGAAAAAACGTTGCTTTATTGTCGGTGGCGGAAATTTCTGCGCAGAGCTTTTTAATCCGCAAAAAGACGATATGATAATTGCCGCTGACGCAGGGTTTGAAGCACTGGAAAAAATCGGCATAACACCCGACACTGTAGTAGGTGATTTCGATTCCCTCGGCTACACACCCGGGCATTCCGATGTAATTAAGCACTCCCCCATCAAAGACGATACTGACACGATGCTGGCTGTTGAAATCGGCACCGAAAAGGGATGTGAGGAGTTTCACATATTCGGAGCAACCGGCGGCAGAATCGCTCACACGCTCGGCAACCTCCAGATACTCAAACACCTTGCAGACAAAGGTTTGGTCGGATATATTTTTGACTGCGACACTGTCATCACCGTTATCAACGCTAAGACGCTGACCTTCAGAAATGCAAGCGGATATATTTCAATTGTGCCATTCGGTTGCGACAAAACAAACGTTACACTCAACGGTTTTAAATATGAGCTTGAGCACGGCGATATTCCTTGCAACCGACCGCTCGGAATCAGCAACGAATTCTGCGGCGAAACATCAAACATAACGGTGCACGACGGTACAATAATTGCCGTGTGGGAAAACACAGACGTTATACCGAAATAATCCCAAGCCGATTCAAAAAAATTTTCAAAAAAATGCACAAAAACACTTGCTTTTTTTCGTCAAGTGTGCTAATATACTTGAGCGGTCAAAAAACCGCACTTTTGCGCCGGTAGCTCAGCTGGATAGAGTGTTTGGCTACGAACCAAAAGGTCAGGGGTTCGAGTCCCTTCCGGCGCGCCAAAACAGGCAGTACATCATCAGATGTGCTGCTTATTTTTTATGTGTTCAAGGGGCTCGAACACCATGCAATGCAGCAAGCCCCCTGCCCCACCTGTGATCATTCCCTTAATTTGTTTTAAGATCCTTCACTTTCGTTCAGGATGACAAAAATCAGGCTACTAAAACTCAATAGCTTTCTAAATCTCAGAATTGAAAATTTTTATTGCAAAAAAAGACCTCACACGTTGTGAGGTCGAGCAAACTATAACACTAATATCACTTTTGTATTTTATTAATTTGTTTTTCACCAAAGCGTTTTTTTGACCGCATTATCATTACTGTCATAATAATATCCATCGCCCCAATCTTGTGCCGCCATTGCATCGTCATATCTTGAATCTGCTGATGAACCTGAACATGATGCAAAACATAAAGTGAACATTAACACTAATACAATACATAATAATTTTTTTACTGTATTCATTTTTTTATCTCCTTATCTAAAATTATTTCTGCTGTGAGTTTTATGTAACTATTAAGTATAACTATTATACCTCTTTCTTTTTTTCGGATGTAATAACAACTGCCTTCTATTATTTTTTTAATGAATCCACTTGTGTTTGTGAGATCATAATCGTTGTTATAAAACAAATAGTCTCGATTTTAATTCCTGATATGATTTTTGCGAAAACAGTCTGATTACACATTTTTGACCATCTTTGAAATATACAGCTAAGTCTCCGGAAAATGATTGCGTAGCTGCCGCACCAATAAGCGCTCCTACAGGACCCGCTAAGAGCATTCCTTTGGCGACAGTCACACCATTCGGACCAGTTTGTTCTGCGCCAAGCTCTACAAATTTTTCAACAGTGGTTTTATTTATCTTTTTTTCAATTATATGACCTGCACCAAACAAACGCGTATCAACTTTTCCGGTAACTATTGCAAAACCATCATTTAACCAATATACATTTTTACCTTTATAGTCACCTTCAATAACTTTTCCGTTAGGCTCATAAACCTGTCCCATTGTTAACAATCCTTTCTTATTAGTGAATCCAATTTCTTAACCGAAAAAAATTTTACCAATAAATTTTATGCCTAAATAAATAGTATAAAGAACCAGCAACACACCAAGAACTCCACCAATAAACTCCGCCATAACCCAACCCCTCTTAATAATATACTAAACTCATCAGGCAAATGAACCTTTCACCAGTGATAACAAAAGCCCTTTCAGCCCCTTGAGTCCAATATTAAAATACCAAAGTATTTAACTATTGTCAAGTAATTTGCAATAATAGTATTGTAATATTTGACTCGGAGGTGTCATATGTTAGGTCAACGTATAAATGAATTGCGGATTGCTCACGGTTGGAATCAGGTTCAGCTTGCAGAAAAGCTTAACATCACCAAGCAGACCGTTTCTAATTGGGAAAACGACAACATACAGCCTTCTATCGAAATGCTTATTCGAATCGCCAAGCTTTTTCACGTTTCTACTGACTATCTCTTAGGGCTAGACGGTGTCACTCGTATAAATGCAGATGGTTTACCTATGGAGTTTATCGCTCATATATCACAGATAATTGATGATTATAAAAATAAATAAGATTTTTTCAAAAGCCGCTGAAACCTCAGGAATTTCAGCGGCTATGATTTTTGTAATTAAGTTTGCAGCAGTTGATTGAAAACAACACGGCAAATAAATAAAAATCACCAAAACCCCATCAGAAAACACGGCTATTCTCATTCATTTTTGCGGTTGACTTTAAATACGATTGTGCTATACTTTCATAGGATTTTTTAGAAATGAAGGCGAATATATTATGGAAATCTTGTTGTGCTTATCTTTTGCACTGGGCGCAGGTCTGCTCCTGTCCCGAATAACAAAACCGCTCGGACTACCGTCCGTAACCTCATACCTTGTTGCCGGTATACTTATCGGACCTTACTGCATCGGCAGACTCGGTATTGACGGCATTGGTTTCACCTCGATGGAAAGCGTAAAGTCTTTTGAGATTATTTCTCAGGCAGCGCTCGGATTCATCGCCTTTGCAATCGGTAACGAGTTCAGACTTTCACAGCTGAAGAAAATCGGCGGCAAAGCAACCTTCATCGGTATTGTTCAGGCACTTGTCGCAACACTGCTTGTTGATGCCGCGCTTATCGGTCTTCACTTTGTTCTCGGTGAGGAAAAGCTGCCGCTCTCAATGGCAGTCACACTCGGCGCAGTTGCCGCAGCTACCGCACCTGCAGCCACACTTATGGTTGTACGTCAGTACAAGGCAAAGGGTAAGCTGACCGATTTGCTCCTTCCCATCGTTGCAATTGACGACGCTGTCGGTCTTATCATCTTTGCGGTATCTTTCGGCATTGCAAAAGCTATTGAACACGGCGAAGTCAACGTCAAGGCAATTATACTTGAACCGATAATCGAGATTGTATGCTCGCTGCTTCTTGGCACAATTATGGGTATGCTCTTCTCAGTGTTTGAGCGTTTCTTCAACTCAAACAGCAAGCGCCTTTGCCTTTCCGTAACCTGTGTGCTTTTCACAGTTGCACTCTCAATGCTCAAGTTTGAAATCGGCGGCGTTCACATCGGTTTTTCAGCTCTTCTCGTATGTATGATGCTCGGCACAATGTTCTGCAACCTCTGCGATTTTTCAGCTGAAATTATGGACAAGACAGATTCGTGGACCACTCCCCTCTTCTGCCTGTTCTTCGTACTCAGCGGTGCAGAGCTTGAGTTGAGCGTATTTACCGACATAACAATTGTCGGCATCGGTGTCGCATACATCATAAGCCGCTCACTCGGCAAATACATCGGCGCATACGCAAGCGCAAAAATCGTAAAATGCGACAAGAACACAACCAAGTATCTCGGTGTCACTCTGCTTCCTCAGGCAGGTGTTGCGCTCGGTATGTCGGTCACGGCAATGGAGCTCGGCGAGGTCGGCTCAATGATCAGAAACATTGTTCTCTTCTCTGTTCTGATTTATGAGCTGTTCGGACCTATGCTTACAAAAATCGCTCTCACCAAGGCAGGCAACATCGAACCCAAACCCAAGCACAAGGAAAGAAAGCACCGCACACCCCCTGCAAAGATATAAAAAAGAACAAACGATTAAGAGCAAGCGGTTTTTACTGCTTGCTTTTTTGTTTAGTTATTGTCATTCCGGGGCGAAGCACCGAAACGCCGCCTGTGGCGGATGAAGTGAGGTGCTGAGATGAAGAAACAAGGAGCAGTGCCGACGCTCCAAGGAAGGCAATGCGACTATGTTTCTAAGGGAGATCAGCGAAGAATCATTCAGGTGGCATACTGCTTTTCGGACGACCGATGGTCGCCCCTACTGTTGTCATTCTGAGCAATAGCGAAGAATCTTATATTCAGATTTTTAAGATCCTTCACTTCGTTCAGGATGAGAATATAAAAACCTCCTTTTCAAAGGAGGTGGCGCGGCGCAAGCCGTGACGGAGGATTGTGTGAAATATTTCGCAACCCTCAGTCTTTGTCTTGCGGCAAATCCGGCTCCAGTCAAAGGGAGCCTTTGTCATACTGAGCGAGAGCGAAGAATCTTTTCGGGCGGCAGATTGCCGCCCCTACCTTTGTTCAGGATGACAGAATAAAAACCTCCTTTGGAAAGGAGGTGGCGCGGCGTAAGCCGTGACGGAGGATTGTGTGA
>JAGALQ010000043.1 GCA_017625095.1 Clostridia bacterium | reverse complement strand
GAGTCATCTTACGATGACCCACCTCCCCTGACAAGGGGAGGCTTCCTTTTTCGCTGGCTTCGAGCTCGCGCATTTTGTTTTAGCTTCGCACTTTTTTCTCCCCCGGTAGAACCGGGGGTTTTGTCTTTGCTAAAGAGACAATAAAAGCCGTAAAGCCTTGGTATAAAGGCTTTGCGGCTTTTATGCGTGATTTATGCACTTTTCTGATTATTCGGTTTATTGCCGGTTTTCTTTCTGCCGCTGCTTCATCCTGCGCCAGCTGATATAACCGTATATATCGTTCGCAAGGAACGCGACAAAGCAGACAACCACGGAAATGTAACTGATATCCGAAATGCTTGCCAGTATCCACAGCACAATCAGCACAACGTCATTGGCTGCATAGGCGAGTGCAAAATAAGGGCTTCTTCTGAATGTCAGGTACACGGCGATAAAGCTTGTTGTTACGGATATTGTGCTTGGCAGAATGTTTGCCGTGTTAAAGTGCTTCAGAATAAAGTAGAACACCACTGTCACAAACAAAGTAATAATCCACATAAATAAAGTTTCTTTTTTACTTATTGAGTTTACTTTTACCTCTGATTTGTTTCCTTTATACGGGTTTTTCAGCCACGAAATCAGCGCAAGCACAGCCATCGGCATAGTCATACCGAGATAGGTGACCATTTCGCCGTAGTAGCTGAATCTGTATGATATTATGCCGTAAAGCAGGCTGAATATAACCATCAGCAGCTGACCGAAGGGGTTGCCTTTTGCGTTGAAAATCAGCGATGTAACTCCGATTAATGATGCTGCTAATGTGATATGGTTTTCTCTGTCAAAAGCACAGAATGATGCAACAACCAGCACTACCGATGAGCACCACAGTATTATTTCGGTTTTGGAAAAGTATTTTTTCAATTTTAACACTCCTGAAAAAAGCATCCGCTTGCACATCTTCAAAGACCTAACGATGTGCTCACGGATGCTTTTGCATCGCACTACCCGGTGGCAGTTAAATATTATATTTATTATGCAAAATATTTCTTCCAGGATTTGTCGGAAAGGATTTCGCCCTTGGCAAGGTTGAATCTGATTGTTTCTTTTGTTGTTACAACCTCAATTTCATCCTTGCTTGTGTATTCGGCGGATATGATCTTCTCATCAGTTTTCTCGAAGAAAATTCTCAGAAGCTTCTGTGCAGCCTTGTCGTAATCGCCTGCGTTATCCGATACGAAAAGAACGTTACCGCAGAGGTTGTTTATTCTGCCGAGGAGATATTTCTGCTCATCGGTAAATTTGAGGTTGTCTTTTCTGAGGAAGAATACGTCAGGGTCGTTCATCCATACTCTGCCGTTCATATGGCGGCGGAAAATGGAGTTGTTGATTGCGCTTCTTGCGTTGAGCATCTCGTTTGCAACCTGAATACGGCTGTAGAACTTGCCCTTGTATGTCAGGTCAACGTCGCAGCTGATTCTGCAGGCGTCAACAACGCCGATAGCGGCACCGATCGGCACACCGCAGCCGAGGATGAGCTTGTCGCCGACACATTCACGCAGGAATGCCATTGCGTCGCACATAATCTCGCCTCTGCTCTTGCCGTGTCTGGGTTTGATGCACTGGCTGTAAAGGAAGTCGAGCTTGACCATATCGTAGCCCCACTCGTTGAGAACAACGTCAAATACCTTTCTGAGGTATTCTCTTACGTTTTCATTATAAATATCAAATGTATATGCGCCGCCCCATGCGATACAGCCGACCATAGGTTTGCCGTCCGTGTCTTTAATGAGCCAGTCGGGGTGTTCTTTTGCCATTCTGGATATTTTCTGACAGTTGAAGGGAGCAAGCCAGATGCCTGCCTTGTAACCCTTGTCGTGGATCTTGTCGGCAATGTATTTCATACCGTGGGGGAACTTTGAGGGGTTATCGTCGAGCCAGTCACCGATGTATGTTTCATATCCGTCATCAATCTGATAGATTGATACCTGATCCTGATAGGGATCAAGACCTTCAAGGTCGCGGAGAATGATCTTTTCATCAATGTTCTGGAAGTAGTTGTACCAGGATGTGTAGCCGCTCATCATACCGTTACGTGTCGCAGGCATATCCCACATTCCGAAGTACTTGTCGAATACGTCTTCGTAGTCACCTTCGAAATATACGATATCAAAAACCTGAAGAGGATCTTTGACGATCTTGCCTTCAAGGTCTTTGCAGAAGTAGAAACGGTTTTCCTGCATCTTGACCTTGAAATAGGTGAAGCCGTTTTTCTCTGTGAGTGAGCCCCAAAGTTTAACGTCTTTGCCGTTACGGATATATGTATAACAGTGGCTGTGGAATTCGCCCGGCTTTTCGGAGTATTTTATCATCCATTCGTCACCGGTTTTTCTTGCTATTCCCTTTGTGTATTCAGAGATGTTTGCCAGCTTGATTACGCCGCGCATAATTTCATCGGCTTTGTATTCTCTTGTCTTTGTCCAGGATTGGTATCCGTTGCCGAAGAATCTGTCGCCCTTCTTGAACTGATAGGGCATTTCTGCGTAAAACTCAACAACCTCAAACGGCTTTTTGGGGGTGAGTGTAACAGTGTATCTGTTGCCGTTTTCTGTAATTTTCAGTGAGTATACGTCGTTTTCTTTGTCTGTAGAGGTGCAGATTTTGCCGTCAATTTTATACTTAACGGTATAATTCTTGTTCATGGAATATAACCCCTTTCAATTATTCCATATTATTTTAACAGAAAAAACTATAAAATTCAATATATATATGTTTTTTATTGACCGTAACCGTATTTTATGAGATAATCATAAAAACAGTTTTTGGAGATTTAAGTTATGGATAACAGAGAATGGTTTAAGCAGGCGCAATACGGTATGATGGCTCATTGGGGTCTTTATTCGTTGCTTGGCGGTGAGTGGCGCGGCAGACGCGTTAACGACTATGCCGAATGGATTCAGGCTTTTATGCCGATATCAAACGCTGAATATTCAAAGCTTGCCGATGTTTTTAACCCGATTTATTTTGATGCCGATGAGTGGATAAGACTTGCAAAGGATTGCGGAATGCAGTACTTTGTTTTCACGTCAAAGCATCATGACGGATTTGCTATGTTTAAATCCGAAGTTGATAAATATAATATTGTCGATTCAACACGATTTGGCAGAGACGTTGTTGCAGAGCTTGGCGAGGCTTGCTATAAGCACGGGTTGAAATTCGGTCTGTATTATTCTCAGGAGCTTGATTGGCACCATAAGCACGGCGGCGGATACGATAAGTTTTCGGGCTGCTCGGGTGTCAGCTGGGACAACAGCTGGGATTATCCCGAAAAGGGAGAGAAGGATTTTTCAATCTGCTTTGAAGAAAAGATCAAGCCGCAGGTCAAAGAGCTTCTCACCCGTTACGGGGATCTCTGTCTTATGTGGTTTGATGTTCCGCACACAATTACAAAGGAACAGAGCCTTGAGCTCAATCACCTTGTAAAAGAGTATCAGCCTGACTGCCTTATTAATTCTCGCATAGGCAACGGTGCTTATGACTATGTTTCTCTCGGCGATAATGAGTATCCGACAGAGTTCAGGGTCGATGAAAACTGTGATCCGAACAGCCTTGACGGCTTCAAATATTCTCCGTACGGCTTGTATGAAACCGCAGGCACACTCAACAGCTCGTGGGGATTCAAGTATTATGATCAGAACTGGATTACGCCTGAGGAAATAGTTGAGCGCAGAAAACGTCTCAACGGTATGGGTGTCAACTATCTGCTTAATATCGGTCCTGACGGATTGGGAAGAATTCCGTCCTTCTCGGTTGAAGCATTACGTGCGGCGGCAGAACTATATAAAGGATAAGAGGTATATTATGGATATTAACCGATTTTTTGACAATAAAAATGAAAAGCCGCTTGATAATCTTGTGAATGACGGCGGCTTCTGCTCAATACTGCGTACTGTAGCCTGCGTAGGCGACAGCTTATCGTCGGGAGAGTTTGAGGCACTTGACGAAAACGGCAACAAAACCTATCACGATATGTTTGATTATTCGTGGGGTCAGTTTATGGCAAGAATGGCGGGCATCAAGGTTTATAACTTTTCCCGCGGCGGAATGACTGCGAAGGAATACTGCGAAAGCTTTGCACAGTCAATGGGTTACTGGGATGAAGATAAGGCGGCTCAGGCATATATAATCGCTCTCGGTGTAAATGATATTTTCAATGCAGGTCAGCCAATAGGCTCGGTTGATGATATTTGTACGGATGATTATAATAAAAATGCAGATACATTTGCAGGCCATTATGCAAAGATTATTCAGCGGTATAAAGAGATTCAGCCTGACGCAAAGTTTTTCCTTGTCACTAAACCCAAAGACAGCCGTGATGAGCGGCGTGATGCAGCCCAGGATATGACGGACCTGCTCTATGATCTGGCTCAGCTGTTTTCAAATACTTATGTTATTGATCTGCGTGAATACGGTCCTGTTTACGATGAGGAGTTCTGCAAGCGCTTTTTCCTCGGTGGTCATATGAATGCTGCAGGTTACGTGCTCACAGCAAAAATGATGGTTTCTTATATTGATTATATTATTCGTCATAATTATAATGATTTCAGTAAAATAGGTTTTGTGGGCTACGATATAAGCTGAAAATAAAAAGCTCAGGGGATGCTTGATGTATCCCCTGAGATTTTGACTGTGTATAAATTGTTTATTAAAGAAGATCAAATAAAGGCAGTGTAAGAATGCGGTCGAAAATCTCCCAGCTGAAGATGTCGAAAACTCTTACCATAAAATAAGATGTGAAGAAACCGACAAGGAAGCCGCCTGCAATTTCGGGTAATGTATGACCTTCAACCTTTTTGACGTCTGATGTTTCTTTTTTGTATACAACATCTTTGAGCATATTGAATGCTTCGGTGAGCTTTTCAATCGGGAGTCTGACCTTGATAGCATCGAACATTACGATGAATGCAAAAACGCCGCTTGCCGCAAATACGTCAGTGTCCCATCCGTTATGCAGACCGATGCTGGCTGCAAGGGCAATAACCGTTGCAGTATGAGAGCTGGGCATACCTCCGAGCTTGAAAAGTGTTGCGAGAGTGACTTTGTCTGCTGTTTTTCCTTTTTTCTTTGCAATGGCGTATTTGGTTGAGTTGATTACAACCTTTAGCACCTGTGCGATGAACCACGCTGTCAGACATACAATAATAATTCTCATTTTTCCTTACTCCATAACTTAATGGTTTACTATATGTTACATTATTTTAACAAAAATTTCAATAGGAAACCTTGAAAAAATTAATATTTTGTGTTAAAATTTGTAACAGTTTGTTAAAAAAGCAAATAAATATCAGGTATATCATTATAAAATACGTGCTTTCTTGTAACAATTAATTAATTTTTGGAGGAAATCATGGCTAAAAAAATTCAGAATATGGGCAATCCCAATATCCCGAATTATTTAACTCTCAAGGAAATTATTGTTAAAGGCACCGAAACAGGCGGTGACAAAAAGCAATATGCGTTCCTTGACAGGAATAAGCAGGAGCAGTCCAGAACTTTCAATCAGACCTGGCGCGAGATTTGCGGAATCGGCACATATTTTTATTCTAAAGGTCTTAAAGAGCAGTCCAAGATAGCTATAATTGCAGATAACTCATTCGATTGGATGGTTGCTTATTATGCAACACTCGTCGGCGGCAATATTTCCGTACCGATGGATTGTAAGCTTTCTGCTTCCAGTCTTTCCGATCAGCTTATACGTTGCGGCTGTGATGCTCTCGTATATTCTGAGAAATATGAAGATCTGATTGCAGGCTTCAAGGCAAATCCCGATATGCCCATCAAGCATTATTTCCATATTAATGAGTTTGATGAGTACCGTAAAGAAGGTTACAAGCTTTTTGATGCAGGCGAAACATACGTTGTTGACTGCGAAGTAAAGGCGGATGACCTTGCCTGTATTGTTTACACTTCCGGTACGACAGGTCAGAGCAAGGGCGTAATGCTTTCTCATTACAATATTGCAAGCAACTGTGCTTCATCAACCCGTGCTATTTCGGGTAAGCATGCTATCGGTTTCCTTCCTCTTAACCATACCTATGCTTGGGTCAGTGCTCTTTTCGCCAGCTATCTTCTCAATCAGTGGGGTTACCTTTGCGAAAGCACAAAGACAATCCAGCAGGATCTTAAGAGTCAGAAGCCTTATAATTTCTCAGGTGTTCCGCTTGTTGTTGAAACAATCTATGACCGAATCTGGAGAACGGCAAGAAGCACCGGCAGAGAAGAGATTCTCAAGAAGGGTCTCAAAATCAGCCGCTTCCTTATGAAGCTCGGTATTGACAGACGCCGTAAGATTTTCGGTACTATTATTGACAATCTCGGCGGAAATCTTTCAATGATTGTTTGCGGCGGTGCTAATCTCGATCCCAAATATGAGCTTGGTATGCGCGATTTCGGTATTGACGTTTACAACGGCTACGGTATGACTGAGTGTTCACCTGCAGTTACCTGTAACCGCCCTGACAAATATAAGTCCGGCAGTGTCGGTGTTCCGCTTGATTGCTGCGAAATCAAGATCAACAATCCCGATGAAGACGGTGTCGGCGAAATCTATGTACGCGGTTCAAACGTTATGGTCGGTTATTATAACGATCCTGAGGCAACAGCTGCAGCATTTGACGGCGAATGGCTCAAGACCGGCGACCGCGGCAGAATTGATGAGGACGGCTTCCTGTTTATGATAGGCAGAAAGAAGAACCTTATCTGTCTGTCAAACGGTAAGAATGTTTCTCCCGAAGAGCTTGAGGACAGGCTTTCACAGTCTATTGAATATATCCAGGAAGTTCTTGTTTACGATGACGGCAACCGTATTATCGCTGAGCTCTTACTTAATGAAGAAGAGTATCCTGATGCACGTGAGCGCATTAAGGCGGATATCAAAGCGTTCAATGCATCCGTTGCTTCCTTCAAGCGTATCAACAAGACTATTATCCGCGATGAGGAATTCCCCAAGACAACAACTCTTAAAATTGTACGTAAGTATATGGAAGGTAAAGTTGATACCGCAACCTTCGACCACTGATAAATATTTAAGCCGACTCAGACGAGTCGGCTTTTTGTTTTGTAAGGATAAAAAAACAGCCGTCTGATGACGGCTGTTTGCAGGTCTGATATTATTTTTCTTCCTTCTTCTTGTGGAAGAGAATCTTATCAACGGGGAAGTAGAGGAAGAACTGAACAGCTGAACAAATCATTGTTGCGATGTTCTTTGCTGCAGCCTCTTCAAGGTTCCAACCGACGAATACTTCTTTGAGTGTGGGGTTGAGCCAAGCTGAGAAGAGGATAAGACCGATTGTGAAAACTATGTAGATGGGAAGAGCAACAGCAATGTTTGCGCCGGAGTTGAAGGTCTTTTCTCTGTTTACAAAGAAAGCAACGATCTGTGCAATGATGTTAGCGACATTACTTACGATGAAGTAACCGAGACCGCCGACAACTGCGGGATAGACAAATACCCACCAGGAGAAATCCTGAGAGTAGAGTTCTTTGATTGCGGGGATAAGGTTGAGTGTGTTGAGAAGTACAAACTGAACGATCATTGCAAGAAGGCTTACAACGATGAATTTGACGAACTGCCAGATGGTTACAAGTATTGAACCTTTGCTTTCGGCAGCTTTGTCAATCTGATTTAATTTGCCCATAATTCTTAATCTCCTATCATTTAGATTCGACTCATTATATCATTTAACCGCCTTGTTGGCAAGCAAATTAAAAAATTTTATTATTTTATCAGCAAATAATGCGATGTATCGTTTATGCATCTGAATACGGTGTCGCCCCATTTGTATGTGCCGGGCTTATAATAGGTTACTCTTGTTACGCTTGTATTGTTATAATCAATATCAAATTCCGGTTCTGTTTTGTCAAGTCCCATAATTGTAAATATAAGGTTTGTTATAAATGCCGCGTGGCTTACAAGCACAACCTTTTCACCGTTTTTATATCTGCTTCTCAGATAATCAATTACAAACCGTGCTCTTTCGTTGACTTTTCCGTTGGTTTCGTGGGTGTCATATCTCATTCTTGTTTCGCTTACGTCGCAGTTTTCGGCATAAACCGAATCGGGACAAAACTGCCTTATTTCGTCAATTTCAACGCCCTTGTATTCAGGGTTGACACCGACCTCACAAAGCTCAGGCATAACGTTCAGCGTGCGGCTTTCGGGCTGGTGCTTTATTATTTCAGTCGCTGTCTGAGCCGCTCTGAGCATAGCGCTTGAATAGAAAGCATCAAACTGTGTGTTGTTAAAAAATCTTCCGGCTGCATCTGCTTGTCTGATCCCTTTTTCAGTCAGCACAGGGTCGGTGCTTTCTTTGAGTGTCAGATCTGTGCGGCCGCCGTATCCTGCGTTGCCCAGACTTTCACCGTGGCGGATTATGTAAAGGTCAAGTTCTGTGATCGGTTCCATATACTGCTCCGTTTCATTTTTTAATGTATCTGTCTTATTTTATTTTATCTCCCGGCTAATGTCAAGATAATAACTTCTTACATAATGTGTAACGGTGATATAACTATGTTTAAGGATATGATAATAGGAATTCTTTTGCCTTTCTTCGGTACGGTAGCAGGTGCTTTACCTGTTCTTTTTACAGGGAAAGTCTTTTCGCGCAATGTCGGAAATTTGCTCAGCTGTTTTGCTGCGGGAGTGATGGTGGCGGCATCCGTGTGGAGTCTGCTTATTCCTGCTATAGAATGTTCATCCGCATATTCGCGTTTTGCTTTTTTGCCTGCAACCGTAGGATTCTGGGCAGGTGTATTCTGTCTGATTCTTACCGACCGCCTTGTAATGAGCTTATTCCGTGACAGAATGTGTATGCGTTCCGGCAAATACAAGAGCACACTTGTGCTTGTGTTGGCGGTTGCGCTCCATAATTTTCCCGAGGGGATGGCTGTTGGTGTTGCGTATGCAGGCTTGATTTCGGGTAGCACAAATCTGAGCGTTGCGACAGCCTTTGCTTTGTCGCTTGGTGTTGCAGTGCAGAATGTACCCGAAGGCGCGGTAGTTTCACTGCCGTTAAGAGCCTCGGGTATGAATAGGGGAAAGGCTTTTATGTGCGGTGTGCTCTCTGGTGTTGTCGAGCCGATAGGTGCCGTGCTTACAATATTGCTGTCGTTTTTGTTTGTGCCGGTGCTGCCTTATTTTCTCGGCTTTGCGGCAGGTGCAATGGTGAGCGTGGTTGTAGGTGAGCTGATACCCGAAAGCTATGAGCAAAGCGCAAGTGCTAAAAATACGCTGCTTTTCGCCTGCGGATTTACCGTTATGATGATGCTTGATGTTGCCTTGGGATGATTGACAAAAAGATAGCTTTGTGTAATACTGATTATTATAATAATTATTATGCGAGGAAGTGTTACGGTGAGCGGCAAATTCTTTGATGTTTACCATAAATCGGGCGATGTGCCGAATTTCTGTTACAGAAGCGGTATGATGGTTTATGAGGAGAAATTTTATAACGGTGCGCTTATTTCCTGCGGATACAACGCTTCCGGTTATCCGCTTGATGTGCTGTCAAATTTCCCTTCACACATTGATAAAAGACATTATACAGAGCCTTACTCGTTCAATATTGAAATTGACGGACGCAGTGTTGATTACGGCCTGACTCTGAAGGATTTCAAGGTCGATAAAGCGGATAATTCCGCCCACGCCGTAATTACACTCGACAGCTCGGAAATGCCTGTAAGGCTTTATGTACACACCATCCTCGACGGCTCGCAGATGTTTACAAGATATATAGAAATCGAAAACCTTTCCGATAAGCCGCTTTGCCTGAGCAGACTCAGCCTTATCAGCGGCGGTGTGGAGGATATGGATGTTGAGCGGCTCACATCTTCACGCGATGTAAATGAGGTTTATTCTTACGGCTGCTTTGGCGATGACAGATGGGGCAGGGAAGGCGAGTTCGAATGGCGCTCACTTAACACCGAAACAACCTGTATTGATACAAGATACAACCGTGACCGTTTCCGCCACCCCGTTGTATTTCTCAAAAATAACCTTATGGGTACAATAATGTTTGCCCAGATTGCCTGGAGCGGCGGATGCCGTTTCACGTTTGACTATAACGCAAAGGCAGAAAACGCTTCATCTCACCTCGCTTTTAAAGCCGAGGTACTTTCACACAATCCTATGTACGTGATTGCCGCAGGTGAAAAGTTCAGAACACCCGAAGTGCACATTGGCTTGGTTCACGGCGGTCTGGATGAAGCGGTCAATGAAATGCATTCTCATATAAGACGTTCCGTTTTCGGCGATGCGCCTGTTTCTTTGCTGGTAGGTGCGGGTATGGGTGCAGAGCACGACATGAGCGTTGAAACTTCAAAACGCTTTATAGATAATCTTGCTGAAATGGGTGCCGAGGTGTTTATTGTCGATGCAGGCTGGGCTTGCCCTCCGAACCTTGAAACCCATTGGGGTGAGTACAACGGCATAAATGTTGCCGATGCCGACAGATATCCGAACGGTTTGGAAGAGATTGTTGATTACTGTCACTCAAAAGGGCTGAAATTCGGTTTGTGGGCTGATATAGACAGTCTCGGCAGACTTGTCCCGATATATGATGAACATCCCGAATACCGTTCGAAAAATACACTTGATGAGCGAAGCGGCAACTTTGTCGATTATTCAAGGGATGAAACAGTAAAGTGGGCAGAGAATAATCTCACACGCATTATAAGCGATTATAAAATAGATCTGCTCAGAATTGACTGTAATGTCGATTACAGAGATTATTTCGGTGTGCGTGACACCGGTTACGGAATAAAGGAATGTACGTCAATAAGACATTTCAATGCGGTTTACGGCATTTTCAGCAGGCTTAAAGCGCGTTTCCCCGATGTTGTTTTTGAAAACTGTGCAGGCGGTGGCGGCAGAACAGACCTCGGTATGATGAAATCGTTCAATCATACATGGGTGTCCGACTGTCAATGTGCGCCCCATTCCGTATACATAACAAACGGTATGACAATGGCTCTGCCGCCCGAAAGGGTAGACAGGCTCTTTGCAGGAATGGGCTGCCATTCATTCGGTTCTTTCGATCTTCATATGCGTAACACGATGCTTACCCATATGTCGCTCAATGTTATTTCACCTGCCGCAGCGCAGATGAACACCCAACAGCTTGAATTTGTGCGTCACAGCACGGATGTGTACAAGAATTTTATCCGTGGATTTTTGCCTTGCTCAAAGGTTTATCATCATACGCCCGATACCCTGTGTGCGGAAAAATGCGGCTTTGTCGCTCTTGAAGTTTCGGCAGAGGATAAATCAAAGGGTGCAGCTGCAGTGTTCTCATTGCCGCTTGCATCGGCTGATAGGTACAGACTGTGCTTGAAAGGTGCAGACATTTCGCGTATGTATAGCGTTACTTTTGACAACAGCGGCGCAACGTTTGAAATCAGCGGTGCCGAGCTTGTGCAGTGCGGCGTGGAGGTGTTCATACCTTCGCAAATGGCGTCGGAACTTGTGCTTTATGAAGCGTTGTAATTATTGACATTATCGTTTTAATCTGTTAAAATTTCTGATATCAAAATATAGGAGAGCATAACTATGAAGAGATTTATAAGCTTACTCTTATCCGTAACACTTATTTTTACCTGTGTTGCGGTCGGATTCTCGGCACTCGCAGAGGATGCAACGACAAAATTTGCTGTCGCATCTGACTTGCACTACGTTGTTCCCGAAGAAGAGCTTGAAGTTTTCAACGATCAGGAGCCTGTTTTCTGGTTTGCAAACCGCAGAGCTCAGCTTGAAAACGAAAGCGGATTTATCATTGATGAGTTCCTTCGTCAGTGTGCAGAGGATGATGACTGTGAGTTTGTTCTGATTCCCGGTGACCTTGTCAACGACGGCAGGACTGTTGTTCAGCAGCATATTGACGTTGCGGCAAAGCTCAGGAAGTTTGAGGCTGAAACCGGCAAACAGATATATGTTATCAACGGTAACCACGATAACGGCGCAGGCGAAAACGATTTTAAATATGATGACTTTATTGAGAATTATTACGAGTTCGGCTATAAAGAGGCACTCGAAACAGTAGAGGGCACTTGCTCTTATACTGCCGACCTCAATAACGAATACCGCCTTATCGCTGTTGACAGCTGTGACCCCACAAAATCAACAGAGGACGGTATGACAAGCGATAAGGTCAAGTGGGTTGTCGCTCAGGCTGAAAAAGCTTATGCAGACGGCAAGTATCCCATCCTTATGATGCACCACAATCTTCTTGACCATCTTCCCGTGCAGAGAATTCTCAGCAGAAACTTTATTATCAGAAACCATCTTGCAACTGCCGATAAGTTTGCCAATGCAGGCATCAGACTTGTTTTCACAGGTCACGAGCACTGCAGTGACGCAGCTGTTCATACAAGCGCACTCGGTAACAAGATTTATGATTTTGCAACAACATCGCTTACAATGGCTCCCACAAGCTACAGAATGTTTACTGTAACTGAAGATGAGATAAAATACGAAGAAAAGTCTATTGAAAGCATTGATGTCGATGCACTCACAAGTATTGTTTCCGGCTATCCGCAGGAAGCTGTTGATATGATGAAGTCTGATTTCAGCGCATATGCAAAGGCATTCCTCAAGGCAGGCATCCAGTACAGACTTGCAAAGGGTATGCGAATGGAAGAAATCGGTATATCAGAGGGTGAACCTTTCTATAATCTCGTCTATACAGCTGTTACAGGTTTTACCGATGTCCTTGAGAAGCCTCTCTACGGTGAGGGCGGCATTCAGGAAATGGCAGTCGAATACAATATCGAGATTCCTGACAGTGATTACTATAACTGCTGGGATGTTGCGACAGAGCTTGTCGGCGCCCACTATGCAGGCAGCGAGAATTATGACCTTGAAGGTACAGAGGTAACTATCTTCCTTCGTGCTGTTGCCCTTGTCCTTCGCAGTGACCTTGCAGCTATTGCTGACAATACTCTCCTCAGTGCGGCAAATATGCTTCTCGAAAAATTCGGCATTGAAGACGGTGTTGCGGACAGCGTAACAAAACTTGCAACAACAGTACTTGGCGGCGTTTCTACAGTGGAGTATTTCCTGCTCGCTCTTGTTTCACCGCTTCTTCTCGAGTTTATTGCAGACGATGACGGCGTTGA
Organism: Clostridia bacterium; assembly: GCA_017625095.1. GTDB lineage: Bacteria > Bacillota > Clostridia > Oscillospirales > Acutalibacteraceae > UBA8612. The sequence goes on along the minus strand of JAGALQ010000043.1, from coordinate 511 downwards.
TGATAACAACGGCACACTTCCGGGCTATGCGATAACCGGTTCTGACGTTGCTATGGATAATATCAGCGAAAATTTCAAGAATTTCTTTGAAACTGTCATAATGTACATCAAGTATATCATAAAGATTATTGCAAGAGCTTTCGAGAGCTTACTGCTGTAAACCGCGCAGAATCAACGATTTTTATCCGCCCTCAGGTCACCAAAAAAGTTTTTTAAAAATTTTTCAAAAAAATTCAAAAAAACAGTTGACAAGAGGGCGGAAATGTAGTATATTAATGTGCGTCGCCGGTAATCAGGGCGACAAACAAAAGGATATGGGAGCATAGCTCAGTTGGCTAGAGCACCTGCCTTACAAGCAGGGGGTCATAGGTTCGAGCCCTATTGTTCCCACCAAAAATGGCCCGGTAGTTCAGTTGGTTAGAACGCTAGCCTGTCACGCTAGAGGTCGACGGTTCGAGCCCGTTCCGGGTCGCCATTTTTTTTAGATGCCTCTGTAGCTCAGTTGGTAGAG
>JAGALQ010000042.1 GCA_017625095.1 Clostridia bacterium | reverse complement strand
TTGACCACATCGTTACCAATGGTGGTAATTATACGGTAGTTGAACTGGTAGAAAAGTATGTGTCTTTGAAAACCGGAGTAACCCATAACACCCGTGCAGGATACAAGACCGTAATCAATATCCTGAACAGAGAAGCATTTGGAAAGCAGCGCATTGACAAGGTTCGCCTGTCTGATGCAAAGGCATGGCTGATCAAACTTCAGCAGGTGGATGGCAGGGGTTACAGCTCCATTCACTCTATCAGAGGTGTTCTGAGACCGGCTTTTCAGTTGGCGGTAGATGATGATCTGATCCGTAAAAATCCTTTTGGATTTGAACTGGCATCGGTGATCGTGAATGATTCTGTCACCAGAGAAGCAATTACCCGAAAGCAGGAGCGTGAACTTCTGAAATTTATCAAAGAAGATAAGCACTTCTGCCGGTACTACGATGCGATCTTCATTCTCTTTAACACGGGGCTGCGAATCTCTGAGTTCTGTGGGTTGACCATTTCTGATATCGAGTTCGATCAGAAGCGCATCAAGGTTGACCATCAGTTGCAGAGAACATCGCAGATGCAGTATGTGATCCAGGACCCCAAGACGGAAAGCGGTATCCGCTATGTGCCGATGAGTGAGGAAGTGGTGGCGTGTTTCCGCCGTATTCTTGCCAACCGTGTGGCACCGAAAGTGGAGCCGATGGTGGATGGATATGCCGGCTTCCTGTTCCTGGACAAGAATGACAGGCCGATGGTCGCACTGCATTGGGAGAAATACCTGCAGCACATTGTCGAGAAGTACAACAAGATCTACCGCATCCAGATGCCCAAAGTAACCCCTCATGTATGCAGACACACCTTCTGTTCCAATATGGCGAAATCCGGAATGAACCCTAAGACATTGCAGTATATCATGGGTCATTCGGACATCAGCGTGACGCTGAACGTCTACACCCATGTGCAGTTCGATGACGCACAGGCAGAGCTGCTTCGAGTAGCAGAAGCCTAAAACACCCCGTTGGTACGGAGCATTTATTTACCAACGGATTTACCAATATTGCAGGAAAAAGCATGAGAAAATACGGGAAGATTTGAGAAGATATCCCGAAAACAAAGAAACATGAAAATGCTGAAAAACCCTGCAATATTGGGCATTTGAGAAGAAATACAAGACTTATATGGAGATATAAGACGATGATAAAAATACTGTTTATTTGCCATGGGAATATTTGCCGCTCGCCGATGGCGGAGTTTATTATGAAGGATATGGTCCGCAAATGCGGCAGAGAAAATAAATTTGTTATTGTCTCGCGTGCCACAAGCACTGAGGAGATTTGGAACGGGGTCGGAAATCCTGTTTATCCGGGGGCAAAAAGGGAGCTGGCAAAACACGGCATAAACTGTGATGGGAAACGTGCGTGTCAGATCAGAAGGAGCGATTATTCAGAATATAATCACCTGATTTGTATGGATGACAATAATGTACGTAATTCCATAAGAATTTTTGGCGGTGATCCTGAAGGGAAAGTTTGTAAAATGCTTGATTTTACTTCCCGACCCGGTAATGTTTCGGATCCGTGGTATACGGATGATTTTGAAACAGCTTACAATGATATTTTTGAGGGATGCAGATGTTTACTTGATCATCTTGCTTTCGATGAGTTTTAACAGTTTTCAAAAATTTTATATTTTTTTGTCTTGAAAAATTTATTTGTTTTTGTTATCGTTATTTTGTTCTGATTTTCGACAAAACACGGTGAATTTCGATGAAAACTAAAATATCTGTTCTGCTTGTGTGTCTGGCTGTTCTGCTTGCCGGATGTGCAGATGTTTTTCCTTTAAATCAACAGAATCCTGCTTTTTCGGCAGGCGTTTCTGTTTCTGATGAGACCTTTTCGGATGTTGCGGAAACTTCTTCAAAGGAGGATATAAGCACACAGGTTGTTACAACTACTGCTGAAACGACTTCTGTCACGGAAAAAGCAACCGAAGCAACGACTCAAGAGCCTGCAACGCAGGAAGAAACGACAACTGAGGCTGAAGAGCCGACAACGCAGAAAAAGGTCGGAATCGTTGAAGGCATTATTGAGGGAATAACCGAATTGAGCGGCTTGCTCAGCGGAAAAAACAATAAGCATTCAATAGATCCCGACAAACCTTTGCTTGCGCTTACTTTCGATGACGGTCCGAGTGCTCACACAAAAAGGCTGCTTGATATCCTCGGCCAACACGGCGCCAGGGCGACGTTCTTTGTTACCGGAAATACTGTTGGCAGACGAGCTGATACGGTTAAGCGTATTGTCAATGAGGGGCACGAAATAGCAAACCACAGCTGGTCACACAAAAATCTTACGGAGCTTTCGAATGAAGATATTTCTGCCGAGCTCGAAAAGACAAACAATAAGATTTATGAGATTACGGGCGTAGAGTGCAAACTTGCGCGTCCGCCTTACGGAGCATATAATGATGAAGTAAAGCGGGTCGGCAAGGACCTCGGAATGGCATACATACTCTGGTCTTACGATACGCTTGATTGGAAAACCAAGGATGCACAGGCTGTTTATGATGCAGTAATGGCAGGCGCAAAGGATGGCAGAATTATTCTTTGCCACGATTTGCACAAGACAACGGTTGATGCTATGGAGACGGTTATCCCTGCGTTGATTGAAGAGGGGTACCAGCTTGTCACAGTATCGGAGCTTCTTACCGCTCGCGGCGGCAGCATTAAAGCAGGCAACACCTATAATAAGTTAAAATGACAGTAAAACGCTTCTCCTTGAACTTCAGGAGAAGCGTTTTTTTTGCGAAATCTTTTTTCTTTTTGAGAAAACTGTTGAATTTTAATTTCTTTTATAGTATAATAAAGCTACTCGTTTTATAATTTTGAAAGGGAAGTCGTATTATGTCAAAAAGAAAAACAGACAGCTCGTCAGCAACAGGGATTGCCGAAAATATGAAAAAGGGAATTACCGAAATGCTGATACTTGCCTTTCTCAATCAGGAAGAAGCAACAATTAATTCAATAGTAAAAAAGCTTGATGAATGTTCGGACGGAAAGTGTAAGATTACTTTCCCTTATGCCACGATTTACAGATTGCTTGATAACGCTTACATTGCCGAAAGTGAAAAACGTGTTGCGGATAACCGCCGTCGTCAGTTTTATAAAATTACCGATAAAGGCAGAAAATATTTTGCGCAGATGCGCAGTGAGTATATGAATTTTATATCAGGTGTTGATATGATATTTGATTATATTGATGCTGAAGAATAAATGAATATAATTAAACCGCCTGACGTGCGTTTGTGCATATCAGGCGGTTTGTTGTTTTATGTTTATTTTTTAAGTGCGATAAGACCTATGCAGTTAGGACCGCAATGAGCGGTGATAGTGCAACCGGCAGGTGTGATGATAACCTCTTTGAACTTGCCGGAAGCTTTGATGATTTCAGCCATTTCGGTAAGCTGTGATTCACCTGCGGGGGAATATGCGAGAAACGCGATTTCGTCGTCGGTTTCGCCCATCGCGTCAAGTCTTTCCTTGATGTACTGAATCTGAACTTTTTCGATTTTGCCGCGGTATTTTTTGCATACGCCAAGCTTGCCGTCACGCATCTCGATGCTCGGACGGATGCCGAGGATGTTTGCACCGAGTGCGGTTACTGCAGAGCAGCGACCACCCTTTGCAAGGAATTCGAGGTTGTCGAGAATAAAGCTGACGTCGACCTTTTTACGCATAACTTCAAGTTCTTTTGCGATGTCTTTTGCGTCCATTCCGCTTTCTGCCATATGAGCTGCCTTGATAACCAACACGGACATACCCGTTGTGAGAAGCTCGCTGTCCACAACATAAACGTCGTCAAAATCCTCCGCTGCTATAGCGGCGTTTCTGCAGCTTGAAGATACGCCTGAGCTGAGTGCGATATGAACAACGCTTGAGCCGTCAGCTGTAAGCTCTGCGAATTTTTCGGTGTATTCGCCAACGGGAATAGCGGATGTTGAGGGCAGGGACTTGGTCTGTTTGTAGCTGTCGAGAATTTCGTCGGTTGTGATGTTGACACCGTCGAGTCTGTCTTCACCGTTGAGAATAACGTGAAGAGGGCAGATAGCGATGCCGTATTTTTCGGCAATCGCTGCAGGGATGTCTGCGGGGCTGTCGGTAGAAATAATAACCTTTTTCATTTTAACAGTTTCCTTTTTTGTATTATTTTTGCCGCGATTTTCATAAAAATGCGAGCGACATTAATTACGCCGCTCGCAAATTGTTTTGTGGTGAAATTATGCCTTGCCTGCGCAGCCGAGAACAGTCTGGATCTTGTGCTCAACCATGCCCTGGATAGCAGCACGAGCGGGAGCAAGATACTGTCTGGGGTCAAAGTGAGTGGGATTCTCAGCCATATACTGGCGGATTGCTGCTGTCATTGCAAGACGAAGGTCAGAGTCGATGTTGATCTTACAAACAGCCATTGTTGCGGACTGACGGAGCATCTCCTCGGGGATACCGATAGCGTCGTCAAGTGCACCGCCGAACTTGTTGATTATTTCGACAAACTCGGGAACAACGGAGCTTGCGCCGTGAAGAACGATGGGGAAGTTGGGAAGGCGCTTGCCGACCTCTTCGAGAATATCAAAGCGGAGCTGGGGCTTCTGGCCGGGCTTGAACTTGTATGCGCCGTGGCTTGTGCCGATAGCGATAGCAAGTGAGTCAACGCCTGTTCTCTCTACGAAATCCTGAACCTGCTCGGGCTTTGTGAATGATGCATCCTCAGCGCTTACGTTGACATCGTCCTCGATGCCTGCAAGCTGACCGAGCTCACCTTCAACAACAACGCCGTGAGCGTGTGCGTACTCAACAACCTTCTTTGTGAGTGCAACGTTCTCTTCGTAGGGGAAGTGAGAACCGTCGATCATAACTGATGTGAAGCCGCCGTCAATGCAGCTCTTACATGTTTCAAAGTCGGGGCCGTGGTCAAGGTGAAGAGCAATCGGAAGACCTGATGTCTCGCTTGCAGCCTCAACAAGCTTTACGAGGTATGCGTGGTTAGCATACTTACGTGCGCCTGCAGAAACCTGAAGGATGAGGGGAGCATTGAGCTTTTCGCCTGCCTGAACGATACCCTGGATGATTTCCATGTTGTTAACGTTGAAAGCACCGACAGCGTAGCCGCCCTTATAAGCGTCTTCAAACATCTTTTTTGTTGTTACAAGTGCCATTAGATTCACTCCTGTTTATTATTGTATTAAGCATTATGCATACGATAATTATTATACACCAAACATTTTGCGGTGTCAATGAAGTTGTAAAAGCAGACCTACAATTATTTATCCGCGACAGCCTTAAAATATGTTGTAATTAAACAAAAAACACGTGTATGACGGGCACTAATAAAGTTCTGAAAAAGCATAAAAAATATTCGCAAAAAATTTCGAAAAAAATTTTAAAAAAGTGTTGACATTTAGATATGCCTTTGCTATAATGTCACTTGTTCGAGCGAGAGTGGCGGAATCGGCAGACGCGCACGTTTGAGGGGCGTGTGGTAATCCCGTACGGGTTCAAGTCCCGTCTCTCGCACCAACGATCAGCATCCACAATGTGTGGGTGCTGATTTTTTATGTCAGAAATCAGTTGTCGGGACTTGAACCCGATTTCGCCGAAGGCGATTGTAATCGTTGCCGTTCTGACGGCAAAGCGTTACGTAACAGTTAAGGCAACCTGAGTTGACTGTTTTTCTTTTCTATGATAAAATTAAATAAAAATGGTGGTGAATATTAATGGCTATATATTTTATTGACTATGAAAATGTTCATACCGATGGTTTGAATGGCGTCGCAAAGCTGAGTGAAGACGACTTGGTTTGCATTTTTTACAGCGAAAAAGCAAACACTTTATCGTTTGGCTTACATAGACGATTGATTGAAAGCAAATCAGAAATAGAATACTTAAAAGTTTCAACGGGTACTCTGAATTCCTTGGATTTTCAGCTTGCTTCATTTTTGGGATATAAAATTAAAAACGATGAAAAACAGGAATACGTTATTGTTTCAAAAGATAAAGGTTTCGATAGTGTTGTGGAATTCTGGAAGAAAAGAAAAATTGATATTTCCAGAGTAGAGAACATAACAACAGATGTACAAAACTCAAAAAATGAACTCATTCAAGAGATTTTAACCCTGATCGGAAAAGAGAATGGAAAATATTCTGTAAATATTTATAAGGCATTAAGTGAAAGAAAAAGCAAAGAAGGTGTTCATAATTACCTTATGAAGGAACTTCACGACAATAAAAAAGTTACAGAATTATATAAGAAAATAAAACCTTTGTTAAAGGATAAAAGCTGATATTTTCTTACCCCACTCTATACTGGTGGGGTGTTTTTTATGTCCGAAAACAGTTAAACTCCAGTTCAACTTTTACATTGAACCGGAGTTTTTAGTTGGTGACTTTGATTTATTGATTGTTTGCGGCTTTGATTGCATCGTTCGCTCTTTGCGGATAGTCGGTCATAATGCAGTCTGCGCCGTTAAGGGTTAGGTGTTTTATATCCTCTTCGTTGTTGATTGTCCAGTACTGAACGGCGATATCGTTTTTGTGTGCATAGTTGAGAAGCTCTCTTGTGCCAAGGTTAATGATGTTGTTGAGTGCGTTTTCGCCGTAGGGAATCTGAAGCGCAACGTAGCTCGGGCTGACGTCCTGCAAATCCCAACCCATACGGCTGTAAAAATAGAACTGAATTGCTTCGATTGCATCTGCTGTGCGGCTGATTCCGGGATATTTCTTAACCATATAACCCGAAACGTCAGGCGCAAAGGTAGACCATATTACTCTATCCTGCAGGTTTCTTTCGGTAATGATTTCGTAAAGCCTGTCAACGGCTTTTTTGCCGTCAGACAGAATGCTTTTGATTTCAATGCAGTACGTGTATTTCTTTTTGCCGCTGTGTGCCTCTGCGTAGTCTATAACCTCGTCACAGGTGGTTATACGCAGATTATCGGGGATTTCGTCGCCCCTCAAACCTCTGTAGGGGTAAGTGCCGTCGCCCTTGAAGTTTTCGCCCATATTCAGCGCTTTTGCTTCTTCAAGCGTAAGCGAGGAAACGTAGTTGTTTTCCCTGCCGAAAAACTCAACGGCATTTGTTATGTTGTCGTACGTCAGGTCGTGCATGAGCACAAGCTCGCCGTCTTTTGTAACCTGAACGTCAAATTCAAGCATATCCACGCCGAGTGTATCGGCGTTTTCTATTATGTTTTCAAAAGCCATCATAGTGTTCTGCGGTGCAAGACCTGCGCCTGAGCGGTGCGCAGCAACAGCAGGGGCAAGATATTCGGCTATATATGGGTTAGTGGCTTCTGTGTTAATTTCAACGGCTGTGTCAGGGCTGCCCTCGTTGCCCATTGTGGCAAGCATGGGGATGAGCATAGCGGCGGCAACGAAGCCGTGGAAAATATTTTTAAATGCTATAAACAGAGCGGACATAACGTTACTCCTTCATCGTTTTTAATGATTATACAGTATTTTTTTCTTATGTTCAAGTGTGCTTTGCGTAACGGACTGCAGATGTATATGGTGTATAGTATTACTTTAAACAATAATATATAGCCTGATATGGTGTTTTACGTTTGAAGGTAAAACGGCTTGTTTTTTGTTAATCGTTATTTGTGAATTTGTTAACAATTTGGTCATTAATTGTTTTTTATGCGATAGCTGTTATGCGGGTCTGAACGGCTAAATAACGCCGTTTTTTTGTAAAATCGTGCTATATTTGTCAGATTGTACAAAAAACGGTGTTAATTTTTGTGTAACATAAACTTAAAAATTTCTTAAAAAAGTCTTTACAATTTGTTCATAAAGTGTTACAATTCAGTTAACAAATCCGAAGGGAACAGTTCACCGATAAGGTGAAGCTCAGAACTCATTTCGAAATCGGACAGACGAAAGTGAGATTCAGGATTTAAAGAATTCAAACAAAAAGGAATAACAAAGGAAGGTAATATATATGACAAGAACAGGCAAACTCACAGCAGGTCTCCTCGCACTTTTCGCAATTACGATTATTTTCTCGGTCTGCATTAAAGATTCAGACAAAGAAGAAAGAGTTGCGGTCGGAATGAACGCTCAGGCAATTGACAATGTTCTCGAAATGATTCCTGAGGCGGTTCCGGTAGTCGAAAAAAATGATACCAAGAAAGCAGAAGCACCGAGCGTCGCTTCAATCAAAGCAGCTGCTGTCGATACCGCGATGGCTAAAAGCGCTTATGAAGTCAAGGACGTTGCTCAGGTCAAGGATGTGACCGCAAGTAAGGTCACAGAGAGTGCTGCTGAGTTTGCCGAGGCGGCAAAACCTACAGAACCCGAGCAGACAACTCAGGCTCAGAAAGACACCGCTTCTTCAGAAGAAAGCGTTTCATCTGCCGCTGAAGAAGAAAACGCAGCCGATAACCGCAATCAGCTCATCGGTAAGTGGCAGGCAACAGTTGTTGGTGTTGGTTTATCAGTTAACCTCGATTATGAATTTGCTCAGGACGGTACACTGAACGTTGATTTTTCTGAGACCAATTACAAAACACTTACAGATAGAATCGAAAGACTTAATATGTCTATGATGGCAGAAGAATGTGCTGAGGAACCGGAAGGCAATACCGATGGAATCAAGCTTAAAGACGGCCTTGTTCAGGTGCCGACTTATGAAGAAATGAAAGCACAGCTCAGCAAAACAGGCACATGGGAGCTTAACGGTGACACACTGACAGTCACAATCGACGGTGAATCTGTGACAGCAGAAACCAAACTCTCAGAAGGTGCAACATCATTTGTACTGAATCCTGATGCAGATGCTGTATCGCTTATTAAATATTGATTTTTAAACCGGATATTTTAACAGCATCCGGTTGATTTGTTAAGTTCTGATATGTTATAATACAAAAAATCAAATGAAAATGTGGGGTGTGTATTTATGAGTGATAAAAAAATGATGAAAGTTTTTATGGGCTTATCGGGTGCACTTGCGCTTGTCTACGGACTGTGGATGTCTCTTTTTATGAAGTGGGATCAGTTTCCGTTTATTATTCCTACGCAGGAGGATGCGCTTCTGCCTGCTGCGGATTATGTTGCAAAGTTTGACGGTATGCTCCAGCAACCGTTGTATGAAAGCGCAACGGTATATTGGCTGTGGGTTGCTTTTTCAACCGTGCTTTTGTTTTTATATGCTTTCTTCATAAAGAAAATTCTTTTTGCAGATAAGCTGAGCAAAGGCACAACAGTATTCTGTATGCTCAACCTGATTGCAGGCTGCGCGTTTATCACATGGTACGGCTTCCTGAGTTTCCCTGAGCAGTTCGGCAATATCCTTACCGACGTTACGGCAAGTATGCTCGGTCTGCGCTACCCGTGGTATTTCAGAATCTGGGGTGTGCTGGCTTCTCTTTCTATCTTTACAAACACGCTTTATATGTACCGCAAAAACAACTATAAAGGTAAAGCAGGCGTTATTGTTACAACTCTCGGTTGTGTTGCAATTTTTGTCACAATCAATGTGCCTTCTGCGGGCCTTGATCTCGTTATGACCGCACGCTGCCTTTCTCATTGGGCAACTGCTCTGATTTTTGCGTTTTTAGGTGCTGCAGGCGTTGTTATATTCCTTTTCCACAAATCTGCACAGAAGGATAAAAAATACATATTTGCAACCGTGTTTTTCGTTGCCGTGCTCCTGCTTATGCTTGTTCTGCTCGTAACCGTCGGCAAGAGCGCATTTATCGAGAATCTGCCGATGTGGGTGGCTTATGCACTGCTGTTCATAATCAACTTCACATCTCTTCTTGATAAAAAAACCGATACAAAACCCGAAAAGGCAAAAGAAAAAATATCATCCGGTGTATGATAAAATACAAAAATAATCAGGTCGGATAATTATTAACCCCCGTAGCTCAGCTGAGTTACGGGGGTTAAGTGTTATTTGATCAGGTCGTGATCTTTTATGAATTTTACGGTTTCGTCAACCGTTGTGAAAGCAAGCGCAACAACAGTGTCTGCGCCGCCGTAATATATTGCGATTCTGCCTGTGTCAGCATCTGCAAGTGCTGCGCACGGGAATACAACATTCGGTACGTCGCCCACACACTCGTAAAGCTCGTGCGGTGCAAGCATAAAGCTGTCTGCACGGTGGAGCACCTTCCACGGTTCATCCTTGTCGAGTATTGCCGCACCCATTGCGTATGTGAAGCCGTTGCAGCTTGTGAGCACGCCGTGGTAGAACATCAGCCAGCCCTCATCGGTTTCGATCGGTGTGGGGCCTGCGCCAACCTTTGTCATCTCCCAGTTCTTTTCGGGCTTCATAACAAATCTGTGTTTGCCCCAGTATGTAAGATCCTTGCTGTGGCTGAGGAAAATGTCGCCGTAGGGGGTGTGACCTCTGTCGCAGGGGCGTATCAGCAGGAGATATTCATCGTTGACCTTTCTAGGGAAGAGCACACCGTTTCTTGCAACGGGGTAACAAGCGTCTTCCAGCTGAGTCCACTCTTTGAAATCGGTTGTGTAAGCAATGCCGATTGTTGTGCCGTGAGGTGTGAGGTTTACCCAGGAAAGGTAATATTTGCCGTCTATAAGGCAGAGTCTGGGGTCATAGCCTCTGAAAATAACCTTTTCTTCAAGCTCCCAGTTAATTGCGTCCTTGCTGTAGCCGACAACAAGCGTATGGTCGCGGCTCATAACATCAACTCTGAATACACCTGCAAAGCCGTCACCGAAGGGGACAACTGCCGAGTTAAAAATGCTGTTTGCCATATAGAGATTGTCTCTTGTGATGATGGGGTTGCCGTCATAACGCCATACGGGGTATCTGTAACCCTCGGGCTTATCCTGCCACGGAATGTTGGGTATTGCGTCGCCGATTATTTTAGCCATTTTATTTACCTCCCGTCAGTTATGACTTTATTGTATTTGTATACAGCAGATTTGTCAATATATGTTTTGTCTTGACACAGCAGTTGTTTTGTGGTTTAATGTAGTAAAGTAAATACTCGGAAAACTCTTCGGGGCAGGGTGAAATTCCCGATCGGCGGTATAGTCCGCAAGCACGTTGATGTGTATGAATTGGTGCAACTCCAATACCGACAGTTAAAGTCTGGATGGAAGAAGGTTTGTTTACGGCTGTTTTAACGGTCGGTTTCTCAGCTTTCATTGCACCGGAGGATAAGTTCTTCCGGTGCTTGATTTTTTGCGAGGTGTTTGAAATGAAGGACAAAAGGTTTATCAAAAAGCTGACAACGCTGTCAATGCTCTGTGCTGTTGCTTATGTCGCACTTTTTTTCAGCCGTATGCTGCCGCCGATTGTGCTTTTTTTGCAGTATGATCCCAAAGACATTGTTATTACCCTCGGCGGTTTTATCTTCGGTCCGCTTTCATCAGCGCTGATAAGCGTTGTGGTTTCTCTCGTTGAGGCTGTTACGGTCAGCGATACAGGTCCTATCGGTCTCGTTATGAATATCATTTCAACCTGTACCTTTGCCTGCACGGCGGCAGTTATTTATAAGAAAAAGCGCACTCTTTCGGGCGCAGTTATCGGTCTTGTCGCAGGCTGTCTGTTTACAACCGCGGCAATGCTGCTCTGGAACTATGCAATAACGCCTATGTATATGAACATTCCCCGTGAAGAGGTCAAGGCGCTTCTTGTGCCCGCATTCCTTCCGTTCAATCTCATCAAGGGCGGCTTAAATACTGCTTTCACACTTCTGCTCTATAAACCTGTTGTTTCGGCACTTCGTAAAGCGAAGCTGATTCCTCCTGCTTCTTCAGAACAGAACGGTAAAGTTCTGCCGAATGTTGCTATTGCGGTTGTATCCGTGCTTGTAATTGCAACTCTTATCGCTGTGATTTTTATACTCAGGAAATAATAAAACAAAGGTGCATCCGGATTTACCGTGATGCACCTTTGCTTTATAGGGGAATCGAGCTATGATTCTCATCGATAGCTTTAAAACAAAGAAACTTTCAGCTTTATTATAGCTGAAAGAATTGATGAAATGGTTTCCAAAAAGAAATTATGAAAAATTTATTTATTGCAAAGTATTTCTGCTTTGAAGTTATATGTCAAACAAAATTGCTATTTCAATATATATGTGATATAATATTTCAAAAATACATAAGCTCGGGGAGATGACTTATGGCTACTCAGATATCTGCTGAAAAACTTCGGCGCAGAACGGAGAAAGAAATAAGCAAATGGGAAAAGCAAAGAAAAGGTTCGGGCGGTAAGCTTTACTTTGCATATATCGTTTTCATAATTACGCTTATCTATGCAACGGATGAAATTGCATCACAGATAGGTATGCTTATGAAGAGCGAGATTGCCGCCGACCTTATGTCAAATTTCGGTCAGAGCTCGGTAGGTATGCTCGACCTTGTATCAAGCCTTGCAATTCCGTTCCAGGCGATAGGTCTTCTTTACAGACCGCTTGCTGACCGCTGGGGCAGAAAGAAATTCCTTATCATCAACACATTCGGTATGAGTTTTTCGCTTCTGCTGATTTATCTTTCAAACAATATTGCGCTTTATGTAATCGGTGCCTGCTTTATTCAGTTTTTTATTCCTCACGATATGCACGTTGTTTATATTATGGAATCTTCTCCGTCAAAGCACCGTGCAAGGATTTACTCAACGATAAAGTTTTTTGCAAATATGGGCGTTATGCTCGTGCCGCTTCTCAGACGCTGGCTTGTCAGTGCAGCAGGCGATTCGTACGGCTGGAGAATGGTTTATTTCATTCCCGCAGTTATCGGTCTTGTTGTCAGCTTCATTGCGCTTCTGGGCGCAAAGGAAACGCCTGCTTTTGTTGAATCAAGGCTCAACTACCTTCGTATGAGTGAAGAAGAAAAAATGCAGCTTAAAAACAGCAAAAAGGCAGAATCCAAGCAGGGCGGTCTTATTCCTGCGCTCAGGTTTGCGCTCAGCCATAAGCAGCTGCGCTGGCTCTATGTTGTTTCAGCACTTGCAAATATCGGATTCTACGGCAGTATAAACTATGAGCCTATTCTTAACTACGGCTATGAGGGCAGCGGTATAATTTCAGCAGGTGATGCGGTAACAACCGCACTCATCCTTTTCCCGATAGGCTCTGCCGTGGCTCAGGTGCTTATGGGCTTTGTGTCCGACTGGCTCGGCAGAAAAGCTGCGGCAATCCTCACAGCATTCAACTGCCTTGTCGGTTTCCTCGGCTTCTCATTGGGCGCAAAATACGGTCTTAATCCTTACGTTATCGGTTTCCTGAGCGGTGTGTTTGTCGGCAGCTATTACTCTGTCAACGACGTGCTTATTATGATGATAGGCGAGTCGGCACCCACAAACTTACGTTCCTCTGCAATTTCTGCCCAGTATATTGTTACTGCAGTGGGCTACGGTATTTCGCTCGGTGTCGGTACACTTTGCGCAATCAAGCTCGGCAACAGCCTTATCGGCACGGCAACGCTTTGTATGCTTGTGCCCGGCTTTGTATCTGCTCTCGCTGTGCTGTTTAAAAACGTCGGCGAAACCAAGGGTATTGATATGGATACCGTTACGGGTGCCGAATGGGACTGATATAAACACAAAAAAGCCTGTCACAGACAGGCTTTTTTTAATGGTCAAACATCATATTTTCTATGAAAAGGTCAGAAAAATCAGGATTTGCCGACAGATCAACGTATGTGATTCTGTTTTTGAAAAGGTGATTGTTTTCTGCTGCATATTTCACCGTACCGAGCAGGCTGCTGTTATTAAGCGCGGTGCATTTGTCGGTCAGCTCCTTGGGCAGAAGTCCTGTCAGAGCCGCATTGGCGACGTTGACTTTTGCAGAAAAACCGCCCGAAATGTACAGCGTTTCTATATCGCTCAAGTCGACTTGTTTTATTTTTAAAAGAGTAACAATTGCCGAATAAACAGCCGATTTTGCGAGCTGATACTGTCTGATATCTTCTTGATTTATGCTCACGTTTTCTGCGATTTCAATACATTGATTTTCCATAAAACCGGTTTCGTCAACCGTGCCGTTGCCGACAAAGTGAGCAATTATATCAATCAGACCCGTGCCGCAGATTCCCTTTGCAGGTGCGTTACCTACCGTTTTGGTTCTGCCGCAGGTGTAAGCGTAAACCGCACCGTCGGTCGCACTCATTCCGCACGATATGTTTGCACCCTCAAAGCAGGGACCTGCCGCTGCGGAGGTGCACAGTGCCGATTCATCATCAAAAAGCACAATTTCCGCATTTGTGCCAAGGTCAACAAGCAGACTGTGTCTGCCTTTTTCGGGCAGAGCAACAAGACCCAGACCTGCTACAATATCCGCTCCGACAAACGCATCAACCATCGGCAGGGATTCAACAGTTTCGACGCTTTCTATTCCCAAAGCTTTGGCTTTTTCCGTTCTGCTTCCGAGAAATGAAGGTGTATACGGTGCAACGCCCATTGCTGAGCAGTCAACACCGAAAAACAGGTGAAGCATCGTTGTGTTGCCCGAAACGTACATTTTTTCCGCGCAGATGCCGAGCTGTTTTATCATTGTGTTGATTTCGGTTATAACGGCTCTCTGCAGTGAATCAACCCCGTTTTTTGTGCAGTATTCAATTCTTGTTATAACATCCGCACCGTATTTTATCTGAGGGTTGGTGCGCGTTACTGCTTTTATTATTTTCTTTTCGTCAAGAGATACAAGGGCAAGTGCCAGAGTGGTTGTGCCGATATCCAGTGCATAGCAGACGTTATCCGTCACGGTTCCCGATTGGTGCGCACCCGTTTCGGAAAGGATTTCGCCCTTTTCATCAAAGCATACGGTGATGTCGGATTCAATTTTATATCGGCATGAAAGCTCGGACTTTCCGTCAACGGTGACGGTGCATTTTCTGCATATTCCTTTACCGCCGCACAGGTGTTCAACGCCTTTCCCCGACTTGTTGAGAATGTCGGATAAAAGCGTGCCATGAGGTGCATATTCGGTTTTGCCGTTGACTGTCACCTTGTGCATAAATTTTAGCCCTCGTTTTGTTTATATGAGCCATTATATCAACTTCGTAAAAAATAAGCAAGACTGCGGTATGACTCAACCGCAGTCTTGTATATCCCGGTTATAAATCTCCGTAATACTCGCTCAGGTAAACTCTGCGTTTTTCTTTCATAGATATGTTTGCTGCCATACCTATGCCGATTGACATCATACCTGCGCGTGTGTCTGCCATCTGACCGAGAGGGTCGCTATTGCAGCCGATAAACAGATTGTCCCTGATTTTTTCGTCAGCACCGCCGTGACCTCCGGGGCCGTCCTGAGGCGCGTGAATCACAATTTTTTCTCCTCTGCGGTTGAATATTGTGATAACGTTGTTAACTCCCTGACCAAGGTCGGGGTATCTCCAATCCATCTTGCAGAATTCAAGGCGACCTTCCGTGCCGTTGAATGCGATGCGAAGCCCCTCATAGGGTGAGTGCGCAGTGAGCGAATAGCTCATAACGGCGCCCTTTTTGTAAAGCACGTTTACGCTTACGGAATCTTCGATGTCGATTTCTTCGGAGAAGATACAGCTGTCTCTGTAGTAGCCGTCTGCATCTTCACAGGCAAGGTAGATTTTATCCATAGGCGGCTGATTTATGTCAAGGTAAAACTCACACGTCTTTTTGTGGGGGCAGGTGAGACATCGCTCCGAGCGGTTTTCGCGTGTCGGACCGTAGAATCTTGTTGAGCCGTATGCGTTGACGGCAACGGGGTCGTCCTCAAGAAACCAGTTAATAAGGTCGAAATGATGCGTTGATTTATGTACGAGCAATGAGCCTGAGTTTTCACGTCTGCGGTGCCAACGTCTGAAATAGTCTGCACCGTGCTCTGTGTCAAGCAACCATTCAAAATGTACGCTGAGCACGTCACCGATAGCCTTTTCCTGCATCAGCTCTTTTACCCTTGCAAAAAACGGAAGGTAACGCAGGTTGAAAACAACGGTAACCGTTTTGCCGGATTTGATTTCGGCTTCTCTGATTGCATTTGCTTTTTCAAAGGTTGTGGTCATCGGCTTTTCGACAATTACGTCACAGCCTGCTTCAAGTGCTTTTATAACGTAAAAATCGTGCATACTGTCTTTTGTGGTTACAATAACAGTGTCTGGTTTAACAGCATCGATCATTTTATCAAAATCGTCATAGACCGGCACTTCAACACCGCCGAATTCGCTTACAAGTGCTGCGCGCTTGGGGTTGATATCGTAAACACCGCAGAGCTTGATTCGGTTGTTGAATTCTTTGAGTATAGGCTCAGCGTATCCTTCAATACCGCGGATGCCGCAGCCTACCTGTACAAATTTTTTCATAGTATGCGCCCCTTTTGTGTTGTTGGGTCTGATTTATTTTATCACAGTAGCAGTTAATTTACAATGTTATTATGTGAAAGAATAAAGAATGGTTCCGTTGACAAAACGCGCGTGAAGCGGTAATATATTCTATATAACGGTTGACATTCTGATGTGCAGTTACTAATATAATATATAGTCAGCGAAAACATTTATGAGGTGATTATTAATGCAGTTTAATATCAACGATTTGGTTTATCAGGCTCAGCAAAAGGATTTATCGGCTTGTTCAAAGCTTTACTGTATGAGCTTTAAGGATACTTATTACTTCGCATTGCGATTTGCAGGCGATGAGCTTGTTGCACAGGAGCTTGTTGCACGAATCTATAAAGAGGCTTTTAATAATATTACAAACCTTCAGCAGCCCGAAAGTTTTGAAGCATGGCTGAGCTTTATCACTGCAGGTGTCTGTGTCGATTTTATGACGGAAGAAAACCGTCTTGAATTCGGTAATGTTGTGCTGCCTGATGATTTCGAGCAGATTGACGAAAACACGGAGTTTTTACCTCAGGGCGTAGAGAATGCCGAAAAAGTCAATCTCGCAATTAACAAGATTATTGACACATTGCCCGACAATCAGAGAGCTGCCGTTATGCTCTATTATTTCGGCGGATTGTCAACGCAGCGTATGTCAGGATTTATCGGATGCTCAGAAGAGGATGCAGCACGTGAGCTTGAGGCGGCAAGATTTAACATAAAAGCAGAAATGGAACGTATGATAAACCGCAAAACCGCATTATATCCGATTGAGCAGGCGCCCGTAATCAGCATGATTATGCAGGATGCTAAGGAGAAGACGGTTGTAGCGGCAGATTTGGTAAAAGCAATTTTCAGCGAAGTAACGTCTGCTATACCCGCTTCGGCTGCAGAACAAATTCCTGATGCGGCAGAAGAGCCTGTTGAAATTGCAAAAGAAATTGTCGCACACGAGGAAATTTCAGTATCAGAGGAATTTGAGGAGGAAGCCGAACAAGGCGAAAATCCGACTAACAAACCCAACGGAAAGAGAATTGCACTTATCTTTACGGCAGCTGCATTCTTGCTGATTGCCTTTATTGCGCTTATGGGTCTTGTTGTTGCAGAACTCAGCTAATAAGATAGCAAACGCACACCTTTCGGTGTGCGTTTTTTATGTGGAAAATTTAATATAGTAAGCAATATCAATAATCTGAATAATTGCAGGTTGTTACGGATGAACCGTAAGCCAGTGTCAACGTATCAGCTTCCATTTCTGCTGCCTGATTCTGCAGGGCATATCTTCGCCCTCGTTGTCGTAAAAAACGGTCAGGAGTGTTCCGTTATCAAGCTCAACGGTTGTGGGATATCCGAGGTCATCAGTTGCAAGGTTTTCGCAAATCGGAATATCCGTCTGCCAGGTTTTACCGTCATCAAGGCTTATCATAGCCATTATGCCGTATGGCTTTTTGCGTCTGCCGTAGACCGAAACAATTTCACCCGAAGTGAGGCGGATGAGATGCGGAGGTGCACCTCCTGTTTTATCGAGGAGCATTTGGGGCTCTGTCCAGGTTTTTCCGCCGTCTGCCGAAACGCTCTGAAAAATGGTGAATACCGATTCGTCACCGCCGTCGAAAAGCTCTGAATTCTCGGCTCTTGTGTGGCAGATGAGTTTTCCGTCCGGCAGCTCAATCATATTTGGCTCGTTGAAGACAACGTTTTTATCCGATGAGGTTATCTTTCCTATAAGCTCGGTTTCACAGCTTTCGGTGTCGATGCGGCGTATCTCAATGCCTGCAAAAATATCGTCAAACCTTGTTCCTGCCCACAGCACTGTACCGTCCGTAAGCTGTATCGGTCCGTGAGGTGAGGTGACGGGTGAGCGGTGAATTTCGCCGAAAGTGATACCGCAGTCGCGGCTGATTCTGAAGGTTGCGCCAAGATATTTTTCCTCGTCTTCAGCGGTTATTGTGTCAAGATAACTCTGAACATAGCGGCTGTCCTTGTTGTAATCTCTTTGCATCTGTGCAGAGTTGTTGAAGGATGTGAATATAACTCCGCTCTCTCCGAATGTGCAGATGCCTGCATCTCTGTCATCAAGGGGTGTATCAATTACGGGTGCGGGCAGGGTATAGGTTTCGCCGCCGTCAAAGCTGTAAGAAATTACCGCCTTGCCGAAGGGGCAAACGTGTTCAAGTCTGAATCCCGAAGCACCGACAGCAATTTTACCGTCCTGCAAAATCTTGGCGGTAGGCCACGCAAAATAACCGTGGTGACTGCAAGTGTTGGACATTATGGTTTTGGTTTCGCCGATTTTTTCAATTCTCATATTCATCCCCGAATTCTGTAATATCGTTGGTTCAAATGCGGAACAGATTCTTTGATTAAATAATAACACAATGATATTGTGATTGCAAGGAAAGCTGACAGCAAATGGCAGTATAAAAGATTTCGCTTGAACTTAGAGAAAATAAACTGTATAATATAATTATTGTTATTGAAAAATGTGAGGGGATAATATGAATATAAAAAAATTATCTGCAATTATTCTTTCCTGTGCCGTTGTTTTTTCGCTTGCGGCTTGTCGTAATAACGGGCAGGAAAATGCTGATTTGCACACCGATATCACATCAGCCGAGGCTGACACGGCGGCTGTAGCAGAAACTGAAGTTTCTGTGCCTGAAACAGAGCTGACGGATTACAGTACAGAGGTATCCGAAGAGAGCTCCGTAACCGCTGAAGAAACAAGCGAAGACGCAGATAACCCCGAATCGTGGTCAAGTGAAAAAATTGCCGAGGTTTATAAGGCTGCGGCTGCAAAAACACACTCAAGCGTAAAATCTCAGCACAGTATTGACCTTAAGAGTATTTCGGTAAATGACGGTCAGTATGAAGGGCTTTTTGATTTTATTACGTCGGTGATGTCAAAGCTGCTTGTCAACAATTCTGAGGATAAAGACGGTATCACGGGCGGCTACACTGACCTGACGGGTGACGATATCAAATCCGCCAAAGCATACAAGTCGGGTAAGAACACCGTGATTGAAATGGTTATGAAAGAGCAGGTTTCTGGCGCAAGAGAAGATGCGCTTTCGGGCTCTGTCGGTCACGCAATTACCGCTGTAGGTGATATAGGTAATGTTACAAAGCAGATCACGGATCTCGGTATTCCGCTTGAAATAGGCGACAGCAATGCAAAAATATACTATACCGATCCGACCGTAAAGGTTGTTATTTCACCTGACGGCAAAATATTGAACGGAACGTGGAAGTATACGGTTGAAATAAAGCTCAGCAACTATCGCGCGTTCGGAAAGCCCGTTGAGAAAACCTCGGTTATTATGGATAACACACTTACGGTTAACGGCGGATTTTCAAAATAAAAAAAACAGTCGGCGGACTCATCATTCTGGTGAATCCGCCGATTTTTTATTTGCTGTTGTCTGTTTTTTTGAGAAGCTGTTGGTATGGCATAATCATACCTTCGTTCATTTTATTGCCCATTTTTGCAATAACTTTTTCGCTTGAGAGCAGAGCGCCTACGGCATACATAAGCATTGTCTTGCCCTTGTTTTTATGCGGAAAATCGTAGATTCCCTGCTTTTTATAGAATTTGTGATCCGCCTTCATCATGCCGCGCATCTGATATATAAGGTCGCGGAAAATTTTCATACCGCCCACACCCCAGAAATTCTGCGGTGCCGTGTGTTCTGTTTCAAGTGCAAACGTGAGCGTTTTTGCAAGCGTATCAATCTGCTTGTCGGTGTCATATTCGTCCGTTGCAACACCTGCAAGGAAATTGCTGCCTGTTTCGCTACGCGCTTCGATAACGTTGCGCAGGTTGTTTTCTGCCGAGTAATTACCCGAAACGAGGTAGCCTACGGGCATACCGACGGTTACTGTTCTGTGTCCGTTACAGAAGTTGCGGTCGTCATACATTTTGAAGCGTGAACCCATTGAATGATCTGAAACGGTGAACGCATAAATAATTGCATCTGCGGTCTGGATTTTTTCACGCAGGAAGCTGTCAAACCCGTCTTTGTAAATGCATTTTTCCGTAACGGCGCAACGCATACATCCGAGGCATCCGCCCGAGAGTGGATATTCCGAAATATTAACTATACGTGTTTTATAGTCTGAAACTGCAGTGAAGCGATTGATCATTGCCGAAAGATTTGAATCCGGGTTGGTTTCATCGGTCAGGATGAGAACGTCCTTGTCTGTCTTCTGGCTTTTGATTGCGGAGCAGGGTGTTGCGGCAACCTGAGTGTAGTCGGCCGTCACTCTCGGCTCAGCGCTGTATACTTCCTCTTTTACCGACCACAGGAAACGGTCGAAGAATTTTGTTGCATCTGCCTGACCTTTTTCGGTGAGAAGGTCTTCCATATCCGCTGAAAGTCCGCGTATATGGCGCATCCCCATATCCTGACAGTTTTCTTCGATGTATTTATGAGCGGTCACATCGTAAAAATGTTTTGAGGTTGTGACCTGGGTTGCGTATTTGTCGGATACGTTAATGCCGTTAGCTTTCATAAGCTCAATAAACCTGTGGAGCTGTGACGGCGCAAAAAAAGTATAAACGGGATATGAAAACAGCACTGCGTCTGAAGATTCAAGCAGCTCTTTTGCTTTGGAAAAATCTTTTTCAAGTGATTTTATCTGCTGTCCTGCGTTGAGAATGCAAAACTGATGCTCAGGGTATTTCTTTTCAAGATAAAGCACTGTCTGAAGTGTAACGCTGTAATTTCCTTTGGGGCTGCCGTTGATAACTGCAATTTTCATAAATTATCACCTTTGTTTAAAACTCTTTGTATATTATACCACGGTTCGACAATTATTGCAATCCGTAGTCAGGTGCATCTGATGAAAAGATAAAGCTCCGCAACATAGCGGAGCTTTTGTGCGTTTATTTGATTTCAAGCTCGATGCATTCGTAGCCTGTCAGTCTGTTACTTACGCTGTCGGGTTGATGTCCGCCGATAAAGAGTGAAATCTTTCCGTCGGGCTCAACACGCTCGCCTTCATCGTTAACAGCCTTTAACCAGTAGCGGTCAATATCCATTGTTACCTTTACTGTTTCACCCTTGTTAATCTCAACCGATTTAAGGGCACAGAGCTGGAAGTGAGGTGTGGCATAGCGGCTGTCAGTGTAGCTTGCGTATACCTGAGCGCGCTCGTATCCCGTCATATCGCCTGCATTTGTGATATCAACGCTGACGGTGATTTTGTTTTCATCAATTGAATCTATAACAGCGTTGCCGTAATCAAACTTTGTGAATGAGAGGCCGTAGCCAAAGGGGAAGAGAGCCTCGCCGTCGATGTAACGGTATGTTCTGCCCTTCATACTGTAGTCTTCAAAATCAGGCATATCGTGGTCACCTTTGAAGATTGTTACGGGCAGTCTGCCTGCGGGTGAGAATTCGCCGGCGATAAGCTCTGCTGCGGCAAGTCCGCCAACGGCACCGGGATACCAGGCGTGGATTATTGCCTTTGCGTGGTTTGTAACCTTTTCGCCAAGGTCAATTGAGCTGCCGCACATAAGCACAACTATAACGTTGTCGCAAACGTCGCAGACTGCTTCTGCAAGCTTCTGCTGTGTTGCGGGCAGGTAGAGCGATTTCTTATCACCGCAGGCTGTGTAATCGTTGTCAAAGCCAGTGTCCTCACCCTCGATTGAGCAGTCAAGACCGAGCGCGAGGATTGTGAGGTCTGCTTCAGCTGCTGTTGCGATGCCGTCGCTTATCATATTCTGGAATCCGCTCCAGTGGTTGAGATATTCGTCGCAGTAGTTGCAGCCTTTTTCAACCGTAACGGTGGCATCCTTAAATACGCGGCGCACACCGTCTGCAACCGTTATGTATTCGGAAGCATAGCCGTTGTAGTTGCCCTCAAGTGCTGTTACGGAAAGGGCATTGGGTCCGACAACAGCAATACGCTTGTTGAATTTTTTGTCAACAGGCAGGAAACCGTCGTTTTTGAGCATAACCATACATTGCTGTGCCGCGTGGCGGTTGAGTGCCTTGTGCTCTTCACAGTCAAGTATTTCAAACGGCAGGTCGCTGTAGGGTCTTGTTTCTTCAAATTCACCGAGCAGATAGCGGATCATATAAAGTCTTTCTGCCGCAGCGGTTATTTCTTCCTCTGTTACAAGATCCTGCTCGTATGCATCGATAAGTGCATCGTATGTGTCACCGCAGTTGAGGTCGCAGGTACACTTGAGCGCAACTGCTGCAGCCTCTGCCTTTGTGTCGGTGTAGTGGTGGTCGCGGTAGATGTCGCCGAGAGCGCCGCAGTCGGAAACAATGTAGCCGTCAAAGTTCCACTTGTTACGCAGTATGTCTACGAGAAGGTAGGGGTGAGCGCAGCAGGGGTCGCCGTTTGTGCGGTTGTACGCACCCATAACGCCGCTTACTCCTGCTTCAACTGTTTTTTCAAATGCAGGCAGATAAGTTTCAAACATATCGTGCTTGTCAGCCTTTGCGTCGAAACCGTGACGTGTTTTTTCGGGGCCCGAGTGTACCGCAAAATGCTTTGAGCAGGCACAGGCTTTATAAAACTCACCGTCACCCTGAACACCCTTTATGAACGCAGTGCCGAGTGTTGCGGAAAGATACGGGTCTTCGCCGAATGTTTCCTGACCTCTGCCCCAGCGGGGATCACGGAAGATATTGATATTTGGTGCCCAGAAGGTGAGACCTTTGAAAATATCGTGGTCACCGTATTTTACGTGTTTATTATACTTGATTCTGCCCTCGGTTGAAATTACGTCACCGATTGCCTGTATAAGCTCGGGATCAAATGTGGATGCCATTGCGATTGTGTGGGGGAAAACGGTCGCCGTGCCTGCGCGTGCAACACCGTGCGCACCCTCGTTCCACCAGTTGTAAGCATCAATGCCGAGTCTTTCAATAGCAGGGGAGTTATAGAGAAGCTGAGAGATTTTTTCCTCAACTGTCATTTGTGAAACAAGCTGTTTTGCCTTTTTTGCAGCTGTGGTTTTGTCCATAAAAACGGCTCCTTTGATTTAGAATATATATAATTAATATAAACTACAATGATATGTCAGTCAACAAAAAAAGAAGGCTCCGGATGTAGAAATTCCGGAACCTTTTTTGGTGATATTTTTATGCGTTAGCCTTGATTTCGTCCTGTGAGACGATTTTGATGCCGCCGTCGTGGAGCGCCTTTGCAGCAGCTGCATTGTCCTCAACGCGTATGATGATATATGCCTTGCCTTTTTCGGGGGTGAGGAAAGCGTAGACATATTCAAGGCTTATTGCGTTATCTGCAAGAAGTGCCATTGCGTCAGCAAATGCGCCGGGTGTATCTTCAATCTCAACAACAAGAACTTCTGTTACCGAGCAGGTGACACCTGCTGCTTTGAGCGCTTTTTCAGCTGCCTCATAGTCGGAAACAATAAGCCTGAAAATACCGAAATCGGTTGTGTCTGCCATGCAAAGGGCACGTATGCTGACGCCGTTGTCAGCAAGATGTCTTGCAATTGAGGAAAGCTTGCCGTGCTTGTTTTCAACGAATACGGAAATCTGTTTTACCGGTGTCATATTTATCCCAGCTTTCTTATTTATAGTTGTAGCCCAGATCGAATGCCTTGAGGTTGAGCTCGAGGAACTTTGCGGGGACTGTTGCCTTTACGGCATCTACCCACGTGTCATAAGCGATATCTGTTTTTGAAGCGAGAACACCAATAAGCACAACGTTTACTGCCTTGGATGAGCCTGCCTCAACTGCAAGTGAAAGTGCGTCGATTGAAGTGATGTCTGCACCTGTTGCACCGATTGCCTCAATAACGCCCTGAGGATATTCGGCTGCGCCGATAACTACGGGCATCGGATCGATCTGCTGTGTGTTAACGATGAGCTTGCCGCCCTTTTTGAGGAAGGGGAGCCATCTTGCAGCTTCAAGCTGTTCGAAGGAGAGGATGTAGTCTGCCTCGCCCTTTTCGATGATGGGTGAATAAACCTCGTCACCGTACTTGACGTATGTTACAACGCTGCCGCCTCTCTGGCTCATACCGTGAACCTCGGAGACCTTGACGTCATAGCCCTTTGCTGTGAGAACTGCGCCGAGAAGTCGGCTTGAAAGGAGTGTACCCTGTCCGCCTACGCCGACAATCATTATGCTCTTTGTTTCCATTGTAGCTTATTCTCCTTTCTCAATTGCGCCGAATGCACAAAGCTGCTCACATACGCCGCAGCCGATGCACTGTGTGAAGTCGATAACAGCCTTCTTGTCGCGGAAGCTGATTGCAGGACAACCAATCTTCATACAGGCCTTACATCCGCGGCACTTGTCTGCGTTTACCTTGAGCGGCTTCTCGTGCTTTACATACTTGAGAAGTGTACAGGGTCTGCGTGAAATAATTACGCTCGGCTCTTCAACTGCAAGCTCTTCTTTGATTGCCGCTTCTGTTTCCTTGAGGTTGTAGGGGTCAACAACTCTTACTCTGTCAATACCTACAGCCTTTGCAAGTGCCTCAAGGTTGACTGCCGTTGCAGGGTCGCCCTTGATGGTCTTGCCTGTTGTGGGATTCTGCTGGTGGCCTGTCATACCTGTGATTGAGTTATCAAGGATAATGACGGTTGAGTTGCTTGCGTTGTAAGCGATATCTATAAGTCCCGTTACGCCGGAGTGGATGAATGTTGAATCACCGATGACTGCAACGGACTTCTTTTCGTTTTCGGGGTTTGCCTTGTTTCTGCCGTGAAGAGCGGAAACGGAAGCACCCATACAGATACAGGTGTCAATCATACCGAGGGGAGCAAGTGCACCGAGTGTGTAGCAGCCGATGTCACCGCTGACGGTAACGTTCTGCTTCTTGAGTGCATAGAAAAGACCTCTGTGAGGGCAGCCAGCGCAAAGCACGGGAGGACGGCCGGGAATTTCAAGGTCTGTTGAAATAGCTTCGGTTTCTTTGCCGAGGATAACCTTTGCAATAAGGCTCTGTGAATATTCGCCCTGAACGGTGAAAGCTTCCTTGCCGATAACGTCAATGCCGTTTGCCTTGCAGTGTTCTTCGATGAACGGATCAAGCTCTTCAAGCACGTAAACCTTGTCGCACTTAGCGGCAAAATCTCTGATGATATCTATGGGCATCGGATATACGCAGCCGAGCTTGAGATATGATGCGTTCTTGCCGAGTGCCTCTTTTGCGTACTGATAGCAGACACCGGATGTGATAACACCGATCTTTGTGTCGTTCATTTCAACTCTGTTGAGCTCACAGCTTTCTGCCCATTCAGCCTGGTCGAGAAGTCTCTGCTCAACAACAACGTGTCTGCCTCTTGCCATTGCGGGCATCATAACGTACTTCTGCGGATTCTTGACATATTCCTTAACGCCGATGTCGTTTCTATCACCGATTTCAACAAGGCTGCGTGAGTGAGCAACTCTTGTTGTCAGACGAAGGATGACGGGACAGTCAAACTGCTCTGAAAGCTCAAAGCCCTTCTTTGCAAATTCAAGGCATTCAGCTGAATCTGAAGGCTCAAGCATCATAACCTTTGCAGCTTTTGCATAGTGGCGTGAATCCTGCTCGTTCTGAGAGGAGTGCATACCGGGGTCGTCTGCAACTGCGATAACCCAGCCTGCGTTGACACCTGTGTATGAGCCTGTGAAAACGGGCTCTGAAGCAACGTTGAGACCGACGTGTTTCATACCGCAGAATGCTCTTGCGCCTGCGATAGCTGCGCCGAGTGCAACCTCAGCGGCAACCTTCTCGTTAGGTGCCCACTCTGAGTATACGTCATCGTATGTTGAAATAAACTCTGTAATTTCTGTGCTGGGAGTGCCGGGGTAGCTTGAAACCACACGTACTCCGCCTTCATAAAGGCCGCGTGCAACAGCATCGTTGCCTATTCTGAGCTCTTTTGCCATTGTATCTTTCTCCTTATTTGTTTTCTTTTCTAAGGTCAATTACTCTTTTTGCCTTGCCCACAAAGCGTTCGATTGTGCCGTGCTCAACGATGTTGATCTTGCACTGGATACCGAGCACTGTCTGGATACGCTTTGAAATCTTTTTCTGAAGCTCCTGAATCTTGCCGTAGCTGTCAAGCAGGCTGCTGTCAACAAGCTCAACCTGAACCTCAAGTGTATCTGCAAAGCCCTCTCTGCGTACAACAAGCTGATAGTGCGGACTTACCTGGTCCATACCGATAAGTACGCTTTCAATCTGTGACGGGAAGATGTTTACGCCGCGGATTTTGAGCATATCGTCGCTTCTGCCCTGAACCTTTTCCATACGTACGTGCGTTCTGCCGCACTTGCAGGGCTCATAGTTGAGCTTTGTGATATCACGTGTTCTGTATCTGAGAAGGGGGATACCCTCTTTTGTGAGTGTCGTGACGAGAAGTTCGCCGTATTCGCCCTCGGGTCTTGCCTCGAGTGTGTCGGGGTCGACAATTTCGGGCAGGAAGTAGTCTTCGTTAAAGTGAAGACCGCAGCGTTCAATACATTCACCGGAAACACCGGGACCCATAAGCTCGCTCATACCGTAGTTGTCTGTTGCGAAAAGCCCCCAGCCGTTTTCAATCTGTGTTCTCATTTCGGGTGTGCAACCCTCTGAACCGAAGAGTCCGAGACGCAGCTTATAATCGCTCATCGGGTATTCAAGGCTCTTTGCGGTTTCACACATATACAGCGCATAAGACGGTGTTGCAACAAGCGTTGTTGTGCCGAAATCTCTCATATACATAAGAGCCTTCTCTGTGTTGCCGCTTGAGTTGGGAATAACGGTTGCACCGATTTTTTCAAGACCGTAGTGCAGACCGAGCGCACCGGTGAACATACCGTAGCCGAATGAAATCTGAACGATATCGTCGCTTGTTGCGCCTGCTGCGGTGCAGAGTCTTGCCATACAGTCTGACCAGATGTCGAGGTCGTGCTTTGTGTAGCCGACAACTGTGGGTTTGCCGGTTGTGCCTGATGAAGCATGAATACGTACAATCTCCTTCATCGGCTTTGCGAAAAGACCGAAGGGATAGTTGTCGCGAAGATCTGCTTTTGTTGTGGGCGGGATATACTTGATATCGTCAAGCGATTTGATTTTGTCTGCCGTAACACCTGCTTCGTCCAGCTTCTTTGTGTAGAAGGGGACGTTTTTGTAGCAGTAGTCAACAGTCCACTTAAGTCTTTCAAGCTGGATTTCTTCAATCTGCTTGCGGGACATAGTTTCTATATCTTTCTGAAAAAACATTTTTTAACCTCCGTTTGAATTACTCTTTTTCAATGGTGCCGGTGTAGAAGAACGAATTGTCGTCTGCGTGCTTTTTGTCGATTTCTGAAAGAATAACGCACACAAGTATTGATGCAATCATTGCTGCGCAGGCAAACACCGGACCTTTTGCGGCAAGTGAAACAACTTTTTCATTTGTCACACCGAACATGGTGATAACCTTGGCGATTGCAGGTACAAGCGCAACACAGAAGCCTGTGAGTATGCCGCGCCATGCTGCAACACGGCTGAGTTTTTTATAATAAAGAGCAAGTACATAGGGGGCGAGGAAGGAGCCGGAGATTATACCCCATGAGTAGCTCATCATATCGAGAATAGGTGTGTCGGTGTTTGCGACTATGTAAGAGAGGATGACGAAAACGACACAGAAAACCTTAGTCAGAACAGCTGTCTTTTTATCTGTCATGCTCTTGATGTTTGAGCGCAGAAGGTCGATTGTGACCGTTGAGCAAGCCGTAAGTGTAACGGAGCAAAGCGTTGAAACCGATGCTGAAATGAGAAGCACGAGAACTATGCCAAGAAGGATTATGGGCAGATCAGCTGCTTTGAGCATATTGGGAACGATATAATCCTGTGCGGGCATATCAATGCCGACCGTGAAGAATTTGTGGCAGAGTGAGCCGATTAAGTATCCGCCGCCTGCAACGAGAAGAGCAAAGAAGGTTGAAATGCTGATGCCGCGTTTAGCCTGAGCATCGTCCTTGATGCCGAAATATTTCTGAACCATCTGCGGAAGTCCCCAGGTGCCGAAGCTTGTCATAAGCACGGTTGCCCAGAGTGATACCCATTTGTTGCCGCTCATCGGAGCAAAGCCCCACTCGGATTTTGCGTAATCGATGATGCCGCTGATACCGCCGACCTGCTTGCTTCTGATGACAAATATGATGAGGAGTGTTATACCGAACATCATAATTATTCCCTGAACGAAGTCTGCTCTTGCCTGAACGAGATATCCGCCGAGCAGAAGAAGCACAAGCGCTACAAGGGCAATAACAATCATACAGATGTTTACATCAACACCGAGAAGAACCTCTGCAACACTTGCAAGACCTTTGTATACGGATGCTGAGTAGGGGACAAGGAAAACGAAGATTACGATTGCCGCAAAGGTTTTCATTTTCTTTGAGCTGTATCTCTTCTCTAAAAACTCGGGCATGGTTTTGATCTTAAGTCTTGATGCAACGTCACGTGTACGGCGTGCGAGCACCTTCCAGGCGA
The DNA here is from genome assembly GCA_017625095.1 of Clostridia bacterium. Classification (GTDB taxonomy): domain Bacteria; phylum Bacillota; class Clostridia; order Oscillospirales; family Acutalibacteraceae; genus UBA8612. Next base: position 28,681 of record JAGALQ010000042.1, on the reverse strand, counting down.
GCCACGAACCGAATATGCAGTTGCCTATACCTGCAAGCACACCCCACAGACCGTAACTCAGACCTGTGCCGCCGGCATAACCGACGAACATAACGGCTGAAAAATAAGCTGTGCCGTAGGAGAGTGCAGACAGCCATGCGCCTGCGTTACGTCCTCCGACGGTGAGGTCGGCAATGCTCTTGGACTTGCGACCCTGAACAATGCCTATTAAAAACATTGTTGCTATGTAAACTCCGAGTGTTATCCACAATACTGTTTTTTCTCCCATAAGAATAATGCTCCATTCGATCCTTTGACGATTTAAAGCTTCAACGCTTTTACTTGATAAATCGCAATAGGCAAAATATATTGGTTGTACATATCGGTCTACGATATATACGACCATATTAGGCATTTTACGCCATTTTTAAATGATAGTCAATAGTCATATTGCCGATTATACAATATTTTATATATATGTGCTTGTAACTTTTATATATTTTAATCATTGTTTATTTGCAGGTTTTATGTTACCTTATTTACATTACTGAAAAAAGGTGAAAGAGAACTTTGTTTTTTACGGTATCTAAAAATTTTTTGAAATGTTTTGTCACATTTTGCGTTTCACAATTGTTTTATATATAGGGAAAAATCTGCGCCTTATATGAAAGGGAGTGAAGATGTGGGCATCAGGTCAGAATACGACGGTAATCTCAGACATATCGAATATGCTATGGAGAAATACAGCCGTATGCTGTTGCGTGTGTCCTACTCCATCCTTTCAAACGAGCATGATGCTGAAGATGCTATTCAGGAAACGTTTATCAGGTATATGACCAAGGCTCCCTTGTTCCGTGATTCCGACCACGAAAAGGCATGGCTGATAAAGGTTGTGACCAATGTCAGCAGGAATATGCTGCGCCTGAGGAACAGACAGAATCTTCACAGCACTCAGGAACTTCAGAGTATAGGCATAGATGAAGAAAGCCGTGGCATTTTTGAGTTGATAATGCAGCTTCCGCCGAAGTACAGGGTAGTGCTCGACCTTTATTACATTGAAGGTTACAAAGCAAGAGAAATATCGGCGATTGTCGGCATATCCCAGGTGGCTGTGCGAAAACGTTTGCAATATGCACGCACACTGCTGAAAAATGAGATGGAAAGGATAGGACTTGAATGAAGCGCAAATACATAAACACCTATGTCGGTGTTATGAAAGAAATGAGTCTCAGCGAAGAAGCAAAGCAGCGCATCTGTAAAAACTGCGCACGCTACAGTACGCTTCATAAAATTAAGAACGGTCGTTATGTAGTGACAGCAAGCACAAAAGAAAAAACAACTGATAATTAGACTATCGCTTTTGAAGAAAAACAAAGGAGGAATTACTGATGAAAGATCCCATGCTTTACAAAATTACCAGACCCGCACTTGCATTCTTTTTCAAACTTATCTACAGACCCGCTATGGAGGGCACCGAGAACATCCCCAAGGAAGGTAAAGTTATTCTTGCAGGCAATCACACACATGTGCTCAACTGTTTCAGTGTCGGATTGGCAACAAAGCGTTGCGTTCGCTTTATAGCAAAGGCCGAGCTTATGAAGGGTATCGGCAAGTACATTTTCCCCGGTATGGGTATTATTCCGCTTGACAGAAGCACAAGCGGTAAGGATGCTGTTTCATCCGCAGAAAAATGCCTTCAGGAAGGCAATGTAATTGCTATATTCCCCGAAGGTACTGTTAACCGTACGGACAAGCCGATGATGCCTTTCAAGGGCGGTGCAGTCAAAATCGCTGCTGATGCAGGCTGCGATATCGTTCCCTTTGCAATCACAGGTCAGTATAAGCCCTTCAAAAAGGGACTTAAGATTACATTTATGCCTAAAATCAAAGTGGAAAAAGGTTCACTTAAGGCAACAAACAAGCTTCTTGAAGAAACAGTACTTAACGTAGTAATTAAGGAAGGAAACTTAACGAAATGAAGAAACCTGAAGAAAGAGAGCTTGGATATAAGCTCTTTATGCCTCTCTTTCGCCCGCTTTTCAGCTTGTACTACAAGCCGCGTATTATCGGTGCGGAAAAGATCCCGAAAGATGGCGCAATAGTTATTGCAGGCAACCATAAGCACATTATGGATCAGTGCCTGACAATTGTCGCTACCAAGCGAATGATTCACTATATGGCAAAAAAAGAGTATTTCGAAGGCAAATTTGCATGGTTCTTCGGTGCTATGGGTTGTATCCCTGTTGACAGAGCAACCGTCGATATCAAAAGCGTAAAGTCTGCAATGAAGGTTCTCAGAAAAGACGGCGCAATAGGCATTTTTCCCGAGGGCACAAGAAACCGTACGGATGCATTCCTGCTTAAGTTCAAGCCGGGTGCAGCGACACTTGCCCAGAAGACCGGTGCATACATTGTTCCTTTCGGTCTTACCGGTGAATATAAGTTCCGCAGCAAGACCCTTGCCGTTCGTTACGGTGAGCCTTTCAAAGCTGACGGTATGACTGCTGCCGAGGCAACGGAAAAGCTCTACAAAGAGGTTGAGCGACTTATGCGTGAAGGCATTGCAGAAGAAGAGAAGATGAAAAAGTGAAAACGGAGTAAAGAGTAAAATGAGAATTGGTTTGGATGTCGGTTCGACCACGCTGAAGTGCGTTGCGGTCAACGACAATGAAGAGATAGTATATAAAGCCTATGAAAGGCATTATTCAAAAATAGCTGAAATGAGCGCAAAGATGCTCGGCGAGATTCTCAAGGAGCATCCCGAATTTTCAAAATCAAAGCTTACTGTTTCAGGCTCGGCAGGTATGGGCTTTGCCCAGACTCTCGGTCTTGAGTTTGTTCAGGAGGTTTATGCTACAAGAGTTTCTGTTTCAAAGCTGCTTCCCGGTACGGATGCGGTTATCGAGCTTGGCGGTGAGGACGCAAAAATCCTCTTCTTCACAGGCGGAACAGAGGTTCGTATGAACGGCTCCTGTGCAGGCGGTACAGGCGCATTTATTGACCAGATGGCTTCTCTGCTTGAGGTAACACCTCTCGAGCTCAACGAGCTTGCAAAGAAAAAGGAAAAGATCTATTCCATCGCATCACGCTGCGGTGTTTTCGCAAAGTCCGATATTCAGCCTCTGCTTAACCAGGGTGCAGCTAAGACGGACGTTGCGGCAAGCATTTTCACAGCGGTTGTCAATCAGACCGTTGCAGGTCTTGCACAGGGCAGAAAAATTGAGGGTAACGTCGTATACCTCGGCGGTCCTCTTTATTTCCTTTCCGAGCTTCGCAATGCGTTTGACAAGGGCCTTAAAACAACGGGTAAGTGCCCTGATGAAGGTCTTTACTTTGTTGCACTCGGTGCGGCATTCTGTGCAAAGGGTGAGGATCTTGACATTGCAAAGGTCAAGGATGAGATTGCTTCCTGTGTAAACAGCGGCGAATATCTCAGCGCAAAGCCACTCTTCGCAAGTGAAGCAGAGTATAAGGAGTTTGTCGCAAGACATTCCGAAAATCACGTCGTAACAAGCGACAAGGTGGCTGAAAACGAAAAGATTTTCATCGGTATTGACGCAGGCTCAACAACGGTTAAAACAGCCGTTATCAACCGTGCAGGTGAGCTTCTTTTCAGCAAATATATGCCCAACTCAGGTGACCCCGTAAGACTCGTCAAGGGCTTCCTTACTGAGGTTTATGAAAAGTTCGGCAATGCAGTAATCGCCGGCAGTGCCGTTACAGGCTACGGTGAAGAGATTATCAAAAACGCTTTCGGCATTGATATCGGTCTTGTCGAAACCGTTGCTCACTTCACAGCCGCAAAGAAATTCAAACCCGACGTCGACTTTATTATTGATATCGGCGGTCAGGATATAAAGTGTTTCAAAATCAGAAACAATGCAATTGATAATATCTTCCTCAATGAGGCTTGCTCTTCAGGCTGTGGCTCATTCCTGCAGACCTTTGCAAGCGCATGGGATTATGATATTGAGAGCTTCTCAAAGCTCGGTCTTTTCGCAGATAAACCCGTTGACCTCGGCTCAAGATGTACCGTGTTTATGAATTCCTCTGTCAAGCAGGCACAGAAGGACGGCGCTTCAATCGAGAATATTTCGGCAGGTCTTTCAATCAGCGTTGTCAAGAACGCTCTTTACAAGGTTATCAGAGCTGCCAACGCAGATGAGCTGGGCAAGAACATTGTTGTTCAGGGCGGTACCTTCCTCAACGATGCCGTGCTTCGCGCATTCGAGCAGGAAATCGGCAGAAACGTTGTTCGCCCCGATATCTCGGGTCTTATGGGTGCGTACGGTGCAGCGCTTACGGCTGTTGCAAAGGCACCTGAAAAGAGTACAATCATCGGTATGGACGAGCTTGCAACATTTGAGCACACAGTCAAGGCTGTTATGTGCGGCAAGTGCAGCAACAACTGCCGTCTGACCGTAAACACATTCAGCGGCGGCAGACGCTTTATCGGCGGTAACCGCTGCAGCAAGGCATTCAACGACTCTGCTGCGGAAGAATCAATCAACCTGTTTGAGTACAAGCGTCAGCTTCTCTCAAAGTATGTTGCGGTTGAGGGCAAGCGTGAGACTGTCGGTCTTCCGATGGGCCTTAATATGTTTGAACTTCTTCCTTTCTGGCACACCTTCTTTACCGAGCTCGGCTTCGGTGTTGCGCTGTCGGAGAATTCATCGCGTGAGCTTTACGTCAAGGGTCAGCACACGATTCCGTCGGATACAGTCTGCTACCCTGCAAAGCTGCTTCACGGTCATATCGAGTCGCTTCTTGATCAGGGTGTAAAGCACATTTTCTACCCCTGCATGACTTATAACATTGATGAAGCACTCGGTGATAATAACTATAACTGTCCCGTTGTTGCCTACTATCCCGAGGTTATCCGCTCAAACGTTGCGGACCTCAAGAATATAAACTTTATCAGTGATTATCTCGGTCTTCACAGACCCAAGGATTTTGTGCCCAGAATACACAGAATACTTGTTGATAATTTCGGCGATATATCTCTCAAGGCTGTACAGTCGGCATCAGATAAGGCTTTTGCCGAATACAAGCAGTATATGAATAATATCCACGTCACAGGTCTTAAGTTCCTTCAGGAAGCAAAGAAAAAGGATATGCCCGTCATCATCCTTTGCGGCAGACCGTATCACCTTGATGCCGAAATCAACCACGGCATCGACAACCTCATCTGCTCTTGCGGTGCAGCTGTTATCACAGAGGATTCGGTAAGTCCGCTTGTTTCTAAATTCCCGACAGACGTTCTCGACCAGTGGACATATCACTCACGCCTTTATGCTGCGGCAAAGTATGTTGCAGACAAGAAGGATGACGATATCAACATCGTTCAGCTTGTTTCATTCGGCTGCGGTGTTGATGCTATCACAACAGACGAGATGCGCTCTATCCTCGAGAGAGGCAACCGCATTTACACACAGATCAAGATTGACGAAATTTCAAACCCCGGTGCGGTCAAGATAAGACTCAGAAGCTTGTTTGCCGCAACGGGCAGATAATGGGAGGCGAGAAGAATGAATCCTGAAAACAGAGTAGAATTCACCAAAGATATGAAGGATTACACCTTGCTTGCGCCTAATATGGCTGATGTTCATTTTTCATTGCTCGGAAATATATTCACTCAGTACGGCTACAAGGCTGAACTCCTCAAAAACGATGGCAGAGCAGTTGTTGACGAAGGTCTTAAATATGTTCACAACGACACCTGTTATCCTGCGCTGCTTGTTATCGGTCAGCTTATTGATGCGCTCAACAGCGGTAAGTACGACGTTAACAAAACCGCTCTTCTGATTACTCAGTCAGGTGGCGGCTGCCGTGCATCAAACTACATCCACCTTCTGCGTAAAGCGCTCAGAAAAGCAGGCTATCCGCAGGTGCCCGTTATCTCTCTTAACCTTTCGGGTCTTGAGAAAAACAGCGGCTTCAAAATCAGACCGTCAATGGCTCTCAAGATGCTTTCGGGCATGATTTACGGCGACCTTATAATGTTGCTTAAAAATCAGGTTGAACCCTATGAAGTCAGAAAGGGCGCTACAAAAGAGCTGACACAGAAGTGGATTGACGATATCAGCGAGATGTTCCGTCACGGCAAGGGTTTCTCAATGGGCGCTGTGAGGAAGGTTCTTCCTCAGATTACAAAGACCTTTGCCGAAATTGAAGTGAAAAAAGAACCCAAGGTCAAGGTCGGTATTGTCGGCGAGATTTATGTTAAGTATTCAGCGCTTGCAAACAACCACCTTGAAGAGTTTCTTGCCAGCCAGGATTGTGAAGTAATGGTGCCCGGTCTGCTCGGCTTCTTCCTTTTCAAAACTGATAACAGACTTGAGGATATCAAGCTTTACGGCGGCAAGAAGATCAAGAAGATTGCAATGCAGATTGCAATGTGGTACCTGACAAGGATTGAGACGGCACTCCGAGAAGCTGCCGGAGCATACGGAGATTTCTGTGTACCTGAGCCGTACAGTCACATCAAGGAGAAGTGCACAAAGATTATCGGTGCAGGCTGCAAGATGGGTGAAGGCTGGCTTCTCACTGCCGAAATGATGGAGCTTATCGAAAGCGGCTACGGCAACATTGTCTGTGCTCAGCCCTTCGGCTGTCTGCCCAACCACATTGTCGGTAAGGGTATGATCAGAAAGCTCAAGGAGCTCTATCCCGAATCCAACATTGTGCCGATTGACTATGACCCCGGCGCAACAAGAGTTAACCAGGAGAACAGAATCAAGCTTATGCTTGCTGTTGCTCAGGAAAACTTAGATAAATAAGCTGAATCCTCCCTCAGTTTGGTTTAACCGAGGGAGGATTTTTTTATGCACAAAACGGCTGACCGTTTAAAGGCCAGCCATTTTGCGGTAGCATTTTGATTGTGTGAGCGGTTGGGGCAAAACGGTGGCATACATACCGCATTGCCCCAAGCCACTGACCGGAGGAAAATATGTTATGTCCAAAATTACGAAGTGGTTAGCAATGGCTAACTTACCTATATGTTAGCATATGCTAACTAATTTGTCAAGCGTTAAAATGAAAATTTTTTAAGATAAATCGGCTTGCGCGGAGTAGCCGTAAAAGTGAAGCGCAGGGAATGCTCTTGAGCGTTCCGCCGTAAAACTGATATATAGCAACAAAAACGGACGACCAATGGTCGCCCCTACTTTTGTCATTCTGAGCGAAAAGCGAAGAATCTTTTTCAGGCTCGTTTATTTGGAAATTTTAAGATCCTTCACTTCGTTCAGGATGACAGCGCAGATGAAGCTATTCCATCTGTGCTGTTTTATCTAATGAGCCGAGATTTATTGTTTTTACAGGTTGGCTTTGTGCATATTTATATGCTTTGTATGCGCCGCCGGATGGTTGATCTATAAAGAAAACCGCAAGGTCAGATTTATCTATCATATATTTGTTGCAGATTTCGTAAGCCTTTTTGGGGTGTGCGTCGTCAGATTCCTCGCAAACGTAAACCCAGTCATAAAAATCCATAAACGAATTGATATTGTCATTTACCGTTTTATTCTCATATGGCAGAACAAGCGTGAGCTCTGAATTATCCTCACAGGAGAAGTCTTTCATCCGCTTTACCGCCGATGCCGCAAGGGTGTTGAAGTCTCCTGCGAAGCCTACAATAAATTCAATGTCGTCTTTCCGGTTTATAATATCAATTATCAGCTTGTCAAGCTGTGCTTCAAGCTCGCGACGCGTTTGCGATGAAATATACCTGTGACCGAAAAAGCTGACAACATAAGGATCATAAAACATAATTGCTCACTCTTTAACTCAATAGTTTGATATATTATACCATTGCTCAACTTTTAAGTCAATTGATTTTCTTTTGGTATAGAGGTTTTTATTTGACATACTATAATTTACAGTAGTAAATGAGTTAACTAGGAGTTAGTATGCGAAAGAGTGTCAGTTTTAAAAATCGTGATAGACTTGTTCAACTTGGAATTACCATTGCCACTGTAAGAAGAATGCGTGGACTTTCACAAGAAAAATTGGCAGAGAAAGCTAATGTCAGCCGCTCATTGATTAGTACAATCGAAGCTCCGGGGATGGCACATAGCTTTTCAATTGAAGCGTTTTTTAACATTGCCGATGCGCTTGACGTTGCGCCTGAAGATTTGCTTAAAGCATCGGTGTTGCCCGATACAATACTCAATAAAAAGCAATAAAACTCCGTAAGGGGTTTTATTTTTTTGCCTGTATATCAATTTTATTTTGTGCTGTTTTTGTCATCCTGAGCGTAAGCGAAGGATCTTTTATTTTTCAGATTCTTCACTGCGTTCAGAATGACAAAGAGTGCATTTGTTTTGCAGTAATATCAATTTAATTGTTAAACCAATACAAAAGAGGCACACTCCGCAAGGATGTGTGCCTCATCTTTACATTTATTATTGCTGTTTTGCTGCTGCGAGCTCTTCAAGGTACTCGTCGTATGTCATCTTCTTGTCAACAAATGCGCCGGGTGTGACGTCAATAAGTCTGTCGGCGATTGTCTGGATGAACTGATGGTCGTGTGATGTGAAGATAACGCTTTCTGTAAATTTGGTAAGACCTTCGTTGAGTGAAGCGATTGACTCAAGGTCGAGGTGGTTGGTCGGCTCATCAAGCAGGAGCACGTTTGCGCCGCTGAGCATCATTTTGCACAGCATACAGCGCACACGCTCGCCACCCGAAAGCACCTTTGCCTTCTTTGTGGCTTCTTCGCCCGAGAACATCATTCTGCCCAGCCAGCCTCTGACATCTGTTTCGAACACAAGGTCGGAGTAACGGCGTATCCAGTCTGTAAGGCTGTCCTCGACACCGTCAAAAAATGCGCTGTTATCACTGGGGAAATATGAGCGTGAGGTTGTGACACCCCATTTGATTGTGCCCTCGTCAGGTTCAATTTCTTCTGCAATAATCTGAAGAAGAGTTGTCTTTGCAACCGTGTCGGAGCCTATGAGAGCAACCTTTTCGCGCGGAAGAATTGTGAAGGAAACGTTGTCAAGCACCTTTTTGCCGTCAATTGTTTTGCTCAGGTTTGTGACAGTGAGCAGCTCGTTGCCGATTTCACGGTCGGGCTTGAATGCGACGAACGGGAAACGGCGTGAAGAAACGGGAATTTCAGCAACATTGATATTGTCAAGCAGCTTTTTGCGGCTTGTTGCCTGCTTGGATTTTGAAGCGTTGGCACTGAAGCGAGCGATGAAATCCTGCAGCTCTTTGATCTTGGCTTCTGCCTTTTTGTTCTGCTCGCGCAGCTGACGCTGAGCCATCTGTGTGTATTCGTACCAGAAGTCGTAGTTACCTACGCTCATTGTGATTCTGCCGAAGTCAATATCAACGGTGTGTGTGCAGACTTTGTTGAGGAAGTGTCTGTCGTGAGATACGACGATGACTGTGCTGTGAAGGTCGATGAGAAACTCCTCAAGCCAGTGAATTGCATCAACGTCGAGGTGGTTGGTAGGCTCGTCCATAAGCAGAATATCGGGCTGACCGAAAAGAGCCTGAGCGAGAAGAACCTTGACCTTGATATCACCGGGCAGATTTTTCATCAGCTCGTAGTGGTATTCGTTTGTAACACCCAGACCGTTGAGGAGGATTTCTGCGTCACTTTCGGCACTCCAGCCGTCCATTTCTGCAAACTCTTCTTCAAGCTCACTTATTCTCATACCGTCTTCTTCGGTGAACTCTTCTTTTGAGTAGAGTGCCTCTTTTTCATCAATGATATCGCAGAGCTTTTTGTTGCCCAGAAGAACGGTGCGTATAACATCACATTCGTCAAATGCGAAGTGATCCTGCCTGAGGATTGAAAGACGCTCACCGGGTGTAATTACAACCTCGCCTTTGTTGGGCTCGATTTCGCCGGAGAGGATTTTAAGGAATGTTGATTTGCCTGCGCCGTTAGCGCCGATAATGCCGTAGCAGTTGCCTCTTGTAAAAGTAAGGTCAGCACCCTGAAAGAGGGTTCTGCCGCCGTACTGAAGTGTAACGTTAATTGCCTGAATCAATTTATCTGTTTCCTTTCTTATTCAGCTTCCCAGAGCTTTATCATAATTTTGCCTGCTTTGTATATATCGCCGCAGCCGAGCGTTATTACAAGGTCACCGCTCTCTGCGTTGTCAACTACGTATTGAGCAACCTCGTCAAATGTGTTGAACCAAACGCTGCCCGGTATTTTTTCAGCAAGCTGTGAGGTGTAAACACCAAGTGTGTTCACTTCTCTTGAACCCATAATCTCTGTCATAACAACTTTGTCTGCGATAGAGAGCACGCGTGCAAAATCATCCATCAGCAGAGATGTGCGTGAATAGGTGAAAGGCTGATGCACCGCCCACACTTTCTTGTACTGCATCTCTTTGGCTGCTCTGAGTGTAACCTCAAGCTCCTTGGGGTGGTGAGCATAGTCGTCAACAAGCGTGATGCCGTTGAATTCGCCGATTTTTTCAAATCTTCTGCCTGCACCGCCGAAGCTTTCAACTGCAGCTGCACTGTCTTTGATTTCAACACCGCTGACGTAAGCTGCCGCAACGGCAGAAAGTGTGTTGAGCACGTTATGTTCACCCGGGATATTAAGCTGTACAGTGCAGATGTTTTCGCCTTTATGGCAGATATCAAACTTTGCATAAGCGCCGCGTGTATAGCTTATGTTTTCGGGATAGAAATCGCAATCCTTCGAATAGCCGAAGGTTACCGTCTGCTTTGCATCAGCATTTTCAACAGCCTTCAGCACTTCGGGGTCGGATGCGTTTATTACAAGTGTGCGTGTTGTTAGGTTGCAGAATTTTGTGAATGAAGCAATGAGATTATCCATTGTTTTAAAATAATCCATATGATCTTCATCAATATTGAGTATTACAGCAACATCAGGTGAAAGGTCGAGGAATGTGTCAACAAATTCGCAAGCCTCGCATATTATGTTTTCTGTCTTGCCGACTCTGCCGTTTGTGCCTGTGAGCGGAAGTCTGCCGCCGATTACGGCGCTCGGGTCCATATCTGTTTTTATGAAGATGTGTGTCAGCATTGCGGTTACGGTTGTTTTGCCGTGTGTGCCGCATACGCAGACAGCGTTATTGTAAATTCTTGTTATCGCACCGAAAAGTTTTGAACGCTCAAAGGTGGGAATGCCCGATGCCTTTGCCGCGCACAGCTCGGGATTATCGGAAAGAAGCGCCGCGGTGTATACAATCATTTCCGCACCCTCAATGTTTTCCGCTTTCTGAGGCATTGCAACAGGTATTCCGAGCGCACGCACTCTGCCGAGTGTTTCACTCTCGTTGACATCCGAACCGCTTACCTCATAGCCCTGAGCGTGGAGAATTTCGGCAAGGGGGCACATGCCGCTGCCGCCGATACCGATAAAATGAACACGCTTAATTTCTTTCAGAAGCTGGTCAATAGTTTTCAAAAACTGTCACCTCTCGCTAATTATCTGATTCACATCTTCTTATTATATCACATATTATGTCGCAGGGCAATTTGTTTATATAATATTTTTTCGACAAAACGGAGGCGGTTAAATGAAAAAATATCTGTTTGTCGGCGGCGATAAAAGGCAGAGCTATGCCGCCGCATATATTACGCGGGCTGGCAATATTGCACAGGCTGCTTTTACCTATCCTCAGCTGCGTGCTCTTATAGGCGGTGCAGATTACATTGTGCTGCCGTTACCCGTCAGCCGCGACGGAATTCATATCAGTTCTATGCCCGAAAAAGGGTTAATAACGCTCGAAGAGCTGCTTTTTGAGCTAAAAAAAGGAATGGTTGTGTTTGCGGGTATGCCTGATGAGTATGTTGCGGAAAGTATAAAGTGTAAAGGTGCGGAGCTTTACGATTATTACAAAATTGAAACCCTCTCACTTTTTAACTCGATATCCACTGCGGAGGGCATAATTTTTGAGCTGATAGGTGGCAGTGAAATAAATCTTCACGGCTCGAAAACCCTTGTAACAGGCTACGGTAAGGCGGCTTCAGCGGTTGCAGTCAGGCTTCTTGGCTTAGGTTCTGAGGTGACCGTTGCGGCACGCTCCGAAAGGGACAGAACAGCGGCATTATGCGTGAGGTGTAAAGCTATACCGCTTTACGAAATTAGTGATATTGCGGAAGGTTTTGATTTCGTTGTCAACACTGTTCCCGCTCGTGTGATTGATGATAAAATTATATCAAAGCTTAAAAAGAGCTGTGTTATGGTTGAAATTGCATCGGTGCCCTTCGGAATTGACTTTGAGTGTGCGGAAAAACACGGCATAAAGGTTATAAAAGCGCCGTCACTGCCCGGCAGAATTTCTCCCGTAAGTGCCGGTGAGGCAATCGCAAAAACAATACAGAGCATTGCGGAAGGCAAGGTGATTGAAAATGAATAAACCGCAAATCGGGTTTGCGCTGTGCGGCTCGTTCTGTACTTTCGATAAAGCAATATCAGTTATGGAGGCATTGGTGACTCAAGGCTACCCGGTAACTCCGATTATGTCGCACACGGCTTATTCAACAGATACGCGGTTCGGTAAAGCCGATATAATAAATGCGCGCATTGAGAGTATATGTTCAAAGCAAATAATCCATACCGTGGACGGTGCAGAGCCGATAGGCCCGAAGAAAATGTTTGATGTGCTGGTTGTTGAGCCTTGTACGGGCAACACGCTTGCAAAGCTCGCCTGCGGAATTACTGACACATCTGTCACAATGGCGTGTAAGTCGCACCTTCGCAACTCAAAACCCGTTGTGCTTGCAGTGTCAACAAATGATGCACTCGGCAATTCGGCGAAAAATATAGGTCAGCTTATGAATTATCGCAATATTTATTTTGTTCCGATGCGTCAGGATGATTGCAAGGCAAAACCCAGGTCGGTTGTGGCTGATTTTTCGCTTACACTCAGAACGGTTGAAGCGGCACTTTGCGGCGAACAGCTTCAGCCGATATTTACACAGTAAAAAAAGTAAAGGCTTGCGACGGCATAAACCGCGCAAGCCTTTTGCTGATGCAAGTAAAATATTATTCCTCGTCCTCGAGACCGACAAGCCAATCAATGCTGACGCCGAGAACCTTTGCTATGGCAACAAGCTCAAAGTCTGTTACATAGCGAAGCTGACCTTCGAGCTTTGAGAGACCCGAAGCATTGAGGTCGATACCGTTTATCTGAAGCTGAGTAAGTAAATCCTTCTGCTTGAGGCCGATTGCCTTGCGCTGCTGTTCAACTCTGGCACCGATAATGTTTCTGTCACCGAGTGATTGTTTTCTTACTCTCATTTTATAATCCTCCTGAATAACTGCGTTTAACAAGAAGTATATTAACCGCTTTGATTATTAACCTATCAGTTAAAATCATCAATTAAAATTATATCACTGCGAGAATAAAAGTCAATTGCTTTTCCGAGGATTTTTTATACTGACAATTATAAGTTGCAAAAACCTGCGACTAAAAATATACAAACTGTATATATGACGAATATTTGATTCGGATTTCAAAAATTTGTTGTATTCTATTCGTTTTATGATATAATACTCTGTATAATAATACATGCTTTATGAAATTGTATGTATTTATGCGAAGGGTGGGTTTTATATGTCTTTTAAACGAGACGGTGAGCGCGGCAGAAATCTTACTGCACTTATGGATTTTTACGAGCTGACCATGGCAAAAGGATATTTCAACAACGGTATGGGCGACACCACTGCCGTGTTTGATATGTTTTTCCGTCGTGTGCCTGACGGTGGCGGCTTTGCGATTATGGCAGGTGTTCAGCAGCTGATTGAATATCTCGAATCTCTCGTGTTTACGGAAAAAGATATTGAAACGCTGCGAAGAAAAGGCTTTGATGAAGCTTTTCTTGATTATCTGAGAAACTTCAAATTTACCTGCGATGTGTGGGCGGTGCCCGAAGGTACACCCATATTCCCGGGTGAGCCGATTATCACCGTAAAGGGTCCGGTAATACAGGCGCAGCTTATCGAAACAATGGTGCTGCTGTGTATCAACCACCAGAGCCTTATTGCAACAAAAGCAAACCGTATTGTCCGTGCGGCAGACGGCAGAGCCGTTATGGAATTCGGATCACGCAGAGCACAGGGCTTCGACGGTGCAATCTACGGTGCAAGAGCTGCCTATATCGGCGGATGTGTCGGCACGGCTTGTGCTATGAGCGAGCGTGATTTCGGCATTCCTGCTCTGGGTACAATGGCACACAGCTGGGTGCAGATGTTTGATACAGAGCTTGAGGCTTTCTGTACATACGCAAGAGAATACCCCGATAACTGCACGCTTCTTATTGATACGTATAACGTAACCAAGAGCGGTGTTCCCAACGCAATCGAGGCTTTCCGTCGTGAGGTATTGCCCAGAGGCTTCCGTCCCAAGGGTGTACGTATTGACAGCGGCGATATTACTTACCTTTCGAAGAAAGTGCGCAAGATGCTCGATGAGGCAGGCTTTGAAGACTGTGCAATCGTTGCATCAAACTCTCTTGATGAAATCATTATCCGCGATATGCTTATTCAGGGTGCAAAGGTCGATTCTTTCGGTGTCGGTGAGCGTCTGATTACCGCTTCATCTGCTCCCGTATTCGGCGGTGTATATAAGCTTGTTGCCATAGAGCGTGACGGCAAATATATTCCGAAAATTAAAATCAGCGAAAACGTTGAGAAAATCACAACTCCCTGCTTCAAGAATCTCTGGCGACTTTACGATAACGCAACAAACAAGGCTATTGCTGACGTTATAACTCTTGATGGTGAAGTGATTGACGATTCACAGCCGTATGAGCTGTTTGACCCCGTCTATACCTGGAAACGCAAGACTGTTACCGACTACACGGCAAAGCCTCTTCGCGTAAAGCTGTTTGAGGGTGGCAAGTGCGTGTATGAATGTCCCGACCTCAAGACTACACAGCAGTTCTGTAAGGAGCAGGTTGCAACTCTCTGGGATGAGGTAACGCGTTTTGAAAATCCTCATAAGTATTACGTTGACCTCTCTCAGGCACTCTGGGAAGAGAAGAACGCACTTCTCAGCACAAAAGTAAAAAAATAATATCTGATAGGAGATTTTAATATGTCTAACATTCCTCGCATTGAATATCCGCGTCCGCAATTTGTGCGTGAAAGCTACATCAATCTCAACGGCGAGTGGGATTTTGAATTTGACTTCGGTGTCAGCGGCAAGGCAAGAAAAATGTATGAGCCCGATGCTCAGTTTACAAAGAAGATTATTGTTCCATTCTGCCCTGAAAGTGAGCTTTCGGGCATAGGATATAAGGATTTTATGAACGCTGTCTGGTACAGACGCAAGGTAGAGCTCACAAAAGGTGAGGGCAGAACACTGCTTCACTTTGAGGCTTGCGATTACGAGACAACCGTCTGGGTAAACGGTGTTGAATTCCCCAAACACATCGGCGGTTACACAGGATTTGTGCTCGATATCACAAAGGCTGTAACTGACGGTGAAAACCTGATTGTCGTCAACGCTGTTGACCGTCTTCTTCCCGGCACTCAGCCCAGAGGTAAGCAGAGTGAAGAGTATTTCTCACACGGCTGCGATTACACAAGAACAACAGGTATCTGGCAGACTGTATGGATTGAGCAGGTTGCAGATACATATATATCAAACTCAAAAATCAGAACAGCCGATCTTTCGGGCATTATCAACTGCGATATTTATATAGCAGGTGATATTTCTGATACAGAGGTTCAGCTTACAGCTTATTATGACGGTGAAGAGGTCGGCACAGCTGTTGCAGACGTTATGTGCAACACCGTTAACCTTTCAATGGCTCTTAATGAGGCTCATCTCTGGGAAGTCGGCAACGGCAGACTTTATGACCTGAAATATGAGCTTATCAAGGGCGGTGAAGTTATCGACACCGCAAAGGGTTATTTTGGTCTCCGCACAGTTTCACTCAACAAAAACGCAATCTGCATTAACGGCAAGGTCGTTTTTCAGCGCCTTGTTCTTGATCAGGGCTTCTATCCCGACGGTATCTATACTGCGCCCACAGATGAGGCACTTGTTAAGGATATTGAGCTTTCACTTGCTGCAGGCTTCAACGGCGCAAGACTTCATCAGAAGGTGTTTGAGCAGCGTTTCCTCTATCACTGTGACAGGCTCGGATATATCGTATGGGGTGAATACGGCAACTGGGGCACGAACCACACCGAGGGTTACTCTCTCGGCCAATTTGCACCGCAGTGGCTTGAAGAAATCGACCGTGATTACAGCCATCCCTCAATTGTCGGCTGGTGTCCGTTTAACGAAACCTGGGATATGAATGGCAGACAGCAGTGTGACGATGTTCTCAAAAACATCTACCTTATCACAAAGGCTGCCGATAACACACGTCCCTGCATCGATACAAGCGGTAACTATCACGTTATGACTGATATTTACGATATCCACGAGTATGAGCAGGATGTCGAGAAGTTTACGGCTATGATGGCTGAAAACGACCTTGCCGCAGGTAAGATTCACGAGCCGCATCCGCATCGCCAGAGTTACGGCGGTCAGCCTTACTTTGTCAGCGAATACGGCGGCGCGTGGTGGGCGCCCGGTGAAGCAGGCTGGGGATACGGCGAAACTCCCAAAACAGAGGAGGAAGCGGTTGAGCGTATATGCGGCCTCACAAAGGCGATTCTCGATTGTGACCAGTGCTGCGCTTACTGCTATACACAGCTCACCAATATCGAGCAGGAGCAGAACGGCATTTACTATTACGATCGCACAATGAAATTCAGCGAAGAAAACTTTGCTAAGATCCGTGCGGCTTTTGCAGCTCCTGCAGCAATTGAAAACTGATATGAATATGAAAGAGAGTCGATGTTAAATCGGCTCTCTTTTTATGTTAGCAGCGGAAAAGTCCGCTGCAGAATATCTGAAGTTATACCGTTCCGGTGATTGTGAGTGTGCTCACGCCCGGAGTTGTTATCCATGCACCTGTTGTCGGGTCCTGCGTGAAGGTTGCTGCAGGCACTGTGATAACACCTGCAACAGTTGAGAAAACGCCGCTTGCCTCATTATAGGTGTAATCTGTCGGTGAAGTGAGCGTTTCGCCGTTGAAAGTGACTGTGAGGTCGGAAAGCGTTGGGTTGAACGTGTCTGTGACAACAGCAAGGTCGTCAGGAGTTACGGGTGAATTGCCCGTGTTCTGTATCACGAAGGTGTAGGTGAGCGTGCCGTTTTCGGTTACGGGCACGGGATTTATTGACTTGGTTACGGAAAGCTCAGGCTCTGATTCGGCGGTAACGGTTGCCTGTGCCGTAACCGGTGTGATTCCGCCGCCGCTTACCGTAGCTGTGTTTGTGATTTCGGTATCCGTGTCAAGCGGTGCAAAACGGTTTGTGCTGACCTCGTAAACGATTGTTGCGTTGCCGCCGGCAGGTACGTTAATGCCGCTGAAAACAAGGGATGTGCCGTCGGCTGTTACTGCAGGTGTCGGCTGAAGAACACCGTTGATATAATAGTTGGCTGTGCCTTCATTGTAGGTGAGGGGAACGAGTGCGGTTGTACCGAAGTCGTAAACACCGAGGTTATCGGTGACAGTCAGGTTGGTATAGGGCACCGTGCCCGAGTTTACTACGGATATAACGTAGGTTACGTTGCTGTCACGGCCGTAGGTGCTGCCGACAGCGGTCTTGGTAGCTGAAATAACTTCAAGTATCTCGCCGACGGCTATATTTGAATTTATAACTGAATCGTTATAAGAAAGCTGTGCCTGGTTGGTAAACTGTGCCAAATTGATCATCTCCCACATAAAAAATTGAGCTTGCGCTCTTTTTTATACTATGACAACCTGTCTTTATTTGTGATTTGCGTCAGATGCTTTATTTGCCGCACTTGCAGCAACAGAAAAAATATCCTGTTTTCGTAAAAGAGAACAGGATATTTTATTTTTTTATCCGAAAATCAAACCAAATTACATTCTGAAACGTATAATTATTGAAAGCAAACCGTTCCATTTAAAATGTAAAAATGTTATTATTATGTCGATAACAATATTTCTGAATTGCGGTGACTCATTGTGCAACAAAATGAAAAAATAAAAAAACTTATACACCGAATAAAAAAAGGTGATAAAAAAGCCTTTAACGAGCTGTACAAGCTTACAAGCGGACAGGCATATTTTTTCATACTTAAAATAGTACAAAACGAGCAGGATGCCGAGGATATATTACAAGAAAGTTACATAAAAATGCTTGAGAAAATCGATGAAATTGACCCTGAACGCAATTTCACAAGCTGGTTTTATCAGATTGCAATAAACAAAAGCAAAGATCTGCTCAGGAGGAAAAACAAGGTGTTTTTTGAAAACATTGACAACGAGCAGTTTAATTTCAATCCTGAATGCGACACGGAATTTTCTCCCGAAGAAGAAGTTGACAAAGACGAGCTGTGTACACAGGTTATGTCTGCAATAGACACACTTTCGGCAGAAAAGCGAGCCTGTGTTATTATGAAATATTATGCACAGATGAGCGTAAATGAAATTGCCGAGAACCTTGAAATTCCTGTGAATACTGTTAAAAATCGGCTTTTCAGTGCCAGAAAAGATATTAAGCTGAGCTTTGAAAAGCTCGGTAAGGCTGCACTTTACACTGCCGCACCTGTCGGAATTATAGTGTGGGCTCTTAACAGGTCTTCTGTTGCTGTCTGTGCCGCCTTTTCGGCAAGCACAGCTTCCGCTTCTGTTATGACTGCAATCAGCAGTTCTGTGTCTGACGTGAGCGGTTCAACAGCTGCCGCAAGCACGGGTGTTGCCGCAAAGCTTGCAACAATGTCCGTCGCACAAAAAATTGTTGCAGGTACCGTAGCCGCAACACTTGTCGGAGGCTCAACAGTCGGCACGGTAAGAGTAATAAAACACATCGTTCAACAAGACCGGCCGACCCGGGCTTACACCGAATATGTTACCACGTCAGAACAGTTTTCAGATAATATACTTTATAGCGAAACATATACCGCAGAAACAACGGTTGAAACAACCACACAAATACCCGTAGTAAACATTACAGATTCAATTATCAAAGATAACACAAACCCCACAGCCATCCCGACCAAACCGGTTACTTCAACTACATTACAGTATACAACGCAATCTCCAACCTCAACACAGTCTGTAACAACTACCGTAACAACCACTGTACCGACAACTGCCGTTATAACCACAGCACCGACAACTGCCGTACCATCAACCGAAAAGCCGACAGAAACGACCTTGTCCGAAACTCAAACCACTGAAAAAGTCACGCAGGCACCTGCAACACTTGTCATTGATATTCTGGATTTTGACGATAACGTTGTTGACACCTTAAGTATAAACGTTGATGCAGGTACAGCCCTCACGTGGGATTATCTTATTACCCTTGTAAGTCAAAACGGCTATGAAGCTATGGCAGGAATCTACGGCGACGGCATTGACACCACCGCCGAAGAAGGCAAAACATATACATTTGAAGCTCTGCTTTAAATACAACCGACTTAAAAGGAGGCTTTTTTATGAATAAATCATTATCCTTATTATTATGTCTTGTTATCCTTTTTACCTGTGTCACAACGGCCTTTGCAACTGCTGATACAGACACGGTGCAAAACACCCTGTCCGAAGATACAGTAATAAAAAGCGGTGAAAAATACTATATCAGTACTGTTGATGATTTGAAAGCTCTCGCAAAAATTGTCAATGAGGACGGTAACAAATGTGAAGGAGCAAGCTTTTGGCTGAATAACGATATAGTTGTGAACAGCGGTGAATTTTCACTTTCAGAAACAGGTGAGCCGCTTTATAACAATAAGCCTATTGAAGAGTGTACAGAACTTATTGCTGTTGAGCCAATCGGCGGCAAAAAAGGAAAAATATTTAAAGGCTCCTTTATTGGTGACGGGCATACAATAAGCGGACTCTATCTCAACAGCCTTTTCGGAATGTACTTTGAGCCTCACATAACCAACCTTAGTATTGAAAATTCTTACGTAACAGCAAAAGGTATTCTTGCGGATACCTTTTCCAATTCGGGTTATATCAGTAATTGCTCCGTCAAAGGTATTGTTAACAGCGAAGCTGACAAAGTCGGTTTATATGCCGGCTCAATGCTCGGAACCGCAGTAAGAGACTGCTATGCGGAAGGCTGTGTAAAAGGCGACTCGATTGTAGGCGGATTTGCAGGCTATATGTCTGTATGTGAAGTCAGCGACAGTATGAGTAATGCCAAAGTTTTTGCAAACAGCATCGGCGGCGGATTTGCAGGAAAAATCAAAGGCGACGATACTTTATTCGAACATTGTGCTGCAACGGGCAGTGTCAATTGTACGGATGAAACCGCAGGTCAGTTTGCTTCGTCAATAGATCTGTATTATTTTGATGACGGCTATGATATCCTGAGAACGCTGAATATATGCTATGCGGCTGTTGAAATAAATAACAATGCCGGTTTCTGCCACAGTTTCACGGGCGATACACAAGGCATTAATCAGTGCTATTATATGAGCGACAAAGACGGAGAAAACGGCTTCGAAACTTACACTGAGGAAGAAATGAAAACAACCGGTTTTGTTGATGTTCTGCATGCTGATATTTATGCACAGCTTGAAGAATACCCTATGGAGTGGGGATATTTCGGAATATACTTTGTCGGCAAAAGCGGTGAATTGCCGGTTCCGTTCTCACTTCACTATGAAGGCATAGGTCTTACGAGCTGTGATTACGGTGAGTGGGAAATGGACGGTGCTAAGAGCGAAAACCGCACTTGCACATATTACGCGTGCGACGGTGTTGAGAGAAGAACTCACTATCATACGTGGGGCGAATATACATATAACGATGATGCTGCAAATGATGTTGACGGCACAAAAACTGCGCGCTGTACAAAAGAGGGATGCGCCGAAACAAACATCTTGACTGATTATGAGCATTTAAGATTGAATTCGGTTCCCATTTCCGAAACTGTAACTCTTGAAAAAGGTAAGCTTTATACTATCAGTAATTTTGATGAGTGGAGAATCTTCACAGAAATTTGTACACAAGATACAACCGACGTTTCGTTTGCACTTTTAAACGATATTGAAATCAATTTTGATAACGGATACGAAATGCAGCCTGTTGAAAACTTCAGCGGCATATTTGACGGCTTTGGGCATAGCATAACAAACGTTGAAATACAGACCGATAAAGCAAACCTGACAGGAGTTTTTGCTCAATGTGACTCAGCTGAAATCCGAAATATAACTGTTTCGGGCAAAAGCGTATCCGCTAACAGCGAAACAAGTGAGGCGACAGCAGTTTTATGTGCAAAGGCAGAAAATTCAAAGTTTGAAAACTGCAGCATTAACTGCCCTGTAGTTGCAAACAGCACAAATACAGGTGCAGTCATAGGCTATGCCGAAAACTGCGAAATCATCGGCTGCAGAAATCTTGCAACTGTTAAAGGCTCTGCAAACAGCTGTATCGGCGGCGTTATCGGCAAAGCTTCAAACTGCACTGTTGAAGAGTGCTGCAACCAAGGTGATATTATCGGCGGCAAAATCACGGGCGGTCTTGCAGGCAATATCGACAAATGCCGCATATCATATTGCTACAACACGGGTGATATTGAGGGTATCAACTGTGCCGGCGGCTTTGCAGGTATGCTCTATCCTATCAACGAAGACAACACAATCAACTATTGCTATACGGCAGGCACGGTGACTGCAAGCAACAGCGGAAAATTCTGCGGCTCTTATAATATATCAAACATATTTGCACTTAACGGTTGCTTCTTTGTTGGTAACGACGTATCTGAGGCAGACTCAGGCGGTGTCATTGACCTTATGTGGGGTATGTATTTGGATTCACTGTATGACGACGGCTATCATATTGATGTGTGGGAAGGCAAAAGCCTTGGCATATCGGCATTCAGCGAAGCTACCTTAAAAATGCGTTATTCAAACGGCTCAGATAAATTTATTAGCGACGGCGACCACACAAACAAAGGCTTTGCTCAGCTGAGAAGATTTCATACGGAGCATATATGGGGCGAATATAAACTCACTTCAGATACTGAATTAACAGCGGAATGTGTATTCGGTGGTTGCAGATATACAAAAAAACAACTGCACGAACACAGCTTTGAGAATTATATCGTTAACCAAGATAAAATCACCGAAACCGCGGAATGCTCCTGCGGCGAAAAAAACACAAAAACTCATTCTCATAACTTTGAACAATACATTTACAATAACGATGCTGACTGTGAAGCAAACGGTACCAAAACCGCAATTTGTTCTTCAAAAGGCTGTGAAGTTACCGACAAAGTCAATGACACCGAACATCCTGCAACCGGACACAAATTCGGAGGATATATGCCCGACGAAAGTGGATTAACAGAAACGGCAGCCTGTCAGAATGAAGGCTGTGCCGAAACAGTCACCCGTGAATACAAGGTCGCCGCTTCAGAGGCTTACGGTGTTACCGCAATATATTCGCAGGATTGCTTCAACGAAGAAGTAACTCTTGAAGTGAATGAAATAACCGGCGGCAGAGAACCCGGCGGAATTTATATGGTAGACGGTAGCACCTACAGACAAATAGGAATATTCAACATCAAAACTATAGGTAAAAACGGTACGGTAGTTCAGCCGAACGACGGCTTTACCGTCACCGTAAAAATGCCATTGCCCGACGAATATAAAGACAGAGTTGACGTTGTTGTTTATCATCATTTCACTGACGGTGGCAGAGAAAAGCTTTCATCTGCAGACGGAACGTTGAAGGCTGAAAATGGCTGTATAATTTTTGAAGTGAACCGTTTCAGCGAATTCGAACTTCTTTTACCTGCCGCATCCGCCGAAATAACCAAGCTGCCTGATAAAACAAAGTATATATATAAGTTTTCAGAACTGGATTTAAGCGGAATTGAAATCACTATATCAGAGCCCGACGGTACGGTAAAAGTTATTGACGACACATCGCTTATGACAGTAAGCGGTTTTGACAGTAATGTAAAAGGAGTGCAAACCGTTACCGTAACGTGCGAAGAATACAGCGTACAGTTTGAGGTTGAAGTCTACTACTCTTGGTGGCAGTGGATAATAAGAATTATTCTGTTCGGCTTCTTTTGGTTTTAAATCAATATAGAAAAAAGATGTAAACAACCATACACAGTTCCTTTGAAATGCAAAATTTTCAACACAATAATTAGTCACCCCACGGATATGCGTCAGCATTATCTGTGGGGGTTCCTTTTTTGCTTGAATGTAGTTTTATTTGTTGCTTTTCTTGACTATTTACAGGCAATAAAATATAATAATTAATTAGTTTGATACTTTAAATATTTTGCATGGAGGCGATACAGTGCTGAAGAAAACTCTTGTTGCAAAAACCGATGCTGTGGCGGATAAGTCGCAGATATTTAGCGGTGACGGTTGGCGCGTTATCTTCCTGACATCACGTCTTATACGTTTTGAGTCAGGCAGCTTTACGGATCTGCCCAGCTCTGCTGTGTGGTTCAGACGCTTTGACTGCGGCTCAATGAAAGTTGAAGCAAGCGGAAAAACCGTCACTGTCGAAACGGATGACGTTATCTTTACCGTTAAAAACCTTGTTCCGTACAGTGTGTATTTTAAAGACAGCGGCAATACCGAAGTTTTTTCAAAGCAGGAAAATCTCAAAGGCACGTGCCGCACACTCGATATGACAAACGGCAAGGCAAAGCTCGGCGACGGCTTTATCACCAAGGGCGGAGCTTATCTTTTTGATGACAGCGCTTCGCTTCTGATTGATGATGGCGGTCACTTTGTCAGACGTGAGGGTGACGGCAAGGATTATTACCTATTCGCTTACGGTAAGGATTACCGCGAAACAATAAATGCTTTTTATAAAATCTCTTCGCGTGTGCCGCTCATTCCGAGATTTGCGCTCGGTGTGTGGTGGAGCAGATATCACGCATATACACAGCAGGAATATCTTGAGCTTATGGTAAGGTTTAAAAACGAGGGTATTCCGCTGACTGTTGCGACTGTTGATATGGACTGGCACTGGGTGAAAATCAAGGAAAAGTTTGGTATGAAGTACAACGGTTGGACAGGTTATTCCTGGAACACCGATCTCTTCCCCGACTATAAAGGTTTCCTTAAAGAGCTTCACGATATGAACCTTTCGGTGACTCTCAATCTCCATCCTGCTGATGGATTCCGTGAGTTTGAGAATATGTATGAAGATATGGCAAAGGCTACGGGTGTTGATCCGAAAAGCAAAAAGCCTGTTGAATTCAGCTGCTCAAACGACGATTTCTGGAACGCTTATTTTGACATCGGCCACAAGCCTTATGAGCGTGACGGTGTTGATTTCTGGTGGATTGACTGGCAGCAGGGCACAAAGAGCGACTCTCAGGGGCTTGACCCGCTGCTTGCACTCAACCACTATCATTTCCTCGATAATGCCGAAAACGGCAAGCTTCCGCTCATTCTCTCGCGTTACAGCGGAGCAGGTGCTCACCGCTATCCGTTAGGCTTTTCGGGCGATACATTCATCACGTGGAAGTCGCTTGGATTTCAGCCGTATTTCACAGCCAATGCAACAAATGCGGCTTATACGTGGTGGAGTCACGATATAGGCGGTCATATGTTTGGTGTAAGAGATGATGAGCTCTATATCCGCTGGCTTCAGTTCGGTGTTTTCTCACCGATTATGCGTCTGCATTCGAGCAATATGCTCGCTCTCGGCAAAGAGCCGTGGAAATACAGCGCAGAGGTCTGCCGTGCGGCAAAATACTGGCTTAATCTGCGCCATAAGCTGATTCCTTATATCTATACAATGGATCACCGCACACACACTGACGGCACAGCACTGTGCGAACCTATGTACTATTCCTATCCCGACGGTGAGCAGGCTTACAACGTGCCCAATCAGTACATGTTCGGCTCGGAGCTCATGATATGCCCGATAACAAAACCGAACGACAAAAAGATTCTGATGGGCAGTGTTGAGGCGTGGATACCTGAGGGCAGATGGACTGATATTTTCACCCTCAGATCATATGTCGGCAGCAAAAAAATTGAACTTTTCAGAGATACCGAAACGATTCCCGTTCTTGCAAAAGAAGGTGCGATTATTCCGATGTCAGCCGATGAGGGCAACTCATCATCAAACCCCGAAAGCTTTGAGATATGGGCTTTCTCGGGTAACGGTGAGTTCGTACTCAAGGAGGACGACGGCTCTGTTGATTTCAAAAATCACACTGCGTCGACAAAATTTGAAATCAGCTATAATAACGGTAAGGTAAGCTTTACCGTTAATGCTGCCGAGGGTGATACTTCGGTTATACCGCAGAAACGCAATTACAAAATCAGAGTGCGTGACCTCGTTGCAGACGGCAAGGAGCTTGTATTTGAAATAAAGGATGCATCCGTAGGTGAAAGCTGTACCATATGTGCGGAAAATACACAGCGTATTGTTGGCGAAACAGCGAATGAGAGAGCTGTGCGCATCTTCTCACGCTGGCAGGGCTTTTCACTCAAAAAAGAAATCTGCTGCCGACTTCTCGGTGCAGACGGCGATATAATGAAAAAGCTGAAAAATTTGCCGTTGCCGAAATCTGTCAGAGCGGCAATCAATGAAGAATTGGAAAGCGAATGAAGGCTATGAAAGAAAAGAAAAATGAGGGCAGCCGCGCAAAGCTGCTGTGTCAGCTGTTTTTGTCGTTTGCCAAAATAGGTGTAATGACCTTTGGCGGCGGTCTTGCGATGCTCCCTATGCTTGAGCGTGAGCTCGTTGAAAACAAAAAATGGGTAAAGACAGAGGAAATACTTGACTACTATGCTGTCGGTCAGTGTACACCGGGTATTATCGCGGTCAACACTGCAACCTTTGTCGGTTACAAACAGTCAAAAGTGCTCGGTGCAATTTTCTCGACAGCAGGTGTTGTTTTTCCCTCGGTTGTTATAATTGCCGCCATTGCCGCGGTGCTTTCAAATTTTGCGGATATCCCTGCAGTGCAGCACGCCTTCGCAGGCATCAGAATCGCTGTTTGCGCACTTATTACGGTTGCGGTTATCAAGCTTGCCAAAAGTAATGTTAAAAACCTTGTACAGATTCTGATTGCGGTTGCAGCTTTTGTTGTGATTGCTGTTTTCGGTGCAAGCCCCGTTGTTGTTGTTATCGGTTCTGCGGTTGCAGGTCTTGTGCTCGGTAAATTCGGGCTTATCGGCAAGAAGAAGGAGGGCGAAAAGAAATGAGTGCGTTGATGACTTTGCTCACCCTCTGTTTCGAGTTTTTCAAAACAGGTCTGCTCGCAGTCGGCGGCGGTCTTGCAACCCTGCCTTTCCTCTCGGAAATGGCGGATAAATATCCGACCTGGTTTACGCACGAGCAGCTTGCCGATATGGTTGCTGTTTCGGAATCAACACCGGGACCGATAGGCGTAAATATGGCAACATATGTCGGATTCCGTGTTATGAGTGCTCACGGTGCTGTGTGGAGCGTGCCCGGTGCAATCCTTGCAACGGTTTCGCTTGTGCTTCCGTCACTTATCATTATTGTTGCGGTTGCAAAGATGATGAATAAGTATATTGAAAATAAGTTTGTTCAGTGGGCATTCGGCGGACTCCGCCCCGCAGTAACGGGCCTTATTGCAGCTGCAGGTTGGAGTGTTGTTGAGCTCACTCTGCTTGACCTGACCGATTTCAATATTATGCGTTTCTGGGAAGCAATCAACATCCCGGCGGTTATAATCTTCGCGGTCGTGCTCTTTTTTGCAATGTTCAAAAAGACAAAGAAGCTTCACCCGATTGTTTTTATCGGCGCGTGTGCCGTGCTCGGTGTTGTGCTGAAACTTTGATAATCAAACCTCTCGGAAAATAAATTTCGGGAGGTTTATTATTGCCTGTTCAGCAAAGACAAAACATCGGTTATATCGGTAAAAATAAAATTTATATTTGTTTGGTGTATATTGACAACCTAAAAAAACGGATTTTTGTGCGATTATACAAGAACAAATTCTTTATTTATTAGAAAAATATGGTACTATTTATTATGTATAGATATATCAGTAAGCCTATCTGCTTTCGGGAGGTAAAGAATTATGAAAAAAACGTTTGTCAGGTTGTTGGCTGTGGCTATGTGCGTTGTTATGACGTTGACTGCAGCACCGCTCGGCGGATTTGTCGGGCTTGATTTGCCGGGTCTTTTCGATTTCAAAGCAGAGGCGGCATCATACAGCGGCGAATGCGGCGATAATCTCACCTGGTCGCTTGACACAAGCTCAGGTGTGCTCAACATCACCGGTACGGGTGCGATGACAGATTGGTCTTTTTATTCGTCTGTTCCTTGGTGTTCATACAGCGATTATATTAATATCGTCAATATAGCTGACGGCGTAACAACTATCGGTGAAAATGCGTTCTGTGTTTGTGGAAGTCTCGCAAGCGTAACAATCCCTGACAGCGTAACAACTATCGGTGATGGGGCGTTCTATGGATGTTACAACCTTACAAGCATAATAATCCCGGACGGTGTAACAAGTATCGGTGAATGGGCATTCTATGAATGCAGTGATCTGACAAGTGTAATATTGGGTGACAGCGTAACAACCATCGGTTATGGGGCGTTTTATTGGTGTACCGGCCTTAAAAACATCACAATATCTGATAGCGTCACCTCCATCAGTTCGAATGCGTTTTGGGAATGTAGCTCTCTGACCAACATCACAATCCCTTCAAATGTAACAGAAATCGGTATTGCTGCATTTTTTGGTTGCTACAGCCTGACAAGCATAACAGTAGATGCAAACAACAAGAATTATTCAAGTGACAGCGACGGTGTGTTGTTTAACAAAGATAAAACCAAGCTTGTTCAATATCCTATCGGTAGCACAAGAACGAGCTACACTATACCAGACAGTGTAACAATCATCGGTTATGGTGCGTTTGCTGAATGCTCTAGTCTTGCAACTATAACAATCCCTGATAGTGTGACAACAATCGAACAGAAAGCGTTTCTTTCCTGTTACGACCTGAGGCATATCACAATTCCCGACAGCGTAATAACAATCGGTGACTGGGCATTCGATATGTGCGACCTTACAGATGTTTATTATGGTTCAACCGAAGAGGATTGGAACAAAATAACAATCGCTTCATATAACGAGCCGCTGAATTCCGCTACAATTCACTTTACTGAGCCTGAACCGACAATCGCTTCAGGCGAGTGTGGTGAAAACCTGACATGGGTATTTGATGCAGGTACAGGTGTTCTTACAATCAGCGGAACGGGCAAAATGTATGATTGGGAAGGTAATCCTTCAACATATGAAAACAGTGCACCCTGGAGTGGTTATTCAAGTGATATCAGATCAGTTGTTATTGAAGATGGAGTAACATCTGTTGGAGAGTTTTCGTTTTTCAACTGTGTCAATGTGACGAATGTATCAATTGCAGACACCGTAGAAAGCATCGGTTCTTATTCTTTTGCTTTTTGTGAAATACTCACAAGCGTAACAATCCCCGACAGCGTAACAACCATCGGTGATTGTGCGTTCGCTTATTGCGAAAGCCTCACAAGCGTAACAATACCTGACAGTGTCACAACTATCGGTACAGGTGCGTTCGTTTATTGCGATAACCTGACAAATATAACCGTAGATGAAAATAACAAAAATTATTCGAGCAACAGCGATGGTGTATTGTTTAACAAGGACAAAACAACGCTTATTCAGTATCCCACCGGTAAGACAAGAACAAGCTATGTAATCCCCGAT
>JAGALQ010000041.1 GCA_017625095.1 Clostridia bacterium | reverse complement strand
CCATTTGCAGTAATCTTCATTGAAAATGCCGTCTTTCTCTTTGCTGATGTTTCCGTCTTCAAGTGGCATACCGCAACATTGACAGATAAGCTGTCTTGGAGAGCCTAAAAGTGTATTGATAGATACATCAAATAGTTTTGATAACAGCTTCAATGTTTCTGTGTTAGGTGTAGTTTCACCATTTTCCCAACGGGACACTGCCTGACGGGTAACGAAAACTTTTTCAGCAAGTTCATCTTGCGATAAACCTTTTTTAGTTCTCAACTCAAGAATAATATCTTTAGTTTCCATATTGTTATCACCTCAGGAATATTGTAACATCGAATGATAAAATGAACAAGCAACTCGCTGTTGCTGTAAGTTCGATAAATTGGAATTTGTCAATCAGAAAACACCGTTATTATATTTTTTCTGCACGCAAATAATGTAGATAAATCCGATTATTAATCCAACAATTAATACTGCAACCGCAACCAATGTAATCTTTTCCGAATCTCCCAGCAGACTTACTATTCCGCTAAGCAAAAGTGCCGTTGAGATAACAAACATTGCTTTTCCGAAAGATTTTCCATATGCAGATTTGTCGGTAACGTTTGTTTGATGATAATCATGAATCAAATTGGTTTTTCCCCGATATATTGCAACACCTATCACAACAAAAAGTGTCGCTGTCAAAAACATAATTATCGAATATGTAATCATAATATTACCTCGTCAAATTCTTATTTATCGAACCAATTATACCACCCATACCAAGAGAAGTGCAATAGTTTTTAGTACTGTTGCAGGTTGTCAGGTGTGGTGATTTTTATACTCCGTACACCTTTACCTATACTCCGTACACTTTTACAATTCCATCGGTGCTCCTAAAAAAGCAAAAAGCACTCATTTTCAGAGTGCTTGTAGGTATAAAAAAGACCGAAACCCCGCGTTCAAGGGATTTCGGTTGTATTACCTAAGTTGTACTTAGGTGGTCGGAGTGAAGGGACTCGAACCCCCGACATCCTGGTCCCAAACCAGGCGCGCTACCAACTGCGCTACACCCCGATAACTATTAAATTGTAAATCTGAAAGAGCTATATATTCGGCGCGCTGCCAACTATCGGTCAGAAATATTGTCGCCTCGCTCGCTTGGAGCGCGTCGCGATATTCTGTTTGCGTTGCAACCGTGATTTATTATATTAGATTAGTCGGGTTGTGTCAAGCCGAATCTGCTTATTTTTCAATCATTTCCCATCCGTCGATTACAACCTCCTCATCCTCATCAAGGTGAGAGACAAGGCGGTATCTGCTCCCGTCATTTCCGTCAGCTGTCCCGTCGGCATAAGCATCAATCGTAACGCCGTTATCCAGCACGGCTGTATACATATATGACTTTTTGAAATATGATTTTTCCTGAAACAGCATAAAAACATTCCTTTTGTAAAGAAATTTCACAGTGATATTATCTCACAAAATTCCGCAAAGAGCAATACCTTTATGGAAAAATAAGGTATATTTGTTTGTTTTTTATGTTGATGCTGTTGACCCGACCGTAAAAGAGCTATATTATATAGCCAAAGAAGAACCAAATTGGCGGTGATACTGTATGCTCAGCAGCTGTATAGCTTTCAAAAATTCAAAACCTTATATTTGTGTTGATTCGGGAATTTTTGTCCCGATGGCATATACAACTTATTTTGAAGAGCTTGGCGAATACTCCGATTTTATTGCCGCAGGCTACAGAATTTTCTTCGTAAATGTTTCTTTTACCGATTTGCCGATAAATAACGTGACGGGTTTTTCTCCGTTCAGAACGGGCGTTTTTGAGGGTGATAAACCTGATTATTCCGAGTTTGACTCAACCGTGCGCAGAATTGTGGCGGAATGTCCCGATGCACTTATCTTCCCGAGGATAAATATTGCAATGCCGCGCAGCTGGCTCGGGGCAAACCCTGAGGAAACTGTCACTACACCGTCAGGCAGGAGAGAAGCGTTGTGGTCCGATCTGTTCAGACGTGACGGTGCAGAGCTGTTGAAAACTCTTGTTGAGCATATTCGCTCATCTGATTATGCCGAAAATGTAGCAGGCTACCAGATTTGCGGCGGCACTACGCAGGAGTGGATGCACCACGATCTTGCAGGCTCATATTCCGAGTCGGGGCTGAAGAAATTTGCGCTTTGGCTCAAAGAAAAGCACGGTATCGAAAAAGCTCCCGAGATAAAAAAAGAGGATCTGACAAAAAACGGATTCAGCGAAGAAGTAAGCCTTTACTGCGAATTCTGCTGTGAGATGGCAGCAAAAACGGTTGAGCATTTTGCAAAGGAGCTGAAGAGCTTTATCAACGGTGAGCAGATTGTCGGTGCGTTTTACGGTTACCACGCTTTTGTGAACGATTGCCTTACGGGTCTGCTCGGTATGAGATTCATAATCGATTCGCCCTATATCGACTTTTTTTCGTCCCCTTGCGGATATGATGCAAACAGACAGCTTGGCGTTGACTGGGGCGATATGATTGCCGCCCGATCACTTAGGCTGCATAATAAATTGTATTTTGTTGAGTGTGATATAAGAACTTATCTTACACGCCGTATGCAGGATTCACGCCCGGGCGAATATCCCGACGGCGCATATCTTCAGGTCGATTCAAACGGCAACAAAACCGTGTGGCACGGACCCGATACGTCCGAACTTTCACTGTCTGCAATCCGCAAAGCCTATGCGCATCAGCTGACAAACGGCAACGGCATATGGTGGTTTGATATGTGGGGCGGTTGGTATCACGACCGTGAGATAATGGCAGAGCTTAAGCTGATGAAAGAGATTGCCGAAGCGGCAAAAGATAAAAACACAGCGGAGTACCCTCGCGCAAAAACGGTGCTGTTTGTCGACGAAAAGGCATATCTGAACAATCCGAGGGGGTCTGACTGTGTGCACAGCGTTAATGTTATAAGATCAACGGCTGGCAATACGGGCATACCGTTTGACCTTTGCACGGTTGAGGATGCAGAAAAGGTAATCGGCAACTATACGGCTGCTGTTTTTACCGCGCCTATTCCGTCTGAAAGCGGCAAAAAAGCTCTCGCGCTTTGCGAAAGTCGGGATGTGCCTTGCCTTTGCGCAAGTGTTGAGAAGCCATTCTTTACGGCAGATGAAATCCGCAAATTTTTGATTTCCTGCGGTGTGCATTGCTATAATGCGGATGGAAACGTTATCTATTGCGGTGAAGGTTTCCTTGCGGTGCATGCGGCTGAGGGCGGCAAAATAGTTATAAATCTGCCGCAAAAATATAAGGTAAAACCGCTGCTTGGTGCGGATATTCCCGAGTGTGAAACAAATAAGCTCACACTGGGTATGGATAAACACGGCACAGCAATTTTTGAGTTGGTGTAAAAATGAAAATTATAAACACGTGTAACGAAATTAAAAAAACATTTACTGACGGCTTCAGTATTGAGCTCTGGCGAGAATATGCCGCAGGTATTTCAGCAGAACTTCCGTTAAAATGTGAAAAGGATGCAAGAGATTATGACTTTGAAAAAGAAGTCAGACCTATACTTGATAAGGCTCTGAATGAAGAAAAAATCAACATTCTCGATAAGAGTTTTCGAAAAGTAATTGATAATCTTAACAGCAATCTTGCCAAGCTGTTTGATGAAGAGCCGGACATAAGTATAATTCTGTATCTCGGACTTTGTAACGGTGCAGGTTGGGCAACAACGCTTGACGGAAAGAATACGGTTTTGTTAGGTGTTGAAAAAATCATCGAGCTTGATTGGGGCGACGAAGCAAATATGCGTGCTCTGATTCTGCACGAAATCGGCCATTTGTGGCACAAGCTTAACGGCAACCTTTATCTTCCTGATTTCACAAAAAGAAGAAAATCCATACAGCAGCTTTATCAGGAAGGTGTTGCAATGGTTTGTGAGCAGATACTGTGTGATGACGATGAGTTTTATCATCAGAATAAAAACGGTTGGTTAGATTGGTGTCGAAAAAACGAGAACGATATAAAAGCCGAATATCTGCGACGTCTTAATGCCAAAGAAAGTGTACAGGATTTTTTTGGCGATTGGTGCTCATATAAAGATCATTCGGATGTAGGGTATTTCCTAGGTTGTCAATTTGTAAGATATCTTATGAAAACCAATTCATTGAAAGAGATTGCCGGATTGAGTTACAGCGAACTTAACCGTAAATTTTCGGAGTATGCATCCAGAACCATTGAGCCGCTTGAAGCCGAGGACTACAGCAAGTGCTCCAACATCTGGAATATGAAAACTCAGCCTCTGACCGATAAGTGGCTCGAAGAGATAAAAACGGGTAACCGCCTTGTTTTTATTTACAAAATAAACGGTGAATTTATCGGCGAGGGCGCACTGGTTATTGATGCAGGTGACCCTGACTATACGGTCCCTGAACGCAGAATATATGTGTCACGGATGATTGTCAAAAAAGAGTATCGCAACCGCGGCATCGGCAGTGAAATCCTGACTTTTCTTATCGAAAAGGCAAAAGAAATGGGTTACAGTGAAATGACAATCGGTGTTGATAAAGATAACGTGAATGCGCTTCATCTCTACCGCAAATTCGGCTTTACCGAGGTGCTCTTTGACGGCGCGGATAAAGACGGCGAGTATTTTAAGCTGATGAAAACAATATGAGATAACAAAAAGAGTTCATTTCAAAACTGAAATGAACTCTTTATCTTTTAATCTTCAGCGGCTGATTTGCCTGCAAGTCTGCCCGAGGCGAATGCCCACGCAAGGTTGAACCCTCCGCAAGCGCCGTCAACGTCAAGCACCTCTCCGCAAGCAAAGAGATTTTTGACTTTCCTCGACATCATTGTGCTGTTGTCAAACTCGTTCACGTCTGCGCCGCCGCGTGTTACCTGTGCATCGTTATAGCTTTTTGTACCTGTTACAGTGAGTCTGAAATCCTTGAGTGTTGAGGCAATTACGGCTGCCTGCTTCGGCTTGATTTCACCTGCTGTTTTCGGCATAAAGCCGAGTGAAGCTTTGATTGCCGCCGTGCCGATCGCTTTGTGTATAATTCCGCCAAGCATACTTTCTGCAGGCATTGCAGGGTTATGTCTTGATATGCGGATGATAATCTCTTTCGCATCATCCTGAGTGAAATCGGGCAGAAGGTCGAGCGAAATTTCAGCCTTTTTATCCTGTTTTACAAATCTGCTCAGATCCATTGCGGCAATGCCCGAAACGCCGTAATCGGTGAAAAGAATTTCGCCCTCACTGCTGCCGCCCGTAGAAAGTGACAGCTTTGCCTTTGCCCTCACACCCTTGAGCGATTTTATGGTTGCGGTGTCGGTTTTGATCTGCACAAGGGACGGGGCGAGCGGTGTGAGTGTGTGACCGAGCGATTTAAGCAGGGGATATCCGCTGCCGTCGCTGCCCTGCGAGGGTGCGGCTTTGCCGCCTGTTGCGATAATTACCTTTTTTGCCTGAAGATTGCCGTTGACGCTGAATCCGCCGTCTGCTTTTTTTATCTGTGCTGCCTTTTCTTCGCAGATGATTTTAACGCCGAGCTTTTCGCACTCAAATCTCAGCGCATCAAGCACGCTTGCGGCAGAGTTGCTCATCGGATAAAGTCTGCCCTCACTGTCGGCTCGGGTATAAAGCCCCATTGATTCAAAAAAGCCGATAAGGCTGTCAACACCGTATTTTTCAATAACGGGCTGTGCAAATTTTGAGTTTGTGTATCGGTGAGATGCTGCGTTCAGGTTGCCGAGGTTGCACCTGCCGTTACCCGTTGCAAGTATCTTTTTGCCTGCCTTTGGCAGATGCTCAAACACGGTAACGGATTTGTCGGGTGCTGTGCGTGCCGCTTCGATTGCGGCGGCAAGTCCGCTTGCGCCTGCACCGATAATAAGAATATCTGTCGTTTTCATCAGATAACTCCGTAAAAATGTATTATATTCATATCCTCAGGCATCATCAGACCGTGACCGCCCGAAACACCGTCAACCTCGTGACAGCCGTGGTCAGGTGCGAAGCCGATGAGAGTATTGTGATTCTTCCAATTTTTGCGTACAGCCTCTGCAAGCATTGCGAAAGCGGTTGTGTTGTGCCTGAGTGCGGCAATTGCATCCTCACCCTCGGGGCTTACCTTGTGCATTACAGAGTCATAGTTGCCGTTGTATACGCAGATTAGGTCATATTTATCCTGCTCGATCAGCTCAACCGCTTTTGCGTTTGCTTCATCGGGTGTGTCAACAATAAAGTAGTCCATATCCTTTTCGAGAAATATTTTTGACATACTGTCTTCGCCTGTTGAAACAATACACGGCTTTTTACCTGCGCGGATGAGTGCATCGTAAACGCTGTCGGTCTTAACTACGGGTTTGCGGTATGCCTTTATGCCGTGAATATCGGGGTCTGCGCCCGTGTACATTGTGGCAAAGCACACGGGTGTTACGCTTGGCATAACTGTCTGTAAGGGCAGTGTGAGCTGTGTGTTGAGCATTACGGGTGTGAAAATATCCGTATACTTATCGAAAAGCCAGAGTGCAACCGCATCAGGGTTATACATAAGCACGCGGTCAATATTTTTGCCTGCCGTGAATTTTGTCATTATATCAAGCGCAGGCTCCGCCTGATTCGGTGCATCAACGCCGAGTGCACCCGTAAGTGACGCTGCTATGCCCTTGAGGCTGAGCGGACAGTAAAGCTCGTTGAGTAAATCTGCCATTATTATTGTCCCTTTCGTATTAAGTCTTTCAGGGTAAAAAATCGGCGTTGGTGAACGCCGATTTCAGATGTTTTTATTTCTTCATTTTTCTGTCGGTATACTTCTTGTAAACGAAGCCGCCGAAGAGTGCAAGCACGAACGTTGCAACAAAGATGGCTACCGACCAGAAATAATCCTTCTCTGACAGCTTCTGACCGCACAGGGTTGAGGATATTACGGACGGGATTCGTGCGATAAAGGTCAGCACAAGGAACGGCACGACCTTGACGTTCATCATACCGACAAGATAGGTCAGACCGTCTTTCGGTGAGCCGGGTATGAGATAGAAGAAGAAAAGCAAAGCGTAAATCTTCTTTGAATTCTGGAAAAGCGAGATAAGACGCAGATTGTTTGCAGGCAGGAAGCATTCAACAAATGCTCTGCCGAAACGTCTTGTCAGCGCGAGTATGATAAGCGTGCCGATAAAGTTACCTATCAGGCAGTAGAGCATACCCAGCCAGGTGCCCCAGGCATATCCCGAGCCGATTTCAAGCGGCTCTGCAGGGATAATTTTTATCATCGTCTGCACGCTTCGTATGAGGATGAAAACAAGCTCGTCATACGGACCAAATTTGCCGAGCCAGGCTTTGAATTCAAGCGGATCTCTGATAATTCCGGCAAGCTCTCTGCCAAAGAAGAACCAGCACAGGATGCAGGCAACTATAACAGCGAGTATGCCGAGAATAAGTATCTTCTGGCGGTTGTTAAGGCGCACTATGCCGTGAATTGCCTTGAGCTGAGATTTCCATTTTCCAACGGGTGCAGGACCTAACTCCTTAACCTCGGGATAGAATCTGTCAAGTACACCTTTATAGCCCTGAAGCCACGGCTTGTATTTGCCGTTGTAGTGTATAACGGCTGTTTTTTCGGCAACATCGTCCAGTGTGAATTTGCCCTTGAGGTGCTTGAGTGCACGCTCATCAAGGTTGTATATCTCTTCGTCAATGCGCTTTGTCCTGCCGCAGAAAAGTATGTTTATCAGGTCCTGATCTCCGAGCCAGAGACGCTGTATGTTTTCTTCAAGCGTTTCGAGGACCTTGCCGAGCGTGAAATCGCGTCGGATAGCGGCTATATCCATCAGCAGCACACCTGAATTGTAGTATATCTTATTATCCTGTGTGCCGAGTCTGAATGTGTTGAATAAGTTGAAAAATGCGCTTGTGTGACTTGCTGCAGCGACATAACAGCCGTCAAGCTCCATATCGAAAAGCTCCGTCAGACTGCGGCGGATTATGGTATCAGGGTCGATATAGATGCAGCGTTCAACCGTTTCGGGCAGATAGTGAAACGCCATAAGACGGTAGAACGACTCTTCGGGCAGACGGTCGAGCACGGGTGTGTTTTCAAACCAATGCTCAGCTATAACAACACTGCGGATGTTTATGCCGTATTTGTCAGCATGTGCCCTGATGTACGCAAGCGTCTCTTCGTCAAGCGATGAGTGAGCAATGTAGAGGTCGGTCGGAATACCCTTGTGACACTCGCCGTATGAGGTGAGCATAACGCACAAAGGCTCTACATATTTCTTATCGATTGTGACGAGAAGATTTATGCCTTTATTAACTTGAGCAAAATTATTATTACTCATTTCTGTTACCTTTCGGTTGTGAAGTGTTTTTATATGTTACAGATAATAGAGCAAAAACTTGAAAATCAGGTTGAGAAAAAATTAATTTTAATTTGTTTTCAGAGAACACATCTGAGCCACTCGGCTGCAATAACCTCGTGACCGAAATCAGTCGGATGTACACCGTCTGCAGAAAGCTCTTCCATCGGTGTGCCGTCAGCTACCATTTTATCAAAAAGAGCCTGTATATCAACAAACGTTACGTCATAGTCCTTGATAAGGCGGCTGATAACCTCCTGCTTGAGGCGAAGGTCAGGGTGCATCTGTGCCTTATCGGGTGTGACGTCGAGCAGGAAGATGTTGATAAGAATTATCTTTGCGCTTGTTTCGTTTACAATTCTGTCAAGGAGCTGACGCATATTGTTTTCGTACTGCTCGGCTGTTGTGATATCGTTTGAATCAAAACTTCTCCACGTGTCATTGACGCCGATGAGAAGTGAAATATAATCGGGCTGAAGATCGATACATTCTTTATCCCAACGCTTGAGCAGATCCCAGGTACGGTTGCCGCTGATGCCGCGGTTTATAACCTTTATGCCGCGCTCTGTGAGCTTTGCGGCAATTTTTGCGGGGTAACCCATACCGAGGCTGGCAGAAGGGTCTGCAGAATCGGTACGGCCTGTATCTGTAATGCTGTCACCCTGGAAAAGCAAGAGAGAATTATCTTTTAACATAACACTTACCCTCTTATATTATTTAATGATGTCTGTGCCCATATAAGGACGGAGTACCTCGGGAACCGTTACGCTGCCGTCAGCGTTCTGATAATTTTCAAGGATTGCGGCAACTGTTCTGCCGACTGCAACGCCTGAGCCGTTGAGTGTGTGAACAAGCTGTGCCTTGTCAGCAGGTGTTCTCTTGAAGCGGATTGCAGCTCTTCTTGCCTGGAAGTCCTCAAAGTTTGAGCAGGATGAGATTTCAACATATCTGCCGTAAGAGGGCATCCATACTTCGATATCGTATGTCTTTGCAGATGAGAAGCCGATGTCACCTGAGCAAAGGCAGACAACTCTGTGAGGAAGACCGAGAAGCTGAAGCACACGCTCAGCATCGTTTGTGAGCTTTTCGAGTTCGTCGTATGATGTTTCGGGATCGGCAAACTTGACAAGCTCAACCTTGTTGAACTGGTGCTGGCGGATAAGACCTCTTGTGTCACGGCCTGCGCTGCCGGCCTCTGCACGGAAGCAAGCTGAATAAGCACAGTAGCTGATGGGAAGTTGTGCACCGTCGAGGATATCGTTGCGGTGCATATTTGTAACAGGAACTTCTGCTGTGGGAATAAGGAAGTAGTCCTCACGCTCAAGTCTGAAAGCATCCTCCTCAAATTTGGGAAGCTGACCTGTACCTGTCATTGATGCACGGTTTACCATAAAGGGCGGGAATACCTCTGTATAGCCGTGCTCTGTGTGAGTGTTGAGGAAGAAGTTGATGACCGCTCTCTCAAGTCTTGCGCCTGCTGCCTTGTAGAAATGAAAGCGTGCGCCTGTAACCTTTGCAGCTGTTTCGGGGTCGAGAATGCCGAGGTCTGCACCGACATCCCAGTGTGCCTTAGGCTCAAAGTCAAATGTTGTGGGTTCGCCCCAGCGGCGGATTTCTTCGTTGTCGCTGTCATCCTTACCTACGGGAATTGTGGGGTTGGGGATGTTGGGGAACTCATACATTATCTTCTGCTGCTTTGCTTCAAGCTCTGAAAGCTGTGCATCGCCGCCTTTTACTGTTTCTTTGATTTCATTCATACGTGCCATAATGGCGGAAATGTCGCCGCCCTCTTTTTTGATCTTGGGGATCTCACGGCTTGCGGCATTCTGCTCCTGCTTGAGCTGGTCGAGTTTGAGTGTGAGCTCGCGGCGCTCAGCATCTATTGCAAGTACTTCGTCAACAAGGGCATCCATATCCTTGTTGCGCTTTTTCATAGCATCTTTTACGAGCTGGGGATTTTCACGGATAATTTTAATATCAAGCATTGTTTGCCATATCCTTTCAATAGTATACTACAGGGTTTTCCTGGTTTATTACTGTGAATTCAACATCGGGGAACTGTCGGCTCAGCTTATCCGCGAGCACTGTGATAACGGGATTCTCCGTTTCAAAGTGACCTGCGGCAACTGCTGTAAGGCCGCTGTCGGCAGCATCGATAAAGTAGTGGTGGGTGAGATCGCCCGTTACAAATGCATCGACCTTGCCTATAAGCTCATAGGTGAGCGAACTGAGTGAGCCGCCGCACACTGCAACCGTACTTATTGTGTTGCCTGCATTGGCAAGCCTTAAGCTGCAGCCGAGCTTTGCCTTAACGTGCTTTGCAAATTCGTCACCGCTCATCGGAGCTTTTAATCTGCCGACTCTTACAAGCGGAGTATCAGTGCCGTCAAGCTCGAGCGGATAAATATCCTCAAGCTCAAGTATTGCAGCAAGCGTGTCGTTAACACCGCCCTCGGCAGAGTCAAGGCAGGTGTGTGCGCTGATTGCGCTTATACCGTTTGTGAGAAGCTCATACGGTACGCTGCCTGCGAGAATCTTTTTTGCAGGTGAAAAGATAACGGGGTGGTGTGTAATCATAAGCTCTGCGCCGTTTTCTTTTGCAGCTCTGACGGTTTTGGTTGTTGTATCAAGGGCGAGAGAAACACGGCTTACCTTTTTGTCGGGATCGCCGAGCAGCAGACCGCTGTTGTCCCAGCTCTCCTGTGTTGCAAACGGTGCGAGCGAGTTTATATAGTCAAAAATCTCTCTGACGGTGGGCATTGTTTACACCCTCTTTGAAAGCTCGTCAGCTTCGTATTTTTTGATGTCTGTAAGCCAGCCTTCTCTTGCGGGGACACCCTTGCGTGCACAGTACTCTTCCCATACGTCGCCGAAGGGATAGAGCTTGAGTTCTTCCGTCATTGCGAGAAGTGATGTGAAGTCGGCGCTGTCCTGCATAGCTTTAAGCTGTGCGTGGGGAATGAGCATTGCGTTGAGCAGTGCTTTGCGCATATTGCGTGCGCCGATTATCCAGGCGGCAACGCGGTTGATGCTGGCATCGAAGTAATCAAGACCGATAAGCACTCTGTCAAGTGCATCGCAGCGGACAATTTCCTTTGCGATTTCTTTAAGCTCATCGTCAAATGTTACAACGTGGTCGCTGTCCCAACGTACACCTCTTGTGACGTGTAGAGCAACCTTGTCACTGAAGAGAAGCATTGAGGGAATCTTGTCTGATACAACCTCTGTCGGGTGGTAGTGGCCGTTGTCAAGCAGGCAGATACAGCCTCTTGTTGCAGCATAGTTCATATAGAATTCGTGCGAGCCTACCGTATAGGATTCAACACCGATACCGAAGACCTTGGATTCAACGGTGTCTACAAGATATTTCGGGTCAATCTGCTCTGAAAGGATTTCATCGAGTGCATCCATAAGACGCTTTCTCGGACCTATACGGTCTGCGGGTACGTCTTTGTATCCGTCGGGAATCCAGATATTGTTTACGCAGGTGATGCCGAGCTCTCTGCCGAAATACTCACCGATTTTTCTCATTGCCTTGCAGTGGTCAATCCAGAAACGGCGGATTTTCTCATCGGGGTGAGAAAGTGTGAGACCGTCTGCTGCGAGGGGATGTGAAAAGAGGGTCGGATTGATATCGAGGCCGAGACCTCTCTGCTTTGCAAACTCAACCCAGGGAGCAAAATGCTCGGGGCGGAGTTTATCGCGGCTGACCTTTTCGTCGCCGAGGATTGCATAGGTTGCGTGGAGATTTATCTTGTGTGCGCCGGGGATAAGGCTGAGTGCCTTGTCGAGGTCTGCCATAAGCTCCTGCGCATTGCGTGCCTTGCCAGGGTAATTGCCTGTTGCCTGAATACCGCCGGAAAGCTCACCGCTGCTTTCAAAGCCGCTTACGTCGTCACCCTGCCAGCAGTGCAGGGATATACGCACGCTGTCAAGCTTTTCGATTACGGCATCGGTATCAATGCCGATTGAAGCGTAGATTTTTTTTGCTGATTCATAGCGCTCGGTCATAATTTATGCCACCTTATTTTAAAGTTAGGTATATATAGTTTATAATATATGTGTTTTACTCATTTGTCAAATATTTTTGAATAAAAGATACTGAAAAACAACAAAAAAGAACTGTCTGCGCGACAGTTCTTTTGCTCAGTTTTCAGATGTTTCTTCAACAGCTTCAGATGTTTCTTCCGTAACCTGTGAGGCTTCCTGTGTCGGAGCCTGTGTGACAGCTGCAGTTGTCGGGGGGATAGGCTCTTTTGATATTTTAATACAGGTGTCGGTGATGATGAAGGTGATGATAAAAATCGCTAAAAGTGCAATGCCGTAAAGAATACCGTTTCTTATTTTGCGGTTATGTTCCTGCTGGGCAAAGCTTTGTGTATGGGTGGAGGTCGGATTTTCCTGAACGGGATAGTTCTTATAGAATCCGATTATGGGTCTGCGGTGCATTTCAGGTTCAGGTATAACAGGGCGGAAATCTTCGGGAAGCTCGCCGTCAGTTTTTTTGTCAAACTCATTATCTGCCATAATATCACCTCAGACAAAGAGTGACTGACCCGAAAGACCGGCAAAGCCAAGCGAAATCAGTGCGATGTAAATAAAGAGAGCAGGCTTGCCCTTGAAAGCGTTGCTCATTGTGTCGTTTTCTCTGATGCGCTCTTCGGCAGCGGAGATAAGCAGAACAGCGATAATAAACGCAATGCCTGCACCGAGACCGAGACCGATTGATTCGGCAGTGTTGAAAGCGGCACGGCGGTTTATAATCGGAACGGCGAGAACAAGTGTGTTTACGGCTGCCATACCGATTCGGTGAATGTTCTGTTTGTTTTTGGGGTAAATCAGCAGGTTGATTCCAGTGAAAACCAAATAAATAAGTGCAAGAACAAGACAGTATATGCCAAGGTGTTCTGCGGTTGAAAGAGCATTGATTGCGGCTATAAGGTCAAGCAAGCTGCAAACTGCGGCAGTGGCACTTGTGAAAAATGCAACAAGCACAGCAATCGGGAAGAAATCCTTCGGCTTTGTTGCGATTCGTATTGCTTCACTCATACCGAAGCCGCCGTTGAATACAAAGTTCTGTAATATCAGGGCGAAAACAGAGGCGTTTAAAAATGCAAAAATCATTTGTCATCCTCCTTCTTTTGCGCTGAAAGGATGTCTCCGATTGAACGGTTCATAAGCAGTTCAAGTTCGTCTTCTGCATTGGTACCCGATGATGAAGTCTTGGATGTGTCTGCAGAAATATCGTCAAGTGACAGCTCTTTAAGTCCGATATCAGGCTTTTTGGCTGTTGTTTGTTTAATAGCTGGTGGTTGAGGCTTCTTTATAACGGGTGGCTGAGGTTTATGCGTAACGGTAGGCTTTGGCATAACAGTTGCCTTGGGTCGCTCTGTAGCACGTGTTTCGGCTTTTTCCTTAACAGATGAAATAGGCGGAATAACTTTTTCGGTGCTTTCGTGTGCAACCTTTGCTGTCGGCTGTTCCGGAATAACAGATGGGTTGTACTCTGCCCGTGCAGAATCATCATATTCCTCGGTTTCTTCGTACTGTGAGATGTCTTCAAGGCTGAACAGTGATTCGTCCGCATCAAATTCGGGAACCTCTGTAAAGGTTTGCGCATTTTGCTTTTTACCGGGCTTTTTCCTGCTCTTGCTGCTTATGGGTTTGGGTTGTTTTTTATCAAGATACTTGGGCCAGAATTTTGAAATAAGTGTTCTGAGCAATGCGCCTGCAAAGCCAAGCATCAGGAAACCTCCGAAGGGGAGGAGCAGACCCGGCATAGAGAAGCCTCTGAATATCTGTACACCGAAAAGGCTTCCGCTTCCGAGAATTTCTCTGAAAAATCCAACAAATATAAGAACGGCTGAATAACCCAGAGAAGCGGTTACGCCGTCTGCCAGAGCGGCAAGCGGAGAGATTTTAACGGCAAATCTTTCGCAACGCAGTACGTTGAGTGAGTTGACCGCCATAATAGGCAGATATATGCCGAATGAGCCGAAAAGAGATGCGTTTGTGCGTTCGATAAAAATCATAAACGGAACAACAATTGCACCGCCGAGTATGATGTATATGCCGATTCTTATCCAACGGGGAACGGCCTTGAGGAAAAGCGAGGCAAAAAATTCGCTAAGTGTGATGATAACAGCAGAAATGCCTGCAAGAAGGGCAGCGCTTTTGACAGAGGTCGCCATTGCTACAACAGGGCAAAGTCCGACCGCCTGAACAAGAACGGGATTGAATATGCCTGCATTTTTCATAAGCAGACCGGGTGCCTTGTTATTTGATGCCATTAATCTTTTCCTCCTTATATCAGAATATGTTTCTCAACTGTCAGGTGCCGAAAAGCTGCACCCAATAATATGTATCTGTGGCCGAATCGTAATAACAGCCTGTGCCTACAGTCTTATAATCGTCAGTAAGTATGTTTTCTTTGTGATCATTACTTTCCATCCAGCCGGCCATTACCTCTTCAGGTGTGGAATAGTCCTTTGCGAGATTTTCTCCTCTTGCATCAGGGCTGACAGTATACCAGAAGCTGCCGTCGGGTCTTATGTGTGCGAAGCTTGTAGCAATTTCTTTTGCTCTTATCTTAGCTGCGCTCGAAAGTTCTTTTGAACGGGTGAGCGGCTGTAATCCGTTTGCTTCACGCTCAGCATTGAGCGCTTTGGTAACGGCAATTTCAAAGTTACTGTCTTCAACGTCGGGTAGTGGTGCAGGTGCCGTTGTTGTCGGTGCTGCGGTTGTTGTCGGTGCTGCGGCTGTTGTCGGTGCTGCAGTTGTCGGCGCTGTTGTTGTGGTGGCAGGTGCCGTTGCTGTGGTGGCAGATGCAGTTGTTGCCGTTACACCGGGCTTTGTTGTAGCGGGCTGAGTCGGCTGTGTTATCACACCGTTGGCTGTGGTGAAATCTGAGGTTGTGATAACGGGTACGGGTTCAGGAGCTTCTGTGTTATCCGAACTATAGGTGTAATAATTATCAAACGGATTATAGTATATTGTCGGATATTCAACCCTTTCGCCGGTTGTAGTCTCATCATTTTTGTTCTTTTTCATAAAGGTAAGGCTACATGAAGCAAGGCCAATGCATAGAATGGCTGTGAGTAAGAGTGCTGTAAGTATTTTCATCTTTTTCATTTTACTTTCTTTTCTCCTTTCTTTGAAAGTTTGTTGATTGCTTTGTCAGCAACGGGCCATGCTGCATTTACAATCAGCACGGCAAAACATGAGCATTCCTCAAATGCTCCGAAACGTCTCATAAGCATACAGGCAAGACCTGCAGTAAAGCCGTAGAGAAGGCGGCTGAGATTTTTTTCAGGCTGAGTGCCTGCTTCAGTTATGAGGAAAAGTGCAGCGAAAATTATATATCCTGCGCAAAGCTCAAGAACGAGAGAGGTTAAGAGGCTGCCTGTTCTCGGGAAGCATATTGCGGCAAGAGCGGCGCCCGGAATAAAGCCTGCAACCGTAATGAAAAGCTTCGGGCGGCGGATAAGCATATATATTGCGCTGCCTGCAAGTATCATTATGCAGCCGGCACCCATCGGACCGGGAAAGTTGCCGATGATAATGTCAATTGTCTTGACGGAGCCGAGACTGATTGATGCGTTTCTTGCAAGTAATGATGTAAGTGAAGAACTGCTTGTGCTGGAAAGTGCGGCACTGAAAGCAGAAATTCTCGGATAGTTAAATATTATGTCAGGGAAGCATATAGTTAAAAAAGAAAAGCTTGCAGCTGCCGGTGAGAAGGGGAGCTTTCCGACAGAGCCGAAGGGGAGCTTTGCAGCTGCTATAGCAAAGATACCGCCGATTACGGGAATCCACAGCGGAGCATTTGCAGGAAGCATAAGCGCAAGGATAATGCCGGTTGTAACCGCACTCAGGTCAGTTACGGTGGACGACTGCTTGAGAATTCTGCGCCCGAGCAATTCACATAATACGCAGACAATAACACTGATAAAAATAAGT
Organism: Clostridia bacterium; assembly: GCA_017625095.1. Classification (GTDB taxonomy): domain Bacteria; phylum Bacillota; class Clostridia; order Oscillospirales; family Acutalibacteraceae; genus UBA8612. Next base: position 57,102 of record JAGALQ010000041.1, on the reverse strand, counting down.
CTGAGTGCTCCGGTGCCATAAAAATACCAAGAGCTGACTATGGGCAGAATAAGCATTGCAAGCAGATCAAGGCTTAATGAGCGCTGTGCTGTAATCGAGCTTTTTTTTGCCATTTTTATTGTCTCCTTTCTGTGAATACCATTATTTGTTCCTTGATTTTATGTCGATATCGGTTGTACGATAGTTATGATCAAATTTATGTAACAGGGGGTTGTCGGATGAGAGTGGAGGTTCTTACGGATGATGCGATTGTCGTTGAACTGACCGCGGATGATATGAAAAATCTCAATATTACGTATGAGGAGATGGATTACTCAAAGGTTGAAACCAAAAGGGTTATATGGACTGTGCTTTCGCGTGCGGGTAAAAGCATCGGTCGGGAGATAAACACGTCCGGCAGACTGCTCGTTGAAGCGATGCAGAGAGAGACGGGCGGCTGCCTGCTGTTCTTTTCCGTTGAGCACGGCGTAGCAAACAGAAACAGAAAATATCTGCTGAAAAAGTCGGATTACATAGCGTGTGATTTTGAAAACGCTGATGTGCTTTTTTGCTGTGCGGAGAGACTGAACCTTTCCGGGTTAATTGTTGAAAGCAAGCTCTATCGTTCAGACGGCAGATACCGCCTTGTTGTGCGCAGCCGCACAACGGGGACAGGGCTGTTGAAGCCCTGCCTTGCCGAGTTCGGTAAAATCGTTGGCGAGGGTGCGGTTTTTGCGGCACATACTGCGGAGCATTGGCACTGCATCGCCGAAGAAAATGCGGTCGGTCTGCTCAGCTCTGGAAGAGGAGCATCATAAAGCCTGCCGCAACTGCTGAGCCGATAACGCCTGCGACGTTGGGACCCATAGCGTGCATAAGAAGGAAGTTTGTGGGGTTAGCCTTCTTGCCTTCAACCTGTGCAACGCGTGCAGCCATCGGTACTGCGGAAACACCTGCCGCACCGATGAGGGGGTTTACCTTGCCTTTGGTGACGATATACATCAGCTTGCCGAGTAAAACACCGCCTGCGGTTGAGAAGGAGAAAGAAACAAGACCGATAACGATGATGCCGAGTGTCTTCATCTGAAGGAACTGCTCGCCGTTTGCCGTTGCACCGACTGTTACACCAAGAAGTATTGTTATGATGTTGCAAAGGGCATTCTGCGAAACGTCGCTGAGTCTTTCAACAACGCCGCACTCACGGAAGAGGTTGCCTATCATAAGCATACCGATAAGGGGAGCTGTTGAGGGGATGATAAGCGCACAAAGCACAGTAACGACAATCGGGAAGATAATCTTTTCTGTCTTGCTTACTTTACGCAGCTGACCCATCTTTACCTCACGCTCTTTTTTTGTTGTGAGCAGGCGCATAATGGGCGGCTGAATGAGCGGAATAAGAGCCATATAGGAATAAGCCGCAACAGAAATGGGAGCGAGCAGGTGAGCTGCAAGCTTTGATGCGGTAAAGATAGCTGTCGGGCCGTCTGCACCGCCGATGATTGCGATTGATGCTGCTTCTTCGGGTTTGAAGCCGAAGAGAATAGCGATGATAAATGCGATGTAAATGCCGAGCTGTGCTGCTGCACCGAGCAGAAGGCTTGAGGGGTTGGCGAGAAGCGGACCGAAATCGGTCATTGCGCCGACACCCATGAAGATAAGGCAGGGGAAAATACTGCTCTTAACGCCTACGTATATCAGCCTCAGTACACCGTCGTCATACCAATGCGCACCTTCAACCTTCTGGGTTGCATCCATCAGACCTGCAGGGTCTGCCATAAGACCTGTTTCGGGAAGGTTTGCAAGCATCATACCGAATGCAATCGGAAGAAGAAGCATCGGTTCGAATTTTTTTACTATTGCCAGATAAAGAAGACCGAAGGAAACGAGAAGCATAACGCCCTGCTGCCAACCGATGGCTGCTATGCCTGAACTTTCCCAAAGTCCCTGAAGTACACCAAGAAAAGACATTAATTTAACCGCCTTAATCAGATAATTGCAAGAACGTCGTCTGTGTTGACAACTGTGCTGTTGCCGACAAGAATCTGCTTTACAACACCGTCACATTCTGCTGTGATTTCGTTTTCCATCTTCATAGCCTCAAGGATGAAGAGTGTGTCGCCTGCCTTGACAGCCTGGCCTACGCTGCAGAGAACCTTGAGCACTGTGCCGGGCATGGGAGCGAGAACCTTTGTGCCGTCAGCTGAGGGAGCTGCAACGGGTGCGGGAGCGGGTGCTGCCTCGGGTGCAGGTGCTGCTGCAGGAGCGGGAGCTGCAACGGGAGCTGCTACAGGAGCTGCTACAGGAGCTGCAACGGGAGCGGGAGCTGCGCCGGCAGCTGTTGTAACGTTTGTGATAACTGCGTCGGTCTCGTTGACCTCTACTTCATAGCTTTTGCCGTTAAGTGATACGATATATTTCATGATTTTTACCTTGCCTTTCTTTTATTCCTCTATGGGTTTGATTGATTTGAACTCGAGTCTTTCGAGCGGAATTCCTGTCTGATTGCTGACGAGTGCCATTATGATTGCGACTGTCGGCTCGTCAATGCCGTTCCACTCAAGTGAACGGATTCTTCTGAAATCCAGCTTCTCAAGCGGAATACCTGTCTGGTGGCTGACAACTGCCATTACCATTGCGGCTGTCGGCTCGTCAACACCGATAAGCTCAAGCGGTGTGTCAAGCAGCTTGATTGATTTGAAATCGAGGTGCTTGAGGTCAACGCCTGTCTGATGGCTTACTGTTGCCATTATTGTGGCTGCTGTCTGCTCGTCAACACCGTAAAGCTCTACACAGCTTGTGCCGGTTGCCTGTGCAGGAGCTTTTTTTACGGCAACGGGCTTGTCTGTGCCATCATTAAAAACCTCTGCATCGTCTATATCCTCGTTCTTTTTGTTAACGAGGGCGCTTACAAGGCGTGAGAGCAAAAACACCAGAACAGCGAGCAGAGCAAGCTCTGCCATAACTACAACTATACCGACACCTGAAACCATAAGAGCATCGGTAAGGCCGAGTGCCTTTCCTGCTAACATTTTTTAATCACTCCTTGATTTCCTGGATGGTATATTTGAATGTGCGTTTTTCTCTTTCGGCTCTTTCTTCGAGGAATGCCTTAGCCTGCTGCGGGAAGGCGATATAAGAAAGAACGTCTTCATCGCTGTGAGCGAGGTCGCCTATTTCCTCTTTTGCTGCCTCAAAGCCGGGCTCAAGAGTGTCTGCGAATCTGCCGGTGAAGGGCTTCTCGTCGCCGAGAACAAGCTTCTGAAGGTCTTCGCTTACCTTGCCGGGAGCCTTGCCGTATTCACCCTTGATATATGCCTTGACTTCCTTAGAGATGTTCTTGTAACGCTCACCGAGAAGCACGTTGAATGTTGCCTGAACACCAACCATCTGGCTCATGGGAGTGACAAGGGGCGGATAACCGAGGTCCTCACGGACTCTGGGCGTTTCTGCAAGAACTTCGTCGAGCTTGTCAAGCTTGTTCTGAGCTGTGAGCTGAGCGACGAGGTTTGAGAGCATACCGCCGGGAATCTGATAGTCGAGTGCATCTGTCTCTGTTGCCATAACAACGGGGTTGAGAACACCGTCTGCAAGATACTTTGCACGAAGCGGCTTGAAGAAAGAATTTATCTTTGAAAGTGTTTTCTGATCAAGATCAACGTTGTATCCCTGGTTTTTGAGAGCGTAGACGAGAGTTTCCGTCGGGGGCTGTGATGTGCCGCCCGAAAGGCTGGAGATTGCGGTGTCAATAACATCTGCACCTGCTTCAACAGCTTTCTGGAGAGTTACAAGACCGAGACCTGTTGTTGAGTGTGTGTGAACAACAACGGGAAGCTTAACTGCCTCTTTGATAGCCTTTACGAGGTCGTATGCCTCCTGAGGTGCGAGGATACCTGCCATATCCTTGATACAGAGTGTCTGCACGCCCATTTTTGCAAAGCCTTCAGCAACCTTGACATAGTTTTCAATGTTGTGAATGGGGCTTGTTGTGTAGCAGATTGTACCGGATGCGATAGCACCGCTCTTAAGTGTTTCATCAACTGCAACCTCAACGTTGCGAAGGTCGTTGAGCGCATCGAAGATACGGATAATGTCGATACCGTTTTCAACGCTCTTTGAAACAAACTTACGCACTACGTCATCGGGATAATGCTTGTATCCGAGAAGATTCTGTCCTCTGAGGAGCATCTGAAGCTTTGTGTTGGGACAAGCAGCCTTAATTGTGCGGAGTCTCTCCCACGGGTCTTCATTGAGGTAACGAAGACATGAGTCAAAGGTTGCGCCGCCCCAGCATTCGAGCGAGTAGTAGCCTGCTTTGTCAAGCTCTCCGAGAACCTCTTTGAAGTCGGAGATAGGCATTCTCGTTGCGATGAGTGACTGATTGGCGTCGCGAAGTACGGTTTCTGTGAATTGAACAGTTTTCATCTTTGCCATATCGTTTCCTTTCATAAGGGTTAATTGTATATACAAATTTTTACCCATTATAATTACATTTAATCTCTACTATTTTAGTCTTTTTAACGTTAAATTGCAAGCGGTTTTATATAATTTTATCATATATAGATAATAATCTGCGTTATGACGGATATTCGGCTGAAACTCGGACTGAAATTGTAAAATATTTATTAAATTTTAATTATAATATTGATATTTATTTTATTTTAATTATAATAAAAATTAAGCTTTATAGCTTAAACTTGAGCTGAATTCCATAAATATACATAAGGAGCGAATTTAAAAATGCCGGAATTTACCTATAACATCGTAGAAACACTTGGTGTCCTTTCCGAAACAGCAAAGGGCTGGACAAAAGAGCTCAACCTCATCAGCTGGAATGGCAGAGAGCCCAAGCTCGACGTACGTGAGTGGGCACCCGAGCACGAGAAGATGGGCAAGGGCGTTACCCTTACAGAGGAAGAGGCTAAGGAAATCCTCAAGATCCTCGCTCAGCGTTACTCCTGATTCTTTAAAAATCTAAAAAGCTTAAGGCTACGTTTGGCAGACCCATAAGGGGTGTGCTTGGCGTAGCCTTGTTTTTTGCCTTTATATGAGCGAAAACGGTAATATTTTGTCGTGATATCCTGAAAACCGTAGGGGCGACCATTGGTCGTCCGAAAAAAGCAATATGCTACCTGAAAAGATTTTTCGCTGTCGCTCAGAATGACAATATTTTTTATTGATCAAAAACGTAAAATCAATATCTCACAATAAACGAAAAATGCTGTGACTTTGAACGGAGCAGGGTGACGGTGATATGCCTTGATTATTATCCGAGCGGAGTTTAATACGTCAGCCGTAGGGCAGGGGCTTGCCCCTGCCGCATTAACGCAGAGCCAAGGTAAAAATATCAACACGGGCGGCAGGTTGTAATATATATGTTTATAAGCTCCCTCTGATGAGGGAGCTGTCACGAAGTGACTGAGGGAGAGAGAAAATAACCAATATAAACGATATGTTCTCTCCCTCCGTCTTTTGCTTCGCAAAATCCACCTCCTTTCAAAAGGAGCTGTCGCCGCAGGTGACTGAGGGTTGAAAAACGTAAACTAACAACATGAAAAAACAAACCCCTTGAGAGGTGACTGAAAAGATTATGCGTAATGCAACCTGTTCAGTGCCCCTCAGGGGTTTTATGTCTTTTGAAAAAGTCTGTTCGATTGTATCTGGTTAGAGATATGTCTTGGATACTTTAAATTAAAACTAAAGTTCATCAGCTTAATAAACTTGCTGTGATTGAGTTGGAAACGAGGAATCCTTTAGGTGTTAATGAAATGTTTTTGCCGTCGGTTACGGTAAGACCGTTCTTTTCAAAAAGCCTTGATTTTTCAAGCATTTCTGCAGGGATTTCAAAGCCGAAGCGCGCTTTTACGCTGTCGTTTTTCAAGCCGTCGGCAAGTCTTAAACGGAGCATGGCATACTCCTCAAAGCTGCCGCCTTCACCGTCATCAATCGGCTTTGCACCGTCAATAAAAGCGTTGATATCACGCTCGTAAAAGAACCTTTTTCCATCAAAAAACGAGTGAGCGGAAGCACCGATTCCGAGGTATTCCCGACAATCCCAATAAATCAGATTATGCCTGCTTTCGTATCCAGGTACGGAAAAGTTGGATATCTCATACTGCTTGTAGCCGTGCTCTTCAAGGCATTCGCAAGCCGCAAGGTACATATCGCAGCATTCGTCCTCATCGGGCAGGTCAAGCAGCTTTTCCACCTTTTCAAACGGTGTGCCCTGTTCGATTTTTAGCAGGTAGCTGCTGACGTGCTTTGCGCCGCTTTCAGCACAGAATTCAATGCTTTCGCGGATTGTGTCCGTTGTCTGGAACGGTATGCCGAGCATAAGGTCGAGCGAAAAGTTGTCAATGCCTGCATTTTTTACAAGCTCAACCGCTTTTGCAACCTCTTTCTTTCCTGCGCGTCTGCCGAGCTTTTTGCGCTCGTTGTCTATGGCAGACTGCATACCCATCGATATGCGGTTTGCACCTGCATCGGCAAGGGCGAGCATATCATCGGGTGTCCAGTTTTCGCAAAGGTCAGATGGGTTACATTCTACGGTAACCTCGCAATCGGTTGATTTGTTTATTTTGCGCAGAATCTCAACAAGCCTTTTGCTGCCGAGCAGCGACGGTGTGCCGCCGCCGAAATAAACCGTCGGGAAGCTGATGCCGTGTTGCTCCTGCTTTAATATAATGTTTTTAATAATAGCGTGTGTATATCTGTCCTTGGTTTCTTCATCTGCCTTCAGCGAATAAAAATCGCAGTAAGGGCATTTTGAAGCACAGAAGGGGATATGGATATACAGCCCCGGAGAATCAGTTGTCATCATCAAGCTTGAGAACAGCCATAAACGCCTCTTGCGGCACTTCAACCGTACCGAACTGGCGCATACGCTTCTTACCTTCCTTCTGCTTTTCAAGCAGCTTTTTCTTTCGTGTTATATCGCCGCCGTAACACTTTGCAAGAACGTCCTTGCGCATTGCTTTTACGGTTTCACGGGCGATAACCTTGCCGCCGATTGCAATCTGAATCGGAATCTCAAACATCTGACGCGGAATGTTATCCTTGAGCTTTTCCGCAATCTTACGTGCTCTGCCGTAAGCCTTGTCTGAGTGAATAATGAACGAAAGCGCATCAATTACGTCACCGTTGAGAAGCACGTCAAGTTTGACAAGCTTTGAGGGCTGATACTGAGAAATCTCGTAATCGAATGATGCATAGCCTCTTGTGCGTGATTTGAGCGTATCAAAGAAATCGTAGATAATTTCGTTGAGGGGCAGCTCATAGTGGATATCGACACGGTCCTTTGTGATGTATGACATATCCTTGAATGTGCCGCGTCTGTCCTGACAAAGCTCCATAATTGCGCCGACATAGTCGCTGGGTGCGTAGATGTGGGCGTTTGTCATCGGCTCCTCGCAGTCGGTTATGATTGCAGGGTCGGGATAGTTGGTCGGGTTGTCAATTTCGAGAATAGAGCCATCCGATGTGTGAATCTTGTAGATAACGCTCGGCACGGTTGTGACGAGGTCGAGGTTGTATTCACGCTCAAGTCGCTCCTGAATAATTTCAAGGTGGAGCAGACCGAGAAAGCCGCAACGGAAACCGAAGCCGAGAGCACCCGACGTTTCGGGCTCATAAGAAAGAGCTGCATCGTTGAGCTGAAGCTTCTGAAGTGCGTCACGAAGTGATTCGTAATCCGCACCGTCTGCAGGGTAGATACCGCAGAATACCATCGGGTTAACCTTGCGGTAGCCGGGCAGAGGCTCTGCGGCGGGATTTTCCGCAGTTGTAACCGTGTCACCGACACGTGCATCGCCGACGGTTTTGATGGATGCTGTGATGTAGCCTACTTCGCCTGCAGTGAGCTCGTCTGTCGGCTCAAGTGAGGTAGCGCGCATATAGCCTACCTCGACAACGGTAAACTGTGCGCCCGTTGCCATCATACGCATTGTGTCGCCCGCTTTGATTTTACCGTCCATAATTCGCACATAAACGATAACGCCGCGGTAGCTGTCATAGATGGAGTCGAAGATAAGTGCACGAAGAGGCAGATTTTCGTCAGCTGTAGGTGCAGGAATATCCTGGACAATGCGTTCAAGCACCTGCTCAACGTTTTCACCTGTCTTTGCGGAAACTCTCGGTGCGTTTGTGCAGTCAAGTCCGATAATCTCCTCTACCTCACCGGCAACTCTGTCGGGGTCTGCGGCAGGCAGGTCGATTTTGTTGATTACGGGCACGAGCTCAAGATCGTGGTCGAGGGCAAGGTAGGTGTTGGCAAGTGTCTGTGCCTCAATGCCCTGTGAGGCGTCAACGATAAGAATTGCGCCGTCACACGCTGCAAGTGAGCGTGAAACCTCGTAGTTGAAGTCAACGTGACCGGGTGTGTCAATCAGGTTGAGCTCATACTCCTGACCGTCGTTTGCGGTGTAGTTAAGCTTTACTGCGTGAGCCTTGATTGTGATTCCGCGCTCACGCTCAAGGTCCATATTATCCAGCAGCTGAGCTGTCATATCACGTTTTGCAACGGAGTCTGTCAGCTCAAGCAGTCTGTCGGCAAGTGTGGACTTGCCGTGGTCAATATGGGCAATGATTGAAAAATTTCGTATATTTTCCTTGGGTACTGACAAGGATGTCACCTCTTATTTTGTTTCTTTTTCTTATGTTGCTGCTTCTTTTCTTTAGGAAGACTTTGTTCGTCCATATCTATGAGCACAAATGCAGCAGCCCATATTGCAACAAAGACAAACAGGAAGAGCACGATTATTGTTGCAGATGTCAGGCGGAGAGCCTCAAGCTCACCTATGACGCTGACAAGGCTGCCGACTCCGAGCAAGGCTGCAAGTGTACCGAGAGTGGTTTGTGAATCGGCGAAGAGTGAGTTTATGATTGCGTCAAGTCCGACTGTGCCGTTGACTATAACTTTTGTCATCTGTTCAAAAGACACCATAAGACCTATTACAGATATTGCACCTAATACGGCCAACACGATGTTTACTTTGCGTGCGTTTGTCAGCGCAGAGCAGAAGAAGACCGCAAGAATCATAACGATCATCAGACAAAGGAAGACAAGCGTGAAAATAGCGGGAACCTTGAGCGGTGCCAGTGTTTTGGCAAAGTTTCCGGTTAACGCAAAATCCTCTGAGAGATTAATGCCTCGGTCTTGTATAATCTCGTAAAAATCATAAAGGGCGAATGAATCGTGAAAATATCCGTCTGTGAATCCGAGGTGAACCGTAATCTGAAACAGTTTGATAAAGAAAAGCGCAGGGATGGTGAGAAATGCTGCGAGCGCAGCGACGATTCTGTAAAGAATTTTCATAGCTGATTACCTGCTTTCGATTATTTCCAGGATGAGTTGAGTGCAACAGTGCGGTTGATGATAAGGTTATCTTCTGTTGAATCCTTATCAACGCAGTAGTAACCCTGGCGCATAAACTGGAAAGTGTCACCGGGTTTTATACCCTTAAGGCCGCCTTCAATCTTGCAGCCTGTAAGAACCTTGAGTGAATCGGGGTTGAGGTCGGCATCACTTTCGGGCGTTTCAGCGTTATAAAGTCTGTCATAAAGGCGTACTTCAGCTTCGATGCAGTCGTCTGCGCTTACCCAGTGAAGTGTGCCCTTGACCTTGCGGCCGTCGGGTGAGTTGCCGCCCTTGCTTGCAGGGTCATATGTGCAGTGCAGGCAGGTGACGTTGCCGTCATCGTCTGCCTCATAGCCTGTGCAGGTTACGAAGTATGCACCCTTGAGTCTTACCTCGTTGCCGGGGAAGAGGCGGAAATACTTCTTGACAGGCTCAACCATAAAGTCGTCACGCTCAACAAAGAGGTTGCGTGAGAATGTTACTTCGCGCTTGCCGAGCTCGGGCTTATCGGGGTTGACTTCAACCTCTATTGTTTCTGTCTGACCCTCGGGATAGTTGTCGATAACTACCTTGAGCGGATCGAGCACAGCCATTGCACGGGGTGCGTTTGCGTTGAGGTCGTCACGTACGCAGGCTTCAAGCAGACCGTAGTCAACAACGCTGTAAGCCTTTGATACACCGACTCTGTTTATAAATTCGCGGACTGCCGTTGCGGGATAGCCTCTGCGGCGCATACCGCAAAGTGTGACCATTCTTGGGTCATCCCAGCCGCTGACAATGCCTTTTTCAACAAGCTCAAGGCACTTGCGCTTGCTTGTCTGGCAGTAGTTTACGTTAAGACGTGCAAACTCAATCTGTCTGGGCGGCTCTTCAAAGCCGATCTGCTCGAGCACCCAGTTGTAGAGCGGTCTGTGGTTTTCAAACTCAAGTGAGCAGAGGGAATATGTTACCTTCTCCTTTGCATCGGAAAGGGGATGAGCAAAGTCATACATCGGGTATACACACCACTTGTCACCTGTCTGGTGGTGGCTGACGTGGGCAATACGGTAGATAACGGGGTCACGCATATTGATGTTGGGCGAAGCCATATCAATCTTTGCTCTGAGCACACGCTCACCGTTTGCAAATTCGCCCTTTGTCATACGCTCGAAAAGGTCGAGGTTTTCTTCAACCGAACGGTCACGGTAGGGGCTGTTTTTGCCGGGCTCTGTGAGTGTGCCGCGGTATTCTCTGATCTCATCAGCGGTGAGGTCGCATACGTATGCCTTGCCGTCCTTGATGAGCTTGATTGCACATTCATAAATGAAATCAAAGTAGCTTGAAGCATAAAGACACTCGTTCCACTTGAAACCGAGCCACTCGATGTCTTCCTTGATTGCGTCTACGTATTCAACATCCTCTTTTGAGGGGTTTGTATCGTCAAGACGAAGGTTGCATACGCCGCCGTATTTTTCAGCTGTGCTGAAGTCAATGCAGATTGCCTTTGCGTGGCCGATATGCAGATAGCCGTTGGGTTCGGGTGGGAAACGGGTCTGAACTCTGGTGTTGACACCTGCGGCTAAGTCTTCATCGATAAAATCGTGAATAAAATTTGATACTGATACTTTTTCTTCTTCCATTGTAGTTTACCTCCGTAAATTAAAGCGTTGAAATTGCGTTGTTGATTCTGGCTGTTACCTCATCCTTGCCGAGCAGCTGCATAATTGCGCAAAGGTCGGGTGTGTTTGAACGAGAGGTTACTGCCATACGTATTACACCCGAAACGTCACCGACGTGACCTTTATATGCTTCGGGGTTCTTTTTGTATTCTTTGACGTTGGGTGTGAAGCCGAGCGGCTCGCACATCTCCTTTATCTTTGCAAACCATGTGTCCTTATCGTCTGCCGGGTCATAGACTGTGAGGTATGTGGTAAGTATTGCCTTTATATCGTCAGCCGAAAGCTTTTCGTCAAATTTGACGTCGGCTGTATAAAGCTCGTTATAGAAGTAGCTGACAAATGCCTTGACCTCGCTCCATTTTGCGATGTCTTTTCTGGGCTTGGGACCCTCACGGTCAATGTTGAGCACTGCCGTTGAGAATACGGGGTCAGCCGTGAAGATTGTGTTGAACTGCGGGTCAAACTCTGCTGACCACGCGGCAACGTTTTCGTAAACCTGAGCGGCACTCATAACAGATATGACGTTCTTGCTGACATCGTTGAGCTTGATGAGGTCAAACAGGCAGCCGCTGATGCTCATCTTCTTAAGGTTGAACGGGAACTTTGAAATATCTTCCTTCGGATTAGCTCTGCGCCAATCCTCAAAGTTTGAGTTTATGAGGGTGAGCAGATATTCGAGCACACTTTCCTTCGGAAAGCCTTCTTCAACAAAGTAGCCGACTGCAGCCTCGGGGTCCTTGCGCTTTGAAAGCTTGCGCTTGTCGCCTGTTTCTTCGTCTATTTTAAGAACCTGCGGTGTGTGTGCAAACTTGGGCAGCTTGTAGCCGCAGACTCTGAACAGCTCTATGTGCTTGGGTACGGAAGAAATCCACTCTTCGCCACGGATTACGTGAGTTGTTCTCATAAAGTGATCGTCACATACGTGTGCAAAGTGGTAGGTGGGGATTCCGTCTGATTTGAGGAGAACCTCATCAATTATATTTTCGGGCATTTCAATTTTGCCCTTGATAACGTCGTCAAAAGCAATACGCTTGTTTTCATCGCCCGAAGAACGAAGACGGATAACGTAGCTTTCGCCTGCTTTGATTCGTCTTTCCTGCTCCTCAAAGCTCATATCGCGGCACTTTGCGTATTTGCCGAAATAGCCTTTGATAAGTGCACCGTCACCTTCCTGCTTTTCGCGAAGCGCAGTAAGCTCGTCCGCAGTGCAGAAGCAGGGATATGCGCAGCCCTTTGCGACAAGACTCTTGGCGATGGTCTGGTATATCTCGGCACGCCGGCTCTGTGTGTAGGGGCCGTAGGCACCTTTTTCTGTGCCGAAGCCTGTTACACCCTCGGTGAATTCAACACCGAAGTATTCAAAGCCCTTGATGATGGCTGAAACGCCGTCTTCAACCTCACGCTTTTTGTCAGTATCTTCAATTCTGAGGAATGATGCGCCGCCTGTAGTCTGAGCGGTGAGTATATCGACAAGAGCGCCGAAGAATCCGCCCATATGAAGGTAGCCTGTGGGGCTGGGGGCAAAACGTGTTACCCTCGCACCTTCGGGAAGATTTCTTGGCGGATAGATAGCCTCATAATCCTCAGGTGTTTTCGTGATGTTCGGGAATAAGAGTTGTGCAAGTTTTTCGTTGTTAGTCATATTTATGTTTACCTTTCAAAGTGTGTTATCATCTCAATGCCGCAGTTGCGATATTTGCAGCTGAGCAATTCGTTTTTTATTTGCTGCTGATTTCATTAGCGAAAAATCCGTAAGGTGTGATGCTGTTTGTTGTGAATGTCCTTATACCAAGTGCATAGAGCTCGGCAAGCCTTTCAGGCTCGTCGATTGTCCACGTTGCAAGCTCTATTTCCGAATCAGTGAATTTTTTGATTTCTTCTGCTGTTCCGGCCTTGTTTCCGTTGAATGAAACTCCGATATTTGTGTTGCCCTTTGCTTTGGTAAGCGTTTCGTCGCTCAGGTCGCTTACAAGCCAATAAAGGTCAGTGTTTGAGTTGGTGAGAACGTAGTTGCCTGAAGAGAGAATCGTGTGTATTGCTTCAACCTGCTCGCGGCTGAAAGAGATTATCGTGCACGAATAGGTCAGGTGTCCCGTGCTGCGAATGAGCGACTCGATAAATTCCGTTCCGTCCTGCTTGATTTCAATTACGGGATGAAGTCCCAGCCCGTTGCAACGGATAATCATTTCATCGAGTGTGGGGATTACAATGTTATCTTTTGTTTTGGCGTTGACGTTGATGCGGTAATCAAAAAGCTGTTTGTGTTTAAGGTCGCTTATCTTTCCTTTGCCGTTTGTCGTACGCTTTATATCCTCATCGTGCATCAGTACCCATACACCGTCTTTGGTCTGACGGATATCAAATTCGACGTGAGTATAGCCGAACTCTGCAGCTTTGTCGGCTGCTTCAAGTGTGTTCTCGGGTGCGTAGACGTTCATTCCGCGATGAGATATGAGCGTTACCTGCTCAGCGTCTGTTATTCCCGCGTCGGAAAGCAGTGTTATATCACTGCCCGTAAGATGTCTGACGAGCAGCGGTATCGCAACTGCAAGCGCGACAGCAATGCAGACAGCGGCAATTATTATTCGTTTTTTGTTGGAAGTAACGGCCATTTTAATTTCACCAGCTTATCTGATTGATTATTTACCTACGGGAGAGAAATAAAGTGTTCTCTTGTAAACGCCGGAGTCTATGATTCCTTTGACTACGTATTCGGTTTCAACGGTTACAAGTCCGTCATCGGGATCAAAGTCGATTACGAGCTCTTCACCTTCTTTGAGCCTGACTTCTTCACTCAGGTCACGGAGGATTTTGCCGTTGACGGTTACGGATTGAATTTCAATTGAGCTGCCTGCAAGGTTGCGCAGCAGCAGACTGTTACTTTCCTCGTTGTAGTAACCGGAGCTTTCGTTTGTGAATTTGACGTATACACCGTCGGGCGGAGCCTGCGCAATTTCAAACTGTGGGAATCGCTCGTCGGAATAGATATCTTTTATATTATCGGTGAGCACAAGCTCGAGCAGAAGATTTCTTGTGTATTTATCCCACCATGTCTGCGTGTGGTATTGTTCATAGTTGAACCACGTGTTTTCGGGCAGGAAGCAGGTTGATGCGTCGAGCGTGCGTGTGGGTGAAACGTGGTTGTGCGTCGGGTCTGTGCAGGTTGTGTTTAGCTGCTCGTAGTTTTCGGGGAAACGCTGACCGAACGGAGCTACTGTAGCACCCGAAGTGTTGACTGTGTCTATAATGAAATCTGAATCGATTTTTTCGCCTGTGCCGAGGTGTGTGCCGTAGTTTGCAAGAATACCGATGTTGACACCTGCATCCTGTGCGCGTTTGAGCCCTTCGCTCATATTCGGCATACATTCAAAGTGCATTTTGTCTGCTCTTGCAATGATGTCGGCATTTTCTACGGGGTCAAGGTAAACGTCGCGCAGCTCTTTATAAGATTGCGTATCCATAAGATCCCAGATGCTGCCGAAGTTGACGGCATAGGGGAGAAGAACTTCGTTGAATGCGGATTTAAGAAGGCTGTTGAGCAGATCTGCCGGAAGCTTTTCTGCAAGCCAGCGCAGGTCAATTTCCATATGAAGCATAATTGAGCCGAAGCGTGCGAGCTCCGAAAGGTTGAACTCGACCGGTTCACTTCCGAGCAGCTCCATTACAAGGCTTGTGCCGCCAATGGCAGGGGAGTTCATAACGGCGTTGTCAACCTTGCCCTCTGTACCGTGGTAGTAGAGGTAAGTTGCTGTAAGCTGACCGCCGTGACTCATACCGTAAAGGTCAACCTTATCACTGCCGGTATATTCAAGAACCTCGTCGATAAAGCTGTCGAGGTGTTCACAGTTTACAAGCTGACTTCTTCTCCAGTCTGTGTTGAAGATAAAAATGCGGTCTGCAGGAATTGTAAGGCTGAGGTCCTCAATAAATTCACCTTCGGTAAGTGGAAGATAGTCGCCGTCTTTTTCTGTGTTGATATACTCAACGGATGCTTCGGTTACATAGTGCGGATATGACGTTATGCTGTATTTTGTTGTTCCGTCAGGATTCATTGATATATTGTCAAGCAGCTCTGCCGTAACTTCTCTGAAGCAGTCGATGAACGGCTGAGTGTCACCTTTGGCATAGTCGATAACACTTGAAATAATGTCGGGAATATGTGGTGCTATCATTTTGACAACATTGCCGGGTCTGAGCGGCCATACCTGCTCCTGGGTTTCAAGATCTCTGTCACGGATAAGTGCGGGCCCCGAATAGCCCTGGATGAATACGAGCGGATGACCGTCCCATTCAAAGGAAGGGGAGCGCTGCTCTTCCTCGGCATTTATAGTAACGGCTGTCGTACTGAATATTATGACAGCACATAGGAATATGCTTAAAAACTTTTTCATTTACTCTATTTCTCCTTAAGGGTTGCGCGGTTGTTATGCGGCACTGAAATAAACCGCCTTTGTATATTCGGGTGTGAAGGGTTTGCCCTGACGTGCGTATGTAAACTCTATGCGGATATAATCGTTTTCGCCAACCTTTTCGCAGGGGATTTCAACTGTTGCGCCGGGCTCGATTACTGTTTTGCCGTCGCATTTTACGTTGCAGCCGTCTGCGTTGATCTCACGTATTACAATTGAGTATTCGTTTGAAAGGTTGCGTACGAGGAGTTTATCGCTTTTGCTGTTGAATCTGCCGGAAATTTCGTTTGTGAATTTTGCGTAGATTGCGTCAACAGGGCACTGTGCGATTTCAAACTGCGGATAGTCGGGGTCAGTATAGATGTCATCAAGTTCATCTGTGAGAAGAAGCTTGATGAGAAGATCAAACGTGTAGCTGTCGTATGCTGCCTGACCGTGATACTGTCCCTTTACAAACCAGGTGTTTTCGGGCAGATATGAGCAGGATGCATCAACAGTGCGGTCGGGTGAAATATGGTTGTGAGAAGGATTGTTGCAAACTGTGCCGACGGGAGTATAGTTATCGGCAAACTGTTTGCCGAATTCAGGACAGTAAGCACCCGAAGTGCTCTTTGTGTCGATGACAAAGTCTGTGTCAACTGCAGCGCCTGTGCCAAGACGTGTGCCGTGGTTGGCCATGATACTTACGTTGACACCGCTCTCTCGTGCAGTGCGCAGACCTTTGCCGATGTTTGCCATGCAGTCATAGTGCATCTTATCTGCTTTTTCAATCATACCTGCGTTTTTTGTTTCGTCGAGGTATTTTGCTCTGCATTCGGTGTAGGTTTCAATGTCCATAAAGTCCCATATGCTTCCGAAGCCGAGAGCATATGACTGGAACACTTCGAGAAAAACTGTTTTGAGAAGTCTGTTGAGGAATTCGCCCGGCAGAATTTTGCCGACAACTCTCAGGTCGGTTTCTGTGCGGAGCATTACGGAAAGGAAACGGCTGAGTTCGTTCATATCAAAGTTGGTCGGACCTTCACCGAGAAGTCCGCTGACAATGCTTGTGCCGCAGATTGCGGGCACGTTGAGCACGACGTTGTCAACCTCGTTTTCTGTACCGTGGTAGTAGAGGTAGGTTGCGGCTGTCTGTCCGCCGTGGCTGAGTGCATAGATGTCAACCTTGTCCTTGCCTGTTATACGGAGCACTTCGCCTATAAACCAGTCAAGACGCTCTGAGTTGTCAATCTGTCCCATTCTCCAGTCAGAGTTGAATACGAAAAAGTATTCGTCGGGAACGGCTTTTCTGATTTCATCGGTGATAGCGGCTTCGGGGATGTATGCTTCCTTGCCGTTTGCGATGAGTGAAGCTGCGGACGCTTCCTCTGCAAAATGGGGGAAGGTTGAGATATTGTATTTTGATGAGCCGTCTGCAAGACAGGAGAGCTTATCAAGCTTGTCGCTTGCAAGGTCACCGAAGCCCGATGAAATTATATCGCTGTTGCCTGTGAGGGCAAAAACTGCAATGCCGAAAATGATGGGCGGAAGAGCGGCAATTATTTTGCCGATATCAAGCTCTGCATTGGGTCCGAGGATTGTTTCTTCGGTTTCAAGACCTTTGTCCTTGATAAGCGGTGAGCCTGTGAAGCCCTGAATGAATACGACAGGGTCGCCGTCCCATTCGGGTTTGTCGGAGCTTGCATTAGACGGAATTGCTGCAATACCGCAAAGCATTGCAAGACAGAGAATGATACTGATAAGCTTTTTCATAAAAGCGCCTCCGTTTCGGTTGAGTCGGGTTTTAGCCCTCGTTCTTTTTCTTGAGTGTCTTTGCAAGGAGGATAAGCGGAATGAAGATAAGTGCGCCGATTGCTGCAGATGCAAGATAGATGTGCGGCACGGGTACGTTTACAGCCTCACCGTACTCGTTGAGGTAAGTGTCAACAGCGTATCTGTTTGTTACGGCAACAGCAACTGCGGGGCCGATTGTCATAGGCAGGAGAACGGAGAATATCATACGGATACCCTGAAGCTGACCTGCTTTATCTTCGGGTGTAAAGTCGCGGATTGCTGCGCCGAGCATAATCATAAGAAGGCCGTAGCCGCCCATTGCAATAAGCGCCGAAAGTGCAAACCAGACGACGTTTTTGCCTGCGAAGAATACGAGAACAAGACCTACGATAAACATAATTGCGGAGGGGAAGAGGAAGGGTGCCTTTCCCTTTTTGTCGCTGAGAATAATTGATGAAACAAGCACTGCAATAACTGCAATAACTACCGCAACCGCAAGAATGATTACGGGAACTGTGAGTGTTGAAGAAAGAGTGCTCATATCTATGCAGTGGTCAACGTAGATGAAGAGGTAGGGGAAGAATACCTGGCTGGCAACAGAGAAGATGCCCATTGATACGAGTGAAAGGTAAAGGCTCTTGTTTCCCTTTATAACGGAGGGTCTGAAGCCGTAGGTCATTGTTTCGACAAAGCCTGCGGTTGTTTTGACACCTGTTCTGGATTCTTTGATTGAGAAGATGCCGACGATACCGCAAAGAGTAACGATGAGACCGAGGCCGATAAAGCAAACGGGGTAACCGAACTTGCCGGAGAGAGCACCGAATGCGCCGGTAACGGCAACGAGTGCAACAACGGGAAGAATGGCGAGCACGGTTTCGGTTTTTGCTCTGTTTGAAACTGAAGTAACGTCGGTTATCCACGCGTTGAAGGCTGCGTCGTTACTTGTTGAGCCCATGAAGGTCATAATACAGTCCATAATAATAACGAGTATAACGGTTGCGGTGATTGCACCGGCAGGCGTTGTGCCCATAAGCTTTGAAATGTAATCGGGGTGGAGCAGGGCGAAAACCATAACCGTGAATCCCCAGATGATATAACCTGCGCAGATGAAGATTTTACGTTTGTTTATCTTGTCGCTCAGGCTGCCCATAAAGAGTGTTGTCAGAACAGCTACAACGGAGCTTGCAGTAACCATCATGGAGGTGTGCTCCATCGTGCCGCCTACTTCGTTAAATAGGTAGAGGTTGAAGAAGTTGTTTTCTACTGCCCACGCAACCTGACCCATAAATCCGAAAAGAACAAGGTTGAGCCAGATGCTGAGAGGAAGCTTGTTAGGTTTGCTCATGGTTTTAATTCCGCCTTTCATTGCCGGTATGCTTTTGGGCATACTCTGACTAATAAATAATTATTATATATAATATCAAATAAAATTAAGTTCGTCAACCAAGTTTAAAAAACATTAAATATTTTTTTAAACATATCTTCACATTTTCAAAAAATGTGTTATAATTACACTGTGTACGCAAAATTCATTGATCAGGGAGAGTAAATGAAATGGCACTTGAAAAAATTCTTATTGTTGATGACGATATCAACATCTGCGAACTTCTCAGACTCTATATCGAAAAAGAGGGCTTCAATGTAGTCATTGCAAACGACGGAGCTACGGCTGTCAAATTGTTCCGTGAGCAGCAACCCGATCTTATGTTGCTTGACATAATGCTGCCCAAGCTCGACGGTTGGCAGGTCTGCCGAGAAATCCGCAAGACATCCGATAAGCCGATAATCATGCTCACTGCAAAGGGCGAGACCTTCGATAAGGTTCTCGGTCTTGAGCTTGGTGCTGACGATTATATCGTCAAGCCCTTCGACACAAAGGAGGTTGTTGCGAGAATCAAGGCTGTTCTCCGCCGCTCCAGTACGGTTACGCCAGTAACTGCGGTGCAGGAGGTGCAGTATGACAAGCTTCTGATCAACCTCACAAATTATGAGCTGCGTGTCAACGGCATTCAGGTTGACACTCCGCCCAAAGAGATGGAGCTTATCTATCACCTTGCAAGCAACCCCAACAGAGTTTATACACGCGACCAGCTTCTTGACGAAGTTTGGGGCTTCGATTATTACGGCGATTCACGTACCGTTGACGTTCATGTAAAGCGTCTTCGCGAAAAGCTTGAGGGTATTTCCGATAAATGGGAGCTCCGCACCGTATGGGGCGTAGGCTACAAATTCGAAACCAAGGAATAACCCTGCGCAATTTCGTTGTCCGGAGGTGAATATCGCTCTTGAAGCCAAAAACGATAAAAAGAATAAAAAGATTTAAAAGAAGAGTGACGTCAGTGTCGCTCCGCAGGCGATATTCATTTATGATGATTGCTATCCTTACCGCCTGCTTCTTATTGTTGAGTGCTTCTCTTATAGTCTTTTCAGGTAATTATTGGTATAGGCAGAAAGCAGAGCTGTTGACCGAAAATGCACGCAATGTTGCACAGTCTGCATCGGATCTGCTTTCAAGCGGATATATTTCAATGTTCGGTCAAGGTGACTCAATTGCCGCTCTCGGCTCGTCACTGTCACTTATTTCGACATCAATCGAAGCTGATGTTTTTCTTTGTGACATAACAGGTCGCGTAATGATGTGCCGCGATTTTCTTGCTGATGATTCGGCAATTTTTGATGCCTGCGACTATCACAACAGTATTACCATAACTCCTTCTGTTCTGAATGCAGCGTTGGTTGAGTCGTATTCAACGGTAAGTGATCTTAACGGTCAGTTCGATGAGCTGCAGTTTATCGTCGGTGAACCTGTTCATGTTGCGGGTCATACGGTTGCGCTTGTTTGCGCTGTTGCACCCGTTACCGATGCGATTGTTAACTTTGTTTTCCCGATCGCACAGCTTCTTTTCTTCTCAATGTGTATGGTTATGCTGTTTGCCGTTATTGCGGTTTACTTAGCTTCCCACACAATCACAAAGCCGATTAAACAGATGGCGGATGTAACAAAGCATTACGCAGAGGGCGACTTTACTCCGAGAGTGAATCTGGACAAAAAAAGAAATGATGAAATCGGTCAGCTTGCGTCATCTTTCAATGTAATGGCAAGCAGCCTTGCCCAACTCGAATCCTCGCGCCGCAGCTTTGTTGCCAACGTTTCTCACGAGCTTAAAACACCGATGACAACCATAAGCGGTTTTATAGACGGTATGCTTGATCAGACAATTCCTCCGCAACAGCATGAACATTACCTCAGGATAGTTTCGCAGGAGGTAAAGCGCCTGTCGCGTATTGTTGTTTCAATGCTCAATCTTTCGAAGATTGAAGCGGGTCAGCTGGACCTTAACTTTACCGATGTTGATCTGCCTTCAATGATATTCAGCACTTTCCTCACGCTTGAGAAAAAGATCAGCGATTCAAAAATCGAAATCAGAGGACTTGATATGCTCGGTCGGCATACGGTAAGAGCTGATGCGGACCTGCTCAGTCAGGTTGTTTATAACCTTGTGGATAACGCTGTCAAGTTCACTCCCGAAGGCGGATATATAGGTGTTAACATAATAGAAACGGCAGAATATACGGAAACGCACATCCTTAACAGCGGTGCGGGAATTTCGCCTGATGAGATAGACCGTATTTTTGAACGTTTTTATAAGGTCGATAAGTCGCGCAGTGCCCATGCAAAGAGCACGGGACTCGGATTGTATATTGTAAAAAGTATATTGGAGCTTCACGGCGGAAAAATATACGCTGAAAGCAAAGAAGGAATCTACACGGAGTTTGTGTTTACTTTACCTAAAGTAAACGACGGTTCGCAACAAAAAAGCCACAATGTGTTAAAAAACATTTCAAACCAATGAAATATGAATCTAACACGCGCACTTTAGTATATATGTTGCAAACCGAAAGGAGAGAAACAAATGGATGAATTTTTAAACAAAGAAAATGTTGATACAGAAAACGCTCGACCGGCTGCAGAACCGACACCTGATGAACCTGCCGCAGCACAGGAGTCTGAGCAGACAGCTTCAGTCGAAGAGTCTTCTGTAACACAGGAACCTGAGCAGACGGTTACGGCTGAAGAGCCTGCAGTTACACAGGAGCCGACAACCGCAAATGCAGGCTACACTCCTTATACAAATGTGCATGGATCATATCAGAATCCGAACACCGCATACAGCTATCAGCCGCAGTACGGAGCATATAATCCGATGACTTCCGAGCAGATAGAAAAAAACACAAAGTCAAACAAAAAAGGTCGCAAGGCATTTTTCATTGTTCTTGCTGCCGTTATTGCAATAACTGCAATAGTGCTCCCTGTTTCTTTAGCAAAGAGAAAAAGCGGACTCGGTGCACCGGAAAGTGATGCACCTACAGTAAACGAAAACGCACCTTCTTTCTCTGTCAATGAAACACCTGAATCCGGCGGTTCATCACAGGCAAAAGGTGTGCTCACCCCTGAGCAGGTTTACGAAAAGATTGCCGAAAGCAATGTTGCGGTTATCGTTTACAGAAACAATGCGATTTATACCGAAGGCACAGGCATAGTTATGATGGAGGATGCAAAGGCAAAATGCACCTACATTCTCACCTGCGCACACGTTATTTCCGATTCCAATACGGAGATTGTAATTCAGCTTGAAGACGGCGAACGTCACGATGCTAAGGTTGTAGGCTACGATGCACGTACAGATATCGGCGTGCTTCGCGTTGAGAAGACAGGCTTCAGCGTTGCAGAATTCGGCAACTCCGATAAACTCAAGGTCGGCAGCACCGTATACGCAATCGGTAATCCCGGCGGCTCGGCACTTTTCGGCACTTTTACCGACGGTAAGGTTTCTGCAATCGGCAGAAATATTACAAGCAGCATCGGTTACGATATGGTCTGCATTCAGCATAATGCGGCTATAAGCCCCGGTAACTCGGGCGGCGCTCTTGTAAACGAATTCGGTCAGGTAATCGGTATTAATTCTTCTAAAATTGCCGCAACGGAATTTGAGGGAATTTCTTTCTCGATTCCGATAACTCAGGCAAAAGATGTTATAGATAAAGTTATAGCTCACGGTTATGTTCCCGGCAGAGCAAAGCTCGGCATTTCTTACGTCGAGAATGATTCATCCGCAATCAATGGTATGTATGCTATGGCTGTTCAGATGATGAATCTTCCCAGCGGTTCGCTCGTTATTTATTCAATTGATTCCAACAGCTCACTTGCCGGCACAGAAGCTCAGCCCGGCGATATGATAACTGCTGTTAACGGCAAAGATCTCGACACCGCAGACGTTCTTCTTGAAACTATCGAAAAATCATCGGTAGGCGATGAGTTGGAGCTTTCACTGTTCAGAATTGAACGTACGGGCGGCAGATATGCCACATCCGAGTTCAAGGTAAAGGTAAAACTTATCGAAGAGAAAAACACAGGTAAAGAAGAAACTACTACCCACGGTGTTTACGGTAACGACGACTATGGCTACGGCTTTGATTTTGATTTCGGTTTCTGATAACAAAACGGGTGTAAACGTTTTTCGTTAAGAAAAGGATATTCTGATTTATATGGATAAAAAAGTTTTTGAAAAAACCAAATATTTTATAATTGATATGGACGGCACGTTTTATCTCGGCGGCGAGATAATTCCCGGCGCAGACAGCTTTATTGATAAAGCTCTGGCTTCCGGCAGAGATTTCCGCTTTTTCACAAACAATTCTTCGAATAACGTTGAGGTATGCTGTGAAAAGCTGAAGAAGATGGGCTATCCGGTATCTGAAGATAAGATTGTTATTTCATCACACGTTACTATTGATTACCTTAAAAAGAATCACGCAGGTGAAAGAATTTATCTGCTTGGTAACGAAAGACTTACAAACGATTTTGCAAACGCAGGCATAAACCTTGTAGATGAATCACCTGATGTTGTTGTTCTCGGCTTTGATACGACTCTCACCTATGAGAAGATAAACAAGGCGGCTAACTATATTGCACAGGGTGCGGTCTATATTGCTACCCATCCCGATTTCAACTGCCCGATGGCAAACGGCTTTATGCCCGACACAGGCTCGATGATCGAGATGTTTGCCGCTTCTACAGGCAAGCGTCCTCTCGTTATGGGTAAACCCATGACACAGACGGTTGACTATATCACGTCTATGCTCGGTTGCGAGCGTGATGAGATTGCGTTTATCGGCGACAGGCTTGCGACTGACATTGCGATAGGTGCCGATCATAATATTCCCTGTGCGCTTGTCCTCAGCGGTGTTACAACCGAAGAAGAATATGCAACGGCAGGAATTCCGGCAAGCGTTGTGGTTGAAGACCTTGCGTCACTTGCTGACTACCTCTGATTTTAAATTTTCCGAAAAGGGGTATTAAAATGTTTGCAGAAAATTTAAAAAAATTCAGAAAGCTTGCAGGTCTCAGACAGGACGATGTTGCAAGAATAATAGGTCTTGACCGTTCGGCATACGCATATTATGAAAGCGGCAAGACGGAACCAAGCATTGCAAACCTTAAGAAGATTGCCAAGGCTTTCGGCGTTGATATGAATATTCTTATCGGCTGTGAAGCTCCCGAAATTACGTCGGAATTCAACAGTGAATCGTTCACCTATTCAGCCGCAGGCATTGTCAACGAGGAAAATCTCGGTAAGTGTAACGCTGATGAAAGATATCTGATTGCCTGTTACCGCGCTTCGGAAGATAAGAAAGCTTTTATGGATGCCGTAAGTAAGCTGTATGAATCCGAGCTCGGATAAGCAGATAAGTTTGTGAGAGAGGAGAATAAATATGTTTTGTAGTAATTGCGGAACGCAGTTAGCTGATAACACGGTTATCTGTCCGAATTGCAAATCAAAGGTTTTACAGAATGTTGAACGTGTTCAGGTTGCACAGCAGGTTGAGGAGATTCCCGTAACGGAAACTCAGTCGGCACAGCAGTTTGATACGGCTCCGATAAATGTTCCTCAGCAGCCTTATGCTGCTGATACGCAGTACAGTGCTCCGGCTCCGGTTAAAACACCTCCTGTGTATGCATCTGCGCCCGAAAACCGCTTCGGAAAGAAAAAGGCAGAGGGCAACAAGAAGTCGAAGGGATATGCGGCAATTGCTTCCGCGCTGATAGTTTTCCCCGCAATTCTTTGTCTTCTGATAGACTATCTCGGAGCTCCCGAATTTATTCAGAAATGGTTTCCCGATCTTGTTCCGGAGTTTCTTCAGACAGGCAATATGTTCTGGTCTGCATATATGATAGGCTTCTTTATGTGCGTGTGGATGATTGTTGTTCTTCCGATTCTTCGTCCCAAACGTCCTGCCGTAACGGTCTGCATTTGTCTGAGCGTTGTTTCGGTTTATATGCTCTTGCTGTCCTACATTAACGATAACGTAAGCTGGTATGACAAGTTTGTTCTTCCTGTCAGCCTTATGGTTATAATATCGTCCGCAATAATGACAGTACTTATTTCATACAAAATTATCAAAGACGGTCACGTGGTTACCGCTATCGGTGCTCAGATTGCAATGCTTATAGTTGCAACGGAAGTTCTTTTTGACCTGAATTTCAAATCTGAAATCAGCCTTCGCGGCTCACTTATTATAGCTGTTATCATTGTCGGCGCACTTTTACTGTACGAAGCAATTTATTACACAGCACGACTCCACAAAAAATAAAAATTCACATCGGAGCTTTGATAAGGCTCCGATGTTTTTTTATTCCGTGAGAATTTCTTTTACTTTGCCTGCGCTGATTTCTGCCAGATAATTGCCTCTGACTGCTACGGAATCGGATGTCTGCTCGAGTGCGATTTCACCTGAGCAGATGTGTGCGTTGCCGAGCAATTCCGTTTTTGTTGCGAGATATTCTTCTGCAGCGGAAAGAATAAGCGTTTTATCGTTTCTTTCGATTTCTTGCGGTGAATACGTGCGGCGGATTTCTCTCGTGACGGAAAACGGCAGCGGAACACCGTTGATGCACATTGTCTTGGTGCGGATAATGTCGGGCGGCGTGTCATTCTTTTTGTGAAGCGGAATGTCAAGCCCCATAATATGAAGAGTAATGTATGACTTTTCTTTTGTTTTACATAGCGTTTCTGTATTGCGGAGTGCTGTGCATTCAAACGCTATATCCGTTCGTATCAGTGCGTAAGCCTCGGCGTGACAAAGCTTGACCGATCCGTCGGTCAGCTCAATGAAACCTGCGGCAAGAATCTCGCCTGCGCGTATTGCTTCGCCTTGCTTGTGCAATGCAGTGCCGTTGTAAACCTCAAGAGCAGCTATCTGTCCGTCAATTGTGCTGGCTACATCGCATGGCAAGGATTTATCAGCTACGTGCGGCTCGGCTGTCTGCTCGGCCACCTCTACCTCGAGGCACGAGCCGAGAACGTTTACCGTCAGATACGAGAGTTCGGGTATTTCGCTCATCACGTCAAACCTTACCGTTGCGGCATTGATATCTTTTCTGAATGTGCCGTGGCTTACTCCTGTTTCCTCAAGTGCTTTCAAAATCTGTTCGTCGGTTACAACGTTGTTGCCGCTTATATTGATGCTCCATATCATTGTTGACATCATGCTGAGAAAAGCTGCGGCAAGCACCGCACCGTAAAACAGACCTATTCTTTTCTTGTGCTTTGAAATAATAAAGGGCAGACCTTGTCTGGATTCGATTTTTGTCAGCATACCTGAGCGGCTTGCGGCTGTTCTGATTTTTTTGTAGTGTCGGATTGAGGTTGCGGCGCGTATTCCGTTTGAGTCACGGTGCAGATTCCACAGGAATATACCGTTGCGGCTGCAAAGGTTGAGAAAGCGCTCTGCAAAGCCTTGAGTTGCCGAAAAGCATACGTAGCCGCACAAGAATCTGTAAAAACGGGTAAACAATGTAGGCCTCCTTAAGGTGAATGGAATAATACGAACCGTGATTTTCACGGGCTGATTTCCGTTCACCCATCGTTAAAATACTCGCAAATCCGTCAGGATTTGCTGCGTTTTGTGCCTTGGTTGACCAAAAATCCGCTCTGTGAAAATTCTCCGACCCAAAAGCTGAGAAATTTCAGACGATTTTTGGCGGTTGAGGTTGCAGGAAGGCTGGCGCCTTTCAAAGCCGAAACGCCGAAAAGCGGCGAAAAGTCCCGCTTTTGGGCAGGTTCGGATTGTTCAATTCACCTTATGTGAAGTTGATTGTGCTGAATCTGCCGTTGAGAACAACCTGCTCGTCTTCAAAAGCGTTCATATTGAGTTCTGTTCCGCAGAATTCGGCACAGACGTTTCCGAGGTTGAGTGAAATTTTTTCTCCGCTGTATTCAATTATTCCTTTGCATCCGTCAATTATTGCTCTGGTGTTTGATATCAGGTCTATCTGTGCATAGCCGTCAAAGGCACTTTGCGGCAGCCCTGTGCCTCTGATCAGCTCTGATATGAGCTGTTCTTTTTTCATTTGTGTTATCACCTCTGTGTAATATATGCATCCGCTTTTCAATAAAATTACTTTGGATGAAGAGGTGTTTTTATGAAGAGAAAAAATATCAGAAAGGTGTCAGCTGCCGCCGCTGCGATCGGATTGGGTGTGCTTGCGGTGGTGTATCCTTCGGCGGTTGTCAGCGGTGTCGGGGCGGGACTTGAAACCTGCGTCGGTGTTGTTGTGCCGTCGCTTTTTCCGTTTATGGTTGTCAGCTCTTTTGTTTCGGGTCTTCCTGCTTCCGAAAAAATCACAAGGGTATTGTCTCCTGTTATGCGTTACGTTTTTCGTCTTCCTGCCGCTGCTTTTCCTGCACTGGTTTTCGGTTTTATCGGCGGATTCCCTGTCGGCTGCTCTGTAGCGGCAGAGCTTTACTTGCAGGGGAAAATTGAGCGTGAGCACGCGCAAAGGCTTACGCTTTTCTGCGTGAATGCAGGACCTGCCTTCACTGTGGCTGCAGTAGGTACGGTTATGCTCGGCAGTGCGCGTATGGGTGCTGTGCTGTTTGCTTCGGCTTGCGCGGCCTCACTGTTGACTGCCGTGTTTCTCGGATTTATGTCGCCTGTGCCGCAGAAGGAAAAAGCGATCATTGAAGAGGTGAAGCCGATATCGGCAGTGCTTGTCGGTTCTGTCGAACGCAGTGCTTATACGATGCTCGGAATATGTGCCTGGGTGACGGCTTTTTCGTGCCTTTTTTCATTGCTGGGTGCAGTCGGTCTGAGCGAGCGCACTTTATCTGTTATAAAATGTTTATGTGAGGTTACGTGCGGATGCGGCATTGCCGCACAAAACGGAAACATTTATGCCGTTGCGGCAACACTCGGCTGGTCAGGGCTCTGCGTTATATGTCAGGTTACAGGCTTTGTTCAGAAGGTTGGTACTCCGCTGAAGCTGTTTCTGGCTTTCCGTGCCGTAATTGCGGCTATGACTGCCGTTATCTGCCGTCTGATACTTTATTTCTTCCCTGTTGAAACCTCGGTTTATCTGTCACTTGACGGTAACGTCGGAGCGGAATTCTTTTCTTCATCAGCGCCTGCGGCTGTTGCACTGATGTGTCTTTGTGCCGTTTTTGTCATTGACCTTGATAGAAGCAGAAAATTGTGTTAATATAAATATCCGGAGGCGAGAAAAGTGAAGAAAAAACTTATGAATCTCAAATCAATTGAAAAGATATGCGCAAACTGTGCGTACGGAAGACATACACCGGATGAAGACGGTGTGCTCTGCGAGAAAAAGGGCGTTATGCTCAAAACCTCAAGCTGCAAGAGCTTCAAATACGATCCCCTCAACAGAATTCCCGCACGCCCTTTGTCATTGGGCAACTATTCGGCAGAGGAGTTTGAGCTGTGAGAGTGCTTGTTGCGCCCGATTCGTTCAAGGGCTCGATGTCTGCCGTTGAGGTCTGTGATATCACGCGCAGGGCGTTGGAGGCTTCGCTTGATGAATGTCAGGTGGATTGTATTCCCGTTGCCGATGGCGGTGAGGGCACACTTGACAGCTTCGTTTTTGCCTGCGGTGCAACACTTTTCAGTGCAAAGGTAACAGCTCCAGATTACAGACAGATTGATGCAAAGTTTGCTGTTATGGGTGACACTGCAATAATTGAGATGGCTCAGGCAAGCGGTCTGCCGCTGACGGGTGATAAGAACGACCCCGTGCGTGCAACGTCTTACGGTACGGGTGAACTGATACTTGCCGCTGTTGATGAGGGCTGCAGAAACATTGTGCTCGGTATAGGCGGCAGTGCCACAACCGACGGAGGTATCGGCTGTCTTTCTGCTCTGGGCGTGCGCTTTTACAGTGCTGTCGGTGAAACGGTTTCTCCCGACGGTCAGGGTATGTCGGAGGTTGAACGCATAGATTTGAGCGGTATTGATCCTCGTATATCACGGTGCAGTTTTACCGTGCTGTGTGACGTCAACAATCCGTTATACGGTGAAAACGGTGCGGCTTATATCTATTCTCCGCAAAAGGGTGCCGACAAAGAAACTGTGCTGTTCCTTGATTCTGCACTGCGCAACTATGAAAAAGCTCTTATCGCAAGCATCGGTGTTGACTGCGCAGGCTTATCAGGCTCAGGAGCTGCAGGCGGTATGGGTTACGGCCTTCGTGCCGTGCTCGATGCTCAGCTTCGTGCAGGGGCGCAAGCTGTCTTTGATATCTGTGATTTTGATTCGAGAGCAAAGGCTGCTGACGTAATAATTACCGGTGAGGGCAAGTTTGACAGACAGAGCCTTATGGGCAAAGTGCCTGCCGAAGTTATAAAAAGGGCAGGGGATAAACCCGTGCTTGTGCTCTGCGGTGTCAGCGATATGACTCAGGTGCAGTCTGTTGCCGCGGTTTTTGAAACAAATCCGTCGCACCTTCCTTTTGAAGAGGTTCTGCCCGGGTGTAAAGAATCGCTCTATACAGCGGTTTTTGACGGTGTTGCCGGATTTTTGAAAAAATTTGAAAAAAACTCTTGACAAGTTGATTTCATTTTGGTATTATAGCAAAGCACTCTGCGAGACAAACTTGCAGAACAGTTGGTGTTTATGACATTGAGGGTCCACCCGTTCCCATTCCGAACACGGTAGTTAAGCTCAATCGTGCCGACAATACTTGGTGGGCAACCGCCCGGGAAGATAGGTCGACGCCAACACGCAGTTGGTAATTATGACATTGAGGGTCCACCCGTTCCCATTCCGAACACGGTAGTTAAGCTCAATCGTGCCGACAATACTTGGTGGGCAACCGCCCGGGAAGATAGGTCGTTGCCAACATTTAAAAACAGCCACCCAATAGGGTGGCTGTTTTTTTGCGTGTCAGAAGTTGTAGCCGAGTGTCACATAGCGGTATATGTTGCCGAAATCGTCATAAAGGGCTCTGACATAGCGTACAATAATGAATGAGGCAGGCTTGCCGTTTACCGTCTGCCGCGCAGTCAGGCTGATTTTGCTCTGAAAAACAAGGGTGATTTCGCCACTTTCACTTACAAGTGTTTCAAACAGCTCTTCTTCAAGTTCGGGCAGCTCGTAATTCTCAAGAAATTCGTCGCCGAGCTCGTTGCCCTCGCAGCAAATATTCTGTTTATCGTTTCTGAGTAACCATCCGGCAACGGAAATTCTCAGACTTTCCTGCGATTTTAATGTGTTTTTCAATGCAGCTACTCCCAAAATGAATGGATTGTTTGTCCGTCTTGCATAAATTTGTTCGACAGCTACCATTAAAATACCACAAAAGACCCAAACTTGCAACAAAAGTGAAGGAAAATGAAAATAAACTTGCAAAATTAATCCCGTTATAGTAGAATAAATAACCGATATGTAAAATGTAATAATATATTCAGGTGATTAAATGGCTCTTTACAGTGAACTTTCCTGCGAACAGCTTCGTTCAACATATGACGAAGTAAAGCAGCAATATGACGAATTCAAGGCAAGAGGTCTTGAACTCAATATGGCACGAGGCAAGCCCAGCCCGGCACAGCTCGATATGTCTATGGATATTTTCGACAGTGTCAATGCTCTCAACGGCTACAATGCTGAGGATGGCACGGATTGCCGCAACTACGGTAACCTTACAGGTCTTGAGGAATGCAAAACAATTTTTGCACAGGCACTCGGTGTGCAGAACAGCAACATCATTGTCTGCGGTAACTCAAGCCTTAATATAATGTTCGACTATATCTCGCAGTGTATGACACACGGTGCTTACGAAGGTGCAACTCCCTGGCTTCTTCAGGGTAAGATAAAGTTTGCTTGTCCCGTACCGGGCTATGACAGACACTTCTCAATCTGTGAGCATTTCGGAATCGAAATGGTCAACGTTCCTATGCTCGAGACAGGTCCCGATATGGACGTACTTGAAGAGATTGTTAAGGACAGCTCCGTCAAGGGTATGTTCTGTGTTCCGAAATATTCCAACCCTCAGGGCTATACATTCTCTGATGAAACCGTACGCCGTATTGCAGCACTCAAGCCTGCGGCAGACGATTTCAGAATCATCTGGGATAACGCTTATTTTGTTCACGATGTTTATGAGAACGGTGATACGCTCCTCAACATCTTCCCCGAAGCTGAGAAAAACGGCAAGGAAGATATGATTATTGAGGTTGCTTCAACTTCAAAGATCAGTTTCCCCGGTGCAGGTATTGCTGTTGTTTCTGCAAGCGAAAACAACGTTCGCATGATAAAGCAACGTATGGCAACTCAGATTATCGGTCACGACAAGATAAATCAGCTCCGTCACGCAAGAGTGCTCAGGGATGTCAACGGTCTTCGCGAGTATATGAAGCGTCACGCAGCAGTACTCAGACCCAAGTTCGATATCGTGCTCCGTTCACTTGACCGTGATCTTGAGGGTTGCGGTATAGCTACCTGGACAAATCCCAAGGGCGGTTACTTTGTAAGCCTTGATGTTATGGAGGGCTGTGCAAAGCGTGTTGTTGAGCTGTGCCGCCGTGCAGGCGTTGTGCTCACAAATGCCGGTGCAACTTATCCCTACGGTCTTGATCCCAAGGATACAAATATCCGTATTGCACCCTCATTCCCGTCACTTGATGAACTTCGTGATGCAATGAAGCTGCTTTGCATTGCTGTCAAGCTTGCAGCACTCGAAAAGCTGATGGATGAAGAGTGATCTGTTTCTTTTATAATTTTCACACCCTGAATTGTACCTGAGGTATGATTCGGGGTTTTATTTTGGATAATGTCGGTTTTGTCTTGATTTTTTGATGTGATATAAATATAATGTTCTTTAAGTTTATATGTTTTCGATGGAGTTGACGTATGAAAAAACTCGGATATAAAAGTACAACTGTAAGTTGTTATATAGGTTACATATCTCAGGCGATAGTGAATAACTTTTCGCCTTTGCTTTTTGTTATGTTCAGCACACAGTTTGACATCAGCCTGACTCAACTCAGCCTTATGATTGCCATCAATTTCGGTGTGCAGCTGCTGACTGATTTTGTTGCGGCGCGTCTTGTCGATAGGGTGGGATACAGACCGTTTGTGGTTGCGGCTCATTTTCTTTGTGCGGCAGGTCTGTCTTTGATGAGTGTATTGCCTTATATAATGCCGCCATATATCGGTCTTCTGATTTCGACTGTTTTCAGCGCGGTCGGCGGTGGACTTATCGAGGTTATAGTCAGCCCGATAATCGAAGCTTGCCCGAGTGATAACAAGGCCTCTGCCATGAGTCTGCTCCACTCGTTTTACTGCTGGGGTCAGATGACGGTTGTGCTTTTTTCAACACTTGCCTTCCGTTTTGCGGGTATAGGCGCGTGGCGTGTTATGGCGTGTGTCTGGGCGCTCATTCCGTTTGTCAACGCGTTCCTTTATATGTTTGTGCCGATAAATGCGCTCCCGTCAGAAGACGGTCATTCGGGTTTGTTCTCTCTTTTTAAAAAGAAGACCTTTGTTATCGCGTTTCTTATGATGCTCTGTGCAGGTGCAAGTGAGCTTTCGATGAGCCAGTGGGCATCTGCTTTTGCCGAAAAAGGACTTAATGTTTCAAAAGCTATGGGTGACCTGCTCGGACCGTGTATGTTTGCCGTGTTTATGGGCATTGCCCGTGTGTTTTACGGCAAATTCGGTGAAAAAATTGCGCTGAGCAGATTTATGGCAGGCAGCAGTGCGCTGTGTATAATTGCCTACCTTATAACCGTTGTTTCACCTTATCCGCTTTTATCTCTTGCTGGCTGTGCGCTGTGCGGACTTTCGGTCGGCATTATGTGGCCGGGTACGTTCAGTCTGGCAAGCAATGCAATGCCTATGGGCGGCACGGCAATGTTTGCCATGCTCGCTTTTGCGGGCGATATGGGCTGCACATCAGGTCCGTCGCTTACCGGCAGAATTGCCGATGCACTCGGTTCCGATATTAAGGCGGGCTTTGCGTTTGCCGCGGTATTCCCGGTGGTGATGCTTATTCTTTCGCTTGTCTGGATAAGACGCGAAAAGAAAAATGAGAAATGATGTAACACTTTTTCTCCTTCTGCCATAGTATGTGGTGTAAGAAGAAAGGAGGAAACGAACATGGGATGCAACTTCTCTAACGGCAACTGCTCTTGGATTATCATTCTTATCCTTCTCCTGTGCTGCTGCGGCGGTGGCGACAACTGCGGTTGTAACTGCAACTGCAATTGCGGCAGAGATTCCGGTTGCGGCTGCGGCTGCTGATCTGATTTCTCGTAATATCCGAACCTGAAGAAACCCCTGAAGAGCAAAAAACTCTTCGGGGGCTTTCGTTTGTTTGCTTGCACAAAAATTGTCAGGTAAACTGTAGGTAATTGTCACAGAAAATAAAATAAAAAGGTATACAAATTGTTTTTTTTATGATATAATACAAAAGAATGTTAAATTGGGGGTGGTATGGGTGTCAATAAAAGTAAGCGTTATAGTGCCGACGCATAACAGGCCGCATTTTCTTGGCCGCACTATAGATTCTCTGTTGGCACAGACATACCGCGATACTGAAATTGTTGTTGTTGATGACAACGCTCCCGACAGTCCTTCAAGAGCCGATACGCAGGCTCTTATGAAAGAATACGAAAAATACGATAATGTTATATATATACAGAACGAAAAGCCTCTGGGCGGCGGACCTTCAAGAAATGAGGGAATAAAAGCAGCAACGGGTGATTATGTCACATTCCTTGATGATGACGACGTTTATCTTCCCGAAAAAGTTGAAACTCAGCTTTCATTTATGCTCAAGAATGATCTTGATATGAGCTTTACCGATGTTTTTATTCATAAAGCAGACGGCAAGCTTATCGAATACCGCAGACATAATTATGTCAACGACTGTTCAAACGAAGCACTTTTCCGCCAGCATATTCTCCATTCGCTTTGTCCTACGTCAACTTATATGATAAAGCGCAGCTTTATTCTCTCAACGGACGGTTTCCGTGCTGTGCCTATGGGTCAGGATTTCTGGCTTATGTGGGACATGCTTGAGCACAATGCAAAAACAGGATATTTCCCCGTTTCATATATCATACAGTATATTCACAACGAGGGAAGGATATCTCTCGGTAAGAATAAGGTTAACGGAGAAAAAGCTCTTTATGAGTTGAAGAAGACAAAGCTTGATCTTCTCACCGCCAAAGAGCGCAGGTACGTCCGTTTCAGGCATTACGCAGTTTTGACTGTTGCATATAAGCGTAGCGGAAAGCCTTTAAATGCTATATACTACGGCATCAGAACTGTTGTTGCTTCACCTGCGAGTGTTATTAAAGAGTTCAATCAGTTATTGATTAACCGCAGAATGGCTAAACAAACAATTAATGCCGGCAAGTAAGAGGTTCTTATGTTTATTTTCAGTAACGGAATATTAAGGATAAGAAAAGACAGGCCGGGTTTGGATTTATTTGTAGATATATCTTTTCTTTTACTGCTTTGTTCGGTGTTTACAAACGGTGGCGCAAAGGGCGAAAGTTATTTTTACTACATTTCATTTTTCCTGTTTTTCGGTCTGACTTTTATTAAGCTGCTGATGTCCTTGAAATCACAGGGCAGTTTGATTGTGCCGTCATTTACCGTATGGTACGGCAGCTTTGTGTTGCTGTCGCTGATGTCGGCGCTGTGGGCAACCAACCCGCAAACCTGTCTGAAAGTAATGTCAAGACTTATACAGAGTCTTGTTATTACGTTTTGTATGTCACAGAATTATGCTACACGGGCAGGATTGTTCAGGTGTCTAAGGATGTTTTCGTGGGCAGGTACCTTAGTAGCGGTGTATATGCTGGCAAGCACGCCGTTTGACGATTGGTTCAAAGGCTTCTTCGGCTTCTCTGCCGTAGAGCTTAATCCCAATACGGTCGGTATGATTTTTGCAATCTGCCTGGTGGTGTCCCTTTACTTCGCGTTATACTGCGATGAGAAGCGGTATTACGTCATCACTTTGCTGAATTTGTTTATCGTAATTCTCACAAGCTCAAGAAAATCTTTGCTGGCTTCGGTGGGCGCTATAGTTATGATGGGCTTGATGAAGGTACAACGTCGCAATTTTGTTACGAGAATTATTATGACCTTCGGTCTGCTTGTGGCGCTGTATTACCTGATAATGTCTGTGCCTGAACTGTACAAAGCAATCGGTATCCGCTTAGAGTCTATGTTCGGGTATCTGACAGGTGAAGACGGTGACTACAGCCTTTCTCTTCGGCAGAAGTTCATAGAAAATGCGACGGATATGTTATTTGAAAGGCCGCTTCTCGGCTACGGTATAAATAACTTCACCGTACAGATCGGTCGCCGTATAAACGTGTGGACGTATGCGCACAACAACTATTACGAAATCCTTGCAGACCTCGGCATAGTCGGCTTCGCGGTATTCTACGGCTATTATTTTTATCTTTTGGCAAGCTTGGTAAAAACATGGCTGAAAACCAACAGTTCATTGGCAAAAATGATGTTGACGCTGCTCGCTGTTATAATGTTTTGCGAGTATGGTCTGGTAAGTTATTATTCAATATATATGCAAATGGCACTATGCTGCATGTATTTGTTTATCTGTGCGATTAACGGTTCTGATGATTACTCGAACGGAATTCCCGGATATATGAAATATAATTACAGCGTATACGGTTGATGTGGCCGTAATACATTCTGAAAGAAAGGAAGATTACCTTGAATTCTAATAACAACAGCACAACGGCACCAAAGGGTATAGAAATCAATATTGTTTTTCTGCTTGAAACTGTGCTTAAAAAATGGTGGCTGCTTGTTGTATCGGCAATTGTTATGGCGACATTCGGCCTTGGTCTCGGTGTTGTAACAACAACGCCGACTTATACATCTGATATGAGCTTCACAACCTACAATCAGGAGGCAAGTAATGTTGTTTCATCAGGTGACATAAACAGCTCTGTTCAGATGGCAAACACCTTCAAATATATTCTTAAGAGCCGTACGATGCTCGAGAAGGTTGCTCAAAGCTGTGGCGGTAATACCAGCATTGGTCAGATTGAAGGAAGTATGAAGGTTACAACTGAGCCTGATACAAATATCATTATTATCCGTATCACAACGACAGATCCCAATCTTTCTTACAGAATTGCAAGCGGTTTTGAAAAGTGCTATGCGGAAGTTGTCAATTACGCTTATCCGAACGCAACGCTCCAGCTTTGCGAAACACCTCTTCTGCCCAATGAGCCGGACGTCAGCAAGTCAGCAATGCGCTTCTCGGTAATCGGTGCAATAGTCGGTTTTGCAATTGCATTTATTGCCGTTATTGTTACAAATGCTGTGCGTGACACTGTTCAGACTGTTGAAGATATTCAGGTCAAGCTTGAATCTAACATTATCGGTACAGTCGGAAATGTGCGTATTAAGGGCAAAAAGAAGAACAAGGGATACCGATTGCTTCTTACCGACCGTACGTTAGGTTTCTCATTTATAGAATCATATAAAGCGATACGAACAAAAGTCGAAACTTTCTGTGCAAGAAAAGATCACAAGGTTATTCTTGTTACAAGTGCCGGTGAAAATGAAGGTAAAACTACCTTCTCTATGAACCTCGCGCTCAGCCTTGCGCAAAACGGAAAATCAGTGCTTGTTATTGATGCTGACCTTCGTAAACCGGCTGTCAGCAAGTTCCTCAATATTAATGTCAGTCCGGAATATGATCTGGCGTCTGTTATCAGCGGCAAAACAGAGCTGAGTGACGCAATCAAGTATGTTGGAAAATATAAGATCTTTATTCTTACGACTGCTCACTCAAACGATGAGCCTACAGAGATTCTTTCATCACAGCAGATGCATAAGGTTATCAAAGCAGCGCGCGAGGAGTTTGATTACGTTATCATAGATACTGCACCTGCTGCGGTTGTTACAGATGCAAATATCCTTTCCAACTTTGCTGATGCTGCTATTCTTGTTGTACGTGAGAACTTCTCAGCTTGTGCACGTATACGCAGCGTTATCGAGGATATCACTTCATTCAAGGCTGAACTTATCGGTTGTGTATTCAACACTGTTGCTTCAGATGGCGTGAGAGGTGCTTACAGTAAATATAAGTACGGTTATGGCTATGGCTACGGTCGCCGTTACGGTTACGGTTACGGCGGGTACGGCTACGGTTATGGTTATGGCGAAGACTCCGGGTCTTCGGACGGTTCGAAAAATACACACTGATTAAGCTGAAAAGCAGAAAAATCAACAGCGGATAGTTTTTAAAACTATCCGCTGTTTTTACGCTGTCTGGATTTTTTCTGAGCTGATCTTTTTCTTCAGTCTGCTTTTGATTATAAGGTAGCAGATGAAATGAATGCTTGCGCACAATATCCATGATACCGTGTATGCGATATAGAGCGTTTCCTGTGTAGGGTTTGCACGGAATGCCGTGTAGACCCATATAACTCTGAAAACACAGGAGCCGAAAACGGAAACAATCATCGGCAGTGTTGAACAGTTCATTCCTCTGAGCAGACCGACAAAAACTTCCATTACTCCACATAGAAAATACGGTAGACAAATCATCCTTAGTCTTATCATTCCGTAGGGGATGATTGCCGCATCTGTTGAATAAATCCTGAGCAACGTTTCACCGCTCAGGTAAGAGGCACCGCCCATAATAAGTCCGACTGCCGTTACCGTCATCAGCGTTACAACAGCAACGCGGGATATTCGCTCCGGTTTTTTTGCGCCGACATTCTGGCTGACAAAGGTGACTGCCGCCTGATAAACCGAGTTCATAGCTGTGTATGTGAAACCTTCAATATTGGCTGCCGCGGCGTTTCCTGCCATGACTGTTGAACCGAAGGAATTGATTGAAGACTGAATAAGAACATTCGAAACAGAGAACAGAGAGCTTTGTATGCCGGCGGGCAAACCTACTTTCATCATCTTGGCAACTTCTGATTTATGGAATCGGATTTCTTTTGTGTTAAGATGGCAGCAGTTATCAAGCTTTATAAGGCAAATGATAACAAGCACCGCGGAAATATATTGCGAAATAATTGTTGCAAGAGCAACACCTGCAACATCCATATGAAATACACATACAAACAGCAGGTTCAGCAGTACGTTGACGATGCCGGAAAATGTAAGAAACCAGAGCGGACGCATAGTATCGCCCATTGCTCTGAGTATTGCTGCACCGAAGTTATAAACCATCATACCCGGCATACCGAGGAAATAGATCCTTACATACAGTGTGGCAAGGTCAATTACGTCTTCGGGTGTATCCATAAGCGTGAGAGAGAATTTTGACAGGGCGATGCCGATTATAAGCGTTGCTGTTCCTGCTACAAGGCTTAATGCAACGGCAGTGTGTACGGCATCGTGAGCTTTACGGAAATCGTGAGCGCCTATATGCTGCGCAACCACAACACTGGCACCTACGCTCAGGCCGATAAACAGATTGATTATCAGATGTATCAGCGACGTTGTCGAGCCGACTGCTGCCAGTGATGCGCTTCCCGCAAATCTGCCGACAACGGCAATGTCAGCGGCATTATATAACAGCTGTAGTATGCCGGAAAGCATCAGCGGCAACGAAAAAACAAGCACCTTGCCAAGCAATGGGCCGTTGCACATATCAATTTCGTGTTTTGTCTTTTTCATATCAGTCAGTCCTTGAGGTATATCCTTATATAAAAATCTATTGTTGTTTCAAGTGAATCAAGGGAGAATAATTTTTCTTTATCCTTCGGTGAGGTGTGATAATAATATGGTGTCATTTTGAACAGCGCATCAATATCCTCTCCGCTTGTCAGATTAGCGGTATGTGTGCTGTTGAATGCTTTGGTGAGCGTGAAACCTTCAATGTCGGGGCAGATTTCCTCGTTTTTATATGGCTTTTCGTAAAGTGCGGATTTCATTTCCCAAAGATGGTCTGCGCCGGGGCACACACTTATAAGGCAACCGCCAGGCTTGATAACACGCAGGAATTCCTTTTCGCAAAAAGGTGCAAAAAGATGAACTGCACAGTCAATGCTGCTGTCTGCAAGTGGAATGTCGGACATATTGGCAACGAAAAAAGTTGCATCGCACTTTCTCTTTGCTGCAAGTCGCACCATCTCTTTCGAGATATCAAATCCGTAAACTTCAGCATCGCAGACCTGAGTTATCAGCTGCGTGTAATATCCTTCTCCGCAGCATATATCGAGCACGCTTGAAGGGTTGAAAGACGAAAGCTCAAGGCATACAGCCTGCGCGGCAGTCTCAAAATATCCCTTGTCAAGGAAATTTTTCCGTGAGCGTGCCATATCGCGGTTGTCACCTATCAGGTTGCCGCTTTTGCTGCCTGTGAGGAGGTTGACATAGCCCTCTTTTGCAATGTCAAAGCTGTGTGAGTTCTCGCATCTCATTGCGTTTACGTTTTTTGATAGTTCGTTTTTGCATACAGGGCAAAGCAATGATTTCATATTTTTCACCGTTCCGAAGTAATATAAAGAATATTATATATCACAAATATTGTATAGTCAAATACAAACAGCTTTATTTGCCACTTGAAATTAATAACAAAAGAGGTTATTATACTCATATATCGCTTTGGAGGAAATAAGATGAAAAGAGCACTGTCTTTTTTGCTTTTAATATTTTTGCTTGCTGTGTCGGTTTTGCCTGCAGGTGCGGTTGATGAACTGACAAAGGTTGAAGCACCTTACGGAATTGTTTACAGAGTATATAATGACACAGTTGCCGAACGCGTAAGCATAAGCTGTCTTTTCACGGATAGCTGTGCCGAAATTTCCGGTATGTCAAATGAAAAAACAATGAAGAAATACGGCATTTCCGATGTGAACACCTATGTTCAGATTGACTACCGTATTGATGGCGGTAACTGGCAATTCGATGACAGTTGGGACACAACGCCTATGGCATCCGGATACGGAGGCCCGATACCAAAAGGCGACACTGTCAGAACGTTTGATTTACTTTATCTTACAAATGAGAGTACAAGAAAAGCTCTTGGTGATATTGTCCGTACAAATGACAAAGGTCAGTATGTGTTTGATCTTGAAAATCATACGCTTGAGTTCCGTATGAGAGTTTCAATGCTTTACATCAGGAACAATGCTGAAATGGTTATGACTTCTGATTGGACGGATACCGTTAAGGTTGAGCGTGATGTCGATTTCGGCAAAGCTCCTGCAGAACTTGAAGCACCAAAAGCATATAATCCGCGTGTTGAATATCTTGAGGATGAAATGCCTTACCTTGCTTTTGATATTAAAACTCCCGAAAGCATAAAAGAAGCGGAAGCATGGCTTTCAACCCAGATGCCTACTTATATTCAGCTACAAGTGGATATTGATAAGGGCGACGGTTCATGGGAGGCAGCGGATCTGTCTGCAACCTCCAGCCATTATTCAAACGAAACAAAGACTGTGAATCTTTTTCCTGCAGATGTCGATGATGTTTCTGAAATGCGACTTCGTGTAAGATATCTGGCATACCTCGAAACGGATGAGGGTACTGTGCCTCTCTACTCCGATTACAGTGAAGAACTTGAGTTCGAAGTTCCCCGTTGGTCAGAGGGCAAGGGAATTGTTCACGCAAGATGTAAAATCTGCGCAATTTGTCATCCGTTATTCGGTCAGTGTATGTTCGTACTGGGCGGCATATTGCTTCTTGTAATTGTTATTGTTGCGGTGCCGTTGAAAATGTATCTGGACAAGATAAAGAAAAAGAAGGCTGCCGAAGAGGCGGAAAAAAAGCGCAAGCTTGAGGAAGAGCGTAAAGCATACGATAAAGCAAAGCAGGCAAAGAAAAACAAGAATAAAAAATAACAGTCTATGATATAAACCGCAGTTCGGCAAAATTTTGTGTCGGCTGCGGTTGCCTTTTGTGTTCATCCGGCGGATTATGAAATAAATCTTGCAAAACAGTTGCATCTTTCATAAAAAAATAGTATTATATAAATAATTATTTAGTATGGAGCGACATATTATGACCAAGTCGATTCTGAATAAAATAGATGCGCTTTATGCAAAGCTTTCCAAAGGGCAGAAGAAGATTGCCAACTATATAATGGAAAACTACGATAAAGCAGCTTTTATGACTGCGGCACGCCTGGGCGAAACCGTAGGTGTAAGCGAAAGCACGGTTGTCCGTTTTGCAACTGAGCTTGGTTTTGAGGGCTATCCTGCTTTTCAGAATGATCTGCAGGAGCTTATCCGCAGCAAGCTGACAAGCGTTCAGCGAATGGAAAGCGCAAGTGTACGCATCGGTCAGGACGAAATACTCGAAACCGTTCTCACTGCCGATGCTTCAATGATAAAGGCTACTCTCGAGCAGACCTCGAAGGAGAGCTTCAACGGTGCGGTTGAGGCTATAAACAAGGCAAGGAATATCTACATTTTAGGTGTGCGCAGTGCCGCTACACTGGCTAATTTCCTCGCATTCTACTTCAGACCTGTTTACGAAAACGTCATTCTTGTTGACAGTGCGCGTGCCAGCGAGGTGTTTGAGCAGATATTCCGTATAGACGAGAGAGATATCTGTATTGCGATCAGCTTCCCTCGCTATTCCAACCAGACAATAAGTGCTCTGCGCTTTATGCGCGATAAAAAAGCCAAGATAATTTCCGTTACCGACAGTGAGCTTTCTCCGATTGCTCAGTTTGCGGATTATCTTCTGCTTGCACGCAGCACAATGGCTTCGTTTGTCGATTCTCTTGTTGCACCGCTGAGCCTTATCAATGCGCTCATCGTTGCC
The DNA here is from genome assembly GCA_017625095.1 of Clostridia bacterium. Classification (GTDB taxonomy): domain Bacteria; phylum Bacillota; class Clostridia; order Oscillospirales; family Acutalibacteraceae; genus UBA8612. Next base: position 15,850 of record JAGALQ010000041.1, on the reverse strand, counting down.
GCAACCTTCAACCGTCGCAGTGAGGTTTACGATAACCTCAGCGAGCTTGAAAAAATCTGGGATGAATATAACGTCTACGACAAGCAGGAGGCAAGACCTGAAGATGACAGATGAGATTATAATTATCGGTGCGGGTGCCGCAGGTATGATGGCGGCAATTCAGGCGGCACGCGGCGGCAAAAACGTCACGCTGCTTGAGCGTAACGATCGCCCCGGCAGAAAAATAGTTATTACCGGCAAGGGTCGGTGCAACGTCACAAATGCGGCAAACCTCCTCAACGATCTGATTGCGGCTGTGCCTGTCAACGGCAGGTTCCTCTACAGCGCATTTTCGGCGTTTATGCCGCAGGATACAATGGACTTTTTTGAGGAGCAGGGTGTGTCTCTCAAGATTGAGCGCGGTAACCGCGTGTTCCCCGTTTCGGATTCTTCGCTTGACATTGTCGATGCACTTTACGGTGCCGCCAAAAAAGCAGGCGTAAAATTCCGCAAAGGCAGAGCAGTTGAGCTTGTTATAAACGACGGTTTTGTTACCGCGGTAAAAACCGAAGAAGGCGATACGATTGAATGCGGCGGCGTTGTTGTTGCAACGGGCGGCAAATCGTATCCCGGCACAGGCTCTACGGGCGACGGATACAGCCTTGCTGCTCAGGCAGGCCATACCGTAACTGAACTAAAGCCTTCACTTGTGCCGCTTGAAGCGCACGAGGGATTCTGTTCACAGCTTATGGGTCTGTCATTGCGTAATGTGGCAATCCGCGTTGAAGATACGGAAAAGTGCCGCACGGTTTATGAGGATTTCGGCGAAATGCTGTTCACACACTTCGGTGTGTCGGGTCCGATGATTCTCAGCGCAAGCTCACATATGCGCGATATGAAGAGTGAAAAATACGTCATACATATCGATCTCAAGCCGGCGTTGAGCCACGAGCAGCTCGATAAACGTGTCATAAAGGATTTTACGGAAAATGCAAACAAGGATTATGTCAATTCTCTCGGTCTGCTGCTTCCGCGTAAGCTGATTCCTGTTATAGCAAAGCTTTCGGGAATCAGGACATCGACCAAAACCAACCAGATAACACGTGAGCAGCGTGCGGGTCTTGTTGATTTGCTCAAGGATTTTAAGGTCACCGTTACGGGTTTCCGTCCGATAGAGGAGGCGATAGTCACCTCCGGCGGTGTCAAGGTCAGTGAGGTTGACCCGAAGACAATGAAATCAAAGCTTGTGCCTAATCTTGCTTTTGCAGGTGAGGTGCTCGATGTTGATGCGTATACAGGCGGCTTTAATCTGCAGATAGCCTTTTCAACAGGCTATGCGGCAGGTAATAATATCTGAATAACGGGTGGGGTTTTATGATTAATATTGCAATTGACGGGCCTGCAGGCGCAGGCAAAAGCACAATCGCAAGGCAGCTTGCGGCAGGACTCGGTTATATTTATGTTGATACAGGTGCGCTCTACCGTGCCGTTGGTGTCAATGCAATGCGCAAGGGTGCTGACACAAAAGATGTTCAGCAGGTTACCGGAACACTCGGCAGCGCAGATGTAAGCCTTCGTTTCGTTGACGGTGAACAGCGTGTTTTCCTCGGCGATGAAGATGTTTCGCTTGCAATCCGCACGCCCGAAGCTTCGATGGCTGCTTCAAACGTTTCTGCAATTCCTGCTGTAAGGGAGTTTCTTTTCGACCTTCAGCGTGATATTGCCGCTAAAAACAACTGTATTATGGACGGCAGAGATATCGGCACGGTTGTCCTCCCGAATGCTCAGGTTAAAATCTTCCTGACAGCTTCCGCAGAGGTTCGTGCAAAGCGCAGATACGATGAGCTTCTTGCCAAGGGTATGCAGGCGGATTACAAGCAGGTGCTTGATGAAATGGTGCAGCGCGACTATCAGGATTCGCACCGCGCAATTGCTCCTCTCAAGCAGGCTGACGATGCCGTTCTTGTCGATACATCAGATATGAATCTTGAGCAGGTGCTCAATACACTCAATAAAATAGTGAAGGAGAAAATGTAAAATGGCTTTTGATTTTTCTACTGTGCGCGACAGAAAATTCTATGATATTGTTTCGATTCCCCTCAGACCCGCTATAAAGCTCATTCTGAAAATAAAGTGTGTAGGCAAGGAAAACATTCCTCAGAGCGGTTCTTATATCGTTGCCTGCAACCACATCAATATTCTTGATCCCGTCATACTCTCCAGTGAATGCAGAAGACCCATTCACTTTATGGCAAAATCAGAGGCTTTCAAGAATAAGATCGGTGCCTGGTTCCTTACACATCTCAACGTTTTTCCCGTTAACAGAGGCAGAAACGACAAGGCATCTGTTGATTATGCAATAAAGCTTGTTGAAAACGGTCACGTTCTCGGCATTTTCCCCGAGGGCACACGTTCAAAGGACCTCAAGCCCCATAAGCCCAAGTCAGGCGTAGCTCTTATTGCAAAGCAGACAAAAGCTGATATTCTTCCCGTAGCTTTATACTGTGAACAAAACAGACTTTTGTTCCGTAAGATTACAGTACGCTTCGGCAAGCCTATCAAGTATGAAGAGCTCGGATTTAACGATGAAACCTCATCACGTGAGCGTCGTGAGGCTGCCGAAAAGATTATGGCAAGAATTGTCAGCCTCTGGGAGGAAGGACATTGCGAATAACTCTTGCAAAAACGGCAGGCTTCTGCTTCGGTGTCAACAGAGCGGTTGATCTTGTTTACTCAATGCTCGGTGAGGGCAAGCGTGTCTGTACGTTAGGTCCGCTTATCCATAATCCTCAGGTTATTGCAGACCTTGAATCAAAGGGTACACGTATAATAGACGAGCCTGTACAGGCACTTGAAGGTGAAACTCTTGTTGTGCGAGCTCACGGTGTTACCTCGGCCGTTGAAGAGCAGATTGCCGCAATGGGCATTGACTGCTGTAATGCAACCTGTCCTTTTGTCAAAAAAATTCACAGGATTGTTTCCGAAAAGGTGAATGATAATACGGTTGTGCTTGTCGCAGGCGATGCCAGTCATCCTGAGGTGCAGGGCATAGTCGGCCACTGTAAGACGGACTGTATTGTGTTCTGCAACAGCGATGAGCTTGAAAAAATTGCCGAAGAAACTCCGGATTTGTCTGAAAAAGAAATATTGGTTGTCGCTCAGACAACTTTCAGCACAAAAGAATGGAATTTATGCGAAAAAAAGATAAAAAAACTCTATACAAACGCAAAAATTTTTGATACAATATGCTGTGCGACGCAAGAAAGACAGCAGGAAGCCTATGAGCTGTCACTTGTGAATGACGCAATGATTATTATCGGCGGTCGCCAGAGTTCAAACACCGCAAAGCTTAAAGCGGTATGCGAACCGAATTGCCCGACCTATCTTGTCGAAACGGCAGATGAGGTAAGGCAGCTTGACCTGAGCGGCTGCACCCGTGTTGGCGTTACTGCAGGAGCATCTACTCCTGCCGGTATAATAAAGGAGGTACTACAAACCATGTCTGAAAACGTAAATGAAGCAAAAGTTCAGCCTGAGATTGACGCTCTTGAGGCTGAGAAGGAGCAGGTAACTGCTCAGGCAGCTGGTCAGGAGTCGGCAAATGCCGCAGAAGCTGCAGAGGAGTCCTTCGAGGCACTTATGGAGGAGTCACTCAAGAGCATGAGCACCGACCAGAAGGTTCGTGGTATCGTTGTTGGCATTTCCCCCAGTGAAATCCAGGTGGACATCGGCCGCAAGCAGACAGGCTACGTTCCGATTGACGAGTACAGCAACGATCCTACGGCTGACCCGTCTAAGGAACTTAAGATCGGTGACGAGATCGAGCTCATCATCATGAAGACAAATGACGCAGAGGGCACAATGATGCTTTCAAAGCGCCGTCTTGATGCATCCAAGGCTTGGAACGACATCTGTGAAGCAAACGAGAGCGGTGAAGTTCTCGAGGGTACAGTATTCGAGGTTATCCCCAACGGCGGCGTTCTTGTTGCTTGCAAGGGTTCCCGTGTATTCATCCCCGGTTCACACACAGGTCTTTCAAAGGACGAGCCTCTTGAGAATCTTCTCAAGCAGAAGGTTTCTTTCAAGGTCATCGACGTAAATAAGCAGCGCAAGCGTGCAGTCGGCTCAATCCGTGTTGTTCTTCGTGAGGCACGTAAGGAGCAGGCTAAGGCATTCTGGGATAACGCTGCAGAGGGCAACGTTTACACAGGTACCGTTAAGTCCCTTACAAGCTATGGTGCATTCGTTGATATCGGCGGTGTTGACGGTATGGTTCACATTTCCGAGCTCAGCTGGAAGCGCATCAAGCATCCCTCAGAGATCGTCAACGTTGGCGATACTGTTGAGGTTTACATCAAGAAGCTCGACGCAGAGAACAAGAAGATTTCTCTCGGCTACAAGAAGGTTGAGGACAATCCCTGGGAGATCATGCGCCGCGATTACCCCGTAGATACAGTTTGCAAGGCAACAGTTGTCGGTATGACAACATTCGGTGCTTTCGCTAACGTTATCCCCGGCATCGACGGTCTTATCCACATCTCTCAGATTGCTGATCGCCGCATCAACAAGCCCGAGGATGTTCTTTCCGTCGGTGATGTTGTTGACGTAAAGGTCACAGAGATCGACTTCGACAAGAAGCGTGTAAGCCTTTCAATCCGTGCTCTTATCGAGCCCGCAGCTGAAGAAGCAGTTGAAGAGGCAACAGAAGAAGCAGTTGAAGAAGCAGCTGAAGAAGTTGCAGAGGAAGCTGCTGAATAATTAAACCTTAAAACAAAAGGCAGGAGCGCAGTTCGTTCCTGCCTTTTTTAAAAATAATAAAAAGAACGGAGTGTATATATGGCAACGGTTAAATATAAGCCCTTCAAGCAGGATAAAAGAACAGTTTATTTTCTTAAGGACGGTCTGCCCTCGCTCAATGTTCTCTCTGCCGCATTTGATAAAGACGGCAAAGCATGGATCGGTACGGATAACGGAGTTGCTGTTTTTGAAAACGGTGCTTTCAGAAAGGTTGACGGATTTGAAGGCAAGGTTCAGGTGCTCTTCACCGATGCTGAAGGCAGACTCTGGGTCGGCTGCGGCAATACTGTCAGCACATCTGACGGCGAAAACAAACAGGAGCTTGACAGCGATATTGTTGCAATTTCGCAGGATCATTCCGGCAATCTCCGTCTGATAACACATGACTGCCTTTACAGATATGACGGTGAATTTATCAACTGGCATTCGAATGAGGGTGCTGTGCCTTACGATATGGCTGCTGTGGCTGACGGTGAGGTTTATGCCGCTGTAGGTGACTGCCTTAAGACAGCGTTCGGTAAGCGTCTTCGCTGGTTCCCGATAAACAGTGAAACCTCCGATATGCCCGACACTCAGGTTCAGGCTGTTGCAGGTGACAAGTTCGGAATACTCTGGGTAGGTACAAAGGATGGCGTTTTTGTCTATGATTCCCGTAACCATTGGGTATCGAAAAAGCAGGTTAACGCACTTTGCAGCTACAACGTCAAAAAGATTCTTTTCGGTAAGACTGGCAAGCGCTATGTCGGCACCGATATCGGTATTATGATTTATGACGGTGCAAAGCGTCACTTCTACGGCAAGGGTTATTGGCTGCCTTCGGGCGAGGTTACCGCTATTGCCGAAAGTGCTGACGGCAACACTGTATGGGTCGGTACAAACTGCGGTGCGGTCTGCATCGAAACACTTACGATGACACTTGAAGAAAAGGCAAAGCACTATTCCGATATGACTGAAAAATACAATGTGCGTGATATCGGCTTTGTCACAAACCGCGATCTTGATGATCTCTATGATTTTTCAAGCGGCGGTGTTGAAATTTCGGATAATGACGGACTCTGGACAGGCAGCTACCTTATCGGTCAGGCATACCGCTATGCCGTAACCGGAGAGCAGGAAGCGCTTGATATTTCACGCCGTTCCATGAAAGCGCTGCTTCTTCTTATGAAGATCACAGGCATTCCCGGTTTCACTGCGCGTGCAATCCGCCGCCCCGGAGAAAAAGGCTACGGCAACGGTAACCCCGAATGGCACGCAGCTAAGGATGACGTAAGCGAACTTGAGTGGAAAGGTGAAACCTCAAGTGACGAAATGGTGGGTCATTTTGCAGCTGCCGCAACATATTTCGATTTCTGTGCCGATGAAACAGAGAAGAAGGAAATCTGTGAAGCAATCTGCGCGATTGTTGATCACATTCTTTCTCACGGTTACCGTCTTTGCGATGTTGACGGTCTGCCGACAACGTGGGCAAACTGGAATCCTGACGATCTGAACAGAAACGACCGTTGGTATTGGGAGCACGGCGTAAATGCTTTTGAAATGCTCGCTTTCCTCAAGGTTGCTCACCATATGAGCGGCGACGAGAAATACAATGCGGAGTATCTCCGCCTTGTTGCAAAAGAGCATTACGCAATAAACTCGATGTACCGCAAGGTTGACGATGCTCACACCTGTCACATTGATGACAACCTCTGCTTCCTTGTTTCAATTCCGCTTCTGCGCTATGAGAAGGATCCTGATATTCTCAACTGCTATCTTATCGGTATGCGTGAGCATTGGGAGTATGAAAGAGATGAGCACAATCCCTTCTGGAATATTCTCTACGGTGCATTCACCGATGAATGCAGCGAGCTTGACGTGGGCGTTAATTCGCTTCGAGAAATGCCGCTTGATCTTATGGAAATGAAGCTTATCAACAGCGTGCGTAACGATCTTGAGTGGGATTATTCGCCTGAAAAATTCGGTGAAGCACCTCAGCTGAAAGTGTCGCTTCCTTATGATGAAAAGCCTCTTGCAAACTACGACTGCAACCAGTTCCTTGCAGACCGTCTGAGTGAAAGAAAGATTCTTTTGGACGCTTCTCTGTTTCTGATGCCTTATTGGTTCGGTCGTTATTACGGCTTGATTGAAGAGTGAAATGTATTTGTACGGAGTTGATTGAATTGGCAACTGTAAAATACAAAAAATTCAAACAGGATAAACGTACCCACTATGATTGCCTCGACGGTTTGCCGTCGTGTGATGTGCTCAGTCTTGCTGTCAGTGCTGACGGCAGGGTGTGGGCAGGCACGCAGAAGGGTGCCGCATATTTTGACGGTGAGCGTTTTGTGAGCACAGGTTTGTTTGATTCGCCTGTGCAGGCGGCATTTGCAGATTTATCCGGCAATGTCTGGCTTGCAAGCGGCAGCTGTGTGTGCACCTGTGACGGTGAGAATATGCAGCAGCTTGAGGGTGACGTTGTTGCTGTTTCTCAGGATCACGCAGGCAGACTCCGCCTTATCACGAAAAAACATCTTTACCGCTACGAAAACGGTGAGTTTGTCAAATGGTACTGGACGGAAAATGCAAATGTGCTTGATATGTGTGCTTTTGCAGACGGAGAGATTTTTGTTGCGGCTGAAAACAGCCTTAAAACTGCGCTCGGCAAACGCTTGCGCTGGTTTAACGTCACACCCGAAACTTCTAAATTCCCCGACAGCCGTATTCAGGCTGTGGCAGGTGATAAGTTCGGTCTTACCTGGATAGGTACAGACAGAGGTCTTGTAATTTATGATGCAGGCAATCACTATGTGACAAAAGATAAGGTGAATGCGCTTACAAGCTATAATGTCAAAAAAATTCTTTTCGGCAAAAGCGGCAAACGCTATGTGGGAACCGATATCGGTCTTGTTGTTTATGACGGTGCAAAGCGCCATTTTTACGGCGCGGAATACTGGCTTCCCGACGGTGAAGTCACTGCAATTGCGGAGGCTGACGGCAATTCGGTCTGGGTTGCTACACACAAGGGCATCTCTCATATCGAAACGGTGATGATGACTCTTGAAGAAAAAGCAGAGTTTTATCAGGATTACAACGAAAAGTACAATGTGCGTGATATAGGCTTTGTTGCTCAGCGTGTGGTTACCGATTACAGAGATTTATCTTCGGGCTATGTACAGATTACTGACAACGACGGACTTCGTTTAGGCGCTTACATAATGGCTATGTCTTACAAATACGGTGCCACGGGTGACGCAGAAACTCTGCGTCTTGCCCGCAGAAGCTACCACGCCATGATGAGGCTTTTTGATATTACAGGTGTGCCGGGTCTTATGGCACGCTGTATACGCCGTAAAGGTGACACCGCTTATTGCGGCAACCCGAATAAAAAATGGTATGATGCAGGTGAATATGAGTGGCTCGGTGACGTTTCAAGCGATGAGGTTGTCGGACATTTTTCAGGTCTTTCGGTTTATTATGATATCTGTGCCGATGAGACTGAAAAACAAATAATCTGCAAGACTCTTTGTGCGGTGGTTGACCATATACTTGAGAATAACTACAGGCTCAGGGATGCAAACGGCAATTATACCCGCTGGGGTAACTGGAATCCTGATGATATCAACCGTAATCCCGACTGGTCGGGTGAGCACGGTACAAATGCTCTTGAGATGCTCTCTTTCTTAAAAACAGCTTACCGTATGAGCGGCAACGAAAAGTATAACGAAGAATACGTAAGGCTCATTAAAGAAGAGCATTATGCACTCAACGCTATGCACTGCAAAGAGAAGGATGCACATACCTGCCATATTGACGATAATCTTTGTTTCCTTATTTCAATTCCGCTTTTCAATTACGAAACTGACCCCGATTTACGCTATGTCTATCTTACAGGTATGCGTGAGCACTGGGAGTATGAGCGTGTAGAGCGTAACCCGTTTCTCAATGTTGTTTATGCGGCGATGACGGGTGAAAATGCGGATATCGATAAAGCGGTCACAAGCCTTAAGGAAATGCCGCTTGTGTATATGAAGATGAAGGTGCTCAACAGCCTTCGTAACGATATGGTCTGGGACTATTCACCGCAGGAATTCGGAGAGCCGCCTCAGCTTGCTGAGCCGCTTCCCTATGATGAAAAGCCCGTTGTGCGATACACCCGTAATCACTTTCTTGCCGATTCTACACCGTCAAAGTTTTCACTTATTGAGGGTGCAAGCTATCTTCTGCCCTACTGGATGGGCCGATATTACGGTGTAATAGGTGAATAATTTTTCATATTTTTCAATAATTTCTGAAAAAACTTGCACTGATTATTCATAGATGATATAATAACCATAACTACAAATAGGAGGTAATTTATTATGTCCAAGAAAACATTCATTAAAATTGCTTCTGTTGTCCTTGCACTTGTGCTTGGTATGACAGCTCTCTGGGCTTGCGGCGGCGAGAAAGAGGAAGTTAAAGAGGAAGAAAATGTCCTCATTATGGCTACAAACGCTTCCTTCCCTCCCTATGAGTTCAAAGAAGGTGACTCATTTGCAGGCATCGACGTTGAAATCGCAGGTCTTATTGCAGAAAAGCTCGGTATGACACTCAAAATCGAAGATGTTGAATTCGGCTCAATCATCGGCGGCGTTCAGAGCGGCAAGTTCGATATGGGTATGGCAGGTATGACTGTTACTCCCGAGCGTCTTGAAAGCGTTAACTTCTCCACTACATACGCTACAGGTGTTCAGGTTGTTATCGTTGCTGAGGATTCAACAATCAAGACTCTTGATGACCTCAAGGCTGACGGCACAATGAAGTACGGCGTTCAGCAGGATACAACAGGCGATATCTATGCTTCCGACACAGTTGAAAACGGCGGCTACGGCAACGACAACGTTATCCGCTACAAGACAGGTGCAGAAGCTGTTCAGGCTCTTAAGGCAGGTAAGGTCAGCGCAGTTATCATCGATAACGAGCCTGCAAAGTCATTTGTTGCAGCAAACGAAGGCCTCAGAATCCTTGATGCTGAGTGGGCGGTTGAAGACTATGCAATCTGCGTAGCTAAAGACAACGCAGACCTTCTCACAAAGATCAATACAGCTCTTGCAGAGCTCGAGGCAGAAGGCAAGATCAAGGAGATTATCGGCAAATATATCAGTGCCTGATTTTAACTAAACATAATAGCGGCGGGCGGCCTTAAGCTTCGCCCGCTGTTTTTATGGTAAAGGAGTAAAGTAATGACCGCGTGGATTGTTAGCGATTTTTTTTCTTTCATGAAAGTGAAAGCACAGGGGCTGGCAGAGCTTCTGAAAAGCGGTTGGGTTGATTTCGTGGATGAATTCAAGCTCAACTTTATAGAGGGTGACCGTTGGGAATGGCTCCTTGACGGTTTTAAGAACACTCTTCTTATCACATTATGTTCGTGCCTTCTCGGCATTGCACTCGGTGTTATTGTGGCAATCGTGCGCTCAACCTATGACAAAACAGGCGCCGATATGAAGAAACGCGGCGGCTTCGGATATAGACTGCTTGCATTTTTTAATGCGATATGCAATATTTATCTCACCATTATCCGTGGCACACCGGTTGTTGTTCAGCTTCTGATTATGTATTTCGTAATCTTCGCTTCCTCAACAAACGGAACAGCTGTTGCAATTGTTGCATTTGGCATCAATTCAGGCGCTTATGTTGCCGAAATTTTCCGAAGCGGTATTATGTCTGTTGATAAAGGCCAGTTTGAAGCAGGCAGAAGCCTTGGCCTCAATTACATCCAGACAATGATTCATATCATCATTCCGCAGATGTTCAAAATTGTTCTTCCCACTCTTTGTAACGAATTTATCGTTCTCCTCAAGGAAACATCGGTTGCCGGTTACGTAGGCATTGTTGACCTGACAAAAGCAGGCGACCTTATCCGAGGCAGAACGTTCTCGGCTTTTATGCCGCTTATTGCAGTTGCGCTTATTTACCTTGTTGTGGTTATGATTTTCACAGCACTTGTAGGAAAGCTCGAAAGGAGGCTGCGTAACAGTGATCACTAATGAAACGCTTATAAAAGTTGAAGGTCTTGAAAAAGCATTCGGTGACAATAAAGTTCTCAGAGGTATTGATACCGAAATTAAAAAAGGCGAAGTGGTTGTTGTTATCGGCGCATCGGGCTCAGGTAAATCAACATTTCTTCGTTGTCTTAATCTGCTTGAGAATCCTACGGGCGGCAAAATCTTTTTTGAAGGCACCGATATTACCGCACCCAAGGTCAATATAAATCTTCACCGTCAGAAGATGGGTATGGTTTTCCAGCAGTTCAACCTTTTCAATAACCTTACAATTCTCAAAAATATCACGCTTGCTCCCGTAAAGCTCGGTGTTATGTCTAAAGACAAGGCAAACGAAAAGGCGATGGAGCTTCTCAGACGAGTCGGTCTTGAAGACAAGGCAAACGCTTATCCCAGCCAGCTTTCGGGCGGTCAGAAGCAGCGCGTTGCAATCGTGCGTGCTCTTGCAATGAATCCCGAGGTGCTCCTCTTTGACGAGCCGACAAGTGCACTCGACCCCGAGATGGTAGGCGAGGTGCTTGAGGTTATGAAACAGCTTGCCGATGAGGGTATGACAATGGTTGTCGTAACCCACGAAATGGGCTTTGCCCGTGAGGTTGCAAGCCGTGTTGTATTTATTGATGAGGGTGTTATTGCAGAAGAAAATACACCTGTTGAATTCTTTGCAAATCCTCAGTGCGAAAGACTTAAGGATTTCCTTTCAAAAGTTCTTTAATAAAAATATACAAGCGGCGGCATACTGTGTGCTGCCGCTTGTTGACTTGTAAAAAGGTTTGTGTTAAAATGTGCACATAACTATTAAAAGGAGGAAGAATTTATGAAAAAGTTTATCGCATTACTGCTTTGCTTTGCTTGTGTTTTTGCATTTGCCGCTTGCACAAAGAAAGAAAAGCTTGAAGGCACACCCGGCGAGTGGGTAACGGATGAGAACGGTTCTGTTGTTATGACTGAGATACCTTTCCTTGATCTTGACGAAAACGGCCAACCTCAGCTTGATGAAAACAGCAAACCGGTAACAACTTATGTTAAGCAGATTGTTACATATCCGCCTGCAGAGGGCGAAACAATTCCGCCCAAATCAACATCACCCACCGTGGCACCCGGCAACACAATCAAGAGCGAGAAGACGGCATGGCCTTCACAGAGCTTTTTGTCAAAGCTTCCCAAGCTTAGTGACACTGTTGACAAAGCCACATATCAGAAGAATGACAACGGTGAGCTTGCAACTATCTACATAAACGATATCAGCTATGAGGAGTATCTCAGCTATATTGAAACCTGTAAGAAGTCGGGCTTCGAGCAGAATAATAAAGGCTCCGTAATTCCCGAAAAGCCTCAGGCAGGCAAGAGCTATGTTTACTACACCGTTGCAAACGGTCTGTATATCACAATGACTTACTATACCGACGAATATCCTTACCGCAACTGCGATCTTTTCATCAGCGTTGCAAGCTACGATATCATCGGAAGTCTGAACAAATGATAAAGACCTATGAATGTTTTTGATTTTGATAACACAATTTATGATGGCGAAAGCTTTGTTGATCTGTTTCTGATGGTTCTCAGAAAAGATCCGTCGCTGCTTAAAAACGTGCCCGATATGGTGGCTTGTATCATCAAGTATAAGGCGGGCACACTCAGGCTTGAAAGTGTTCTTGAAAAATATGCCAAGGTGTTTGAGGATTATGTTGTAACTATTCCCGATATTCATGCATTGGTAAACGAATTCTGGGATACGCATATGCACAAAATCAAGCCGTTTTATGATCGTGTCAGGAGCGAAGACGATGTAGTTATTTCCGCTTCGCCGCATATAGTTATTGCCGAGGTATGCAAACGCATCGGTATCAAAAACTACATCGGTACAGACTTTGACCTTGAAAGCGGTAAGCTTGGCAGGGTGTGCTTCCGCGAAAACAAAATTGATGCTTTCAACGAAGCTTATCCGAACGCGCATATCGATTCACTCTATACCGATTCGATGAACGATAAACCGCTTATGGATATTTCCGATAAGGTGTTTTTCGTCAAAGGTCAAAAAATAAAAAGAATAAAGTAAGTTGCACAGCCATCGGTGAATAAAAGCCGATGGCTGTGTTTTTTATTGGTGAACTGCTTTTTGGTATATCTGCTGACAAAAAGCACCATAATTTAAGTAATATAACCAAAATATATTTTATGCGACAATTGTAATTTATATTAAAAATGTATGGACATTTCTTTCTGCCCTGTGCTATAATATCCGATGGTACACTGCGTGAATTGAGAAATCTTTCCTGCAGTAACTAATTAGTATAGTTTATTATAAATTTGGAGGTATATTAATCATGGCTTACAAGTATGTATACCTTTTCTCCGAAGGCGACGCTTCAATGCGCAACACCCTCGGCGGTAAAGGTGCCAACCTTGCAGAAATGACAAAGATCGGTCTCCCCGTTCCCCAGGGCTTCACAATCTCAACAGAAGCTTGCACAAAGTACTATGAGGACGGCAAGAAGATCAACGATGAAATCCAGGCTCAGATCATGGAGTACATCGTTAAGATGGAAGGCGTTACAGGCAAGAAGTTCGGCGATAAGGAAAACCCCCTTCTCGTTTCCGTTCGTTCAGGTGCCCGCGCATCTATGCCCGGTATGATGGACACAATCCTCAACCTTGGTCTCAACGAAGAAGTTGTTGAGGCAATTTCAGAGAAGTCCGGCAACCCCCGTTGGGCTTGGGACTGCTACAGAAGATTTATCCAGATGTATTCCGACGTTGTTATGGAAGTCGGTAAGAAATACTTTGAAGAGCTCATCGACGAGATGAAGGAAGCAAAGGGTGTAACTCAGGACGTTGAGCTTACAGCTGACGATCTCAAGACACTTGCAGGTCAGTTCAAGGCTGAGTACAAGAACAAGATCGGCAAGGACTTCCCCACAGATCCCAAAGAGCAGCTTATGGGTGCTGTTGAGGCTGTTTTCCGTTCATGGGATAACCCCCGTGCAAACGTTTACCGCCGTGACAACGATATTCCCTACTCATGGGGTACAGCTGTCAACGTTCAGATGATGGCTTTCGGTAACATGGGTGACAACTGCGGTACTGGTGTTGCTTTCACACGTGACCCCGCTACAGGCGAAAAGGGTCTTATGGGCGAGTTCCTCACAAACGCACAGGGTGAGGACGTTGTTGCCGGTGTTCGTACTCCCATGCCCATCGCAGAGATGGCTGAGAAGTTCCCCGAGGCATTCAAGCAGTTCAACGAAGTTTGCGCAATCCTCGAGGATCACTACAGAGATATGCAGGATATGGAGTTCACTGTTGAAGACGGCAAGCTCTATATGCTTCAGACAAGAAACGGTAAGAGAACTGCAAAGGCTGCTCTCAAGATCGCTTGTGACCTTGTTGACGAGGGCATGATCGACGAGAAGAAGGCTGTTGCAATGATCGATCCCAGAAACCTTGATACACTTCTTCATCCCCAGTTTGATGCTAAGGTTCTCAAGGCATCCACACCCGCAGGTAAGGGCCTCGGTGCATCTCCCGGTGCTGCTTGCGGTAAGGTTGTATTCACAGCTGAAGACGCTGTTGAGTGGAACGAGAGAGGCGAGAAGGTTGTCCTTGTTCGTCTTGAGACATCTCCCGAAGATATCACAGGTATGAAGGCTGCTCAGGGTATCCTTACAGTCCGTGGCGGTATGACATCTCACGCAGCTGTTGTTGCTCGTGGTATGGGTACTTGCTGCGTATCCGGTTGCGGTGATATCGCAATGGATGAGGAGAACAAGAAGTTCACACTTGCAGGCAAGACCTACAACGAGGGTGACTTCATCTCCATCGACGGTTCAACAGGTAACATCTATGACGGCATCATCCCCACAGTTGATGCTGAAATCGCAGGCGAGTTCGGCCGCATCATGGCATGGGCTGACAAGTACAGAACTCTCAAGGTTCGTACAAACGCTGATACACCCGCAGACGCAAAGAAGGCACGTGAGCTTGGCGCAGAAGGCATCGGTCTCTGCCGTACAGAGCATATGTTCTTTGAGGCAGACAGAATCGCAGCATTCCGCGAGATGATCTGTGCAGATACAGTTGCAGAGCGCGAGGCAGCTCTTGAGAAGATCCTTCCCTACCAGCAGGGCGACTTCGAGGCTCTCTACGAGGCACTCGAGGGTAACCCCGTAACAATCCGTTTCCTCGATCCGCCTCTCCACGAGTTCGTTCCCACAGAGGATGCAGACATTGCATCTCTTGCAGCATCACAGGGCAAGTCTGTTGAGGACATCAAGGCTCTCATCGCAGGCCTCCACGAGTTCAACCCCATGATGGGTCACCGTGGCTGCCGTCTTGCAGTAACTTACCCCGAAATCGCAGCAATGCAGACAAAGGCTGTTATCCGTGCAGCTATCAACGTTAAGAAGGCACATGCTGACTGGAACCTTGTTCCCGAAATCATGATTCCCCTTGTTGGCGAAGTTAAGGAGCTTAAGTTCGTTAAGGATGTTGTTGTTAAGACAGCTGACGCTGAAATCGCAGCAGCAGGCGTAGAGCTCAAGTACGAAGTCGGTACAATGATCGAGATCCCCAGAGCTTGTATCACAGCTGACGAGATCGCTAAGGAAGCTGAGTTCTTCTGCTTCGGTACAAACGATCTTACTCAGATGACATTCGGCTTCAGCCGTGATGACGCTGGTAAGTTCCTCAATGCTTACTACGATACAAAGATCTTCGAGTTCGATCCCTTCGCAAAGCTTGACCAGACAGGCGTTGGCGCTCTTATGGAGATGGCAGTTGCTAAGGGTAAGGCAAGCGGCAAGAACCTCCACTACGGTATCTGCGGCGAGCACGGCGGCGATCCCTCATCTGTTGAGTTCTGCCACAAGATCGGCCTTGACTATGTATCCTGCTCACCCTTCCGTGTTCCGATCGCTCGCCTCGCAGCAGCTCAGGCTGCTATCAAATATGGGGAGGACTAATCTGTACTTCAGTTTTAAGGTTAATTTCGACCAAGCAGAAGCATACAGAAAATCAACAGACCAATATCTTCGTGCAAAACAGTGGGAAGATTT